>NZ_WWSI01000010.1:0-40387 GCF_009875795.1 Coprococcus sp. BIOML-A2
TCGTCTACCAGTTGAGCACGATATCTGTCCAGGGATGATATATCCAGGGATTCCGCCATCTTGCTTATGTATATTATGTCTCTCTGACGTCTAATATCATCAATATACTGTCCAAGTGTATCATATATCTTCGACAGCCTGTATGGTTCATCTTCAAGCCTGCCAAGGTCTACATACAAAAGAACTCCTCTATTTTCCATTATTTCCCTCATTCAAGTATTTGTCAACAAATTCAAACTCTTCCGGGTCCTGAAATCCAACAAAATATACCCGTTCTATCTGGTCATGGTCAAACATATATGTCTGTTTTGTAGATATATTTCCCTCTGGATACAGGCATCCTATATAATCCCTTACGCTATCTGAATCCTCTGCCTTCTGCAATCTTCCATATATCATCAACCTTTTATTTGCGTTCTTTAATAACACAACCGAACCGATCGGCAGATATTTCTTAAATTCAATCATAATAACCTCCTCAATCTCAAAATGCCATCTCTGATGGCTATCAGAGATGGCACTTCTTTCCTACGAAATAATATTTGCTGCAAGCGATTCCGTTGCCGCTGCATTCTTTTTCTCTGTTGTCGTATATTCTTTAGCAAGTTCTGTAAGATTATTTACATGTTCATTAATCATTCGACCCATGGTATCCATATCCGTCTGCAGTTTTCTAAATTTGTTTATATACGATGCAGACGCATCTCCTGTCCATGATGATGAAAGTCCAGTGACATCATTCATCATATCATCTGTCAACGATTTCGTCTGAGTCATAACTGATTTAAAATCAGCAGCCTTAGCCTCCAATTCCGCCGGGGTGACTTTCAAATTCATATCTGACATATCTGTATTTTCCTCCCTTTAATACTTTCTCTGAGCCACTGTATTTGCATTTGTGGCTTCTGTAGTTTCATAATTAGCTATTATATTGTCCAGCGCTGAACAATACTGTTCTATCAGATTACTAAAATTTGTCATCTGTGAAACATCACTCTCAACTGCAGAGCTGAAAGCTTTTTTCGCGCTACCATCCCATGTACTGTTCAGAGCCTCCTTACTGTCTCTGAGCTTTGATATCTGCTTCTTAAGAGACTGATTTTTCGAGCGAAGCTCTGTTGTTCTTTTCGTCATCTCTGACGATGTTACTGAAAATGCTCCCATACTTGATCCTTCCTTCTATTATTGATTTTGGTATATATTTGAAGCCTCCCGGCTCATACCCACGCCTAAATTTTCAAGTGCTGTACATGTATTGGATATGTCATTGTATACACTTTCGAGTTTTCCAATATATTTGTCACTTGCATCCCCTTTCCAGTTTTTTCTTATAGTCTCGACTTCACTTCCCAAATCAGATAAAACATACTGCTTTATACTTGCTTCTGAATTCAAGTAGCCATTTATAGCCGCTGCTATTTCTGAATAGTCCAAATCACTAATCTTTTTTTCCATGTGCTTACATCCCTTCAGCGAATTATGTTATCTGGTAACGATGAGGTCATATCCCCATTCACAACTTCAGCAGTGATGTAGTTTCCTATAACTTCACCCAATGTATCACCATACGAATACATATCCTCCATAAATGCCTGCATAGTATCCATCTTCGATACAAGATCAGAATAAATATCTGCCCAGCCTTCACTCTCCCAATATTCCTGTATCTTGCCACAGGTTGATATGATCGTATCATACTGATTTCCCAGATCTGTTGCCCCATTGATCAAGGTATCATGAAATGTTTCAAGTTTATTTATCGGTACTTTCACCGTCTCAACATACATACTTTCCCTCCGTTATTAAGCACCCTAGCCAATCAGAGCAATTACATTTTTTTCACAAGTCTCAAACGTATTGCATACATCAAGCAATGAGTCCACTTTCTTTTGAAGATCCTCATACATGGATTTTACTTTACTATCGCTGTTCTCAAATTTTGTATTAAATGAGTCTGCTGCAGGGCCTTTCCATTCTTTAATAAGATCTTGATAATCATTCTGGATGTTTCGTCTGTCAATTGTGCTTTGATCCAGACAGTCCTGTATAATCACAAGATCTGTGTGCAGCTTCCTTGTATCGACATTTATCTTATCCGACATAATCTTTCTCCATTCAATTATTTTGCATTTTTAGTATTACATCTTTTAAATTGTTTTGTCAACAATGGTTTTGTTTTTCTAAATTTATTTGTTTATATTTTTGTAACTAACAGCCACATTTTGACAAAATTTGTTTATTAATGTCAAAAGCATTATTGATTTTCTGATATTTTAATATAAAATAATATTAGTTCATATTGAAATTGTATTAAAAGGAGAATGAAAGTGGACACCAACTCAGCATATGAAAAAAACGAAAAAACTGTAGATAAGTATATTAAAGCTATTAAAAAAGAGTTTCCAATATACAGAAAGGGGGAAAAGAGATATTTAAAGATGCTGCGTAGTTCTATGTATGATTACGCAGTAAGTTTTGAAGGCGAGTTGATCACAGTATCACATCTGTCTGAAAAGTTTGGAAGTCCCAAGGATTGTGCCAATACATATATTGAATATTTAGGCACAGATACTATATACCACAACATGAACGGAAAGAAATATGGAAAATATATTTTCATTACCGCGCTTTCTGTTATACTGGGTTTTGCAATATGTATATCAGTTATGTTGTATAAGGAATGGCAGATATCCAGACGTACTGATATTGCATCAACTACTATTATCCTTCAAGAGGGTGTAGTGCCAAATGATTTATCTGATAAATCATGGATAGATTCTGCTGAAGACGCACCATTAAATAATAGCTCGGAAACTCAGAATAATGATAATAACAATAATACAGATATGGAGGAATAAATATGAATAAAAAATTACGCAGATTATTAGCTATATGTTGTATGATTTTCATCTGTTTGTCTACAATAAACGTTCCAACTGTTAAGGCCGCAGAAGAAGATACAAGTGATGATTCTCTTACATTCGTAGAAATTATCGAAGAAATTCCTACTCAACCATCCATGAGTAGAGCCACAAAAACAAAAAGTGCTGTAAAAACCGTATTATGCAACGATTCTAATGGAAAAACTCTCTGGAGTCTTCAGATTGCAGCAACATTCAGTTATACAGGTTCTTCTAGCAAATGCACATCCGCTAAAGCTGCAGTGACTTCTAATAGTTCATCTTGGAAGGTGTCTGTGTCCAGTTGCACGAGATCCGGCAACAAAGCCACAGCAACTGCAGTTGGAAAAAAGTATTCCTCAAAGGGCGTACTGCTTCAGACAGTAAATAAATCAGTTACTATATCATGTTCAGCTAACGGAACTATTTCCTAATTTACTAGTTAGTTATACAAGATAAAGAACAAGGCCACATGCCGCATGAAATATCTTTTAGATTTTTCATATGGTATGTGGCTTTATTTTATCTGTACCGGCCAGACACCCCTGCTAATGCAGATCTTATAACCAGCTCCAACGCAGTAGCAACAACGTACAATGCTATGCATATTACCAACTTTACGCCCGTAGAAAGCTTCTCACTTTTAGCAACCATAAACGTCACGACTGCCGCAGTTCCGAGCAGCAAGCCTCCTATGGCACCACCCATTATTCCCCAATATTCTATAAAATATAATACATAAAATACTACTATCCAGGCAGGAGCTTTTTGATTAGCTCCTGCACCATCTGGATATGTTCCCAGATCCATTCCATCCATAATGAGACTGATACCACTCACTGCGCTTATAACCAGATTCAGTTCTTTTCCTGCTAACGGGACTGTATAGCTCAACTGTTTATCTTTTCTTAAGGTGCCTGTTCTCTCCAGTGATCTGAGCTTGAAAGCCTCCCCACCATTAATAAATATACTTCCTTTCATGTACTCCACCAGATATTGAACACCATCTATCTGTACATTCCAGCCATATTTCTTTGTATCTGCCATTGCATTAACTCTCCCTTTTCCGTTAAATTATTTCTAATTTTGTTTTTTATAAATTTCGGATGCCTGCTCACTCATACTCATTGCCATATTATATGCTGCGGTATTTGTGTCACTAATTGCATTGTATAGCAGCTCAAGTTTACCTACGAATAAGGTCTCCGCTTCGCCCTTCCAATTCTTGTTAAAGCTTTCTGCCGATTGAAATAAACTATCTAGAATATATTGACTTATATTATTTCGGATTCCCAATATACCATTTATAGCGGATTCTATTTGAGCATACTCATAATCTGTTATTTTTTCCAACACAAATCACCTCCCCGCAACGTTTTTATTTTCACTCTTCATGTACTTTATATATTTATCAAATTTTTGCTCTGATAATTTATCAAATACCACCGGCATACATGAACCATCTGACATAGAATAGACTCCTGAAAATTCCGATGAATCAACAAGTGCATATTCAACATTCCCCGGAAGCTTCTCTATACAATCCTCCACCAAAATAAATGTAAATGCACAGACACACAGATCATCACGCAGTGCTTCCACAATTCTATGATTTTCCAATAAAGCCATATCATCTACAAACACTATGTACCGCGGTTTCATATTTTCTACGCCGACTCCATTCAAAGCCTTTCTTTCCTCGATTGCCTGTGCCAGCATGTCTAATACTTTTCCTCTTTTTTCAGGAGTGCCTGCTACAAGACTAATGCCCGTCTCCATCTGAGTTCTCGTAAACGACTCATATTTATTCCACCCCTTACTATGAACACTATCATACACAAATGCAACCTTAAGATCCTCTGGCACTTCACTTACCAAAATCTGCGTAGACAATGCCCTAACTATATCGTATGCCTTCCTCTTGTCACCGTGTCCTACTACGCCAAGTAATCCCACCTCGTCCAGACTTATCGCTTTAGGGATTTCATGTATTATTCCGTATTCCTCTTTGAGTTTTTTATAGGTTCTCTTTAATTTAATATTCTGTGGTGTATTTACCATATTGGGAAGTATGATATGCTCTGATATATCCAGATCACCTGTTCCTAGTCTATATGTAAGCATTACATCTCCCTGATTACGAATCTTTTTCTCTCCCCTCATAATTCTTCTTATCAGATTCTCTGCCGGCACAAACCGTTTGTTCATCCATTCTAAAGCGGCTTCTCTGTAAGAAATTATCTGCTTGCTAACATCCTCCAAATAGTTCTCTCTTATTTTTTTTATTTTCTTTCTTGAGGGTCTATTTCGTAAATAATCACGAATACTATCATATAAGGCCACAAGAGCAATCACTATTCCTACTGGTACAGCCCCCAGAAGCATAAGCGTATATCTTGTAACGGAAGGGCTTGTATGCGGTTCACCTGTCATCTCCATATATTTATAATACGCATACACGCCCAAAACCGCATAAAATGCTAATATTTTTATAGCTGTCCATATATCTTCTTTATTTTTATTAAGTTGGGGAATCGCATGCAATTTGAGATCACTCTCCATGCTTGGAAATCTTTCAATAATATTTTTATTTGTATCTTCTCTAATCATTTCTTACCTAATAAATTTAATTTCAACATCGCTATCTAATGCACACTTTGCTTTCATGTATAGATCTTTTAAATCTCTATTTAATATACTCCGTCCTCTTGCATCAATAACTATTGTCTGCTTTGTTCCTGTGGGCAAATTTGCTTTCATTTTCTGGCTTCTTGTCGTGACATCTTTGATAAGCATTGCCCTTCCACTTTCATTTTGAATATTATAACTTCTGACATCAATACAACTTCCATCCTTATACAATGTCGGACTTATACTTCCTTGAGCATTACGCGTTGATTTTTCTCCATTTAAAAAAGCCTGATTTTGACTGTAACCTTCATTTTTACTTGTAATTTTCCGGACAGTTTTCTCTTTTGTCGAAAGCTTTCCAACCTTGCGCTTTTCTCCTTCCATTGCCTTATTTTTTTCTATACTTTTTGTTCTTTTTACGTCAACAAATTTCTCGCCAATTCCAACAGCAGTATCTATCGCTAAATTATATGTAAAATTCTCTTTATATTGAATTGCGGCATCCTCCAACGAAACGTTTCTACAATGTGATTTCTCTTGGGCGCAATATATGGATGTCGACAAAGCCGAATTCCCCGCCATTACTGCGAAGTTAACGCCATTTACATAACCGGTTATTTTATATTGCTGTAAAAAAGCTGCAGTATTAGTCATCGTCTTTGCACTTTTCACTATAGCCAACGTCTCCCCAAAACCTTCCAGTAATCCAGTGGCTCCACCTTCCAAAGCACCCCACATATATGCATCAGCAAAGGCATCCGCAGGATTTTCTCCATTTTTGCATGCCATATAACATGAATACTCTGCATTCATCATAGATGTTGTTAGAGAACCCCACGCCATGTCTGCCGTTACTGTCTCTATCATAGTTGCTGCTGTTGTACTTGTCATTGCGCCAGTAGACATCGCTGCAGCAGTAACCTCTGGTGCTACAATAGCAATCACCAGCAATCCCACTATTATGCTCGTTCCAATGACTATCTTTCCTTCATTTGTCTTTGTCCACGGGGTAATTGCATATTGATTTCCAAGATCTATACCCATCTGAGTATATGTATCATTACACATCTTATACTCTTTGTATATATCTTGCAAAGCTTTTGAAAACTTGTTCAACCGATCAGCTTCTTCCACAAACTCATCATAAGTTCTTATAAGTGCCGGCATGTCATATAACCCATCTGCCATTTTGCTGTATCGTATAACATCCATCTGCCTTTTATACATATCTATGTAATCCCCAAAGTTTTTACTGACGTTATTAAATTGTTCTACTTCGTCCTCCAGCTTCTCAAGATGTACATATAGTTCTATACCAGTGCCGTCCATCATTTACCCCTTAATATTACTTTTTAACCCAATATTCCTTTTAGTTAATTACGTCTCCCGACAAAGATTCTCCAATATCCACATTAATTGCTTCCACAGCATCATAGCTTTCTGTAATATTTACAATATCCTTATAGTAATTAGTCATATCGTCTACGATCTCATTCATACGATCTGATTTGTCTGCCATATCTTCATAAATCTCTGTCCATCCATCACTTTCCCAATAACCATTTATTTTGTTGCACGTTTCTATAATACTTCCAAATCGTACAAGCATATCCGCATAGTTCTGCGCAAATAGTTTTTCAAATAGCAACATTTGCCTTAATGGCACCACTATTATTTCTGTATCGCTTTCCACATAACCATTCCTTCCTGAACTTTTCCCGATCAGAGTTCCTGAATCCTATCCAATACTGAAGCTTCACACTTCTCAAACAATTTACACATGTCATAAACGCCATCTATCTTATCCTTAATATCACTATATAAAGCCTTCATATTGGTCATAGCATTTCGAAATCCTTCATCATAAGTTTTTGCGGCCGGCCCGCTCCACTGTGACGCAAGCTCTTCATATCCGCACTGGATAACAAGTCTTTCACGCATACTCGCGTCAATATCGTCCTTCAACGCCTTTATATCCGCATGTAACTGTTTTGTATTAATATTTATTTTTGTTGCCATACTCATCCTCTCCATTTATGTTATATACAGTATCTTACTTTTGGATATAGTTGTCAATATGTATTTAGATAATCTATTTTATGTTGATCAGTATTTATTATCGTTTTTTGCATATAAAAAGCCCCACACCCTACGCAATATCCTGAAGATATCTCATAGTGGTGTGGGGCTTTTGTGTGACTGATGCTCAGGTCAACCGGCTTTTATACGTAGCTTGTTGTGTTGATCTTTACACCAGGGCCCATTGTTGAAGCAATTACAACGCTCTTAAGGTACTGACCCTTAGCAGCGGCTGGCTTTGCCTTAACAATAGCATTTATTAAAGTCTGGAAATTCTCGTTTAACTGTTCCTCTGTGAAAGAAACTTTTCCCACTGGCACATGGATAATGTTGGCTTTGTCAAGTCTGTACTCTATCTTACCAGCTTTGATATCTGAGATAGCCTTAGCTACATCCATAGTAACTGTTCCAGCCTTAGGGTTTGGCATGAGACCCTTTGGTCCAAGTACACGACCAAGACGTCCTACAACGCCCATCATGTCAGGTGTTGCAACAACAACGTCGAAATCTAACCATCCCTCGTTCTGGATCTTTGGCACGAGCTCGTCTCCACCAGCGTAATCAGCGCCTGCTGCAAGAGCCTCGTCAACCTTTGCACCCTTAGCAAATACGAGAACCTTAACAGTCTTACCTGTTCCGTGTGGAAGAACTACGGCACCACGAACCTGCTGATCAGCGTGACGTCCATCAACACCGAGTCTGAGGTGTGCCTCTACTGTCTCATCAAACTTAGCTGAAGCCATCTTCTTAACTAAAGCAACTGCCTCAGTTGCCTCGTAAGCAGCGGTCTTATCATAGAGCTTGCTTGCATCTACATATTTCTTACTCTTTATCATTATTATAAACCTCCTGTGGTCATATCGGGAGCGACCCTCCCACTAAATATCTGTATTACTCTTCAACTGTAACGCCCATTGAACGAGCTGTTCCAGCGATCATGCTCATAGCTGACTCAAGGCTTGCAGCGTTCAGATCCTTCATCTTAAGTTCAGCGATCTCCTGAACCTTAGCCTTAGAAATTGTTGCAACCTTAGTCTTCTTTGAGTTTGCAGAACCTGACTTGATGTTACATGCCTTCTTGATAAGAAGTGATGCAGGTGGAGTCTTTGTAATGAAGCTGAAGCTCTTATCCTGGTATACTGTGATAACAACAGGAATGATCATGTCACCCTCATTAGCTGTTCTTGCATTGAATTCCTTTGTGAAAGCAACGATATTTACACCGTGCTGACCAAGAGCTGGTCCAACAGGTGGTGCAGGAGTTGCCTTTCCTGCAGGTATCTGTAATTTGATGTATCCTTCTACTTTCTTTGCCATTTTAGCATTCCTCCAAAATACTGTGGTACAATCCACTTGATAATTACAACTTCTTGATATCAGCAAACGCAATATCAACAGTATTCACACGACCAAACATTTCTACTTCGATGGCTACGGTCTGTTTTGCAGTATTAATTGCCTTAATTGTTGCTACTGTGCCTTCCCAGGCACCTGAAGTAACCGTTATTGAGTCTCCCACTTCAACATCGATGACAACCTCCTCTGAGGTCTGATACAGATTGCTCAGCTCCTCATCAGTGAGTGGTACAGGCTTTCTTGGATCTGATCCGACAAATCCTGTAACTCCTCTGGTATTACGTACAACATACCATGTAACATCGTTCATGATCATGTTGATGAGAACGTAACCAGGAAGTATCTTTCTCTCGATCGACTTTGGCTTACCATTCTTAATCTCTGTGGCATCTTCAACCGGAACGACTACCTCTAAAATCTGGTCTTGTAAATTTCTGTTTTCTTTTGTTTTCTCAATATCAGCCTTTACTTTGTTTTCATATCCTGAGTAGGTATGAACAACATACCATCTTGCATTCTCTGCCTCTGACATATTCTCCACCATCCTTTACCCAACTATGAAATTCAAACCAATCTGGATCAACCAATCTACGATAGCTATGATACAGCCGAGTACGACTGAGGAAACAACTACCGCAAATGACTGTCTTGCAAGGGAGCTCTTGTCAAGCCATGTAATCTTCCTGAACTCTCCCTTTAATTCCTGAAACCAGCTTCTCTTGAGAGTATTTGACTTTTCTTCTTTACTAGATTTAGACATAACTCTATTCCTCCTTACTGGTTCAGACTATTTTGTCTCCTTGTGTACTGTATGAGCCTTGCAGAATCTACAGTACTTCTTTGTTTCCATTCTGTCTGGATGCGTTTTCTTATCCTTTGTCATATTGTAATTACGCTGTTTACAATCCTGACATGCCAATGTTATTTTAACGCGCATTTCCACTTACCTCCATTGTTATTTTAAGGCACAAAAAAAAGACCTCTTTCATCGCAAAGTCTACAATAACACAATCGACCTATGCAAGTCAAGAAGTCTTTTATATAATTTCTAGTATATTTGATCCTGTCCGTCTATCTTCCGTTTGTACTCATGTCTTTTATGACATCTATGAGATCCATGTCGGAATCTGTGAGCTTCACATTGGTACAAATGGTCTTGCCCTCTGTATCTGTGATCTTCACTTCTATTATATAGCCTTCCTTTATTCCTGTGGCAGCGGCTGCCCTGAGGAACATAGGGAACTTTGGATGATTCTGGACGAACCGCTCCCAGGCTCCTTTGATCTTAAACATCATTCCCGGATTAAATGCCATATTTATCAACCTCTCTGTAAATCTTACTTATATCAGTATTATTTCAAAAGACCTATCGCTCCGAACAATCCTATACTTCCAAGGTACATGATCACTCCTGCCATGATCACTCCCAGCATGACCATGATAACGCTTTTCTTCCAGTCAAGCTCAAGGAAGCTGGCTGCCAGTGTTCCTGTCCACGCCCCGGTTCCCGGAAGTGGTATTCCCACGAACAGCAGAAGTGCGATATACACTCCAGTGCCGGACTTTGCCATGAGCTTCTGTCCGCCGTGCTCTCCCTTCACAAGACACCATGTGAAGAATTTGCCTATGAATCTCTTGTCTTTTCCCCACTCAAGCACACGTCTTGCAAACCAGTATATAAATGGAACCGGTATCATATTGCCTATGACGCACACTATAAATGACGGTATACTCGGAAGTCCAAAGCCCACCGAATACGGTATGGCGCCTCGAAGCTCAAGTATTGGTACCATGGATATAAGAAATATAGTCAGATATTTTTTTAACATAACGATCCTCTCATTTAATTTTCAAGTCCGGCTCTAACATAGAACGGCTCTGTCACCTCTGTCACTTTCTTACCAAGCATGTTGTCTGCTCTGACCAGTGCCACCTCGATGCCAAATGAATGAGGCTTCATAAGAGGTATGAGTCCGGCAAATACAGGCTTCTCGTCTCCGTTTACCTCAAGAGCAACAAGATACTTATCCTCCTGTCCCTGCTCCTCCATCATCTGTATATACGCTCTGTCAACATTCTCTTTGTCTGCCAGATACTCTCTTGCAGCATCAAGCATCTGTATCGGCTGATACTTTGGTGTTCTGAGCTTGACTGTTGCGCCTGGCTTGATCTTGCTCTGTACAAGTCCTGTACGTGAGCGCTCTCTGTACTGACGGATAAACTCTCCTGATATAAAGCAGTTCTCAGTGAAAGGATTCATAGCTATTCCGCTTATGTTTCCATTTGAATTGAACACAAGATCCTCAAGCTGCTTATATGGAAGTATTATTCTCTGGAAGCCATCGTTAAACTGCGATGAAGCCATCGACTCATAATCTGTGAAGCACGGAAGTACCTTGTCTCCCTGCTCATTTGTCAGAAGTGAGAAGTTGATCTTCACTCCGTCCTGGAATGTAACCTTTCCATTCTCATCAGGCTTTGGCTCCTGGTCGAACTTTGCAGGAACTATAAATACTGCATGGACCACTGACTCAAAGAGCTGCTTAAGTGTATCCTTGTTCTCATTTTCTCTAACTGCGTGCATAGCCTCAACAAGCTCCACGTTCTCAATCTTTTTTCCAATGTCTTTTACGTCCATCTCGTTATCCTTTCATTAATTAATTGTGTATTATCTCTTCTCACCGTAATGCTCGTTGTAAAGCTTCACCGCTTCCTCATAGTGCTCTTCATCAGCCTTTGCCTGATCTGATCTCTTGGACAACACAAGATCCGGTCTCACATCCGGCATGCTCTGGCCTATCCTTGAGGTAAATTCCGTAAAGAACTCCTGGCCACCTGCATATGATGCCATCGGTATAGCCACCATTCCCTTTGAGGTTGCAAATATGTATCCTCTGTTCACGTGATAGAACGGCTCTACAACGCGCTCATTCTCTACTATATCATCTATCTCGTATTTTCTCCACATAAATGGTATCTTACTGAAATATATCGCCTTGTCATCCATCTTCACCGCCGATGATACCGCTATCCTACAGAATATCGCAAGTATAACGCTCACACAGAATGCAAGTATGACTGCAATCCTTCCCATACCTTTATTGAGACTGTCCACTCCAAATACAGCCATCACAATGAGAAACAGTATGAGCAGGCTTACTATGAATACCATAGGTCCAACTGTGGAATAACCTCTCATAACTCCGTTCTTATTCTTGCGGCATTTTCCGTAGTAGCTTATTCTTGAAGGCTTCATACCGAGATCCTCTCCACACAGAGGACAATACTTCTGGTTGACCGTACAGTTTGCCGGTATTGATTTGCCGCAGTGCGGACATCTGAAGAATATGGTGTTTATAATGCCTGATATAAGCGCAAGCACTACGAACAGAATCCAGCCCATGCTTATATTTCCTGCAAATGCAAATCCAAATATACACAGCACTCCTACTATTGGCAAAGCTGTAGACAGTAACTTTGATATATAAAGCTTCATCTTTCTCCTCCAAATCTAACAGCGGCGTCTATCCCTGCCGCCATCTCTGACCTGTTAAGTATAACATAATTCATCTTTTTTTCAATATTCCAGCGAAAAGAGCTGTCTGCACAGCATTTTGCCGGATTCCGTGGCAAATATATTATCGTATGCCGTCCTTATAGTATCTGCGTCCGCCTTATCCTCATACATGTTGACGAGGAAATCGGCCTCCACCAGTATCAGATAATCCAAACCGTCTATATTCCTGTAGGTGTGGTGATGTGCCACCAGATAACATGCCCTCTCCACTGCGGCATCTTCTGCACCTGCCTCTCTGAGCAGCCGTCTTGCCTCAGGAGGTCCCTCCTGTTCCTGCAGCTTGCCATTATTATATCCATATTTCAGTTCTGCGTTCTTTATGCCTATATCGTGGGCAAGTGCTGCGATCTCCAGGACCTGCATCTCGTCGGGCTCCATGCCCTCCATCTCAGCTATCAGCTTCGCAAATGAATGAACCTTCAGGAAGTGATGTACCCGTCTGGAATCCCCGGCATAGTATTCAATCATTTTCTCTTTTACTATAGAAACCAAATTTCGTGCCATGTCATCATCCGCCTTTCTTTATGACTCGTATCATTCTAACACCACTATTTGTGAATAGTCTATACAGTTTATAAACATTTAATCTTCCTTACGCCCGGATTTTCTGTTACTTCTATAATATATACTTCCGTAAGTTGTTTTTTATTGACTATAATAGTATAATTTTAGGTTGGAGATAAACTATCAACACAAGTGATACAAAACATTGGAGATTTTATTATGGACACACGTTCAATTGGAGTATTCGACTCAGGGCTCGGCGGAATAAGCGTTCTCCGCGACATCGTGGAGCTCATGCCCTGTGAAAATTATATATATTTTGGCGATTCGGCACACGCACCTTACGGAACAAAGACCAGAGAGGCTATTCTTGAGAGATCGGAGCAGTGTACCAATTTTCTTCTCGCAAAGGATGTGAAGGCGATCGTCATCGCCTGCAACACCGCCACAAGTGTTGCAGCCTCGACACTGAGACAGCAGTATCCTTCCATACCGATCATCGGTATTGAACCGGCTCTGAAGCCTGCGGTTCTGTGGAAGGAGCACGACAAGGTAGCTGTCATGGCCACCCCTGCCACACTGGCTCTACCTAAATTTCATGAACTCATGAAACATTATTCAAAGGAGTCCGATATTTACCCGGTTCCATGTCCGGGCCTTGCGGATTATGTGGAAAAGGGAATTTTCGATGGTGAGGAGATCACTGAATTTCTGAAAGGACTGCTCGCCCCATCTCTGGAGAAGCATGTGGATGCCATCGTTCTCGGTTGCACTCATTATCCATTTGTGGAGAAGGTTATACAGCGTATTGCCGGACCTGACGTGAAGATCTTCAATGGAGCCCACGGCACCGCCCTGGAGCTTCAGAGGAGACTGCGCATCGCTGAGCTTCTCACGCCTTCCATAGAGAAGGGCACTGTGGAGTTCTACAGCAGCAGTACAAACCCTGAAACCATTAAACTTTGTCACCAATTGTTTGAAGCGTGAAAATATATATCTATGCCACAATCACTCAAAATGCATAACAGGTTACAGGCATATTTACCTAAAAATATAAGTCCATGTAGGTACATGGGCAATCGGTAGTGAATACATCCGAACTTCGGCAGTTTCTGTGCTAAGGCGTCGCACGCAAACGCTCTTATCGCGTGCAGAGCCGCATGCATATAGAAACTGTTGAAGTGACAGATGTAGAACGTGATTGAACATGTACCTACATGGACTTTATTTGGGTAAATATGACTGTAACCGTCCGTCAAAATGCATATGGGCGATCCCAGACTTTGAGTTTCGTGCCGATATCATGGACAAGGGCATAGGTGTAACATTCATATGCCCAGGCGACGTCCTCTGTCGGCATGCCCTCTATGGATACGAGGATGATCTCGTCGTCAGATTCACGGCCGGGCTTCTTGCCGCGGATTATCTCTCCAAATGTAGTAAGAGAATTCCTCTCGATCAATCCATCCTGCACCATATAGACGAAGTCCTCTCCCATGCAGCCTGTGTGGAGTCTGTTGCCATTTTCATCATATCCAACATTATCTTCCTCTGCGTAGTTCTCGTACATTCCGTAGTTGTCTATGACTTTTTTCAGGTCAACAATGCTCTTATGCTCCATATTGAAGGTACTTGTAGAGATGACCAGCGCTCCGGGCTTGAGCCACTCTCGCTTGTACTCTGGCCACTCGCCCTCCTTGCATGAGACTGCCTCAGTTATGATGTCGGCATCCTTAAGTGCCTCCTCCATATCCTTGCACAGAACTATATTTTTTACCTGAGGATAATTTTCCTCTATGTACTCTTTCATCTTAATCGCATTTGCCGATGTCGGTGAGCTGCCCTTTATCTTGATGGTGTCTATGTCAAATCTCTGTGACATGATGGCTCTGAGACTTGATCTGCATATGACTCCAGGGCCGACCAGTGTGAGCACCTTTGAGTCATTCCTTGCCAGAAGCTTTGCCGCAAGTCCCGGCATGGCACCTGTTCTCATGGAACTCAGAAGATTTCCGGACATATATGCCAGAGGTTTTCCTGTCTCCACATCGTTGAGCATCATCATCAGTATGGAACGAGGGAGCCCTATGGCTCTGTTGTTGCCATTTGAACCGTACCACTTCTCTCCTGCCACATGGAATCTGCCGCCAAGATATGCCGGCATGGCGATGAATCTCCTGTCTCTGGCATTGTTGACCGGGAAATTCTCTATCGGTGACTTCTTTGGGAAGTACAACATAAGGCCATGTGCGTCATTGTACGGACCACCCATGAGGAAATCTCCGTCCTCCATGAGTCCCATGGTCTCCTCCATAACATCCACACATCTTCCCGGGTTGAGAACACCCGCATCTATCATATCCTCCTCGCTGAGGTAGAGGAAGCTTATATTCTGCTTGTCTGTTTCTATATTGCTCTTTCTTCCTGCCGCTTCTGATTCTACATCTCGGTTCTTCATAATCCTTACCAAACCTTTCTCTCGTCATATATCAGCTGTTTTTTATTATTTTGCCGTGAATCTCTTTTGACGCACGACACATGATCACTATACATACAATGGACACTGCACTTATCACTACGCTGGAATCCATGAGCACTGTAAGTCCGTATCTGGAATTTATCCATCCACACAGCAGAGCTCCTATCCCCTCTCCGGCTCCCACCGTAAACGCGTTTATCAATGACATTCCCTTCACCACATCAGCGGGTGACAGCATCTCTTCTATAAGATACACACTTCCGGAATAGAATAACCCAAAGCCCAGCATCTCGCATCCCTGGGATATGACGATCACCCACACATTGTCCGAGAATGCCGCGAACATGTTCTTGAATGTCATGAACACCGCACAGCACAGCATTATCTTGTCAAGAGATATCCGCTTCCTGAATTTTATGAGCAGGAATGCCGACGGGACTTCACTGACCGCCATCACGAACTCAGCCAGTCCATAATGAAAATTATTGCCACCCAGGCGTTCAAACACATTTATCAGGAATGTCGTTCCAACATTATATCCCATGAACATAACCGCTGAACCTATGAGAAACCACCTGTACTTCGGGTATGTTGTGAGCAGATATCCTGCGGTGTGTACCTCTGTTTTCCGGGTCTCCGTAATGTTTGCTGCAGCTATTCTCTCTCTTGCGCCCAAAGCCCTGCAATCGCTGCAGGATGATGTATCATCCATGACTAGCAGCACCGCCAGCATCATGGCGGTGAACAGCATCTGTAGTATCAGAAGCCTGTTCGCATCATACCTGTCACAGAACACCCCAAACAGCACACATGCCACAGCCCACGCGCAGGAACCTGCTGCCCTGCATATAGGGTAGTTGATATTTCTACCGCCGTTCATATACTTTATGGACAGGGAATCTATAAGCGGTGATATGCATGTAAATGTTGCACCAAATCCGATGAACAGCATCACTGTCTGTACAAACGATAATTTATACTCATAAAAAACAGATGTCAACAGCAGCGCCACAACAGTCAGCACTGAGATGATATATTTTAACTGGATACGTTCTGCATGCCGGTCGGAAAATACACCTATGATTATCTGAAACACTACAGTTGAAAATAATTTTACCGCATTTATTACTCCTATCTGTCCGTCCGTAAAACCTTTGTACTGCAGCATCTGCGTGAGGTATGCGTACGCAGATGCCGCACAGGTCCAGAACATCATCTGTAATATTGCATATTTTATATTGAGCTTCGCGTTTTTCTTTTTTATAGATGTGTCTACGCGTATCTTCTTCTGCAATCCCATAGGCTGTTCCTATCTGGATGATTTGATCTCCATGACCGCATCTGTCTCAGCTGATATCGCATCTGCATCAAATGTATTTATCATAAATATTCTCTTCTTCATATCATCTGTGAGCACACACAGTGGACTGTTTTTCAGGTCATCATCCAGATATTCTACTGCTGCCTTATTGGCACAGATGAACTGAAATTCATTTGTGAGTTCTGCGGATATGTCAGGTCTCAATATAAAGTTAAGGAACAGCTCTGCCTCCTCTTTGTGCTTTGAGCCTTTGAGCAGGACCATTGTATCCATTGAGAGTGAACACTGCTCACCATCCATGACTACCTCAAGATCCGGATTCTCCTTCATCGCCTGAAGTGCCTCGCCGCTGTACATGAGAGCAACTGCTACCTCTCCCTTTGCCATACTGTCTCTCGTGTCTGTTGACGCTGCAAATGCCTTGATATATGGATTCAGCCCACTTATATAATCCTTTGCCTTTGCAATATCATCGAGGTTGCCCGATGTAGGATCAAGGTCGCATCCCAGCAGACCTACACTCATAATAGCCTGGGAATCATCCACAAGCAAAATATTATTCTTCAGATTATCATTCTTCAAGTCGTCCATCTTATGGATCTCTATACCATAGTCGTCCAGCATCTTTTTATTTGCTATCCATACACAGGATGTTCCCATATATGGAACACAGTACTCTCCATCCGGATCACACTGCATTGTCCTGTAAGTCTCATCGATATTGTCATAATTGGTGATCACATCCTTGTCCAGAGGCTCAAGCAGATCATTTGCCTTCATAGATTCTATGTAGAAGTTTGAAGGTACTGCAATGTCATATTCTGATCCGCCTCCCGCCATGAGCTTTGCCAGCATCTCGTCATTCGACTCAAATGTAGTCTCCACTACCTTTATGCCATATTCCTCCTCAAATTTATTGAGAACATCTTCACTCATATACTCTGACCAGTTGTACAGATATATCTCCTTTGCGTATCCGTCTGCAGTTTTCTCTTCTGAATCGCTGCCACATGCTGTCATCGTAAATACCATTGTCGCTGCAAGTGCTGCAGCCATCATTTTTTTGATTTTTCCTCTTATCATAGTCATTTCCTCCTTTTATTGAACACCAGTCTGGTTGTTTATTCTTACGCCCAGACTTTCTCACCACATATATAAGTGGCTGTAACCTGTGTCTTGTAGATGTCTTCCTTCGGGATAGTAAGGACATCCGAATCCAGCAATACGAAGTCGGCATCCTTGCCTGCTTCAAGGGATCCCTTTGTCTTCTCAAGCCTGTTCTGGTATGCTCCGCCATATGTGAGGACCTGAAGACCATCCTCAACACTTATCGTCTCGCCGGCACCCATCTCTTCCATCTCCGGATGTCCGGGCTGTTTTCTGTTCACCATGAGATGAAGTGCATCCATAGTTCTCGGTGGAACCGTTACAGGGAAGTCGCTGGCACAGCTTGTGACGATTCCAGCATCTGTGATGGATCTCATATAGTATTCCTTGGAGGCTCTTTCTTCTCCGAGAAATGGCTTCTCCAAAGTGTCATAATACACGCTGTTCCTGAAGTGCCAGTATGGATTGGTGACCGCTACCACACCAAGGCTCTTCATCCTGTCCACATGCTCCGGCACCATGACCTGAAGATGTGTTATGGCATTTCTGTAATCCCTGTCTGTTTCTGTCTGTCCGTACTCATATGCATTCAGCACCTCGTCTATCGCAGCATCGCCGATCGCGTGTGCATGTACATCGTATCCCGCATCAAGAGCACGTTTCACCGCCGCATTTGTCCTCTCCTGGCTGAGCATCGGCTCACCCTTATCTCCTGGGGCATCCGCGTAATCATCTCTGAGAAAAGCTGTATGACCTTCCACTACTCCATCTGCAAATATCTTTAACGTGTTCACCTGTATCTTAGGAACATACCGGAACTTCTCATGATACTTTGCAAGTTCAGCAAACACATAGTCCTCATCATCAACAGGCTCTAGCGTGTAACCTACCCTGAATGTCACCTTTAGTTTTCCCTCGCTGTTAAGCTTTGCATATCCGGCAAATCTTCTGTCATAGTTCTGTTTCTTGTCAAACATTGGCTCAAATGCTATTGTGACGCCATTTGACAAGGCTATATCCTGATAACATTCTATGGCATGTGCAAAGTTGTCAGCAGTCATCTCAGGCAGCACCGCACTGAACAGATTGCCCGCCATCTCCTTGAACCATCCCGTTGGTCTGCTTGTTCCCGGATACCTCACTATCACACCATTGGGAACCTCAGCGGTAGTTTCATCAATCCCGACAAGTTCCATAGCTTTGCTGTTCACCCAATATGAGTGGTGATCCTCACTTATCATGACCATCGGCACATCCGTCGATATGTCATCCAGTATGTCAGCGGTCGGTCCCAAGGATCCAAATACTCCATTTTCAAAACCGGAACCGCTCACAACCTTCTCGTCAGGGTGGCTCGCCATATAATCTTTTATCGCCGTCACATAATCGTCTATGCTCTCCTTATTTGCAAGGCTGACACCATACACTATCTCAGTGGTGCTTGATATGTGTGCATGTCCCTCTGTCATTCCCGGTATCACAAGTCCTTTGTCATGTTCTATAACCTGAGTATTTTCGCCTGCATAGCGTTCTGCACCGGCTCTGTCACCCACGTATATGATCTTTCCATCGGCGACCGCCATAGCCTGCGCCAGACTGCGTTTGCTGTCCGCCGTATAGATTTTTCCATACACTATAAGGTCTGCTGTCATCTTTGTCGTTTCATCCATTTGTTACGCCTCCTTGCCATATATGTCTTCGGAACATATTCTGTATTCCCGAATTACTGCGCATCTATCTTACGGAATTACTGTGCATCTATCTTACGGAATTACTGTGCATCTATCTTGCGGATGTCTCTTATCTCTCTGCGCTTTGATATAAACCTTCCAAGTGCCCCCGCAAGGAGGTAGATCACAACTATTCCGACTATCATCAAAGTTGATATGACATATACATTTGTAGTGATCTTGCCTCTGACCATTCCGTATACCTTGATAGGGAACGTGATATCCCCGGCTCCGGATACGAAGTAGCTGATTATTACATCATCTATCGAGAGAGTTATGGATAGCAGCGCTCCGGATATGATTCCAGGTGTCAGCATCGGGATGGTGACACGCTCTAACGTATGCCACTGATTTGCCCCGAGATCCATGGCAGCCTCCTCTATAGAGCTGTCAAAATTCGCAATTCGTGATCTCAGTGTGATGATGACAAATGGCAGACAGAATGTAACGTGTGCGAACACCATGGTCGCAAATCCCATGGTCATGCCCATCTTGGAAAACGATGCCAGTGAGGCAAGACCTATAACCAGCTCCGGGATGACTATCGGCACGTACAGAAGTCCGTTGATAAACTTCTTGAGCTTGAACTCGTACCTGTAAAGTCCTATGGTTGCCAGAGTTCCTAGAACCACCGATATGACCATGGACACTAACGCCAGCTCTATGGACAGCCAGAAGTTCTTCAGAAGTGAGTCCCCCTGGAACACCTCCAGATACCACTTGAGTGTGAATCCGTCAAACACCATATTTGTATTGTTCTTGTTGAACGAGAACAGGATGATGACAAATACCGGCATGTACAGGAACAGATATACAAGTGCCATGAATATGATCGATCCCGCGCCCATCTTCTTCTTTTCTTTTCGCTTCATATCCATCCCTCCTTATGCCAGATCATCCAGATCTCCAACCCTGCTGTACGCCTTCAGCACAACCAGAGTGAAGATGATCAGAAGTACCGAGAACGCTGCGCCCAGTGGCCAGTTACGTGCCACAAGGAACTGGTTCTGTATCAGATTGCCAAGATATGCCGCGCTGCCGCCGCCCATGACATCCGATATGAAGAATGCTCCAAGGCTCGGTATGAATACCTGTATCGTTCCTGCAAATATTCCCGGGAGCGTCATCGGGAGTATGACTCTGATAAATGTTTTTATCTTTCTTGCCCCCAGATCGTATGACGCCTCAACCAGCGAATGATCGAGCTTTGATATGCTGCTTGTAAGCGGCAGTACCATAAATGGGAAGAAGGTATACACCATTCCGAAGAGGACTGCCCCCTCCGAGTACATCATCTGTATCGGCTGGTCTATGATTCCTATCTTCATCAACAATGTATTTACAAAGCCGCTGTCTCTCAGTATATTTGACCATCCATTCAGTCTGATGAGACCATTTACCCAGAATGGCAGCATGATGAGAAGTGTGAGCATTCCGCGTATCTTGTCCGGCACCTTGCACAGCATATAAGCAAATGGATAAGATATGATGAGGCATATCACGCTTGTCTCAAATGCCATGACAACCGACTTCCACATGACCGTCAGATACAGCGGATCAAATATCTTCTTATAACTGTCAATTGAGAACTTGCCGACAACTCCGCCATATGCACCCTTCGTCATAAAACTTATGACCACAACATATATAAGTGGGATGAGAAGGAAAAACAACAGCCACAGGGATGTTGGACCAACCATACATAATATCGGCAGAGTGTTCTTTTTCTCCTTTTTCTTTTTTTCTTTCATAGCAAAGCCTCCTTGCATAGCCGAAACTAAATCCGGTTATCATTACACGCAGATATTTCTTATTTAAGAACTGCATCCTCTATGGCGTCGTACATCTTATTCTCCTTGGTGTGTATGACAACCGCCTTGTCCGGCTCCCAGTACACTGACACTGCCGTGCCATCAGGATATACCGTGGCATCAGGATGATTGTTGACCTTGACTTCCTTGCCATTTGGCAGTTCCACTATAGTCTTAAGGACCGAACCAACATAGATCTGATCCTTGACGATTCCTTTCAGTGTAAATCCATCCACCGGCTTGTCTGACAGATGCGTATTTTCGGGACGTACCGATATGTACACGATCTCTTCCTTAACAAATCCCTCGCCCTTCGCTCTGACCTTTCCATTCTCCATCGTAAGCCCAAGATCAGTGCCTTCTATGGTGTCCACATTTGCCTCAAATATATTGGACTCTCCTATGAAGCTTGCAACAAATTTGGTCTGTGGATTCTCGTATATCTCTTTTGCCGTACCGATCTGCTCGAAGTGTCCCTGATGCATGACAGCTATCCTGTCGCTCATGGTAAGCGCCTCCTCCTGATCATGGGTTACATACACAAATGTGATTCCCAGCTTCTTCTGCAGCCTCTTGAGCTCCACCTGCATCTGCTTTCTGAGTTTCAGATCAAGTGCTCCGAGTGGCTCATCAAGAAGCAGTACCTTCGGTGAGTTTACCAGTGCCCTGGCAATTGCAACTCTCTGTTTCTGTCCACCTGACATCTGCGATGGCTTTCTCTTCTCAAATCCATGGAGCTGTACCAGATCCAGCATTTCCAGAACCTTTTTCTTTATCTCCTTCTTGTCCATCTTCTTCTCAACAAGGCCAAATGCTATGTTGTCAAAGACTGTCATGTGAGGGAAAAGAGCGTAACTCTGAAACACCGTGTTAACATCCCTGTTGTACGGCGCCAGCTCTGTGACATCCTTATCTTCTATGTATACATTTCCCTCCGTGGGTGTTTCAAAACCTGCAATGATACGAAGTGTGGTCGTCTTGCCACAGCCTGATGAACCAAGCAATGTCAGGAACTCTCCCTCGTATATGTCAAGGCTGATGGGCTTCAGCACCTGATTGTCGCCAAATGACTTTGTTATGTTTTTAAGCTGTACTATTGCTTTTCTCTCTTCCATCAGCAACTCACCTCACTCTTTTCTAAAGTAGTAATCAAAGTATTGATTCTCCGTGTTCTCCTGTCCTTATCCTCATGACATCGTCAACATTTGTTATAAATATCTTTCCATCTCCAACCTGACCGGTGGAGAGTTTCTCACATATCTCTGTGAGTATGTCATCCAGATCCTCGTCAAGTATCACGGTCATGACGTAGAGCTTTGGCAGGAGATTGATCTCCATCCCAAGCTTCTTGAATTCTTCGCTGTAGCCCTTCTGGTGTCCGCAGCCCATGGCCGACATGACGGTGAGTCCGCTGTATTCATTCTTGCTGAGTATCTTCTTGAGTGGTTCAAGCTTCTCCGGTCTGATGATAAGTTCTATCTTCTTCATATCCATTCCTCCTTACAAATAAAAAAGAGAGCAGCGGAGTCATATTCCTATGAGCTCCTTTGCTCTCTTCCATGTGTTCTTGCTTTTAATTTTCACTCATTGTAGAGTCTGGTATAATACCAAGGTCAATGTTTTTTGCCAATTCTTTAATTGTTTATTTTATTCAGAGTATACGGTTTATTTTGGCAACCGTACCGGTCCATCACTTTATTTTATTAAGTGCAAATGTCTCATCTTGGGCTTCGCTGCTGATGCATCTCTGTCCTCTTTGCCATGACAGGTCTCTCACCGCTATGAAATCTCCATAGCATTTCGTAAGATGTTCTACTGTAATCATAAATTTAGCTTTGTGATTTTTCTGTTACAAAAGTATGGAATATTGGTTGATTTTTCCTTTTCTGCTATTGACATTTTTCTGTCTGCCACAATATATTTGAAATGTATGGAGTTATATAACGTTTTTGAAAAGGGAGGTTACAATTATTATGAACAAGCATTTAAAACATCTGCTGCTCACCATGTGCATCTTCGTATTCGGATTTGCCCTGACGGGATGTGGAGTAGCCACAACCACAAGCGTGAAGATCTCATCTGCTACAAAGGCGAGCTGTACTGTTTCTATTGGGTTTGATGATGAAATGATTGAATCTATGGCACGCTTATCTAACACAACAAAACAAGCTATAATAAAAGATGCAAAAAAATCTGGACTTAAATACTCCAAAAAGAGAATAAATGGTACTATTTATCATATGTTTATCTCAACTATAAAAAACTCAAGTTTTAAAGATATCGAAGACAATCTTAATAGTACCTCTGGATTTTCAAACGTATGCATAAGCAAAAATTATTTCTTTGCCACTTTTAACCCTTCTGCCTTAACTGTATCAACATCCTGATTATCTGACGAAGCTATGGATTTATCATCCTTCTACTTAAATATGAAGATAACCTTCAAGTCCAAGGTCAACTTCACAAACGGCACAGTATCCAAAGACGGTAAAACCGTATCATGGATCATCAAAGATGCAGACAAGGCAACAAGGCTCTGCGCTTCCACAACCAAGGTGAACAAAACCGCCAGAAGCAAGTCCGTCGTAAATGGCAAGACTTACAAACCTGGCAAGAAACTTACAGTATCTAATCCTAAGAGTCTTGCGAAAATGAAGCTGGACGGTAAGGCTGTAAAACCGGGCAAGGCTGTTCTTAAGAAGGGAACACACAAGCTCATCATCTGGTCCAAGAACGGCAAGGTACAGAGAGTAACTTTCAGAATAAAACAATCTGATTAACTTACACTAACATTTTTCATTAAAAAGCTTTCGGCTGGTCATATTACAGTCGAAAGCTTTTCGTTTCGATGCCATCAAAAATCGATGTTTAAATCTGTAAATTACTATACAATTTGGAGAATGACCCCTAAAAAAGCCCCAAAATTCGCTTTATTGAGGAATGTTTGCCATTTTATTGACTTTATCTGAAGATTGATTTAATGTATGCCTACCAGCTGGAATACAAATTTTATTGGAGGACTCTATTTGAAAAATACAAAACAGGGAAATTACCGTGGTGATACCTACACCACTAAGAAATCTGCTGACCAGATATTCGACCATGCATTTAAGAAAATGCTGACTTTATCATCCAAAGCTGTAACCAACATGATAAACGGTCTTTTTGGCACGGATCACAATCCGTCCACTACCACCATAACCTATCACTGGACTGAACACCAGGCTGATGGAACTCTAAAAACCACACTTGCGGATTCAATACTCATTCTCAATGACAAATATGCCTACCACATGGAAGCACAGATCACAGAAGATAACGAAATAGTTTTCAGGGTATTCTCCTATGGCTACGGCTATGCTGATGTAAACAAGGAAATACATACGACAGAATTTGACAACAAACCTGTTTACACCTTACACTTTCCCGAACCACGAATCATTTATCTTGGTGATGTATCATCGTCTGTTCCTGATGAACTACAGCTTAAACTTGATTTTCAGAACAACTCCCCATATATTTACTCTGTACCAACCGTAAAGCTGGCTCAGTTGAGTGCCCAGGAACTCAACGACCGCAAGATGATAATCCTTATTCCTTTTCATCTCCTCAAGTTGAGAAAACTTATGAACAGAAAAAACGGTCCAGATAAAACCACTATCAATTCGTTGAAAAATCTAGTTGAGACTGATATACTTCAAAGTATAGAAATCAATCAGCAGTTAGGTAATATCACGCCTTCTGATGCACATCAGTTGATATCGCTGACGAAAAAGTTATATACCTATCTGTATGATGCTTATACTGAGACAGAGGAGGTCTGGAATATGATTGATCAGTCTTTAGAACTCGAATCCGATGCACTGATTCTTAAGATGGAAGCTATGGAAAATACCATCAAGGACATGGATGTAAAAATGGCTGATAAGCTTGCTGAGATTGCCGACAAGAACGCTGAAATCGCCGACAAGGATGCTGAGATTGAACGTCTCAAGGCAGAATTAGCTAAGCTTCAGACCAGATAACATGACAGCAGCCAGGATATTTACATATCCGGCTGCTGTTTTCTTCTTTATCTCATATATGGCGCATCCCACAGCTTAAGCTTTGTTCCGATGCCTTCCCTCAGAGCTCTCTGGTAGCACTCATAGCCCCAGCCTACATCAAGGATCGGCATGCCGCCAAGGCTCACGAGAAAGATCTCGTCATCACTCGTTCGTCCCGGCTCGAGGCCACGCATTATGTTTCCCAGATGTCTGATCTCACTCTTCTCTATCCAGCCATCCGTCACCATATTTACAAAGTGTATTCCTGGTGTTCCAAGTGATATCCTGTTGCCATCCTCGTCCCACTCCTGATACACATTTACATATTCCTCATACATCTGTATGTTGTCTACAACCTTCGTCACGTGGTCCCTGACAAACTCCAGATCCATATCCATGGTTCCAGATGATATGATCGTGCATCCAGGCTTCACCCATGCCGGATCTATGACAGGCCATTTTCTCGGTTCAACAGATACCGCCTCCGCTATGATATCTGCATCCCTCACGGCCTCCTCCAGAGTATCGCAGATGATTATCTCCTTGAGACTCTTATAGTTCTCCCTGGCGTAATCCGCCAGTTCATGGGCGGTGTGCGAAGTCTTTGAGCTGCCCTTGATCTTCAGCTCCTCCAGGTCCGGGAACTTTGCCATGATAGCCATGAGGCTTGTCCTTCCTATGACTCCTGCGCCAAGGGTAGTCAGTACCCTGCTATCCTTTCTTGCAAGATACATGGCAGTAAGCCCGGGCATCGCTCCGGTTCTCATGGCACTCAGGAGATTGGCTGACATGTACGCAAGCGGCTGTCCTGTCTCCACGTCATTCAGTGTCGCCATGAGTATGGATCTCGGCAGTCCCTTGTGCGAATTTCTGCCATTTGAGCCATACCACTTCTCACCGCACATATGAAATCTTCCTCCAAGATATGCCGGCATCGCCATGAATCTCCTGTCCGCCGAGTCCGCCAGAGGAAAATTCGGAATGTCCGACTTCTCCGGGAATATGAGCTGTACACCGTGGTCGTTATGCGCTCTGCCGCCCATGAGATAGTCTCCCTCGCTGAGGAGTGTTATGACCTCTCCTATGGTATCTACAGCTCTGTCCGCATCTAGTACGCCCGCCTTTATCATGTCCTCTTCATTCAGAAATAAGAATTCAACCTTGCTGTCCATACTGCCACCTCCTGCTGTAATTCCTGTCATCCACAAAATATCTGATCTTTGTTAGCCATTACCACAGTCCAACTGTATATATATCAAATCATGCATTTTGCGATGTTGTTACTTTACGTTTTTAAAGCATCTTCTATAAATCTCCACTACATCAGACTTCGTCAGAGGCACCCTGCAATGCTCAAGGTCCTCTGATGCCGCCTTCTCAGCCATCTCGTCAAAGTCCTTCTCATAAGGCACGCCCAGCTCGCCGAGATCCGAGGTCAGACCCATATCCTCATATAACTTCTGTGTCTTTGATATTGCTTCTCGGGCTATATCATAAGGATCCTTTGTCCTGTCTATATCCCACACATTCACTCCGTAATTTACCAGAACCGGAAGGCTCTTCTCGTTAAGAATGTAATCCATCAGAACCGGCGTGATGATCGCAAGTCCGTGTCCATGTGTTATATCATAGTAAGCACTCAGCTGATGCTCTATGGAGTGCGCCGGCCATGGGCCATCCTTGCCACACGCTATGAATCCGTTTATCGCCCACTCAGATGCCCAGAGGATATTTGCTCTGGCGTCATAGTTGTCCGGCTCTGAGACTGCCACCGGACCGTACTTTATAAGGGTTTTAAGAAGAGCCTCCATCATGCGGTCCTGCATGTATGTGTCTCCGTTATCTGCAAAATAAACCTCAAATATATGGTTCATGATATCCGCCACACCTGCTGCCGTCTGGTATGCAGGAACGGAAAATGTATACTCAGGGTCAAGTATCGCATAAGCAGGATAGAGCAGATCGGATGCGATATCCTTCTTCTGCTTTGTCTCCTCATTTGTGATAACTGCAAATGGATCCATCTCAGAACCCGTCGCAGCCATAGTCGCGACAGCTATGATCGGCATAGCATTCTCTATCTTCTCCGGGTGTCCGACCAGATCCCATGGATCACCGTCATAGCACGCTCCGGCTGCTATAGCTTTGGAACAGTCTATTGTACTGCCGCCTCCCACAGGAAGTATCACCTTCACATCATGATCCAGACACATCTGCACACCTTTCTTCACCGTTGTGAGTCTCGGGTTGGGTTCCACACCAGAAAGCTCAATGTGGGAAATGTGACTACAGTCAAGTAACTCGATTATCCTGTCGTACAGCCCTGTCCTCTTTATACTTCCGCCTCCGTACACCAGCAGAACACTGTCTCCGTATTCGCTGATGTACCCTGGCAGATCATCAATGGCGCCCTTGCCAAATGATACCTTTGTCGGAATATTATAAAAAAAATTCTCCATGTTATATCTCTCCTTTAGCTTATTGTTATTATTGATACTTTTGCTCTGTGGAGTACCTATTATATTGCTCAACAGAATTGCTTCATCAATAATATACGCCTTTGATCCATATGCTGTCTACCTGACAGCCTTGAATCTGTCATACCGTAGAGATGATATATCCACCACAGTCTTCTCGCCGAGCACCATCTGTGAGAGCATCAGTCCAACAGCCGGTGCCGTTCCAAATCCATGCCCTGTAAATCCACATGCCAGTATAAGTCCCGGCACCTCGTCGACCTCGCTTATGACTGGAACACCATCATAGCAGAGATCAAGCCATCCGCCCCAGGTCCTTACGATCTTGGCATCAGCCAGCATCGGTATGTATCCCATGATCGCCCTGCATCCGGCAGATACGGTAAGCGGTGAAGTCCTGAGCTCATCAAGTCCCATATCCGTTGTCTCCTCAAGTCCCGAATCTGAGCCAAATACAAATGATCCGTGCTGTGACTGATGTCCGTAAAAGTCAGCGGATGCAACACCAAGCATGATGTCGAACATGTGCGGCTGCACCTCCGTAACCAATGCCTCCTCAAAATACTTTGTCATCGGCACATCTATTCCAACTGTCCTTGCGATGAATCTGCTCTCATATCCGGCAGCCAGGATAACCTTGTCCGCCTCGAACACCTCACCTGATTCCAATATGACCTTTCTGAGTTTTCCCTTTACTTTCTCAAGTGCAACAACCTTTGCGTCAGTAAAGAAATTTACCCCAAGCTCCGTTGCCCTCTTGTAGTACGCCAGAGTCGTCAGCATAGGATTTGCATGTCCATCTGTAGGACACCAGCTGGCGCCGATTATCTCGTCAGAGAGGTATGGGCATATCTCCTTCACCTCTTTGCCATCTATGATCTTCATATCAAGTCCGAGAGAGTTAGCATTTGCCGCAAGATCCCTGAGCTTTTCCATATGGGCATCAGTCTTGCCAAGTCTAAGGTTGCCCTTCTGATAGTATTCCACGTCAACTCCAAGCTCCTCGGAAAGTGTCGGCCACATATTCTGCACTGCATACATAGCGTATGGCAGCTCCCTGACATCTCTTCCCGACTGTCTGACTCCGCCTCCGTTTCGCGAGGAGCCTCCGTGTCCTATGCTCGGACTACCCTCTAGCACTATTACATCCTTCATTCCTGCTTTTGCCAGATAGTATGCCGCAGCACATCCATTTACACCGCCGCCGATGATTATAACCTCTGCTGTATGTTTACTCATGAGCCTCACCTCCATCTCTCGCAAGTATCCGCATCTCTGTAGGTCTCATAGGTGCCCTTGACGTGGCAGGCTCTATGTCAAGAGGTGACACATGAAGTTCCCTTGCCACAATGCCCTTCACCAGCTTGCCACAAGTCTGTCCCTGACACAATCCCATCCCACACCGGAGGAATCTTCTTATCTCTTCTATCGTCAGCATTCCCGCATGGACTGCCTGCCTTATCTCGCCCTTTGTGACCTCCTCACACCTGCACACCAGCATGTCGTCATCCGGTGCCGGAACATAAGGTCCTATGGCGTCAAGTTTTTCTCTGATATCTATCATAACCGCACCTCCTTGAAAAATCTTGCCTTCATCACCATGTTCTTCGGCACTTTCATGGTCAGCAGATTGGTATGGTCAAATGCTTTTGCGCTTCTGACACTTACGACCTCCGCCTCGCACACCTCATGGCCATCACGGCCAAGTGCCACGCCCTTTGTTCCTTTCTCTGGAATAGGCAGGAACTCATATGGTAATGTCACCGTTCCATAGCCATCCCCGGTGTCCTCGTCCACCAGGAATATGGCCTGTCCTGAACAGCTTGCAACGCACATGCCACATCCTATACATGGATTTTCCGTCACTGTCGGAAGAGAGGTTATATTTGCCCCTATGCTTATGCACCCCTTTGGACACGCATCCTGGCACGGGTTGCACGGGATGTTCTGGGTGCACTCTATAACCGGATGTATTCCCTTCCTGTGAGTCACTCCCGGATATCTCTCTATCTCGTCATCTGCCACAAAGCCGTGCTCCAGCAGATTCATCGATACATCTATGCCTTCCTCTGTTTTCTCGATCAGCTTGCCCCTGTTCTTCGGTGCAAACATTCCCTCACGGAGGCTTCCAAGTGCATCCTCAAGCTCCGATGCACGTGCTTCCATCTCTGATTTATCTATAAACCCGAGATCCTGCGATATGACAGATCCCGCTATCCTGCCCTCGATCATGGCTGAGCTTGCCTCCTCGATTCCGGACACATCGCCGGCTGCAAATATTCCCGGCACTGAGGTTCTGCCCCATTCGTCACACTCAGGAACGTATCCCCCCGGAGTATCCTTCATCTTTACGCCCGCCTGCTTTAAAAGCTGTGACATAGGTGAAAGTCCAACGGCAACGCATATCGTATCAACGTCAAATGTCTTTTCGGTTCCCTCTATGAAATTAAAATGGCTGTCTACCTGTGCGATCGTCACTCCTGTTACCCTGTCCGTTCCACTCGCTTCAACGATCGTATGTGACAGGTAAAATGGAACTCCACATCTCGATATCTTCGCAGCGTGTACTCCGTATCCTCCAATCCTCGGTGCTGCATCAACTAAAGCCACGACCTCACACCCTGCCTGCATGAGCTGATAGCTGACGACAAGTCCTACATTTCCTGAACCGAGCATCAATATCCTGTTACCCGGCTTTATGTGATGAAGATTCATCATAGTCTGGGCGGCACCTGCGCCGATGACTCCCGGAAGTGTCCAGCCTTTGAAGGTAACCATGTTCTCACTGGCTCCTGTCGCCACAAGCACACTGTCGCCCTTGAAATGCTTTATCTCATCACCAATCCTGACTGTCACTTCTTTCTCGTCATAGAGACCCACAACTGTTGCATTAAGCCTTACATCCACACCCAGTTTATTTGCCTCCTCAAGAAGTTCGTAACCTATGTTGAATCCTCTTATCTTCGCCTTGTGTTCCTTTGAACCGAAGAACTTGTGTATCTGCTTGAAGAGCTGACCGCCCGGCTTTGCATTCTCATCAAATACTATCGGCTTCATTCCGTTCTTCGCAGCCTCTATCGCAGCTGAAAGTCCTGCCGGACCTGCACCTATCACTATCAGATCATATCTCTCTATCATAGCGGTCACCTCCTAAAAATCCTTCTCTGCCGACGCACCATACTGCGTTCTCACGTCCATTCCCTCTTCCAGAGGAGTGATGCACGTTCTTATATTTGGCTTGCCATTTACGACCATGACACAGTCCGTACACCTCCCTATGGCACAGAACACCCCCCGCGGCTCATGTCTCTTCTTGGTGTATCTGTGTGTCATGACGCCCGCCACTCTGAGCGCCGCCGCGATCGGCTCGCCCTCTATTCCCTGAAGTGTCTGTCCATCATATGTAAAATTCACCAGTCTGCCCTCCGGGGTGTCCCCCAGTATCGGGTGAGTTAATATCCTATCCATAACCATTCCTCCTTTTTGTGTGTTCAATTAACTTGGTGAAATGGTAAACCCTTGTATCATGCCAGAGTCAATGCACTTGATTTGTTTTTGCAAATTTCGGAAGATGTGAAGATTTCTCCATATGTCAGCTTAATTTTATTAAGTATTTTTATAGAAAATAGAATTTGATTAGGTGGTGTGTTACGATACAGTTATATGAGATCAGGAATTGGAGATTATATTATGAAGAAAAAGGATACTTTCAAGATTGGGGAATTGTCTAAGCTGTTTGATATCGGCGTGGATTCTATCAGATATTATGAGAAGGTTGGGATACTGCACCCTGTGAGAAATGATGAGAACAATTACAGAATGTACACCATAGATGACGTGCGCCGTCTTGCACTTATCCGTGAACTTCTGGGACTCAGTTTCTCTACTGACCAGATACGTGAATATGACGAGGACAGAAATGTCGATAGTACGACATCCCTGCTCAGAGCCGAGCTTGATGTGGTCGACTCTGAGATTGCCAAGCACAGAGCCACAAGGGACAGCATCCAAAACCGCCTTGACACCATCACATCCCTTTGCAGCCCGGATATACAGGATGAATTTGAGACTATTGTGATAAAAGAGCTTCCAGACCGGAAGTGCGTCATGGTCACTGACGACAATCTTCCTGATGATTATGTCTCCTATTATGTGGTCAAATACATGCAGAGCCACAACACCAGGATTGACACAATAGGTGCCTGCGACTGCTATACCCTTGACATCCCCGGGAGCAATCCGAAGTCCAAGTATTACCGTACAAAGAACGTATTCTTCTTCGCACCATACCTTGAGAACGCCGATTGCAATTATGTACTTCAAGCAGGAAGATATCTCTCCATGACATACAAGGGCGCCCTGACCAAGACAAAGGAACTGCTGCCACAACTCTATACATACGCACAGGATCATCAGCTTGAGATTGCCAGTGACCCTGTTGAAATGTGTCATATAGATGATTATGAGACCAACGATGACAGTGAGTACATAATTGAGCTGCAGCTCATGATAAAATAACCATTTTGCCGCAGCTCATTCTGTTCTCTAAAAATGTAATTACAGATACTCACTCATGAACAGCTCCGTGTCGTATGGGGTTATCACCATTTTATCACGCTCATTCTCCACTGTGTCATTATTCAGATACAACGCAGTGTCAAACACAATGTCAGCGTCCTCCCTGTTGTCCACCAGCACTCCTCTGCCCATGACATTGAGTGCGATAAGATCATAGAGATGCGGCTTCTTCACATTAACCATGGAATAGCATACCGCTGTGACTCCTGAAAGATTGCTCTCCAGATTATTACCACCGGTATTCATGTGTACTCCACTGAGCGACATATTCATATCACACCAGATAAACTCCCGCTTAACACAGTCAAATATTACAGGGATGCACACCATGCTGCCCGCCGTTAGATCCAGCTTCTGCTCCACCATCTTTGGCTCATATATCTCGCCCGAATTCACATCAGCTCTCTCCATCCATCCAAACATTGCGTGAGGCATGTCCGCATAAGTCTGGCCTGTATAACTGTACACCTGGTACACCACATATCTTGCACCATATCTCACAACGGAATCTACGTCCACATCAAGAAACTCACTGACACCATCACCATCCACAGGACCGCCATTTACAATGTCCCCCGAATGACATGCCTTATACTTCTCAGATTTCAGATTGGTATATGACACATGCTCCATGTAGTTCCAGTTCTCGTCAAATATAGCCGCCGACAGGTCTATGTCGACTCTTCCATCGTCATACGACTCCAAATCACATTTGTCCATATTCGTCCACCATATAAATGCCCTCACAGCATTTGTCTGCGAAGCCATAGGGAGTCTCGAGCCTCTGACTATAGTCTTAAACGCCTTGCTGGCACTTCTCTGGCTGAATGGAACCACATAATTCCTGTAATCATCAGACAGATACACCTTGCCCATAGGCTCCCTCTGTCCATAGATCTTCACAAGGGCATTTTCGCAGATCCGAACAACTTCCTGACAGTACCTCTCATCTATATCTGGCAGATCGTTTCGCTCGCTGTGGCACTTTGCAAGGCTCCCCTTTGGGAAGAACACTCTCACATCTGCATGCTCAGATCTGTGCAGAAAGTGCTCTCTCACCTGAAGCAGTACTGGTGTTGACACCTTCTCCGCCACAGACGCAAAGCTTCTTATAACAGGCTCTTTATATGTCTCTCTGAGCAGCTGATCCAGTCTCCTTGCCAGTTCACCCGGTCTCTTCACCAGCTCGGCAAGCGCACTTTCATACTCACCATAGGCAAGGTCAAACTCAATCTTTCCTGCAAATGTCTCTATTTTTCTGTTATTTCTCAGCTTGTCAAATGCATTTATCGCCCTGTCATACTCCAGAGTGTATCTGCTGCAGTCAAACTCAGAAGGATGGATCCTCTCCCCAATTCTGATCCATCTCTCCTTATATCTGAGCATATCCTCCTCTATATTCGGACAGCCAGACAGAAGCTCCATGATCATCCTTCTCTGTCTGCGTGAAAAGCTTCTGTATCTAGTATTCTCCGCAAGACTCACATCACCATCACTCATGGCAGTCACAAGTCTCAGCACATCCGTTGCAGTCTTTACATACTTCCTGAGCTCACTGACATTTGCCAGAGGCTTCTTCTGCAGATAGAGCGCGGCGATGTATGCAGCATTCTCCTTGTGTGGTATGTTATCAGGCAGCTTCATATTATCAGTCTCGAATAAATATGCTATATCCTCCCTGTCAGTTCTTGATATGGATGTTCTCGACGTACAGATATTGTCAAATATCTGTCTCACATCAGCCTCACTTCCAAGCTGCAGAACTTTGACCTTCGTCTCGTCAAAAAGTGGCAGTCTGTCATTTACACGCTTTCTGTGATTCTTTGGATACAGGATACCATCCGACCAGTAATGCACCATCGCATTTATATACAACTCAGAAAAATGTGCATCCATAACGCCCTTAGGGAAATCGGCATACATAGGCATATACACAACATTTGCACCTTTCAGCTTCATAAGCGTAGCTTTGAGTTCAAAGTAAAAATCTGACAGTTCGTTGACACTGTATGTTCTGAGAACGTCAAATACCTCCCTGGAAAATGTATATCCAAGTTCTTCGATGTTCTTCATAATGGCCGTTATGTAGCGATCATTTGCCACCCTTGCAGTACCAGTGCCAAGTATCACTTTGTTTTTACGCCTGAGCAATATCTCATTCATAACTTTTCTCCTTATTAATGAGGAAACCGGTGGCGGTATGCTTTTACATTTATCATCCCAATTAAGAAGGAACCACCACCATAGCCTCTTATGATCCTGTATTCAGGGCCTCAATAACTTATGAACCCAATATATCAAACCATAATCGTCAAATCAATGAACCTGTAGTTCACAAAACTACCTGCCCGCCTTGAAGTTATATACCGGACGTATCACCTTATCTATCCTCACCGTCTCGCCGATGGCCTGCTGTATGTCATCTAATCCCCTGTATGCAAATGGCGCCTCGTCCAGAGTGTCCGCACCCACGCATGAGGTGTAGATCCCTTTCATCGCCTTCCTGAACTGCGATACGGTAAATGACTCCTTTACATTTTCCCGGCTCATGATCCTGCCTGCGCCGTGTGGTGCTGACTGATTCCACTCATCATTTCCAAGCCCGGTTCCAAGTATCACACCATCCCTCATGTTGACCGGTATGATCACTCTTTCTCCAGAAGCCGCAGATATTGCACCCTTTCTGATGATCGGCAGACCACAGTATGATGTCTCCGCAGACTCCACGTAATTGTGTATGCAGCTGTATTCATCCAGTATCTTCCACTTCATATTCCGCACGATCTCCTGACATATGACCCGCCTGTTCAGCTCTGCAAATGCCTGAACTATCTGAATATCATCAAGATACTCCTGCATCAGCCCACCATCCAGATATGTAAGTTCATATGGTACATCGATCCCTCTGTCTGCAAGTCTTCTACGTCCTTCAGCCAGATAGTGATCAGTCACCTCCTTGCCAAGATGTCTGCTTCCCGAATGAATTATCAGATACGCCTGTCCCTCATCATCCACATCCACCTCTATGAAGTGGTTGCCACCACCAAGGGTGCCTATACTTCTAAGAGCTTTATCCTCCTGTATATGCCTGCAACAATGAAGTGCCTCAAGATCCATGGTCTCCGCCATGTGATGGACTCCAGTCCTTATATCATACCCTGATGGGACTTTGTCTCTTATAACGGTGTCAAGTCTCTGCCAGTCCTTTATCCTGCCCTTTACATTTGCCAGCAGCATCCCGCATCCCAGATCCTGTCCCACCACACTTGGCATAATAGCCCTGCCAACAGTCTGGGTGTAACCGATGGTTCCGACAACGCCCGGATGCACATCCGGCATAACGGCGATCCTGCAGCCTTCCGTCACCGGATTATCGCAAAGTGCCTGAATCTGCGCCACCGCGTAGTCCTCTATCGCCGCATCACCATCTGTCAGGAACAAATGTGCCACTGAATATTTGCCTGTTATTTGTCTTATTATATCTTCTTTCATATTGCTCCTTTTATCTCCCATATAATGCCTTTTATACACGATGATTGACACTAATATTACCACTCGTCAGTCACTCTACTATATACCATACCCATATTATGATATTTACCTCTGTCATTTACATTCTCCCTGTGGTGTAAAATGAACACTGCGGTCACATTCTTTGCTAGTTTTCGAGTTATCACAATCATTATCAAATCCTGTTCAATACAGGCTTCATCTTCCCGCTGCATAAAATAAAAACGAGACGACCAAAGTCGTCTCGTAAATGTCTAATTATATATAGAATTACAAATTCATCCCTCAAGCGCGACCTTTACAGCCTTTTTCTTTCTGGGAAGACAGAGCTGAAGCACCACCGCTATGGTTGCACCAACTGCAGTTCCTGATGACATGAAGTAGTTCAGGAACTGAGGCATTGCATTCACCACATCTGTAGGAATGACTATAGTTGCCACAGCTGCCACGACTGAGATTCCCACGATAAGTGACGATCTCTCATCAAGTGGCTCACTCTGTATGATCTTAATTCCATTTGATATGAGCAGGATACATACAACCGCAAATACACCATTTACGACAGGTGTCGGTATACATGATATGACGGTCATAAGCTTTGGACATACACCGAGTACCATGAGGATCATACCACCTGCAATGATAGCCATGCGGCTTCCAACCTTTGTGATGGCAAGCACGCCGGCATTTGAAGAATAACCTGTCATTGGAGTTCCGCCGAACAGTGAACCAACAAGACATCCAACACCTTCACCTATGGTAGCACGATCTATTCTCTTATCGCTGAGATCCTCACCTGTGATGGCGCTGATCGTCACCCATGTTCCTGTTGTATCGAGGAGCACGATAAGGTAAATGAACATCATGAGTATACAGGACTTAATCTCAAACTTTGGAAGTCCAAAGTGGAAAAACTCAGGCAGCTTGAACCATGCTGCATCGTGTACTGAACTAAAGTCCGCAGCTCCCATCGCTGCTGCAACCACTGTTCCAGCAACCAGTGCAAGTATTACGGATACCATGTGAAGTATCCTGTTATGCTTAAGCTTGTACTGGAGTATCATACATACGATGAGCACTCCTGCAGCAGTAAGCCCTGATGCTACATTTGCACTTAAGTTTCCATCTGAGCTTGCTATTCCCTTGGCCGCTGTAGGTGTCAGCGATATTCCAACTATAAGTATGATGATACCACCGATAAATGGAGGTATTGCCTTTCTAACGAATTTCGAGAAGCCCTTAAATATACCCAGCAATACGATCATGATTGCTCCGGGTATCAGACTTCCTATCATTGCACTGACTCCCATGGTCGCGCCTATCGTACACATAGCTCCAAGCGGTACATACGATGGTCCCTGTATGATAGGGTACTTCATGAAGAATCCCGCCTGCAATATAGTTGCAATTCCACATGCAAAGAAACTCATCTGAAGGAAAAATGATAACTCTCCTCCGACAAGTCCTATCGCCGCTCCAAGTATCAGCGGCATGATATACAGATCCATTGACAACACGTGCTGCATTCCGAGAAATGCCGCTTTGCCACAGCTTATCTTTTCATTTACGCCAACTATTAACTGGCTGTCATTTTCTATTATCTTCTTATCTTCCATATGAATGCGCCTCCCTATCTTATATTTGTTTCAATACAGATTTTTCAAATATATTTATTATGGTCTGATGGTCCTCTTTGTTTATCCTCATCCATCTTATTTATCTGCAATCTGCTTTTTCAGAACCACAAGCTCGCTGTTTATCTCATCGATCAGGCTTCTCTCATCTATTCCACATGTGAACTTTCCGCCCTGATATACAACCTTTCCATTTACTATCGTTGTGTCAATATTCTCCTCGGATGACGCATATACGACCGTCGCCTTTGCATCATGCATAGGTGCCGACTTCAGATGATTAGGGTCAAATATTATAACATCAGCATTCTTGCCAGACTCCAATGTTCCCAGCTTGTCAGCCATTCCTATAGCCTTTGCACCGCCTGCCGTTGCCATGTGTATGATATCGTCTGCACTGATGACCGCTGCATCTCTGTGTATTCCCTTCTGTATGAGAGCTGCCAGCTTCATACTCTCCAGCATGTCCGTACTATTGTTGGATGCCGCACCATCCGTTCCTATAGATACATTTACCCCTGTAGCAAGGCTTTCAGGAATAGGTGGTATTCCTGAACCAAGATAAAGGTTAGGTGCAGGATTGTGGCTTATCGACACTCCATATTTTGCAAATCTCTCTATGTCATGAGGTGTGAGGTTTACGCAGTGGACTGCCAGGAATTTGTCTGTTAGGAAACCTATCTCCTCAAGCAAGTCTACTATATCCTTGCCGTAATATCTTCCACACATCTCATTGTCGACCTCAGTCTCCTTAATATGCATTGAATATCTCACGTTCTCGCTGAGACAATACTCAAGCATCTCCTGATAGCCTTCCTTCGTGGTCGACCATGTAACATCCGGGCCGGTCCAGATCGAAAGCATGTCATTTTCTTTATATGCTTTCTTCAGAGCATCCACTTCCTTCATGGCCTTGCCAGCAGGCTCAAGAAAGCACTTCGGCATTCCGTATTCCTCTCCGGTATCCTGAAATGTTCTGATAAATACACTACGGATACCCGTTGATACCATTCCCTCTATACAGGAATGAGCCAGTTCAGGATCCTGATTGGTGTAGAAGAACTCACTCATGGTCGTACATCCACTCTTTATTGCCTCCATACATGCAAGCTGTGCTGCCAGCTCATGCTGATGTGGTGTCATGTACTGTCCATATGGGAGTGCTGAAAGATTCAACCAATCTATCAATCTGTGATCAGCTCCAAGACCTTTCAGGAAAGACTGGAATATATGTATATGTGTATCTATAAATCCCGGAAATACCACCTTGCCCTCGGCATCTATCACACGTCCGGCGCCCTCACATTCCTGAAGCTCCTCCGGTGTCAGCTCATTCATTTCCTTTATCAGAGTTATCTTCTCTCCCTCTATTCCTATGATTCCCTTCGCATACACTTTTCTGTCCTCATCCATTGTGTGTATCTGCGCATTTTTGATTATCAGATCATAACTCTTCATAGCTCATTCCTCCTGACTTTGAATATCCACTAAAAAAGGAGTCTTTCCCCGGCAGTATGTGTTAAAATGTTCCACACAAACTACTTTTGAAAAGACTCCTTTGTCCTGTTCTAAATCTTCTGAATTACATTTTCATTTTCCGCGGTATAAACAAAAAAAGAACCATACAGCTATCTGTTTTGGTGTTAAGGAAAACAGATAAAACTTTTGGTTCCTGATGGCTCGTATCTTAGCACTATCCCGTCAAATGGTCAATACTCATAACCTCTCTTGTTATATTTTTATTTTTTTTAAGGACTTTACCTTAATATCTTATGTTTATGCCATTTTTGCTTAATATTTTAAGGTAAAGAAAAAAGCCTGAACCCCTTGATTTTCCTTAGGTTTCAGGCTTTTAATTTAATGCCGGCGACCGGAATCGAACCGGTACGGGAGATTAGTCCCGCAGGATTTTAAGTCCTGTGCGTCTGCCAGTTCCGCCACGCCGGCATTCTGCACCTTATTAAAAGGTTTAGAAAATGGGACCTATAGGGCTCGAACCTATGACCCTCTGCTTGTAAGGCAGATGCTCTCCCAGCTGAGCTAAGATCCCATTGTTAAAAAGTATTCTGTTATGAATACAGCGACCCGGATGGGGTTCGAACCCACGACCTCCGCCGTGACAGGGCGGCGCTCTAACCAGCTGAGCCACCAGGCCATATTCATTGTTTCTTATTATTAGTAAGAGTGGACGTTCGGGGACTCGAACCCAGGACCGATCGGTTATGAGCCGATTGCTCTAACCAACTGAGCTAAACGTCCTCATTTAAGTGGGACCTATAGGGCTCGAACCTATGACCCTCTGCTTGTAAGGCAGATGCTCTCCCAGCTGAGCTAAGATCCCATTCATAAAAAGTATTCTATTGTGAATACAGCGACCCGGATGGGGTTCGAACCCACGACCTCCGCCGTGACAGGGCGGCGCTCTAACCAGCTGAGCCACCAGGCCATATTCAAAGGTATGTACCTTCAGAATTTCACACAGAAAGAGGTATCTTCTAAAGCTTATCTCTTAGAAACCTCTAAGGATAAGTCCTCGACCTATTAGTACTTCTCAGCTGAGTGCGTTACCGCACTTACACCTGAAGCCTATCAACCTTGTAGTCTTCAAGGGGTCTTACTCCGAAGATGGGATATCTTATCTTGAGGG
>NZ_WWSI01000011.1:0-37659 GCF_009875795.1 Coprococcus sp. BIOML-A2
GTATATAGGGGATTGGTCAAATGGTATGATAGGAGTCTCCAAAACTTTTGGTGGGAGTTCGATTCTCTCATCCCCTGTTTGTTAGACGTCAGAAACCTTGAATTTACAAGGCTTCTGGCGTTTTTATTTATATAAGAAAAGTTGACTTAGCCGTACGGCTTATTGTATAATCAGAACTATACAAAATTAGCCGTACGGCTTATTTGCAAAGCGTATATATATAATTTAGCCGTACGACCATATGATGCGTATGAAGTTATGTGTTGATAATTTGATATAGAAAGACGAGGAATATGTATGAAAATAATAGATTCAAAATCTTTGGGTGAGGCAATCAGAATAAGAAGAAAAGAACTGAAATATACTCAGGCTTATATAGCAGAATTTACAGGATTTAGTGTAAGTTTTATTTCGGATTTGGAAAGAGGTAAGGCTACAGCAGAAATCGGAAAGGCAATTACAATTATCAATTTACTGGGAATGGATATTCTCGTAGAAAAGAGAGGTTAGAATATGAGAAATTTGGGGGTTTGGATAGAGATTGGTGGCTTGCAGACATATGTAGGTCGTATAATTGGAGAAAAAGAAGAAGATGCTAGATTCTCATATGCAGAAGAGTATTTATCTGGTAACATAGCCAGACCGATATCAATTCATTTGCCATTATCTGAAAATGCATTTTCCGTTGATGATACAAGGAATTTTTTTGAAGGTTTGTTACCTGAAGGATTTACCAGAAGATGTGTGGCTGGGTTATTGCATACAGACGCAAATAATTATTTGTCATTATTAGCCGGGTTAGGTAATGAGTGTCTGGGAGCAATAAAAATTACAGATGAGAATAACGAAGTAGTAAATGCAGATTATCAGAAATTGACAATTGATGAGGTTAGTCAGTTGGCAAGAGAAGGAGCAATGGAGACTGCGGAGTTAGTCACAAAGTCACATTTGTCACTTACAGGAGCATCTGGAAAGGTTGGGTTATATTATGATGAAAATAATAAAGCTTGGTATTTACCCAAAGGGGCAGCGCCAAGTACACATATAGTAAAGCAGAGTCATGTAAGGCTTGACGGAATAGTTACAAATGAGCAGTTGTGTATGATGACGGCAGGAAATATGGGAATAGAGATTCCTGAAAGTTTTATAGTCAATGTCGGGGATGGCAGAGATGAGGAAGTTTTGCTAGCAACTAAAAGATATGATCGTGCAATAAAGGACGGATTAAAAAAAATCAATGGGTTAAGTGTTCCGTACAGGTTACATCAGGAAGATTTCTCTCAAGCGATGGGAATTTCGGCGCATAACAAATATGAGAGTGATAATGCCGGATATTTAAAAATGATGTTTGAGATCATAAGACAGAAATCGTTCAACCCAATAGCAGATCAATTGAAAATGTGGGATATATGTATATTCAATTACCTAATAGGCAATACAGATAATCATATCAAAAATGTTTCATTGCTTTATGATGAAGAGTTGAAAACAGTACGCTTGGCACCGGCATATGACATATTGAGTACGGTAATATATACAAGCAGTACCAGAGATATGGCATTTAGTATTGGGAATGAGTATGATATTAAAAAGATCACCAGAGATTCATTTAGAAGAGAAGCGGCTAACATTGGACTAGGAGAGCAAATGGCTATGAAGCGGTTTGATTATTTGGCAAATGCTTTTCCGGATGCGCTGAATAAAGCATGTGATGAATTACTGGGCAAGGGATTTAACAAGGCGATTGATATTTATGAGAGAATTAGGGACAAGAGGAGAGAGTTTATTTCATAAGAAATCGCAGATACATATAGGAACGATACTTTACCAGATCGTTTACAGTCTGTGTGTTGATCTGTTTGCGCAAATGCATGTCTACAGCAAATACATATGGCTCAATATGTTGATCATGCTCGTCGGAATTGTGCTGTTTGCGGTGGGAACAGGACTGTATGCGGCAGCAGACCTTGGGCGTGGTTCATATGAGGCCGTGACATTTGCGCTTGCAGAGAAGAATCACTGGCAGGTGAAGGTAGTCAGAATGATACTTGATGCTACCATGGTTGTGATAGGCGTGATCCTTGGGGGAAAGTTTGGTGTGTGTACGGTTGTTACTGTGATTGTATCGGGGCCGATAATTCAGTTTACTGTTGGGAGAGCAAAGAGAATCATAAAACTATAAATTCTCTTTCCTATATTCATTCGGCGTAATCCCATAGTGCCTGTGAAACAACTCACAGAAATAGCTCGTACCGGAAAATCCACAGGCGTATGCCACTCATGCCAGTGGCTGACACCTCTGTAGTCGGGATAGAGGGATAGCTGTTCCATCCTTATGTAGGTTGGAAATTGCAGAAGCTAAACTTCATGGAACGCTCGGATTTCAACGGCATATCAGAGGTTGTAAAGGAGCTGTTTGGCAAGTCTGATTGAGCTTGTGTTAACCCACTATTTTACTGCGATTACGGTTCACATATAGAAGTGGGCAAGAACTTCTTTGCAAATTATAACTGTACAATCCTTGATGTTGCAAAGGTGACCATAGGTGACAATTGTTTCATGGCGCCAAATGTAGAGATACACACAGCGGGTCATCCGATATATCCAGATGGAATCCCAGAAGATGTTTTTGGAATAAAATAAATCACGAAAAAAGATTCAAATTGATGATATAGGATATAGAGTGATCGGATTATCACACGGAGTTAAACCACCATTTGTATCGTTAGGAATAGAAAAGACAGAGAAAAATCTAAAAGAAAAAATTTCTTACGATGGTTTGAAGGAAAAGTTAAATGGGGGTAGCCAAAAGCATAGGAATTAAGCCACTTTTGAGTGTATATGAGTGTATATAAAAACATAGTGATTTTAAATTACAGGCTCATTGATTTTCTCTGGGGGTCAGCGCATAATGAGAACAACGTGGACTGACACGATTCAATCCGAGGTTACATCGCTTGTGACCTATCCTGTTGCGAAAGATACAGGACGCTGGCAGGCAGCGAAAAACCTTGCTCCAATGCCGAACGTAAGGGTCGGTCTCGTTGTTCGGACAACAGAAAAATCAGTCACTAGAGGGTGGGAGTATTGCTGAGGCAATACACCACCATCTTAAATTTTGAGTAAATTAATCGTTGTACTGTCATTTGCAGGGGCGGTCCATATGATTATGAAGAAGTAGGGATTATTTGAATATTATACGAGGACTATAAAGTGTGATTTATGCCGCACACCCTGCAGACCTCATGGATCCAACGATCGGCGTCAAGCAGAAGTTCTTCGTGCTGCAGATCAAATTCGCAGATATCTGGATCAGCAAAACATTTCCTGTAACGCTCAAGATATTTCTCACCCATTTTCTTGGCGTAGAATACGTGGATAGTCGTTCCGGGTACGTTTATGTGTTCTCCAACGCTTGTGTACAGGTCGGTGCAGAACTGATTCTTCATGGACTCCTTGGATATGAATGAAAAGTCTATTCCACTTCCTTTGCCCATGATCTCCATGAATTTCTTCATATATTCAGAACTGTCATTTCCTTCGTTCATTTTCTTCTCAAATACTTTTTTCAGAATACCGCTTTCCTTGCCGGTGATAAAAGGATAGAACATAGGCATCATGATGGCTGTCTCAAGCTTTGCCAGCCACTTTGGCGCCTGATCCATGTCGCTTGAACCTATGATTCCATGATCTATATGTATATTCTGACGCCCGATCAGGAGAGAGACAAATGAACCTCCGAGGGAACAGCCGTATGCTGCAAACAGCTTTCCGTCAAGTTTATCTTTGATGTAGTTCTCAACCTTCAGAACTTCGTCAAGCTCTGAAATAAATGTAGAATTCTCCGTATCGTCAAATCCACTGTAGCTGACAACCAGAGTATGAAAGTGCTCCTGAAGCCCATCAAGAACGTGTCCAAAGTTGGTTTTCCAATAGCAGCAGGTGCCAGGAAAGAGCATGATGCTCGGTTTATTTTTATCCCCGAATTCGTAAACTTTCATAAAAATATTCTCCTAATTGTTTGATAATATGCTAAAATTAAAAAAGTTAGATACGTCTAACCAATACAGATACTAGCACTGGCGAAAGCGACTGTCAATGTAAGTTCCTAATTGTCCCATATCTCCGGAATCAATGCCCTTGTCTTGACTTCAATTAAAACATAACGGTGTTTTTGTATGTTGTAGAACAGCATATTAATAAATTTTTTAGCATCTCCGACAAAAAAGGGGATTCTTTGCTGACAAAAGCAAATTCACGATCTAATTCAAGAAGATTTTTGGCATCATGGTGCATGCCGTGCCGAATGGTTCGACCTGTATTAGAGGAAATATCAAAAGAACGTCAGGATATTAAAGTCGTGAAAATCAATGTAGATGAAGAACCGGAATTAGCAAGTCGGTTTCAGATAATGAGTATCCCCACATTGTTTGTTATCAAGGATGGAAAAATCAAAAATCATTCAGTAGGAACAAAATCAAAAGACGAAATACTTGCTATGATATGAATAATAAGGAGAAGCACATGAGTACACGAGTGAAAGAAGCAGAAGAGAGAAAAAAGAATGGTTATAACTGTACACAGGCTGTTGCGTGCGCCTATTGTGACCTGACTGGAATAGATGAGGAAAAGGCTGGAATTATTACTATTTTCTTGACAATAAAATAAAAACAGAATATAATCTTTATTGAGAACTAATCCCAATAATGAGCGGCGACAAGCAGGAAAAATGCCATTCAAAAAAATCTTGATATATTGGTAGAGGAAGGTGCATCAAGAAAGGTTGAAGTTCCCGATGGACCGAACCGGTTTGATTTCACATTGAGAAATCACTACCATGTCAGGTGTGTAAAGTGCAGTGAGATTTTTGATGCGGATATGGATGAAATTACCGAATTTGCTGGAAAAAATTCGTAACATTCATGGAATTGAATTTTTGGATTATGATATTTCATTTAAAGGAATTTGCCCGAAATGCAGGGAGAAAAATAGTAAAGAAAACGGAGGTAAAAGAGATGGCAGTAAACAAATATGCAGGAACACAGACAGAGAAGAATTTACAGGAGGCATTTGCAGGAGAGTCTCAGGCGAGAAATAAGTATACCTATTTTGCTTCTGTAGCGAAAAAGGAAGGCTATGAGCAGATGTCTGCATTATTTTTAAAGACCGCAGATAATGAGAAAGAACATGCAAAGATGTGGTTCAAGGAATTAGCAGGAATTGGTGATACAAAGAAAAATCTGGCGGCAGCTGCAGAAGGCGAGAATTATGAGTGGACAGATATGTATGAAGGCTTTGCGAAAACAGCCGAAGAAGAAGGTTTCCCTGAGCTTGCAGCAAAATTCAGAGCAGTAGGAGAAATTGAGAAGCATCATGAGGAGAGATATCGTGCACTTCTTAAGAATATTGAAACTGCACAGGTATTTGAAAAGAGTGAAGTTAAGGTATGGGAATGCCGTAACTGCGGACATATCGTGGTAGGAACAAAGGCTCCTGAGGTATGTCCGGTATGTAATCATCCACAGAGCTATTTTGAAGTACATGAAGAGAATTATTAAGGAGATGAGATTATTACGAAAAAGCAAGTGATTAATTCAAAAAAAGCAGTAATGATAGGCTGTGGTTTTGTCGGTTCTGCGTCAGTCTTTGCTTTAATGCAGAGTGGCTTGTTTACAGAGATTGTCCTTATCGATGCAGATAAGAACAAGGCAGAAGGAGAAGCGATGGATATCAGTCATGGTATTCCATTTGCGAGTCCGATGAAAATATATGCCGGAGATTATGATGATGTGGCTGATGCTGCAATTGTTGTCATATCTGCCGGAGCGGGACAGAAACCGGGAGAGACAAGGCTTGATCTCGTAAATAAAAATGTAGCAATATTTAAGTCAATCATTCCTGAAATAGCAAAGAGAAATTTTGCAGGTATCATGCTTGTAGTTGCGAATCCGGTAGATATCCTGACTCAGGTAGCCATAAAGTTATCAGGACTTCCAGAAAACAGGGTTATTGGATCGGGTACTGTGTTAGATAGTGCCAGATTAAGATATAAGCTTGGTGAGCATTTATCTGTGGACAGCAGGAGTGTTCATGCATTTATAGTAGGTGAGCATGGAGACAGCGAAGTTGTAGCATGGTCATCAGCCAATGTATCTGGTGTTCCATTAAGTGAAATGTGTGAAATGCGTGGACATTACAAGCACAAGGAAAACACGGCAGAAATAGCTACAGCAGTCAAGAACAGTGCTTATGAGATTATAAACAAAAAGCACGCTACATATTATGGAATTGCAATGTCTGTAAAAAGAATCTGCGAAGTGATTATGAGAGATGAAAAATCAATACTTCCTGTATCACACATGATTCATGGAGTATATGATATTGACGGCGTATCGTTAAGTATGCCAGCTATTGTAGGTGCAGATGGTATTGAGTCTGATATACCTATTAATTTAAGTGGCGAGGAAGCGTTAAAGCTTAAGGAATCTGCAGATTCATTGAAAAAGATTATGGAGACAATTGAATTATAAATTTTACACATGGAAGGAGAAAAAGGCATGGAAGTAAAGTATTATATATGTAAGCATTGTGGAAACATTGTTGAAAAGGTAAAGGATAAGGGTGTACCTGTAATTTGTTGCGGAGAACCTATGCAGGAATTAAAAGCCGGAGTGACAGATGCTGCTGTCGAGAAGCATGTACCTGTATATACTATAGAAGGCAGTCATGTTCATGTCGTGGTCGGAGAGACAAAACATCCAATGCTTGAAGAGCATTTCATTGAGTGGATTACATTAAATACAAACCAGGGAATATACAGAAAACAGTTAAATCCAGGGCAGGAGCCGGTAGCAGATTTTTGCCTTTGCGATGGTGAACAGGTAGAAGAAGTATATGCATATTGTAACCTGCATGGATTATGGAAATGCTAAAATATCAGTAAGCTATCAAATTTATTAGTAACTCATAAATTTGCTGATATCTTACCAGATGGGAGCAGATATAATATCATGGGTGCATCAAAAACAAAGGAGATGTGCTTATGCTTACAGAATCAGTGATAAAATTATTAAAAAATGAAATGTGGGATCTTGCCACATGCTCAGATGGTTAGCCGAATGTTGTGCCTGTTGCATTCAAGGATGTGACAGAGTATGGCAAGCTTGTGGTTGGTGATGTGTTCCTTGAGACAACTCTTGTGGAGACTATAATAGGGCTACGTCGTACAGATTCGTGAAAATCCTTGAATTTACGCACTTTTGCAGCTTTTTCAATTTCGGCAGAACCGATGTGAAAAGGCATAAAAAGCAGATAGTGGACAGAATTCATGTCGTTGTCGGCTATAGAGTCGACACGAGGGATACAATATTCTTTGATGAATAAAAGTGAATAAAATAGCCAATTTGGCAGGGATATTTAATTACAAAATATTGAATATCCCTGCCTTTTATTTTTCTATTCAAGGAGGTGTCAATATGTTAAAGATAAGGCTTCAAGGGACAAAAAATGACATACGTTGGTTTGTACGTTTACTTCAGAGAGATAAACGATTTGAAGTGAATAATGTTTCGACTTTTTTCGATAATGTTGGAACAGATAAATATAAACGTGTGTATGCAGAAGTATCAAGAAAGAAAAAGGATTCTGGTAAGAAACCAAGTAACGTTATGCAGGTAGAAGAAAAATGTCGCTATGTAGGAAGTGGCATGGTGATTCGATAGGGAATGGAGGTACAACGGTATGTGTAAAGTAATAGCAATCGTGAATCAAAAAGGTGGCGTAGCAAAGACTACGACAACAGTGAACTTAGGTATAGGTTTGGTAAGAGAAGGCAAGAAGGTACTACTTATAGATGCGGATAGTCAGGGATCCCTTTCATCAAGCCTTGGCGTGGCAGAGCCTGATGAGCTTGATGTTACTCTCTCGACGATCATGTGTAAAATGATCAATGATGAAGATTATGGAAAGCGGGAAGGGATTATTGTACATGAGGAGGGAGTATCTTTTCTTCCATGCAATATCGAACTTTCCGGACTGGAAGTCACATTGGTAAATACCATGCGGAGAGAGTACATATTGAAAGAGTACATAACAAGTGTAAGAAATCTTTATGATTATATATTGATTGACTGCAATTCCAGTCTTGGCATGGTGACAATGAATGCCCTTACTGCAGCTGATTCAGTCATCATACCGATAGAAGCAGCGTACCTTTCCATAAAGGGTTTACAGCAGCTTATTACCACTCTTGGCAGGACTAAGAAATATTTGAACCCTAACCTTGGAATAGAGGGAATCGTTTTTACAAAGATGGTTGGACGTACCAATTACGCAAAGGAAATCAAGTCCATGGTGGAAGAAATCTATGGCAAAAATGTCCATGTGTTTGGTGCGGTTATCCCACATTCTGTGAGAGCGGCAGAGACTTCCGCAGAGGGTGTGAGTATATTCAAGCATGACCCAAGAGGAAAAGTTGCGGCGGCGTATAAGAAGCTCGCAAAGGAGGTGCTTGCAGATGAATAAATCCAATAGTGCTTCCAAGATAAAGATGAAATCATTTGACGATCTGTTTGGTACAAACGAAAATCTGGAACAGGCAAATGCAAATGGTGGTGAAATCCGAGAAATACCTTTAGCAAGTCTGCATACATTCAGAAATCATCCGTTTCAGATTCATGAAGATAAGCTGGAGGAAATGGTAGAGAGTGTCAGACAGTATGGCGTGCTTGTTCCAGGGATTGCGAGAATGCGACCGCAGGGTGGTTATGAAATCATTGCCGGACACACAAGAAAGGCTGCCTGTGAACTTGCCGGTCTTGATACCATGCCGATGTTCATTCGCAATCTGAATGATGATGAAGCTACCATTGTCATGGTGGACAGTAACATTCAGAGAGAAGATATCTTTCCAAGCGAAAAGGCAAGGGCGTATAGTATGCGTTACTATGCCATGAAACATCAGGGCATTAAGGGAGATAAGGGTAGTAGCCTTGATATCATGAGTGAGGAAACCGGCGAGAACGCAAAGAAGATTCAGCGATATATCAGACTTGCAAAGCTCTCTGATGAACTGCTTGACTTTGTTGACAGGAAAAAGATTGGTTTTATTCAGGGTGTTGATCTTTCGTATCTGAACGAGGAGCAGCAGTGGGTACTCGATATAATACTCGACAGGAATATATTCCCTAATATAGAGCAGTCGGCAAGACTAAAGGCATCCTGCCGGGAAAATATGCTTACACAGGAAGAAGTGAGGAACATCATGCTTCCGGAACAGGTGTTAGCAAAGCCGAGAAAGGTAACGTTCAAGGCAGACAGATTGGATGACTACTTTGATGAAGGATATACGGAAGAAAAGATTACAGAGGTTATAATAAACCTCTTAGATGAATGGAAGAAAAGAGGTGAGAGGGCATGACTAATATTGTAAATACCGGTAATGCGTCGGTGGATGCGCTGGCAGAGATGAGCATTAGTGGCAATGTTACACCGGTAAATTGGTATAAAACAATTTTGCGTGAAAATGGCAAGCCATACCTTCTCGCTATCTGTGTGTTGTCGGAAATCGTGTATTGGTATCGTCCTGTGGAAGTACGGGACGAGCATAGCGGCATGACAATTGGTTACAGAAAAAAGTTTCGAGAGGATTTGCTACAGAAAACCTACAATGATTTTGCCGAGCAGTTTGGAGAATCACGGAGAAGTGTGAAGGCAGCGTTTGACAGACTAGAGGAAATCGGTGTGATCCGTCGTGAATTCCGTAACATAGAAACAAATAGCGGAATGGTTTTAAATAATGTCATGTATATTGATCTATGCGTTGATAGACTTTACACATGTACATATCTGAACATACCAGGAGATGACGAAGATGTAGAAAACACAGGGGAAGAAATACAAAAACAGGCTGAAAACCAAGCAAATAAGTCTGTTACAAAATTTTGTACCTCCTCATACAAAACTTTGTATGACCCTCCTACAAAATTTTGTACCACCCTCTACAAAATTTCGTATGACCCTCCTGCAAAATTTTGTAACACCCTACCACAAAACGATGTACCACCTCATACAAAGTTTTGTAAGACAAATACAGAGAATACTACAGAGAATACGGAGGAGATTACCTATCCTATCATTCCATCAGGCACAGGCGTGAAAACTGATACGATGGATAGGATGGATGAAGTGCGCTCATTTATCAAAGATAATATTGATTATGACGGATTGCTTCAATGCCATCCTACAGAGAAGATGGACATAAACGAATTGGTGGAGCTGATGGTTGAGACCATAGCGGTTAAACAGCCAGTAATCCGTATCAATAAATATGATTTCCCATATGATGTTGTTCGGAGCAGATTGGAGAAGATAGATTTTCATACGATGGAGTATGTGCTGGAATGCCTGCGGAATAATACTACAAAGGTACGCAACATACGAAGCTATATGCTCACGACACTGTATAATGCTCCTGTAACATGTAGTAATTACTATAAAGCAGAAGTAAACCATGACTTCTATGGTAAGTAACGATTCATAGCTGCTGGAAACAGCAGTTGACTATATATTTTTCACCTTCCCTTCCTTTTGAGGGGCAGGAGGGCACACCTGCCTCTCGTTTTAAGGGGATTGCTGCAAGTATGATTCTTTGATATAATCAATGCTACAGTTTTACAAATCGAAATTTGTAGGATTAGTAAATCTCGATTTTGGGAAATACAAGAATGTGTCTTATTATGGTTTTAATGCGGTTTGTAAGGAGAAACAATATGATTGGGTTTGTTATTGCTTGCCACTTAGCGACAGCCCCTAAAATGGCGCAAAAAAACAGAGACCCTTATTCTGGAACCTCCGTTTCTCTGGCTTTCTTAATGCCCTCGGCTGTGGCTTCTATTACAACAAGCTCTTTTTCATTCATAGAATTTAGGAGCACATCAATGTGCTTTCTGCAAGAACTTGACCTTGCCCCTCCGTCCGCATGAATAAACTGGTCAACTGAAACGTCAAACATCGTAATGAGTTTAACAAAAAGGTCGAAGCTGGGATAATGACCTTTGTTCTCAATATTCATAATGGTACGGAAGTCACGGTCTACTAATTCTGCAACGTAGGCTTGTGTCCAGCCCTTTTCTTCTCTGGCTCTTTTGAGAGCTGCCCCGAGGCCGTGAAAGTCAAACCTTCTTTCATCTTGGTTCATTCTCATATCACCCTATATCATTGTACATTTCGGGTTGGATTATGAGAATGTAATGAAACTTTATGTAAGGTAGTATTTCATTTCACTATTCACTTGTAAAATCTTTATGTAAAAGCCAACAGGCTATATAATTTATGAAGAAATAATTTTTTCAAAAATTCGTCCGCTGTAACATTTCACGGACATTTGCCTGTTATACTATCTGCAAAAAGCAAAGGAAGTGAGGATATGAAGCAGATTTTAATTGTCGAGGACGACAGTTTTTTGAATAAGATGTTGGCCTATAACCTGACCGCAGACGGCTACGGCGTGACTTCTGCCCTAAATGCCAGAACCGCAGCCGAAGCCATCCGCCAGCGGGAATTTAATTTAGTGCTGCTGGACATCAACCTGCCGGACGGGAACGGTTTTGAACTGTGCAAGCTGATAAAGCCCCAGCACCCGGATACCATCGTGATTTTCCTGACCGCCAACGATCAGGAGAGCGACCAGATACGGGGCTATGAGGTGGGCGCGGTGGACTACATCACAAAGCCCTTTGTGATCGGGGCCTTGCAGCGGAAAATCAAAGCCATGTTCGCCATGCTGGAACACCACAAACCGGCCAAGGACATTTACGACGACGGGCGGCTGTTTCTGGACTTCTCGGAACAGACGGCTTCCTTAAATGGCAAGCCCCTGACCCTATCCCCGATGGAGTACAAAATGCTGAACCTGTTCCGCAAAAATCCCCGGCAAGTGCTGACCCGTGGTCAGCTTTTGGAAAAGCTGTGGGATATAAACGAAAGGTTTGTAGACGAACACACCCTGACAACTTCTATCAGCCGGATTCGCAGCAAGATTGAATCCGACGGCGGCGCGCCCTACATCAAGACCGTTTACGGCATGGGCTATCAATGGACGGGAGGCGAGGCAAAATGAAGTTTCAAAACCTCTCGGTAAAGCGGCTGTTTGGCCGGGTGGCAATAGGGTTTGCCCTCTCCATGTCCGGGATCACCATAGCCCTTTTTCTTGTGACAAAACAGACGGCGGTGCTGCTGACGGGCGGGGCGCTGCTGTTGTGCGCCCTTGTAGGGATTTTTGTACTGACGCAGGCGTTTGGAAAACGGTTATCACAGTTTACCGCTGACCTGTGCCAGACCTTAGACCACATGATTGCCGGAAATGAAGCGCCCCAGCGGCCAGAGGACAGCGAAACCCAGCTTGCCAGAATCGGACACCGGCTGGCAAGGCTTTACCAGATCATGCAGGAGAACCGTCGCCGGGTGGACGAGGAACGGCAGGAGTTACAGACCCTTGTATCGGATATTTCCCATCAGGTGAAAACGCCAATAAGCAATCTGAAAATGGCGACGGACACCCTGCTGGAAAAGCCTATGGCCGAGGCAGAGCGCACCGACTTTATCCGGGGAATCCGCAGCCAGACGGATAAGCTGGACTTTCTCTTTCAGGCCCTTGTGAAAACCTCCCGTCTGGAAACAGGCGTGATCCAGTTGGACAAGAAACCGGGCCGCCTCTTTGATACCGTGGCACAGGCCATGAGTGGGATCGTGTATGCAGCGGAGAAAAAGGAAATCGCCGTGTCCGTGGACTGCCCGGAGGATTTGACCGTTTCCCATGACAGCAAGTGGACATCGGAAGCCCTCTTTAACCTGCTGGACAATGCGGTGAAGTACACCCCGGCAAGCGGGAAAATCGCTGTGTCTGTGGTGCTGTGGGAAATGTATGTGGAAATCAAAGTGACCGACACTGGCAAGGGCATTTCCGAAAGCAATCAGGCCGCTATCTTCCAGCGCTTCTATCGTGAGGAAGAAGTACACGAACAGCAGGGTGTGGGCATTGGCCTGTATCTGGCCCGCGAGATCGTAATGCGGCAGGGCGGCTATATCAAAGTGGTTTCGGAGCCGGGCAAGGGTTCGGAATTTTCCATTATGCTTCCCTTGCGTTGAGAGAAACTTTCTGCTTCGGGTCAAGTTGGCCCGAAGTGCAGAGATAAAATGAAATGTCCGAGCGTTGTAACATTTCACCTCAATTTTCAATGAGTTTTTTTAGCCGCTGTAACATTTCGCGGACATTTGGGTTTTACAATACACTTATCAACAGGTAGGAAGCCTTGAAAGGAGTTTTGAATATGAGCGTTTTACAGACGATTGACCTGAAAAAGTATTACGGTACAGAACCGAACATTACCCGCGCCCTTGACGGCGTAAATTTCTCCGTGGAGGACGACGAGTTTGTGGCTGTTGTGGGAACCTCTGGTAGCGGCAAGTCCACCCTGCTTCACATGATGGGCGGGTTGGACACTCCCACCAGCGGAACCGTGATTGTCCGAGGCGAAGAACTGGCAAAGAAGAACGACGAGCAGCTTACCATCTTTCGCCGCCGCAACATCGGCTTTATCTTCCAGAACTATAACCTTGTTCCCATCCTGAATGTGTATGAGAACATTGTCCTGCCGGTGGAGTTGGACGGGGACACGGTGGATCAGAAGTTTTTGGACGAAATTGTTCACCTACTGGGGCTGGAAGATAAACTGAAAAATATGCCGAACAATCTATCCGGCGGACAGCAGCAGCGTGTGGCGATTGCCCGCGCTCTGATTACCAAACCGGCTATTGTGCTGGCCGATGAGCCAACCGGTAACCTTGACAGCAAGACCAGCGCCGAGGTGCTGGGACTTATCAAGCGCACCAGCGCGGAGTTCCGGCAAACCGTTGTAATGATCACCCACAATGACGACATAGCCCGCCTTGCAGATCGGATTGTCCGCATTGAGGATGGCAGGATTGTGGAATAAGGAGGTGGCAAGCTATGACATGGCCTTTTGAAAATGATACCAGTGACATTGAAAAGAAGCTGGCAAAGCGCAGTTTGCATCGTGAACGGCAGCGTAATTTATTTGCAATCATTGCTCTTGTGCTAACTGCATTTATGATAACTGCGACATTCAGTATTGGTTTTAGTTACTTTGAAACCTACCAAATGCAACAAATTCGGTTAATGGGAACTACCGCTGATGTCGGAATCACAAATGTAACAGAAAATCAGTTGGTTGAAATTTCAAAATCAAACCTTGTCCTTGACGTAGGTATACAGCAGCGTTTAGGCAGTGTTGATACAGAGCAACTGCATAATGCGAGATTAGGTATGGTTTGGATAGATGATACCGAGTGGGGAACCCACCGTCTGCCTACTATATCAAGTGTTGTAGGAAATTACCCATCAAGTAAAAACGAAATTATGCTACCTACATGGGTGCTTGAACAGATGGGCATTTCTGATCCGCAAATAGGGATGGAGATTGTGTTGTCGTACCAAATTGGCGATAGCTATAATTATGTCTCAGACACCTTTTTGCTGTCGGGCTACTATACGGACTACATTCCAATGCGCACAAATAATCGTGGTTATGTTTATGTTTCATCCGCTTTTAAGGATAGCTTAAATGTATCACTGGATAATAGTGTTACGGCAATGATCCGTTTTCAAGGCAATGATAATGCTGACAAAAACTGTGAAAGATTGCGGCGTGAGATTGACTTTACAGAAGGGCAAACATTTGAAATTGTACCATTAGAACAGGCAAATGGTGGAACTATTATTTTAGCTGTAATAATTTTAGCAGTTTTTATATCCTTTAGCGGCTATCTGCTGATTTATAATATTCTTTATGTCTCTGTCGTAAAAGATGTGCAATTCTATGGCCGTCTTAAAACGATTGGAACGACCCAAAGGCAGATAAAGAGAATTATCTATAAGCAGGCAATCAGAATCTCTTGTATTGGTATTCCGATTGGTCTGTTACTTGGTGCGGTTGTTTCCTTTGGCATTGTTCCTTACTTCCTGAATATGATGTATTCAACAAATTCTGATGTGGGAACAAAAGTATCTTTTTCGCCGTTTATTTTCATAGGAGCGGCCATATTTACGTTCATTACCGTTATGATTGCAAGCATGAAGCCCGCCAAAATTGCCGGAAATGTTTCACCAATAGCAGCACTCCAATATACAGCAGCCAGCACAAAGAGCAACGCCAGAAATTGTAGCAAAATGAAGTTGTCCAGAATGGCATGGAACAATGTCTTTCGTAATGCTAAGAGTACAACCCTTGTTTTTGCATCGCTTTTTTTCGGCATTTCCTTGTTCCTTGTCGTCACAGGGCTATTACATGGTTTAAGCCCGGAGAATTATGTGAGCCAATGGGGAGTAAGTGATTTTGCACTCACATATAGTATCCACGAAAGAGAAGATTTAATTTCCAGCGAAATGGTTTCAGAGATTGGTCAGCTTGACGGCATTGAGAATTTGAGGTTGACCTATGCACCTTATCCTCAAGTAGCAGCAGATGTTGTATATGACGATGCTGTATTTCACGAGTTTCTTGCGTCATTAGACGGAGTAAACGGCATTGATTTTTCTGATCCGGCAAAATTAGAAAATTATCAGCAAAACTTTTTTAGCGGGGTTTTTGGAATTGACAGTGCATATTTGGAAGAAATCAATAAAACCTTAAACTTGCCTATTGACACATCTGCCTTTGAACAAGGAAAGGTTGTGCTGCTGTCCAAATCAGTAGAAGACCTTATTCAGCCGGGGCAGGAAATAACAATCCAGACGCAGAACGGACAGCATTCCTTTATTGTAGCGAACGGTTATTTGAATGAAGGGTTTCGAGCAGGAGGAGGCAATGAGAGAGGGACGGCTCCTGATTTGTATATTAGTCAAACAGCTTTGAAAGAACTCTTTCCGCAATATAGAGTGTTCCGTGTGGCCTTTGATACGGATGGTCAACATGACGAAAGTATACTGCAAGAATTAAAGCAAATCACCGCATCACAAGCTAACATTGATATTATATCCCGATATGAACGGCGAGAAGAAATGCAGGAATATCTCATTACAGCAAAGGTTTTAGGAACAGGGTTGTCCGTGATCCTGCTGCTTGTTGGTGTCATGAACTTTGTCAATACAATGGTTGTCAATATAAATACTCGGCGCTATGAATTAGCTGTTCTTGAAAGCATTGGAATGACAAAGCGACAAATCAAACGAATGCTATTTATGGAAGGTTTCTATTATTGGGGCGTTTCCCTTTCCCTTGCAGTCACCATTGGAACAGCAATCTTCATCTTGCTATATATGATTTTTAGTAAAGTGGCCTATTATGCTGTTTTCTCCTATCCATTTATCCCACTGGTGCTGGTGTCTGGACTGGTGTTGCTAATCTGCCTTATTGTGCCTATATGGGTCTACAAAACTGACGTTAACCTTCCAGTTGTGGAGCGATTGCGGTTGACAGAGTGAGTTTAATCAAATAGCAAAATGTGTTTATTTTTGATTACTCTTGGAGAACCAGTCTCTTATCCTGTCAATCAGGTTGACGGCTTTGAATTGACCATTGAAAAGCCCACATGGTCTCCGTTTAAGGGATATACCATTCGCTGGGCTGTTACTGCGAATTCTAAAGAAATCTATTCCTTCGGTGAGGATGGTAGTCCTGGCTTTGAGTATCTCGAACGCCACATTGACAGGCAATGGTATCGTTTGACATATTCGCAGGATATATTTCCTTTTAATAATTTAGAATTCTCATTGGGTGGAGACAGTACGGGCTTGCAGGGAAGTATTGTTCAAAAATATGATTATTATGGAACTCGCTTGGAGGCGGGAACCTATCGTGTAGTATTAGAAATGAAGGCAAAGGACGGAACACCGCATTATTTGGAGGCTGAATTTGATGTTGAGTAAATAAGCAGAAAGACAACTTCCAGTTTGTTGAACTGAATCCGAAAAGCATTAGGGCGCAGAGGAGATAGAATCCTTTGTGTAAAAGACTAACGAACATATTTAATGAAACATCGAAACCATCTTTTTTTTGTTGTTTACCTATAATAACGATTGGAGTAGTCGATTATAGACACTGCAATCAAAAAAATCTGAAAATATATTTATCAACATTACATAAAAGTGTGTAGATGCACATAAAATGGGAATGCATATTGAAATTCAGGTCGTTCTGTGATAGGATCTCATTACTAAAAAGTGTGCAGATGCACGGAAAGGGGGAGCGTAACGATGGAGATTAAAAGAGACGCTTACCTACAGCAGCTGACCCTGCGAAAAGATAATGGAATGATAAAGGTGATTACCGGCATTCGTAGATGTGGCAAATCCTTTTTGCTGTTTACCATCTTTAAGAGATACTTACTGGAGAACGGCGTTGATGTTGATCATATTATTGAGATTGCATTGGACGGTATTGAAAATGAGGAACTAAGAGATCCTAAGGTGTGTTTCAAGTACATCAAAGATGCCATGAAAGACGATGGCAAATACTATCTGCTTCTTGATGAAGTGCAGTTTATGTCACAATTTGAGGAAGTGCTGAACAGCCTGCTCCGCATGAGCAATATTGATGTGTATGTCACCGGAAGTAATTCCAAGTTCCTGTCCAGCGACATTGTGACCGAATTCCGTGGCAGAGGTGATGAGATTAGAATCTACCCTCTCTCCTTTGCAGAGTTTTATTCTGTCTATGACGGCGATTATGATGATGCATGGGATGACTACATGATCTACGGAGGATTGCCGCAGATCGTAAGTTTCCAGAGCGAACGACAGAAAGCAGACTATCTGAAGAACATCTTTGCAAATGTCTATCTGAAGGATGTTATTGAAAGAAATAAGATTCAGAACGTGGATGAGATTGGGATTCTGGTTGATGTGCTTGCATCTGCAATCGGCGCACCGACCAACCCTTCAAAGATTGCCAATACCTTTGCCAGTGAGCGTCAGATGACTTATGCTAATAAAACCATCTCCAAGCATATCGACTATTTGACAGATGCCTTTTTGATTTCCAAGGCAAGCCGATACGATATTAAGGGCAGAAAGTATATCGGTGCAAATCTGAAATACTACTTTACGGATCTGGGACTGAGAAATGCACGTCTGAATTTCAGACAGCAGGAGCCTACTCATATCATGGAGAACATTGTTTATAACGAGCTGTTGATCCGTGGCTACAATGTTGATGTGGGTGTCGTGGATATCTTCGATAAGGATAAAGAGGGCAAACGTGTTCGCAAGCAGTTGGAGGTTGACTTTGTGGTGAATCAAGGAAACCAGAGATACTATATCCAGGTTGCATATGACATGACTTCGGAAGAAAAACAGACGCAGGAGTTCAATTCTCTGCGTAATATCCCGGACTCTTTCAAGAAGATCGTCATTGTAAATGGCAGCAAAAAGCCTTGGAGAAATGATGAAGGTTTTGTCATCATGGGAATGAAGTATTTCTTGCTGAATGCGAATAGTCTGGAATTTTAAGTCGATTTGAGTTGTTGCTGTGGTGTTGTTCTATTTCAAAAAAGAGTGAACACGCTGGGAGAATGTCGTGATGTGACAGACCAATATCAAACCGGACGAAGTGCATATTTGCGACTGGGACAATTATTTATGAGATTATTTGCTGGATTGCTATAAGAATCTGATGAAACGACCTTTCAAAAAACAGTTGATTTAGAAGTTAACTGTTTTTGAACCTCTTCTCAGACACAAGAACAGCAGATTGCGGGTCTCGAAGCAACCCAAAGAGAAGTCGATGAGTTTATTAACTTGACGGTAGATCGTGATAATTCGGCATCATCCGAAATCTCACGTGCTAAGAAGGACTTTTACAAACAATACTCTTATCTTAAGCCTGACTGCGAAAAGACCGACTGGGAAAAATTTTGCGAAGGTTTGAAAAAGGTCGGTCAGTGGTGTAAAGATCACTGGAAAGAGATCGTTCTGGTAATTGAAATCGTAGTGGCTGTTGTCTGCATTTGTGTTCCTGGCTTACAGGGTATAGGCACTGGCATTCTTATCGGAGCTTTAAAAGGTGCTTTGACCGGTGGCTTGATTGGCGGAATTACCAGTATGCTAACAGGAGGCTCATTCCTAGAAGGATTTGCCCAAGGTGCATTAGATGGTGCCATAATGGGTGGTGCCTTGGGCGGCGTAGGCGGAATCGCCGGCAAATTCATAACCTGCGGTTCTAAATTAGGAAACGCAATCCAGACAACCTCTAAAATCAGCGGGGCCATTTCTAATAGTATGGATGGTTTTGACATGGTATCATTAGGATTGGGGATGATTGATCCTAATAACCCAATCACGGAACTTAACAACAAAATGCATCAGAGCGATGTATACAACAAGTTCCAGATGGGGGTAAGCTTGGTATCTTCGTTCTCAGGTGCTGCTTCTCAGAATATGGCGTGCTTTGTTGCTGGTACATTGGTACTTACAACTGCTGGTCTGCTCGCTATTGAAAAGATAAATCCTGGTGAAGGCGAAGGTCCAGATGATCCTGGGCACGGTCCAAATCGCGGATTTGGCAATAGTGCTTTTCCAGATACTTGGTCCGATGATAATGCTATTAAGGCTGTCGAAGATGTTGCGAATAGTCCAAAATCAATTTGGCAACAAGCTACAGGTCCAGGAAGTGGTCGAAATGCACCGAAAACTATTGGTGGTCCAGATCCAAACGCTCCTCTTACCACAAGAAATGGTAGACCAGTTAGATTTACTGTTGAAGGACAAAACCATAGTTTAGATATTAGAGTGATTGTTGAACCAGGCGGTGAAGGGATAGTAACTGGCTTTCCTATTAATCGCTAATTATGAGAGGAGATTAAAATGGTAAAAGACGCATATGATATGTTCTTCAAAAATATCTCTATGCAATTTCATGACGACTCTCTTGTGAATGCTCTTGTGGAAGATGCTGAAGAACTGGCGAAATATGGAGAAAAACGGGTGGCTCTTGAAAATTTTTTGGAGAACGTTTTAGCTAATGAGGTTACGATTTCAAAAGAAGCTGTCACTTTAGCAGAAAAAGCATTCAGTGATGCTCCAAATGATTATGATATAGAGATAATAAACGAACTGAAAAAAACCGATGTTACGTAAGGGGATGATTTGGATGCCAATGGACAAAAAAGATCAACTTGCAGAATTAATTTCAAATGCGGAAACTTCCTTTTATAATGGGCAATTACAAGAGGCGTTCAGTCTTTCTTTATCAGCTATAAAACTCGATGAGAACTGTAACATATCAAAGCTCCCGGCAGAGCTCCAATCATGTTAAGGTACATAGCGGAAATGCTGTCAGAAATTACAAATCACGTTATGGGAAAGGCATTCGGCCAACTTATACGGTGCTGCAGATTAAGGCGGATTCACCGGTCAATGGTGCCGATGTGTTCTGGTATGAGGGAAATTGCAGCATTCTGGGCAGTAAGAATGTTTATATAGGCTATAATGATAATTCCATGTCGGTCGTATCACAGTTTGAACTGGTGATGACGATCATAAGCGGTGCATTTTTATTATTCCATACAGTTTCGGCACGGTTGCTCAGTAAGAAAAATCCATATGGCGGGAAGCTTTTCTGGTTCTTTAAATTTTGACCGGTCCTGTAGTTTATCTTTTGTTTGGATATTTTATTATGTTCGCATGGTTAGCCATAATGATAACCGCAATGATTCTGCTTCGAAAAAATAAAGCAAATTTTCTATCTTTTATAATACCGTGGTTCGTGGGATTCGTTGGATGTTTGGTAGTAGTGTTTGTAATACTTTGATTTTCAACGATTATAAAATATGAATCCGACATGATGGTGAAATTGTAAGGAAAGCTGAAAGATAATGGGGAAATACAAAAGTAAAGTATTAAAGAGAACATGTAAAAGGTGTATGATTGCGGTGCTTATAACGGCTATCCCCGGAATCATTGCCGGACTTTTTAACAGATGGCTTTTTTTAGCTGCTCTCTTTGCAATTATTCCTATCATCTATTTGGTCAATCGATTTTCCGTGATTATAAAATGGAATCTGGTCGAGGGGATCATCGAAGATGTAACGTTAGTTAATGATTTTAACCAGCCCTATACCGAAGCTCATATTATATTTAAGACAAAAGATAATATGGAACATGAGTGCCGCTTCACGATCGGGCATTATGGAGATTACGAAGAAGGAATAGAACCAGAGTTAGAGAATATGCTTCAAAGTGACAAAAAGTTGTTTATGAAGAAGAAAGTTCCGGTTTTTTATTCTCCAAAAGATGTTAACAGATGTATAGTGTATTTAGAAGATTCACAATGAATATAAAATGATATCAAGCGTTTTTAAAACTAAGAAATTGGTATTTGTTAGGAAAGGAACTTTATTTATGACAGCTGAAACAGAGGCAATAAAAGCACAAATTCTTTCAACAGGAAACGCTGAAATATTGCTTGAGGAAAACGATTTTCTGATTGTAAAATGGATAAAACCGGAAATAAAATATAGTATGGCAGCATATCAATACGGGAAAACAGGAATGGCTAACAACTATCCATGGGAATGTAGTTTGACGGAGGAACAAATCGCATTTTTTCTGGAACATATCAATGCAGCTGTCGAGTATTTTAAATCAAAACATCATTATTTCCATCTTGAGGTTAAAGAAGTCTCCTACGAGAATATTGTTTCTATTGATGAGCATGGAATAAAATTTAGTGATTTGCATTGGTTGACATACAAAGAATGTACTATAAATTTCAATCGGAAATATCCCAACAGTAGAGGAAACTGTATCGGAGAAAGAAATATCACTGCCGAACCGCCATATATCGAATTGTATAGCACATACGCACATACTAAAATATTGTTTAATAAAAAAGGACTATTTCGGAAAAATAAAAACATGATAGATTTTCATAATTTGCAAAGACATATCAACGAGTTTGGCTATATCGTTATTTTGGACGAAGCTACCGCGAGTGTGGATACGGACAATGAAAGCTATATTCAGGAGGCTATTTCCGAATTGGTGAAGGGAAAGACCCTGCTTGTAATTGCTCACCGCCTAAATACCATCCAGAACGCCGATCAGATTTTAGTTATAGACAACGGCCAGATTGCACAGCAAGGAACCCATGAGGAACTTTTGAAACAGCCTGGTATCTATCAGGATTTTGTCAATATCCGAAAGAGTGCGGCTGGCTGGAGTCTTGCTTAATGGCGAAAGGAGCTGCCTATGAAACTTCATACTGCCGGAGAGGATTATTTGGAGGCCGTGCTTATACTCCAAAAGAAGCTCGGTATGGTGCGCTCTGTGGATGTTGCCCGGTACATGGAAGTTTCAAAACCCAGCGTATGTTACGCAGTAGGAACTTTACGAGAGGGTGGCTTTTTGACAACAGACGAAAACCATTATATACACCTGACCGACCTTGGCTGGGATGTGGCTGAAAAAATTTACGAACGCCATTGTTTTTTTACTCATCAACTTATATCCGTTGGAGTTAATCCACAAATTGCAGAAGTTGATGCTTGTCGCATGGAACATGCAGTCAGTGATGAAAGTTTTCAAAAACTGAAAGAGCATGCGATGAGAGAGATTGCTTCACAAAAAATTGACAATACATTTGATGATTTTCCTGTGAAGAAGTAGAAAATGTTGCTTTGCTAAAATAGATTAAATATGAAAGACACAAAATACAAGATATTAGCATATTTTGACAATCAATCATATCGAAAACTATTCAATGAGATAAACTCAGATTATGCAGAAAATCTACAAATTTTACTGCATAATTTGAGTTTATTTTCTTATGATGTGCTTATAATAGGAGTAATCGTTTATAAAGAGAACATAAGTAATATTATATCTGCTATTAGAAAGATAACGCAGATACCAATTATTATTTTGACGGATGCAACTTCTTTATTGTGTATGTCATGGAAAAAAGAATTAATATACGCTGGTGCAGATTGTGTAATGGATATAAATAGCACTATAGAAGAAGTAGATCTGCAGATTTTTTCATTGGCACGACGAAATAATAAACAAAAAATAACTCAAAAGCAATCCGAAACGATGATTAATAAGGGAAAACTTGTAATGGATCATAAGAAACATAAAGTATTTTGGAATGATGTAGCGTTACATTTAACACGACAAGAATATAATTTTTTATACTTATTAGCGGCGACACCGATGAGAGTATACACGTTTGAACAGATTTACCAGCTTGTCTGGAAAGATTATCCTGTTGGTGATATTAAAAATATCATCTGGTGTCTGGTAAAGCGACTGAGAAAAAAGCTGAATGTTGTTGAAGATGGTGCCGGAAATTGCATCGTCAGTGTCAGGGATATAGGTTACAAATTTGAATTGAATAATGAAAACGAACAGCAGTAAGGCGAATAATCCGTAAAAAGATTGTTCGTCTTATTTTATTTGTGCTGGAAAGAAGGTGATAAAAATTGACCGTCAATTGACAGGTTTCTGACCGTTAACTGACAGGTGCATCCGATACACTGTGCCTTTGTAAAGATATGATTACAAAGGAGATCCGTGTTTGCAGGGAAACAGCAGAGATGCCGGACATTCCTGTGGACAGGAAGAACGAGCCAGATCACCGCCACACTCCGATTTGATTTCACAAAAATTCAGATCGGAGGAAAAGATAAGTGGCTTACAATAAAGCAAAAGAAGAATATAGATGGAACCAGTGGAAAGCAGAGGAAGAGAAGATCCTGCGTGAGCAGGGTGTGGATGAAGAGACGATCCAGAAGCTCCGGGAGTATGACTGGAACGATTTTAACGCAGAGCGGAGATTCCGGGAACATCAGACCTCACTTCTGGACTGTATGGAACTGCTTCTGGAAGAAAAAGAATCAGGAGAGTCTCAGCCAGAGAGTGTGGAAGCCCTGCTCGATACCGTGGAGAATGAGGAATTGCTCCAGATCCTGTTATCGACTGACAAGAAAACTCTTCAGATGGTTGTTCTGAAGATGATGGGATATGCACCAAAGGAGATCAGCCATCACATGGAACTGCCGGAGCAGACTGTTTATACAAGACTGCGGAGGTTACGGGAGAAAATCAAAAAGTCCATGAAATTTGAATAAAACAAAAGGCTCTCATCGGCTGATTATCAGAACGAACAGACAGGAGGATTGATACGATGGATGAGAAAGAAGTGTCCGAAATGCAGGAAGAAATGATGACGGTGCTGGTAGTCGAGCCGATGAAAGCACCCTATGTCAAGAACATCCCCAATGAGCTGGAGGATCTGCAGCAGGCGGTAGGCGGTGACATTGAAATGACCTATCCGTTTGATGATAAAGTTGGAATCCTTTTAAACGGCAATGGAAAATTTGAGGGGCTGCCGTTAAATCGGGCATTGTACGATGACCGAGGACAGGTCTATGATGCCATTGCCGGAACATTCCTTGTAGTAGGACTGACAGAAGACGATTTTACTTCGCTGACACCGGAGCAGATTGAAAAGTTTAAAGAAAAATATCAGTCACCGGAAATTTTCACCCTGTTTAACGGGGAACTTCATGTGATGAAGATGCCGCCGGAAGAAGCCAAAGAGCAGAAAGAAAAGCAGAAGAAAGATGCACAGCAGAAGAATCCGGCAAAAGGAAAAAAGAAAAACAGATCCGGGGAATCACGATAAAAAATTTTTTTGTGAAGTGAATAAAAAAATACACTGCCATCGGCTAGTAAGCAGAGGGACATCCCTCGGCTGTTCTTTGGCAAGTGAATATCGGCACTACAGGTACGTTCCCAACCGTAGAAGCGTGACAGTATGAGCGCCATGATTAAGTATAGGGTAAAGATTCTTAGACTTGGAGCGAGAAAGCATAGCTGTGAATAAGGCGGTGGCAGCCTTTCGCCAAGATCACGGATGGGGGATAATGATACACGTTACCAGCCAGAGAGCGGAAGATGGACTCCGGGTTGTAATCAGAAAGACCCCCAGGACATCTGTGAGCGGCGGCAGGCCAGCCGCCCGCCTGTAGTGTCCCCTTTCCCAGAAGAAATACAGGGATAGTTCCGGGGGTGCGAGGTCAAATGCGGAACAGCAAGATAAAAAAGAAATCAATGAAGAAGTGTGTCGTTGATATCAGATACCATGCGGCTGTGGGAGACTACAGCCGTATTCTTGTGGTATTAACGTCACATCAAGGGGAGAGAAAGATGGAAGAAACAAAAAGAAGTGGGATGAGCAAGGATCAGTTCTGGAATCTGATTGAAAAAGCAAAGGAAGTGTGCGGCACCGATCTGGATGCTTCGGCGGTGTGGATCAAGCAACAGCTTTTCTATATGACACCGGAGGATGTTCTGCAATTCCATAATCTGGTTTACAGTTACCGGGATGCAGCTTATAAGTATGGCTTATGGACAGCGGCAGGTATTCTGATGGAAACAGGGTGCAGTGATGACAGCTTTTCCGATTTTCGGATGTGGTTGATCGCCCAGGGAAAAGATGTATATCTGAATGCCTTAAAAGATCCGGATTCCCTTTCCGGTGTAACTCCTTATGGATACTGTAGTTTTGAATCATTGGGATATATCTCATCGCAGGTCTACAGTGCCATGAAAGGAAAAAATATTTACCAGGATAGTACAGCCAGAATGCAGATGGAAAGCTATGAGCAGGTGATCCGGGATATTGTGTACCATCCCATGATCGAGTATCCGTTGGAATTGCCAGAAGCCATGGTGGTTTATCCGAAACTCTGTGAAAGGCATTTGTCCGAGCAGGTAAGGAATGCTCCACAGAAGGTAAGGACATGGAATGTTTCCCGGACGGATATCCGAAGGATGATGGCACGGGGAAATGCTGCCATAAAGAAAATGCAGGAGCAGGGAGCAAAAGCACCGGAAGCAGTCAGATCCGTCCGTAAGGGTACGGTAAGATAAGCTTCCCGGCAAGGAGAAGTAATGTGTTATAAAAATGAATATCAAAAAAGGGCGCATGGCGAAGTGGAAAGAATCTTTCGGGAACTTCTACCGGAAGTCGGGCTTCACGTAAGAGAAGAACAGATCCGTCTCTGCCATGAAATGCTGGATGCCCTTATGAAAAATGAGATCACGCTCTGTGATGCAGGAGTGGGCATTGGAAAAACCTATGCCTATCTGACTGCCTGCATCCTGATGCGGAAATATAGTGTACTGCATTCCGGTTATTCGGGATGTGACAGGCGGCCTGTGGTGGTATCCACTTCCAGCATTGCCTTACAGAAAGCTATCATAGAGGAATATGTTCCTTTTTTATCGGATGTACTGTTAAAAGCAGATCTGCTTCAGGGAGAATTAAAGGCAGTTGTCCGCAAGGGAAAGGAACATTTTGTATGCGATTACAGGCTGGCCCAAAGACTGGAGGCAGTCCGGGATAAGAATAAAAATCAGGCACAGATGGAGGCATTGAAGTCCCTCCGGCATAACTTTGATTTAGATTCCGTACATAACCTGAGCGGTTTTGACCGCAGGCTGGTGTGCGTACCGAAATTCTGCCCCAGGGAGTGTCCGGGGAAAGCAGGATGCCGTTATCAGAAATATTTGGATGTTTCCAAAAAAGAGGAAGTTTTTATACAGATATGCAATCACAATTATCTTCTGGCAGACGCCATGCACCGGATGAATGAATACCGGCCTCTGCTGGCGGATTACAGAGCATTGGTAGTAGATGAAGCACATAAGCTCCCAGAAGCTGCCAGCCAGATGGATGGGAGAAGTATTGGAAGAGAGGATGTGCAGGAAATCTCGTATTTCTTAAACAGGGAGCATAAAAGTTCGGAAGGTAAGAGACTACAGGATTGGTTTAATACACTTTCAATGGAAATCCGTAAGGATCAGGCCGGGATGGGAGATGACATAGCTGGAAAAGAAAATTTCTATTTTCCGGCAAAGTGCCGATCTTCTCTGGAGCAGGTAAGGGGGAATCTCAGTCTTATGCTTAAAAGACTTGCTGGAAATGTCCCTTACTGGATCTTCCGGCGGCTGGAAGAGATGGAAGAGCTGTTCGGCTGGTTTCTGAAGAAGGATACCAGATACGTTTTATTTCTTCAGCCAGACGGCAGGGGAGATCCTGTGTTTATGGCTGTTAGCAGAGAGATTCCAAGGTTTCTCCATGATTCCTTATGGGACAGGGGATTTCCCTCGATTCTCACCAGTGGAACTTTAAAAGCCGGAAATGGGTTTGTAAGGACCAGACAGATGACCGGGCTGGAAAAGAAAAGCAGAGTCCGGGAGTGTGTAGCAGAATCCCCATTTTGTTACAGAGAGAACTGTCTGCTCTATATTCCTGAGAATTTAAAAGCGACGCTCAAGGGAAGCCGGGAAGAGGTCGAGCAACTTGCAGGCCAGATCCGTGATCTGGTGTGTTCTACTTTTGGGCATACACTGGTACTGTTTACATCTTATACCCTGATGGGAAATGTGCAGCAGCTCCTGCGGGATCAGATCCCGTTCCCGATGGTGCAGGTATGGAGAAACTCACAGGAAGAAATCGCACGGTTTAAGAAGATGGAAAATGCCGTTCTGTTTGCAGCCGGCTCCTGTTGGGAAGGTGTGGATTTTCCGGGGGATATGGTATCGTCCCTGATCATTGTAAAATTGCCGTTTGCTGTACCGGACCCCATCCATGAAGCACAAAGGGAACAATACCGATCACTGGAATCCTACATTCAAAATGTTGTTGTTCCAGATATGCAGAAGAAACTGCGCCAGGGATTCGGACGGGCGATCCGGACGGAGCAGGACACCTGTGTAGTGTCCATTTTAGACCACCGAGCGGCAAAGAAAGGAAAGTACCGGGGAGATGTTCTGGACGCCCTGCCAAAGTGCCAGATGGCAGAAAAAATCGATGAAGTAGAGGACTTTATCCGAAGCCGGAAAGTGGAGCGTTACTACAGCTGATAACATCCGTGGTGTTGTTGGTTCTGCCCAGATCTGGACAGAAAATAAGACAAAAAGTTTAGTGGTATTTCAGGAGCGGTTTTGACCGAATTGGTGGTATTTGTGATAGCTTTATCGGCATGAGTTGGGTATACTGTGTATAGCGTTAGAGGAAAGGAAGTGAGCAGGAATGAGACGATATGAACTGGAAAAAGAAAGAGAGGGTTCCACCGTTTATTTCTTTATCAGAGATGTGGAAACACTGGATATCGTCCTGCTTCCAACCAAATATCTGATGCACAAGATACGGAGTAAATGTTCACCGAATACGGTGCGGCGCTCCGCACTTGCAATCCTGTACTATCTGGAATACATCCATGAAAAGAAAAAGGAATTGACAGACGTATATCAAATGCCTTATGTTGAACAGACAAATCACTTTGTGGAATTTTTATACTGGCTGAAAGCCGGGAAGCATACCAGAGATAAAAATCACAGATCTCCAAACAATGGAACCTGCAACGCATACTTAAGAGATGTGTTCAGGTTCTATCTTTTTATAGAAGAAGAGTACCAGCAGTTCGGGGAGCTGAAAGTCCTGTCCTATAATTATTTTGTAGCCGTGGATGCAGTAGGCGTAAAGAAAAGCATACGATCAAAGAGTTTCAAAGGCTATTTAAAAGAGGAAGAGCATAAGGCGAGAGCAGCAAAGAAAGATGAAATTGTGGAAATCTTGAAAGCGTGTACCAATATAAGAGATCGGCTTCTCATGCTGCTTCTGGCAGAGACAGGCTACCGAATCGGTGAGATCTTAGGAATTGATTACAGTAAGGACATTGATTATCAGAACCACATAATCCGGGTATATTTCCGTGAGGACAATGAAAATGGAGCGAGAGCAAAGAATGCAGAATACCGAAGTGCGAAGATCAGCAAAGATACCTTCGGCTTTTTAAATCTGTATATCGCAGAGTACCGAAAACTACTTCAGCACCAGACAAGCCTGTTTGTGAATATTTCCGGGGATAATATCGGAAAACCAATGAACGTGGAAGCAGTATACTCCATGCTAAAAAGAATGGATAAGAAAACAGGGATTAAGATCACGCCTCATATGCTCCGGCATTACTTTGGAAATGAGCGGAGAAAAGCAGGATGGTCGCTGGAACTGATACAGCTGGCCTATGGACACCGCCACATCCAGACAACCATCAATTATCTGGACATTGTGGATGATGAACTGCTGGATGCCAGCCAGGAATTCTACGAGAAACACTCCTCCCTGTATGGGATTGAGGAATTGCTATAGGAGGTGGTTTTTATGCCTGCGTTTTTACAGTCTTTTATAGAGGCAGAACAAGAACGGAGCAGGCGGATTGAGCAGCTACGAAAAGAAATCCGGGAGTTTGCAAAAGAGGAAGCAGGAAGTTCCATTACAGAACAGATTCTGCTGTTTCTGGCAGATGAGATGGTAGAACATCTTTCGGAAATAGATTATGAACTGCGAATGAAATTTGAATTATACATAACACCGCTGATAAAGCGAAATTACATTTACCGATATACCGGAACGTTCGACCGGATACGGCAGGCGTACATCCGGGAACGGATGAAAACTCCGGCTGGACAGAGGGAATGTGAATGGAAATATAAAAATGAAATACTTTTTGTTCCATACCACTCAGATCCTGTAATCGTAAAGAGTGTGGAAACGGTACGGTGTCGGAGCAACATGGTCTGGAATTTTAAAGCGGCAGCCAGTGAGAAACTGAAACGTCAGATTTTTACCGTGCTGGAATATATTCTGAAGAATTATGAAATTTCCAGACTGAGGGAATATAAACTGACCGGGCTACAGCTTTTTTACGAATTTTGCATCCGGGAGCAGATTACAGATATCCAGCTTCTGGAGCTGGAACAGGAAACAGCATTTCAGGACTACCTGAAGCAGAAAGTCGAGAAAGAGCAACGGCGAAAACGACTGAAGAGCATTGTGGAAACTGCCCGTAAAGTGATTTTTATAGAAACTGATGAAACAAGATGGGATGCTACCATCTGGTATTTAGAGCGGTTTCGTATTGCCAAAGAAAGAATAAACCAGAGTGACAGTATAGAAAAAATATCATTTCAGGAAGTTCTACAGCCCAAGAATCGATTGCTGCTTCAGGAATATATGAAGTACGAAATTGGAATCGGAGAACTGGCGCTCAGCACGGTGTACGAAAGATTCCGAACCATTCGAAATTTTTTGCAGGAGATCAGCGAACTGGAAGTTACCAAGTGTGATGCCAGCCTGATTGATGTATATTTAAAGAATTTGCAGAATGGTGCTATGGGAGCAAAGACATTTAATACCAATGTTTCGGGAATACAGTTTTTTATGAAATTTCTGGAAGTAAAGGGGTATATAAAAAAGGTTCCGTTTTATGCATCGTATTACTTGGAAAAACAGATCCCAGTCCACCATGACAGAAGTGTGGAAGAGGATGTGTATATGGAAATTATCCAAAACCTCTCACAGTTTCCTGAACACCTGAGAATGATGTTTTTACATCTCTGGTGTGTGGGACTCCGGATCAGTGAGGTCTGCACCTTAAAAGGGGATGCGTATTATATCCAGAATGGTGACTGCTGGATGAAGGTCTACCAGGTGAAAATGAAAAATTATAAAAGGGTTCCCATTCCGGTAACATTGTATCGTCTGATGCAGGTTTATCTGAAAAAGCACCCTACCAAAAAAGAAGCATACATTTTTCGGAATCGGAAAGGTGGAGCATTTTCCAAAAGCACCTTCATGGGGCAGATGAAAAAATACTGCTCCCAGATAGGCATACAGAATGGAGAATATATTTTTAAGTCTCATGATTACCGACATACCGTAGCAACCAATTTTTATGAGCATGGCGTATCAATCCAAAGCATCCGGGACTATCTGGGACATACGTTTGAGGAAATGACCATGCAGTATATAGATTATATGCCAAGAAAAATTGCTAAAGAAAATGACGCATACTTTGAGGAAGAGGAAAACAGCCTGCTTGCCTGTATGCAGAAAGGAGAGAAGCATGGATAATAAACTGAAATTCCAACAACTGGAATGTTATAAGCTGGCTACCGATGAGCAAAAGGAAAAGCTGAATAAGGAACAATATTTTGATCTGGATAAACTGCCGGAAAACCAGCTTCAGACAGAATTTGTCGAATACATTTACTACCGTGGAACGCAGGTATCCATCCTGACCATAAAAAGGGAAAGGCATTATTTTAACAGCTTATGTGAATTTTTTCAGAAGTCATCCCATCAGGAAAACAGCCTGCTTGACAGAGAAAAAGACTTCTGGATAAAGCAGTTGAAAATGTGGATGATACAAAACGGTAGGGCTTTGACGAAGCATAAAGTGACGAACATTCAGACTGAATCGGTGGAAAAAGCTGCCCTGATCCGGTATTTTGAAAGCCTTCTGGAATTTACACTGGACCGATCAGAAACCAATGAGCTGGCAAAGGATATCTGGCATCTGGAAAGGCTTCCGCTTATCCTGCGGACAAATCCGATTGTCAACCATAAGACACTAAATTTCAGAGGAATCCGGCAACCAGATATTCGGGAAGAAGTAAAAAAAGCAATTTACCATCATCTGAAAACCGAAGCCCTTGGCAGTATAAAACGTGAACTGTCCGCCATGAATAAATTTTCAAAGTATTTGGATGAAAAGCATTCCAAGATCAGCACCTGCGAAGAGATTGACCGGGAGATCATAGAACAATTTTTAATCAACATCAAGGTAGAATCAAACGGAGGGAATGGCATCCGGGATGACCTGCTAAAGCTTCGAAATGTGCTGGAAACAATCGGAAAAATTTATGATTTTCCACATCTTACAAAACTGTTTTTAAAATCTGATTTTCCGCCAGAACGGAAAGCAGAATTCAAATCTTATTCGGACAGTGAGCTGAAAAGACTGAATGCCCAGATTGTAAAAATGGAAGAGCAGATAGCAAGGGCAATGATCATCCACCAGATGCTTGGAACCAGAATTTCCGACACGCTGACCTTGCGGAAAGACTGCCTTTATAAACATGACCGTCAGGATATGATTATCATATACCAGCCGAAAACAAGAAGATATGAAAAACCGATCAGCCGGGAGCTGGCACAGCTGATTGGAAAGGCAGTCAGTTATGCAAATGAGCATTATCCTGAAAGCATTTATATCTTTGCGGACGAGAACAAACCGGAGAGACCAATCAGTTACCAAACCTTGCAGGATAAAGTGCTTCGAATGATCTATGAAAAAGATATCCGAGATGACAGCGGGAAATTATTCGGATTTGGAACGCATATGTTCCGGCACTGTTATGGGGTAAAGCTGACAGAACTCCATGTGGATGATTGGACCATAGCAAAGCTCCTGGGTCATAAAGGAGTGAAAAGCGTCCAGTACTACCGGAAAATGAGCAATCAGAGACTGGCAGATGAGACAAGGGAAGTAAGAAATCTTATGTCACAGATTATCTTAGCAAATCTGGACGGATGGGGAGAAGAATATGAGCAAATACGACAAGATGCTGGAATTGAATAAAAGAAAGAGCGAAGAAAAAGTGGAACGGGCAGTCCTGACAATACGGACAATGGTGTTGGAGAGAGAAAAGGTGTCCGTACCAGCACTGATGCAAAAGACTGGTTTATCTAGAGGATTCTTTTACAAGAATCCGATTGTAAGAGGTGAGATTGATGCAGCAATGGAACAGCAGGCTGGTATGGTGGATCCAAGGAGAAACATTATCAGTCAGGCGATGGAAGCGGAAATGAATCTGCTCCGGCAACAGCTACAGAAACTGAAAAGCGAAAATGAGAATCTAATAAAGGAAAACCAGAAGTTAAAAAAAGCACTATCCAAGAAAGAGTTGAATCTTATCAAACAGATTTAAGCTATATCATAATGCAAAGTAGGTCTGCCAGAATACAGCAGATCTGTTTTGCATTGTGATATAGAAACAGATTATGCTTAAAAGGCATTAAGCAACCCATAATAATGGGTATTGGACATAGAAAGCAATATGGGAGTATGATGATACCGATAAGAAATAGAGTGTACCTGAAATGCAAACTGTCACAGAAAAATTATGAACTTTATGTAAAAAGTTGCAAAATCTATTGACCTAGAGCTTACTTCAGGTTGTACCATAAAATAAAAAGAGCAAGGAGGAATTTTTTATGGATATCGAACAGATGAAAAAAGACTTAGGTGGAGGTAACGTATTTCCAATCGGTGAAGAAAACGTAGCATTCGCAAAGTATTTTACAGGTGAATGCTATTTGAATATGCTTACAACAGAGAGAGTACCAGTTGGTCTGGTTACTTTCGCTCCGGGAACAATCAATGCATACCACATCCATCATAAAGGTGGACAGATCCTTCTGGTTACTGGTGGAAGAGGATGGTACCAGGAAGAAGGAAAACCAGCTCGTGAATTGAAAGCTGGAGATGTAGTAAATATTTCACCAGAAGTAAAACACTGGCACGGGGCAGCGAAAGACAGCTGGTTCCAGCATCTGGCTGTTGAAGTTCCAGCAGAGGGAGCTTCCAATGAATGGCTTGAGTTTTTACCGGAAGAAGAGTATGACAAATTACCATAAATAAGAAAGATGGAGGTTTGATATCATGGCAAAGATCACACAGATAGCAGGAAGAAATGCTCTGGGAACATTTGCACCAGATTTTGCACATTTTAACGATGACATTCTTTTCGGAGAGAACTGGAATAACGAAGATATTGATTTAAAAACAAGAAGTATCATCACAGTTGTAGCACTGATGGCACAGGGAATCACAGATTCCTCTTTGAAATTCCATTTACAGAATGCAAAGGATCATGGGGTAACACAGAAAGAGATCGCAGCAATCATCACTCACGTAGCATTCTATGCAGGCTGGCCAAAAGGCTGGGCAGTCTTTAATCTTGCAAAAGAGGTTTGGAATGAGGACGAAGCAGAGAAATAACCTGGCAGAAACTGCTCGTCATGAAAGGGTCGCACAAAACACAGACGTGTATGCCGTTAAAGCCCGTAACTATAAGGGATTGCGGAGGGGTAGTCCAGTTTTATGCAGTAACAACTGGCATATCCATCACGCAAAGAGCGGTGGCGGACAGATCCTTGTATGTGTCGGTGGACGCGGATACTATCAGGAGGAGGGCAAGCCTGCAGTTGAGATGAATCCAGGCGACTGCATCAACATTCCTGCTGAGGTAAAGCACTGGCACGGCGCAGCTCCTGACAGCTGGTTCAGCCATCTTGCAATCGAGGTTCCAGGTGAGGAGACATCAAATGAATGGTGCGAGCCTGTGACGGATGAGGAGTACGGAAAGCTTCAGTAGGACTGTAGTAGATAACGCAAGTGACAATATCATATGAAATATAGAGACCATCCGGGTATAAATATGATTCGCGGTTGAATGCGAATGGATATTTATATCCGGGTGTCTTTTTGTTTCGACAAGAGCCTTGACGGATATATGATAACCACTGTACCTTAAGGGCGGCGATGTGGTAAGATGTAAGATAGAAAATATTGGAGTGCTAGAAAATACTGTGGAATAATACCGTATATTAAATACTGAGAATTTACAGTGTGAGTGATATAATGAAGCAAGAAAGTTGATGTAAGGATGTTGATGTAATGGAGGCAGCTGGACAAAAGAAGTATCGAATGTAGAAGTATGATGGAATAATGTAGTATCGAAGGTGAGATGGATGGACAACGGAAAAAAGACATACAATTTCTGGGGCTGGAAGAATGCAGATGCACCGGCCATCACAGATGAATATCCGGGGATAAATACCCCAACAGATCTATACGATGCGCTGAGTCATATCTGGTGTGCAGACACCTGTGCGCCGAGGATGAGGGACAGATGGACAAAGGATAACATGACGCTGGGGCAGTGTTCCATCACTGCTTTTCTGGCACAGGATATATTTGGCGGAAAGGTGTACGGTATAAAGAGACCGGGTGGAAACTATCATTGTTACAATGTGATAGGTGACTGCGCTTTTGATCTCACAAGCGAGCAGTTCGGCGATGAAGTCTTGAATTACGAGGATAATCCAGAGCAGCAGCGGGAGGTACATTTTGCAAAGGAAGAGAAAAGACTGAGGTATGAGTATCTGAAGGCTGCGCTCGGAGAATATACAAAATGATGTAGATAACAAATATGACATTCTGAAAAAGAGCATAAGATAATTAAGCTCGTTGTGATAGTAACGTGTTATCGTACTCGCACATTATGATATATAGTATATAGAGTGCGATATAAATCCATAGACCGGAGAATACATACAGAATGTATAGAAACAACAGGATGGAGAAAATGGCGGAAATAGAGAAGGTAATATTTATGAATATGTGCATGGTATATGATCACGCTGGGCGTGTACTGGCACTCGATAAAGTAGGGAAAAGCTATTCTGGAACGACATTCCCTGGTGGACATGTGGAACCTGGAGAGACATTCACAGAATCGGTGATACGAGAGATATATGAGGAGACCGGGCTGACCATAAGCAATCCAAAGCTCACCGGAATATATCACTGGATGACCGGAGCTGTGAGAAATGTCGGATTTCTGTACAAGACGGATGAGTATCAGGGGAAACTTATATCTTCAGAAGAGGGCAAAGTGTACTGGATATCGGGAGAAGAGTTCCTGCTAAAACCGCTTGCACCAGGAATGGAACAGGTGTGGCAGATGATGCACGATGACAGTGCGTCGGAATGTCTGCAGACACTTACGGAAAATGGCATAGTTTCAAAGATACAATAACAATAAAAGTTTAATGGGATTTATGGGGAAAAGAAAATGTCAATATTTTCAGATATATCAAATCTTTCAAATAAAAAACGTAAATTGGAGGTGCCAGCGCCAGATACAAAATTGCTCGTGAGGGGGATAGTGTTGTTGGCATTGGGACTTCTCGGAGCCTCAGTCTATACAGTTGAGGATATAGATAAGACGCCGGCTCTTGTTTTTCTGTGTATTGGAGCGGCTTTGATCATAGCCGCTATAATTTCTTTGATCTGTTATGGAAAACAGGTGACAGCATTTAAGAAATATACTCCAACATGGGAGAAACACAGAAGTATTTTTGATGATTTCGCCATAGAATTAAATCATTGGTATGATTCTGACATGCGTCCACGCAGTTGTGATGGAGACACATCATATATTCTTCGCCTTCAGAAGGATAGAATGACACGGAAAGGCATTCGTATGATACAGCATACATCACCTGTGAAGAGAGAAACGATGGGAACTACAAGAGTGCCTCGAAAGACATCCTGGTACACAGTTGATCTCATGTATGAGGGTGTTGACAGACATCTGCAATTCCAGAATTCAACCGGCATAATATATGAGCGTGTAACCGAAGATACGATGTACGAGACAGTTGTCCATACTCCAAATGAGCAGGAACTTACACGTATGTCCATGACTTGTCCAAACTGCGGTGCAGTCAGCCCTGTGGCAGCTCTCACGGAAGGCTGCCCTTATTGTCGTACGGTTTTTCGTATCAGTGATCTGTTTCCCCGTGTAACAAATATATTTTTTATTCGGGAGAATGCTTCTACAAAGAATCAGAAGAAGATGGGAAAGGCCACAGGGATAACCATGCTGGTTTTCTTCCTTGCATGTTTTATACCTTCTTTTCTCGACCGGGAAACTCCAATACCGCAGGCTTTGTTAATGTCATTTTTTGTAGCACTTATTATGGGCGGAATATTTGGATATATAATTTCTATTATTATATTTATGACAAAACAGTTCAACAGGGATGGACGAAAGAGAATACCGTTCTGGTCCTATGTGACAACAAAAGGAAAGGTCAAAAGTGCATTTGCACCATATGATCCGTATTTTTCATTTGAGAAGTTTGAGGGACAGATCATATCTCTTATCCGTATGGCGATTATGTCAGACCACCCGGAGAATCTGGCATCATATTGTGGTGGAACATTAAATCCATATTTTCGGGATATTATAGAAATGACATATATGCAGGCTATGACAGTGCAGGATATACATATGGAGGGAAGTCATCTGTGCATGACACTCAGAACATGGTGGATAAATTACAGTGAGAAGAATGGACGCGTCAACAGGTGCGGAGACTGTATAGACGTTACACTTCGGAGAAATGTTGCTTACATGGAACCTCCTGGATTCTCCATTACATCTGTGTATTGCAGGAATTGTGGAGCAAGCTTTGATTCTGTCCGTCAGAGAAACTGCCCATATTGCGGAACCGTATATCACATGGAGAATGAAGGTTTTATAATTGAAAGACTTGAGCTGGTATAAGCAAAGAGTATAGATACAATATAAGCTGAGTATAAAGGAAACGGAGAAACTAACAGGTATAGTATCTTAAAATCTGATTATAACGAGGAAGATAAAAGAAAGAAATAAAAAGAAAATAAGAAGAGAATAAGGAAATACATAATAGGAAAAACACAAAAATAGAAAAAAGAAAAAATATGCTTGACATTGTAAAATGATGGTGGTATCTTATAAAAGCTGTCGCGTGAGACGGTGTCAGAAACATCTATAAAGCATCAGATTTTGAGATTTATTCGTTATATAATCTCCCGATTATGATACGAAATCAGTTCATAAGAGCTGACGAAATGACTTGAAAAAAGATGAAAAAAGTTGTTGACATTGAGAAA
>NZ_WWSI01000012.1:0-12933 GCF_009875795.1 Coprococcus sp. BIOML-A2
GCCAAGACCTGGGCAGAGTGTGCAATAACATCATTTGTTTTGCGGTCAGTTTTTGAGGGTGGAAAGTCATCGTCAAAAGCAGATGGAAAGAATAGGGGTATGTCTACTAGCAAAGGACGGGTGGAGTCTGAAAGAAGTATTACTTGTGAGGGTGGAAGTACAACAATAGACGATGTTACAGGAATGGATTGGTATAATTATTATAGGGATACATATGGGAAAGAAAATGTGTGTTGGGAAAGTTGTAATCCATCAGAAGTAGCGTCCGCTTGGCAAGGTAGTTATCCCTATACTGGTGTGGATGCCTATACGAATATAACATTACATGATGGTGATATAATCTATATGGGCGAACCATTCCCAACGGGGTATTCTACAACATCAGAAGTAGCGCAGACTATAGGCAATGATGCTCAAAAGGTCTTTGGAGGATTGCAAGTAAAACCATATTATGAAAAAGGAATGGCTTATGCAGAATACAGAAGTAAGTTAACTCCTTACAAAGTTCATGGAGAACTAAATGTGGCAGATGGAGTCGCTTTGAATAATCCGCAATTTGGTCAAGGAGGATTAACGCAAAGATTTGACCCTAATTTTGATTTTAATTGTGCTAATGGAGTACTGGAAAAATTAGATAATCAAACGATTAGTTTAACAAATACTAAAATATCACTAGAGGAATATTTCGGTATGATGAATGAAATTAAGTAGGAGAAATGCTATGAAAAATGGGAAAATTAAATTGGGAAGATATATTATTGAACCAAAGACGAGTATTGATATATTAAATGCAGATGAATTCAATGTAATAAAATTTAATACTGGAAAAGTATATATATCCAAGGAGCCAATGGAATTAAATAAAGAAAAGTTCTGGACTACTATTTTTTGTGATAATAAGATAATATCAAAAGTTGAATTAAGTAATGCTGAAGAGAAGTACAAAATGAATTATCAAACAATGAATGATAATATTCTGAAAGAATTAAGAAAACATAATAATGATTTTTTGAAAAATGAATTAGGAATTCCAAGTAATGAAAGTATTACAGGAATAGAATATGATTATGCATGGGGAAAAATATTTTCATATTATGATAATAAATCATCGGAGACAGGCATTGTGATTGTTTATATTTAATTATGGTTATACTTTAAGACTTCCTTAGAAGTAAAATCTAATAAATCCAACTACCTCCATAACCATTGCCGAAGGCAAAACTTTTCGGTGACCGATTACTATGAATCGAGTCAGAATTCCGTAGAGGAATTCATAGGTTAAAGCGAAATCAGAGTAGTGCAGTCTTTTTGAACTCATAGTAATTCACTCCTAAAGGTTATTCAGAGTGAATTCAACCGGAATCAATCACAGTTAGAGCAAACGGCTCCAACTACAAATACAGCTGATTCGGAGAGATACTCACTCCTGAAGTGATTATCTAATGAAATGTTGGTGGCGACAAACCGTGCGATTATACATCGCTTACGTTTTCTGGAATTGTATCTGGAAATATTGAATATAATAATGGTATCCAAGAAAAAACAATAAAAGAATAGTTTTTGGAATGAAATCCAATAACTATTGAAAATAAACAAGTTTTTGGATATAATGAATACAGCAAATAAAAAATAAATTAGTCATCGAAAATAGATTCATAAGAAAGAAGGTAAATCCTCTCCTCATCATAGGACTCGGATTTTGTTTCGCAAAACAGGAGGATTATATGAATAAGATAATACTTAGAGACGAGTATCTTCAAACTTTGAAGGAATTTAAAGATAAAGACATTATAAAGATTGTAACAGGTATCAGACGATGTGGCAAATCCACGCTTATGCAGATATTTCAGGGCTATCTGAAAGAATCTGGGGTACAAGCAGACCATATCATTGCTATTAATTTTGAAGACTATGATTATGAAGATTTGAAGCAGCCAAGAGAATTATATAAATACATCAAGGATAGGCTTGTAGATGATGATATGCACTATGTGTTCTTTGATGAAATACAGAATGTGGAAGATTTTCCAAAGGTTGTGGACAGTTTGAATTTAAAGCCAAATGTAGATTTGTATCTGACAGGCTCGAATGCCTATATGCTATCTTCTGAGATTGCAACATTTCTTTCCGGAAGATATGTGGAGGTCAAGATGTTGCCCCTTTCCTTTAAAGAATATGTGAAGGCAACGGGAGATGAAAAAGAACTTTCGCTAAAGTATCAGAAATATTTGAAATTCAGTTCATTTCCATATGCTATGATGTTGGATGAGAAGGAAGAAGTAATTAATCAGTATCTTGAGAGTATCTATAGCACTGTGATGTTAAAGGACATTATTTCAAGAAAGAAGATTACCGATGTGATGATGCTTGAAAGTGTGATACGATTTATGTTTGATAATATTGGTAATCTTACATCGACAAAGAAAATCAGTGACACTATGACATCTGACGGAAGAAAAGTGGATGTAAAAACTGTTGAGAAATACATTACAGCGCTGGAAGAATCATTTGTAGTTTATCAGGCAAAACGATACGATGTGAAGGGTAAGAATTATTTGAAAACTCTTGATAAATATTATGTGGTTGACATTGGACTTCGTTATATGTTACTTGGTTCTAGAAATGCAGACACTGGTCATATTCTGGAAAATATAATCTATCTTGAGCTTATTAGACGAGGATATAAGGTCTATGTCGGCAAGGTGGAATCAGAGGAAGTGGATTTTGTTGCCATGAACAGTAAGGGAATTATTTACTATCAGGTGGCTGCTACGGTCAGAGAGGAATCAACACTTTTAAGAGAGCTAAGACCATTGCAGAAAATTACAGACCATTATCCAAAGTATATCATAACACTGGATGAAGACCCTGATGCTGATTACGATGGTATCAGGAGAATTAATGCGCTGCAGTTCTTACTTGGTGAGGAATAAGATTGAGGGATGAAATACCAAAATCCCACCCAATTTCATAGTAAAGACCTGAATCCGTGAAGTTGATTTGTTTTCGAATTTAGGAAGTGATATAAAACGAGAAGATTATGTCCATATTGTTGATGAATATTGGGTAGATTAGCGAAAAGAGTATGAAAAATGGATGTGCGTGTTAATAAAAATGATAAAATGGTGGAATGGGATGTGGGAGGCAAAACCATCTCGATTTATAACGAATATACCTTATATGCATTTAAGCATGGAAAAGGTATGCTAATGATTAAGGAAAAATATGAAACATCAGATAGTGGATTTAGTGCATATAATGAAGAGGGAAATTTAGTATTTTCGTATAGGAGTTTAGGAAATCATCTTAATTATAGGAATAAGGATATTTCTGTAATCAATGGTGCAATAATATCAGCTGATTATGAAGAAGAGAAAAGAAAATTAATAATTATAAAGGAGTTTAATGAAATAAGGTCACTTTTAATATATGATGATAATGCAGACTTTTTATCAGAGATAAATTGTCCAAAAGGTTATATATTTGTTTCGTTGAAAAATTGTGCTGGTCATATCATGGTAGTAGCACAAGGAATAAATGATTTGACTAGGGATTCATTTGGAAGAAACGATTGGAATTTTGAAATTAATTTTGAAAATTTTTACGTTGAAAGAAAATCTATCACACAGTAATTGATTAGAAAATGGTACCAGAAGGCAAAACTTCATATTAAGTTCCAATTGACCGATATAAACGCACTTTTTGTAACAAGAAAATTTGTTATGAAAGACTAACTGTCTTTACCAAAAACTTTCGACTTGCCCTTACGAAGTAATAGGCAATAGCGAAAGTTTTTATAAAGACAGTTCCATAGCAAAATTTTGGGGATGGGTGCACTTAAGGACAGTCAAAATCAAAACCTCATATTTAGTTCCCAAATGCTGAAATCAACAAAAAATGCGACATTATTATTGATGATTATGAAGAAGAGGTTCTTGAATTAGATAAAATACCAATGGCATTAGAGGTAGTAAATCAGTTTATAAAGAGTAACTCAAATAAAGAACTTGGTAAATTGAAAACAATGTTGGATTGTGTTATAGGCGAAAACATAATGCCTGAGTACATAGATTAATGCGATATACTGTATTGTTTAGCAAATAGGCATGCAATAAATCACATAGTGAGTTATAATGAAATCAACAGGCTGATACATATTATAAGAGGAGGACAAATTTAAACTATGGGAGTACAAAAGAAGAAGTTGTTACACCGGATAATGGCTCTGGCGATCGCAGTTGCGGTTGGATTGTCAGTGATCGTGCCGGGAGGAACAAGTGCTGAAGCGGCGACAATACCTGCGGATGTGACAAAACCATCTGCCAATTGCGTGTTTATAGCAATGAAGGGCAAGTATGTGTCGGAGGCTTCGGCTGCAGTGAAGAGGATCAATCAGATCCGTTATGAAGCATGTAAGCAGGGCGTTAAGATTGATGGACGGAAATTGACGCTTGACGACTATGTGCCGATCAAGTGGTCGGCAGGACTTGAGAAGATAGCAAGGATCAGAGCTGCGGAGGCGAGTGTTACAATGTATCACTCAAGACTTAACGGAAAGTCTGTATTTGATTTCAAATATCCGGGAAATGGCTGGCCGACTTCCGAGGTGCTTGCGTGGAACTGGTCAGAGAGCATGCTCATGGGCATTGAGCAGTGGTACAGCGAGAAGGATGCCTATGTGAAGGGAACTCCTGGAGCGGTGACCGGACATTACACATCCATGATAAATCCTGCAAACAGGTATGTGGGTGTTGGTACATTTATAAATAAGAATGCATCTTATCCGAATACGACTGCAGCCCAGTTCATGGGAAGCGGCAGTCAGGCTGAGACTATGGCTAAGTCCACTGGTGAGAGCGATGTTACGGTGGAGGTGCAGAAGGACAATATCACATCGGTTAAGATGACCGGAAATAAGAGCGTGCAGGAGGGACAGAAGGTAACTCTCACACTCAAGGCAGTCCTTGGACAGTATGGAAGTACATCGTATAAGGTGCTTGCGGGAGCTAAGTGGAAAACATCGAATTCCGCTATTGCAAAGGTGTCACCTACAGGAGTGGTAACAGGTCTCAGAAAGGGAACTGTGAAGATCACAGCCACTGTTGGATCACGTTCAGCATCATATACGGTAACAGTAACAGGAAAATGTGCGCATGTATATTCCGGCAAGGTAGTAAAAACAGCAACTACCAGAAGCGATGGCAAGGTGTTACATACATGCAGAAAATGCGGCCAGAAGAAGTATATCGTTGTCAAGAAGATAAAGAGTGTTACATTATCACAGACGAGATATAAGTATGATGGTAAGACAAAGACACCTAAGGTGACTGTGAAGGACAGCAATGGTAAGATAATATCATCAAAATACTACAAGGTGACATATCCTAAGGCGAGAAAGAAAGCCGGAACATATACGGTGAAGATAAAGTTTTCCGGAAGGTATAAGGGTACAGTTTCAAAGAAGTACAGAATAGTAAAATAAAAAAATACCGTTGTTCATAAAAAATATGGACAACGGTATTTTTAATCTGAAAGAAATTATTTCTTCTCAGGCTCTGGAGTATAGTCAAGTATGGATGAAATAGCCTTGTGAACCTTTGTATACTCAGTTATAAGAATATGCATACGCTGGAATCCAGGCTGCTCCAGATGATAATATACTCTGGTCATTCTCTTTCCAACCTGCTCTTTGTGATCGGAGATGAAACCGTATTCAATCAATTTGTACAGTGCAGGATAGAGAGAACCGATAGGAATCTTTATCACGCCGTCTGACAGTGAGTCCATGAGCTGTGACAGCTCGTAGCCGTAATAATCTTTCTGGCTGAGCAGATAGAGTACGAGCAGCTCCACGGAACCTCTGATGAAGTTCGGCTTTGCAACGACTCTTGCATGTACAGCCTCAACTGCTGCTTCCTTTGCGGTATCATTACTTTGATCCTGAACCATAATACTGTTGGAATATATGCTGTTTAATACGTTTTCCATTAAAACCACCTCATACAAAAAAATAGTTACACTTTGTATTGATTGTAATTGCAAAATCATTTAATTGCAACCTTTCTTTTCATTAAAATGAAAATAAGTTGCGTATTTTTGCAATTTTTGCTTATTTGAGAGAGATTTTTGACTGTAACTGCCTGGATAATGCCAATAGACGGCTGGCAGCATCCTTTGGATTGTCAGCTTTCATTATGGCGGACACCACACAGATGCCGGCGATAGGTATGCCCGAGAGGACATCCAGGTTGGTCGGATTGAGTCCTCCGATGGCATTTACCGGGATGGGAACTGCCTTGCAAATGTCTCTCAGTGTATCCGTGGATGTGAGCACTGTCTTGACCTTGGTGGTGGTTGGGTAGATGGCTCCAACTCCCAGATAATCAGCTCCCTGTTCATACGCCTCCACGGCCTGAGGAACAGTCTTGGTGGTTGCACCCACGATGCGGTCGGACCCCATGAGTTTTCTGGCAATGGAGACAGGCATGTCGGTCTGTCCCACATGGACACCCTCGGAGTCCGCCGCCAGAGCCACATCTACCCGGTCATCTATGATGAGTGGCACGTTGTAGCGGCGCGCAATTGAGTGCACCTTGTCCGCAAGATGTATGTACTCACGGGTAGTTCTTTCCTTTTCTCTAAGCTGCATGAGTGTCGCACCGCCGTCCAGAGCACACTCCACTCTGTACAGAAATTCCTCCTCGGACAACCCTGTGCTGTCCGTTATAAAATATAAAGTAGGATCAAATGTATACATTTCAAAGTCCTTTCTAAAATTGTTACACATACAGATAGTCATTGAGTACGGGCTGCAGCCCCTCGCCCTCTATGTCTGAATACATATGCTCAAGACTTCTGTTGTCGTTGATCTCGAACTGCTCGTCGCCCTGCTCACTGCAGGAAGTCTTGCCGCTGTACTTGCTCTCGTGATCGCCGATTCCGGTTGACACGCCCGCCGATACCTTGGTCGCTGCGATCTTCACTATGCCGTTCCTGAAGTCTGCACTCTCTCTTGAAGATACCGTTATTCCGGCAAATGGCAGGAATATCCTGTATGCGCACAGTATCTGGCAGAGCTGCTTCTCGTGCACGTCCAGGGGGTTGATCTGATCGTTGTTGATGATCGGTCTCAGTCTTGGACAGGAGAGTGACATCTCTGCGTGTGGGTATTTCCTCTGGAGAAAATACGCGTGAAGGGCTGTTGCCAGTGCATCCTTGCGGAAGTCGGAGAGCCCTAACAGTGCTGAGAATGCAACGCCCCGCATTCCGCCCATGAGGGCGCGCTCCTGCGAGTCGAAACGGTATGGCCATACTCTCTTGTGACCCATCAGGTGAAGGGTCTCGTATTTGTCTGCGTCGTAGGTCTCCTGGAACACTGTCACATAGTCCGCACCGCACTCATGGAGGTAGCGGTACTCATCGGTGTTCACCGGATATATTTCAAGGCCTACCATGCGGAAGTATTTCCTTGCAAGCTTGCATGCCTCGCCGATATACGTTACGTCACTCTGGCTGCGGCTCTCGCCGGTCAGTATAAGGATCTCTTCCATGCCGCTGTCGGCGATGACCTTCATTTCCTTCTCGATCTGCTCTGCTGAGAGTTTCATTCTGTTGATGTGATTGTAGCAGTTGAAGCCGCAGTATACGCAGTAGTTCTCACAGTAGTTGGCTATGTAGAGCGGCGTGAACATGTAGACCGTGTTGCCGAAGTGCCTGCTTGTTTCGCGGCTTGCGCGCTGCGCCATCATCTCAAGAAATGGTTCGGCGGCGGGGGAGAGCAGAGCCTTGAAGTCCTCTATGCTGCACGTCTCGTGTTCAAGGGCAGCCATGACGTCTCTGCCTGTGTAACTGCTGTAGTCGTAGCTGTTCATGTGCTCCATGACCTTGCTGCGGATGTCAGATTCAATAACCTCCATGCCCGGAAGGTATTCCATATGGCTTTTCCTTGACGATGGATCTGTCTCCAGCCGGTGCTTGATCTCCAGCGCTTCCGGCGAAAGATATTCCGAGTCTATCAGAAAGTGGTTTTCCATCTGAGTGCACCCCCTTAGTCATGCAGGAATCCGGTCAGTGGATCTGAAGCGGATGCCCCTCTGGTGAGAACTCTTCCAAGACCTGCCAGATAAGCCTTTCGGCCTGAATTTATCGCGTCCTTGAATGCCGATGCCATGAGTGGCAGATTTCCGGCTGTGGCGAGAGCAGTGTTTGCCATGATGGCGGCAGCGCCCATCTCCATGGCTTCACATGCCTGGGATGGCCTTCCGATACCGGCGTCAACTATGATCGGAAGTTCGATCTCGTCGATGAGGATCTGGATGAAGTCTTTGGTAGCTAGTCCTTTGTTGGAACCTATAGGTGATGCCAGTGGCATGACCGCTGCGGCTCCTGCATTTACCAGATCACGGGCGGCATTCAGGTCCGGGTACATGTAAGGCAGTACCACAAATCCTTCATTTGCCAGTGTCTCGGTTGCCTTTATCGTTTCCTGGTTGTCGGGAAGGAGATATTTGCTGTCGCGCATGATCTCCACCTTGACGAAGTCTCCACAGCCCAGAGCCCTCGCAAGCCTTGCTATGCGCACGGCCTCCTCGGCGTTCCTTGCGCCGCTTGTATTTGGCAGGAGAGTAACTCCCTCCGGGATGAAATCGAGAATATTTTCCTCTTCCTTTGTATTTGCACGGCGGACGGCCAGAGTGATGATCTCTGCTCCTGCGTCTTTTATGGCTGATTCGATCAGCTTCATGGAATACTTTCCTGAACCCAGAATAAATCTTGAATTGAATTCATGTCCTCCGATTATCAGCTTGTCTTCTTTCATTATAATGCTCCTCCTCCCATGAAACTCACGACCTCCACACAGTCGCCGTCGTTAAATGTAATGTCTGCGTATGTCTCTCTCGGTATGATCTCCTCGTTGATCTCAACAACTATGCGCACCGGTTTGTAGCCGGATTCTTCAAGAAATGCCGCCAGATTCTGCCCGGCAACGTCGAGATCTTTTCCGTTCACTGTTACCATAGCCCTTTCCTCCAAAGTCTTTTATCTGCACAAAAAAAGAGTTACCGATCTGGTAACCCCAATAAAGTCTGCACTTTAACAAACGTCTGCTATCAGGCTTCCCTACGTTGGCATTATCCAAATCAGGTTTCCGGTCGAAGGTCACACCTTCCTCTCAGCCTGTACTACAAGCTCCCGCGTCCTCTTTTTGTTGTCAGATAATAATATACGACCTGAAAACCCGGAATGCAAGAGTAATCTATCAGGCAAATATGCCATTTGACCGCAAATATTCGAAGCTCTTTCAAAAATATACGGAAAATGTACTGCGATTGATGGCTTTTCCTTGACACAGCCCACATATGTATGTACAATTTAGTTGTTTGGCGCGCTAAAGTGTCATACAAAATCAGCAGGTTGCACAAATGCTGATTTGAGTTATCTTATGGAGGACAGTGAAGTTATGAGACAGAAGAAGATTCATTACATCTATAATAAAGAGATGGAGTGTATGGATCCTGAGGAGAGAAGAAAGCTTCAGGGGGAGAGACTTAGAAAGACAGTAGAACTTGAATATGCAAATGTACCGGCATACAGAGCCAGAATGGACGAGGCGGGAGTAAAGCCGGAGGATATAAACAGCATAGACGATATTGTCAAGCTGCCATTTATGCAGAAGACAGATCTCAGGGATAACTTCCCATTTGGACTGTTTGCAGCAGACAGGAAGGACATCATCAGAATCCAGGGTTCATCAGGAACCACAGGTAAGCCTGTTGTAGCTGGCTACACCCAGAACGATATAGATGTGTGGACGGAGATGGTAGCCAGAGCTATCAAGTGCGCTGGTGGCGGAGAGGATGATGTCATCCAGATAGCTTATGGTTATGGATTGTTCACAGGTGGACTTGGAGCACATCAGGGCGCGACTAAGGTTGGTGCCATGGTAGTTCCGATGTCATCAGGCAACACACAGAGACAGATCATGATGATGAAAGAGCTCGGCGCAACCATGCTTTGCTGTACACCTTCATATGCTACATACCTCGCAGAGACCATCAGGGAGATGGGCATCGATCCATCAGAACTGAAGATCAAGTCAGGCTACTTCGGAGCAGAACCTTGGACAGAGGAGATGAGACAGCACCTTGAGGAGCTTCTTGACTTCGATGCATTTGATATATATGGACTAACAGAGATCGGTGGACCTGGTGTTGCATTTGAGTGCTTTGAGAAGAACGGAATGCACATCAACGAGGATCATGTTCTTGCAGAGATCATTGATCCGGTCACAGAGGAGCCGCTTCCAGACGGAGTTCCTGGAGAGCTTGTGTTTACAACCCTTACCAAGACAGGTACACCTATGATCAGATACAGGACACACGATATATGTACACTTACACACGGCACATGTGCATGTGGAAGAACAACAGTCAAGATGAGCCGTATCACAGGCCGTACAGACGACATGCTTGTAATCCGTGGTGTAAATGTATTCCCTAGTCAGATAGAGTCAGTCCTTCTCGGCGTGGAGGAGGCTTCAGCTCATTATATGATCGTGGTTGATCGTGTGAATTCACAGGATAAGCTGACAGTTCAGGTAGAGCTCAAGGAAGATGTGGATATGGGCGATGCTGCAAAGCTTGCGGCTATTGCATCCCGCATCAAGACAGATATCAAGCAGACACTGCTTATCAGCGCAAAGGTTGAACTGGTTCCACCTAAGACCATTCCACGTTCAGAGGGCAAGGCAAAGAGAATCACAGATAACAGACATATCGGATTCTAATCGGTAAGATTGAGTAGTCAGACGAATCACAGGACTGAAATGTTTGAGAGCGGAAGACTATAGAGAGAATAAAACAGCCGGCTTAATGGCGAGCTTTCCGGGATCGAGACCGGGCATGCCGCTGTGAGCCGGCTGTTTTATCAGGCAGTGATCAGGCAGGAGTCAGGCGGGGGGCAGGCAGGAATCTTGGGAGACTTGCGGCGGCAGACATCAGCTGTGAGGCCTGCCGCCGGGAAACTGGCAAAACAGATAAAATCGCCAAATGCTGAAAAACCTTGCATTTTGGTATGTTTCCGTGTAGAATTTGCTTTGTTATGTGCGCTGACAGTGAGATACTGCACTGCAGTGGTAAAGTTGGTGCGGAGCAGATAAATTATAATTATTATGGAAGGTGGATTAACTAATGAATGTTTACGAGATGATTGCGTTTATAGCGTATTTTGTCCTGGTAATCGGTGTAGGAATTTATTTCTTCTTCAAATCCAAGGGGAATGCCGGCGAGAAGGATTATTTTCTTGGAGGAAGAGATATGAATGGTCTGGTGGCTGCACTCAGCGCCGGAGCATCTGATATGAGTGCGTGGGTTCTCATGGGACTGCCCGGAGCATTCTATGCGACAGGACTCAGCAACATGTGGATATCAGTTGGTCTGTTCATCGGAACAGCATGTGCCTGGATATTCATAGCACCGAGACTCAGAAGATTCTCGATAGCGTACAACGATTCGATCACTATACCTCAGTATTTGACAAATCGTTTTCAGTCAGACAATAAGCTGCTTCTCATAATATGTGCAGTTATATTTGTGGTTGCATATTGTATATACGCTGCGTCAAGTATATCGGCCTGCGGTACTCTGTTCAACACTGTTATGGGCATCGATAGGAATACAGCCATGATCGGCGCTGCAGTCATCATCATCGTGTACACATTCCTTGGTGGTTTTAATGCAGTGTGCTGGACGGATTTCTTCCAGGGACTTCTGATGCTTGCAGCTCTCATGATCGCACCTATCATTGCGGTCATCACCATGCAGGGCGCTGGCTTTATAGCACCTGATGTTGTCATTCCAGACAATTATTACAATGCCCTTATAAGTGGTTCATTTGACAAGACCAGTGTGATCAATATCATATCAGGACTTGCATGGGGACTTGGATATATGGGTATGCCACATATTCTTATAAGATATATTTCGATCAAGTCAGAGAAGGAGATGAAGAAGTCCAGAATAGTCGGTACTTGCTGGACGGGAATCATCCTCGTTATGGCATCCGTAGTTGGTATGGTCGGCCTTAAGTATCTTGGCGGTGGACTTACAGATAACTCACAGGTATTCATCAGACTTGTAAGAGGCGTGTTCCCTGCGCTTGTAGCTGGTATACTTCTCTCAGCTATCCTTGCAGCGTCCATGAGTACAGCTGATTCACAGCTCCTTGCTTCATCATCAGCATTTTCGTCTGATGTGTACAAGCCTATATTCAGAAAGAGTGCATCCGACAAGGAGATGCTCTGGGCAGGAAGAATTGTGGTCATCATCATCTCAGTTGTGGCACTTGCCATAGCGATGAATCCAGACTGCGAGGGTATCATGGCACTCGTGTCAAATGCATGGGGCGCATTCGGATCGGCATTTGGACCGGTCATCGTTCTGTCACTGTACTGGAAGCGACTGAATTACAATGGAGCACTTGCTTCTATCATAGTCGGATTTGCTGTTGACATGCTCTGGTACAAGTTCCTTGCAACACCAACAGGACTTTATGAGATCGTTCCTGGATTTGCAGCAGCGTTCATTACAGCTATCGTCGTATCACTTCTCACAAAGAAGCCTGACGACAAGGTTGTTGAGATATTCGAGAAGGCTAAGCTTCCTACGGAGTAATTTGCAGTGTAGAGTTATAAAGCTGGGATCTTTTGGTGGCGGATGAGTTCGTCTGCACACAAAATTATCTCTAAATCAAAATAAAAGGCTGAAAAGATACAAAATCTGAAGAAATTGTATCTTTTCAGCCTTTTTTGCTAAATAAGAGATAATTTTGTGCGCAAAAAAAGAACCACCTGAATTGCTGATATGATACCTCTTAAGTAGACAAGGCAAATAACCAAAATCTACTTAGGAGGTTTTTTATGTCTAAATCATCATA
>NZ_WWSI01000013.1:0-6551 GCF_009875795.1 Coprococcus sp. BIOML-A2
ACGACCAGTGACAGTGTTAACGCAACAAAATCAAATATAAAATAGTGAGAAAGTTGCTTTAAAAATAACACTCAACAATTGGAATGTATTTTGGTCTATATGTTTCTATTCGCTAAACTCTTTGTTTATCGTTAATAGATACGCCCGTATTCCGTTAAACGTATATCCGTCTAAAAGCGGTAAAGTGGCAAGGGTCACAGGAATTTTTGCAACCACCTAGATGTTAACTATAAATTATCAGTTATTATTTAGGAGGTTTTTTTATGGTAAATTCAAACAATTCTGAAATCAGTTGTGTATTCAAGGGTCGCTTCATCAAAGTGGCAGAATCTAAGGAAACAATCGTCGATAAGAAAACTGGAGAGATAACCACATACTATGTTGTTGTTCTTAGCAATGGTACGAAGGTATTTAAATGTACCTGCGGTGAGAATGCGGACATTGTGAAGAAGGTTGACCAGTTCGTCCCATGCATGATGTATATAGATGTCGTTGAGAAGAACGGTACTCAGAAACTCAAAATCACTCACGTTGATTTGCCAGAGCAGAAGAGTGGAGGTGTTAAGTAATGGGCATCGTTTTTGTTAATGTCCCTGTATGTGTACTTATGGATGTATACAAGGGTATGTGTGAACGCGCCAAGGAGCTCGATGGAAAAATTGTAGACTTAATTGAGTCCCCTGTAGAGAAATTCTCAGCTGTTCGACAACTTTGTTACCTTCTCGGACAAATTGACTTTATAGAGGTGCTTATTGATGGTATTTATTCCAAGGAACTTTTACGTGAGATTAAAGGTTCTTTGGGTTCAATAGACATTATTAGATATTTAGGGTAAACCCTTTATATAAAAATATAAGTAAAGGGGGTGAATGATATGGAGTTTTCAGCAGTTACAACCGCAGTAGGGAATCTCTCTACAGTAATGGGCACAGTGCTTGATACGATCGCAGGTAATCCGTTGCTTATGGTCCTTATTGCAGTTCCTGTAATCGGTGCAGGTTGCATCGTATTCAAGAAGCTCATAAAGGCAGCACGTGGCTAATCCTTATGGGTAAAATATCTTTGTTGTTTTGTAATAGGGTGTAGAGATACGCCCTATTATTTTAGAAAAATTTGGGAGGTGAAAAAATGGTAAAGAAAATGAGCAGAATCAAGGTAATGTATATTTTGCTGGCGGTTCTGGTGATGTTCTGCTCTTTATGTCCTCGGTTTGTAGTGCTTGCTGTTGATGGTTCAACGGATGATACAAAACTTGGTTCAAATATCGCGCCATATATGCACGGTGAAGACTATGTTACTAAGAGTGGTTATCTTTATCAAAATAAGTCTTTTAAAACAAAATTAAATAAAGATAATGCGTCTGCGGTGTATAAAAACCCTAGTCCGTATGAGTGTGAAAATACTTGTTTTAAAGAAAATGGTGAGCCCGCTATAAAAAGTAATCAACAACAATGGTCTGACTTTCTCGCTGAGTTAGGCACTCAGGATTTTACAGGCTCTAATGATTTGTACTTTGTATTGTATGAGACTTCTGGTTCAAAGCAATATGGAACAGGGGCAAGTATACATGCGTATTACATGTGGGTTCCTAGCGGTTCAAAGATATGTATGGCTTATAGTGCTAATACTGCTGGGTCTGATGATTCTTATTATAATCTATATGAGTTCGCGCGTGTTTTTACTTCGTCTGATGTTGGTGGTATTTCTTCCCTTGGCGGCAATCTTGCAGGCGGTTATGATAAGTTTTTTAGTGTCGTTCATGGTGATATGAATGGTGATACTTCTTTTTTTGAAAAAGATTCTTCAATAGGTTATAGGGGGTTTCGTTTTAAAGTACAAAATGCTGATACTGGTCTTGGTGACTTCCGGTTAATGGCTACAAATATACCTCTTGTAAAGTGTGCAGAAAATGAAACTGGTTATATAGAAGATTATATAAATTGTAAGAAATTTCTGGAAGGTCAGACAGATTTAGCAGATAATCAGAATCCAGATTATGTCGAGAAGAAAAAGGAGGGCTGTGATTCCTTCGGCTGGGATAGCTTCGATTGCTCTTTGACTCCTTCTTCTGTAGGTGAGAAGCAAATATTCCGTTTTAATTCAAGATATAACTATGATTCATTTTATAGCATGGTATATTCTCCTGAATATTTTAAAGTATCTGTGCAGTTTTCTTTTAAATGTTTGTATACTCTAAAATCGAATGTTTATGAAGAACATGTTTATTCATCTGATTATCAGTATTTTGATTTATCAAAAAATAAAGATGGTTTTTTATGTTATTTATCTGACTTTGTTTTTGCTGATTATGCTGGAAGTAAAAGAGCCTTGTGGGCAGATGGCGTATCTTCTGTGGTTGAAGCTATAGCTGCTTTGCGTGGAGTTGATGCTGGCGACATAGTTTCGGTTTCTTCCTGTGACCTTTATGCAACTATTATGTTGTGGAAAAGTGGAAAAGGAGCTAGTTCGGATGTTAGAAGTTTTAAATGGGATTATCGGACTATGGCTAAAACTGATTTAACCCCTGATGTTCCTATTGATAAATCTGAGATAAAGCCGAATGTTGTAACTGATGGAGAAGGAGAAGATAAAAAGGTTACTCAGGTTGTTGGGAATGATGGCGATAAGACTGTTATTAACGTTACTGTTAATGTAACTGGCGGTGATGGTGGTAATGGTGGAGACGGCGGTTCTGGCGGTGATGGCGGTTCTGGTGGTGATGGCGGCTCTGGTGGTTCTGGTGGCGGCGGTTCTGGTACTGTCACAGATCCCAGCGCAAGCGGCTTTTGGTCAATACTTAAAGGAATAGTTGCATTTTTTAAGGCTCTGCTTGATGGTGAGGATGGGCTTTTCCCAGTAATAGCGGCATTTTTTGAGTTTATACCTGCCAGCTTCTGGACTGTGGTTATCGGTGCCGTAGTGGTCATAGCGGTTATCAGTATTTATAAACTGCTTAAAAAGTAGGGGGGGTGTATGTATGATTGAATGTGTTAAGGCTATAGCAAAGTGTATATTTAGTGTTCTTAACCATAAGTTCAATGCGGGAGATATAAGTTTTTCGATATGGAACATTATAATGACATTTCTTATATGTTCCCTCGTTGGAACACTGTTATATTACTTCATACGTGGGATAGCGGAAAGTGGGGATGAATAAATAAAAGACTGGAATTTATTTTTCAGCCTTCTTGTTTCTTCTTATTCCCCATATAGCAATAATTATGCCTGCTATTATTAGTATCGGTATGATTAACCATAAATCAAATAAGTAGTTATGGTAGCTGTACATGTTTTACCTCCTTTCGTAGTTTTATTGATAAATATAATTTTATCACGAAGTTGTTGGAATTGAAACAGGCGGTTGAGATCTTGACAGTTCTGCAGGTGCATTTGTACAAAATGACAATAAAATGTGTGCGCTGCATGTCTGATCCACGCCGCTGCAGTGGTGTTTGTTTGTGCAGATTGTATATATACAAAGTGAGGTGATTATTATGTGGTCGTTTTTGTGTCTGGTTGTATTCGTAGCTGGCAGTCTTCAGCTCATCAAGGAGTATAGGGAGCTTAACGAATTCAAACGTGATGAACAGACGTTTAATGAGTATAAGGATAAGGAGAGTGAGTATCTTGAATCGAAAATTGAAAATAATGATTTTGATTGGTAGTTTAGTAGTCTTGGGCTTTAGTATCTATCAGATAGCTACCATTGGCGATGTACATGCATCTATGGTATCGCACGTGTACAGCTATGATGTGAGTAAGAATACTGTTGTTCCTGTGACAGATGGGATAAGTTTAAATGTTGGTGTTGCTACGGCTGGTGATGCAGGTTTTCAGACTAAGGCACGGAGTAATACGGACATATACAATGTTCTTGTGCTGATAGCGATAGAGTTAATGTTCTGGATTATGTGGAATGTTGTCCGTACAGTGTATCGTATTCTGTGCGATTTCAAGAAGTTTTAAGGGGTGATAATATGAGTGATTTAATACTTGACCTGTATAGCAATGGCGATCTTTACATGATGGCAGCTAAGATATTTGCATGGATGATAATGTTATTATTCCTTGCTGTTATTCTCGGATGCTTTAGGGGGTTGCGCTTATGATTAAGTTTATACTAACAGTCAGTCTGATAATAGTGGTCTGTGTGTACATGCCTTTTATCCCATTCTTTATAAGGCACTTTTACCACATAATAACTAATGCAGTGGTGGACATTTATAAATATTTCAAGTACAAGAAGTATAACGAGTGCAAGGACTATGGCAGAATATTTATGGTAACTGCTCATAGAAATAAAGTCTTTGGCTCTGGTAAAACTCTTGATATGACCATGGTAGCCCGCCGTATATTCAACAAGTATGATGGGCTTTCTGTCTGGTCTGATGATAAAAAGGAATTTGTCACACAGCACATTCACTTGATCTCAAACGTGGAACTTCTGGACGTGCCATATACACCATTCATTTCCGCTGAGCAGTTGAAGAATGTTGAACAGGAAGAACAAGATATTACTATCTTTGTCTTTGACGAGGTCGGAGCAATATGGAACTCTCGAAATTACAAGGATAACATCAGCACGGAACTGCTCAAGAGACTCTTACAGGTGCGTAAGAACAAAATAGGCATTATATGCACTGCACAGCGTTTTAAATTCGTTGATGCGCTCCTTAGGCAGATAACAGGGTCGTTGTACTGTGTTAACAAAATGTGGAGAATACTGGCTATAAGAGAGTATGACGCTGTGAGTTTTGAAAACTGCGACAATATCGACATGCTGAAGCCACTCTCGAAAAAATACAAGTTCGTGTTTGATAAGGACTACTTAGCATATGACACAAGTGCTATAGTAGATGATCTGAAGAAAAAAGACATGCTGACAGATGCAGAGATACTCTCAGCACAGGGAGTAATTGAACCCAATATTGACTTTGCGACTGGAATCAAAAAACGCTACAGGAAAAGAAAGAGGTAGTGCAGCGTGCGGCTTAAGCCGCCGCGCACGGCTGCCATGCATCCAGTGCGTTTAACATGATTAAATCAGTGCTGTCAGCAGGGTGATGCCATCACCCTGGTAACTATAAATATGTCCTCAGTGCTCTGCCTGTCAAGGCCTAAAGGCCTCCGCGCCGTGCCTTGACAGGCAGAGTGCTGTGGACTACACGTGGAGGTACTACATGAAATATATACTCTCAATACTCAATCAGCTCTTACGGCTGGTTAACAACTTGATAAACCTTGCAAGACACATAGTAAAGTAAAATTACTTGACGTGAATCCCCTATGACTAATAGTGGGATTTCGTTTCCAAATGGAAAAAGAGAGGAGTAGTAAACTGTATGAGATACGGTTTAATTTATGAGAAAACTATCTTTGAAAAACTGGAAATAACATATAGCGTAGATATGGTTAGATATGATTTTGCGTTCGATAAAACCGCCTGTGAAAGTATGTCACATGATATGCAAAAATTGTATGATTACTTGAGTGATAATATAAGAGCCGACCTCTTTAAAACCTCCAGAGCCTTTGGATATAAAGACCTGTTCACGTTCACATCTGATTATGATGATAGAGACAGCAGTGTGATAAAGGTCGGTATCGGACTAAATGGAGTTAACAGAGACGATGTATTCAAATGCTTTTTGGAATTTAATCCAAATAAAGTCGACTCGGATGTTCTGAAGATGGTAATTGATGCGCTTCGTCCAAACTGTCTTAAACACTGGCTAAAGCTCGTGAGGTGGGATTTAGCAATAGATGTGCCGGTGAAAAGGTCACAGGCTTGCTTCTACAAGGACAGAAGAGATTATACATACCATAAGAGTTCAAGGAAGGGAGTTACCACATACCTTGGACAACGTAACAAGGAGGGTTTTGTAAAGCTCTATGATAAAACGCTTGAGTCCGGCTTGTCTGAAGATCTCACCAGACTAGAAATAACGTTTGGTGAAGCTGATCTGCCTACGATGCCACAGGTGTATATTGACACTAACAGTCAGAGTGAGTTAATGCTTGGACTGTCTGGTACTAACAGAGTACTTGCATTGCTCCTTAATCAACTTGATGCGGGAGACTTTGAAACATATTATGGTATGCTTAACTATAAGCTGAAAAAGAAACTTGAGCCATATGTAAAGCATGGCGTAAGGCTCGAATATGATTTTAAGGTCATATGTAGCTTGATGATGAGACTCAAAGAACTTGAAAGGAATTTTGACTTGTCTGGAGACTGGCATAATATTAAATTCATGGATGAAAAAAGTCCATTTTAGCAAAGGAATTCAAACAAAGGGTAAGGAAGTATCTATTTGATATAACACAAGTTTAACGAATAGAGGTAAGCACACCAGAAAAAATATGTTGACAAGAGATTAATCGGGTGGTAGTATCCTAGACATAGGTGGTTGCATCTGTTCGTTAAACTCAGGTTTTACGAAAAAATATAGCATATTTTATTAGATTATGCTATGTTGAGTGTTATTTTTAAAGCAACTTTCTCACTATTTTATATTTGATTTTGTTGCGTTAACACTGTCACTGGTCGT
>NZ_WWSI01000014.1:0-4339 GCF_009875795.1 Coprococcus sp. BIOML-A2
ATGCCCGATAGTGCCTGTCTGCCCCTCAAGCTGCATGCTCTGGGCATAGGTGTATTTCTGTTCTGTCGGGGTTAAAGGTCTTGTCTTTATTTCATTACTCATTCGGCTGCTCCTTTCTTTCCTTTTTCTCCTTCTGCTCGTCTAAAATCTTGCGGATACAGACATCGCAGAAAATAACTGACCCATCCTTATATCGGGGATAAGGACAGGTCGTGCAGTCATATTTTATTTTATCGCTCACGGTCATCACCGTTTTTCTGCTTCTGGGCAGGCTGATTATAGGGCATACGGCACTCTGACTGGTATCGTTCATTCAGCTTTTGCCGTGCATCATCAAGCTCATTCGTGTAATAACCCCAGAAATAATTTGAGCCGCCCTTGCAGTACCAACACACATAAGGGTTGGGTGCGTTGGGATTGTGACCGATGACAAGCTCTGTACTCCCGATAGTACAGCTCTCGATGATTTCATAGTTCTGATTAGAGCGTTTTTCTTCGTCCATAAGCACCTCTCTATTCTTTGGCATAACGCCGATAAGCTTTCTCGCCCGTGGCTCTCATTTTCTGAACAGGGCGGCTCCCTGCAAGCTCTGGATACCGTGCCTGCAGCTTGCGGCGTGTCCTGCTGACGCTCTCAAAGCTCGGCAGACCGAGATATTTGTGCTGCGTCATTATCTCCGCAAGCGGCATTGCCCCTGCATCCTTCAGACAGGCATTACAAAGTGCAAGATACAGCACCATATCGTCATTTCTGGCATCCTCATTCTTTTCCAGAACAGCCCTGACTTTCTTTTCAATGGTTTTAAGGTTTCTCATTGTTACCTCCATAAAGGAAAGGGCGGCATCTTTCAGCCGCCCAAACCACTTACTTATTCTTTCTGTTACGGATATTCAGCCATACCGCCGCACCCACAATGAACACGACAAGCACGATTGCGATAATGGTTTTTGCGTCCATCAATTAGTCCTCCTTTTTCTTCTTTCTGTTCTTATAGCCGACAAATCCGAGAACGCCCGCACCGACAACAGACAGAGCTGCAAGGCTTACCCATAAGCCCAGATTGAAGTCATCGCCTGTTTTCGGGGTATCCCTGAACTCATTGTGCATCTGCACGATAGCCGTAGCGTCCACCTTGACCGTTGCCTGTTTATCGGCAGGCAGGATATATCCTGCGGAAGCCTTGTCGCTTACTTCGGATACGGTATAGTCGCCAATCCGCAAGCCCTCAATCACGATTTCTCCGTTCTTATCTGTCTTAAAGGTCTGGTCATAGTACACGCCTGTCACACGGAAAGAGAAGCCCTCCACCTTACCGTCAGAGGAAGTCTTTACGATTTTAAGAGAGCCTTTCTGTGCTGCATTGATAAATCCTACACCCGCCTTATTTTCCACGGTGTAGGTCTTGCCGTTCTCCTCAACGGATACGGAATACACATTTTCATCAAGCACAAAGCCTGTCGGAGCTTTGGTTTCCTTTACCAGATATTTGCCGAAGCGGAGTTCACTCATCTGGTAAACGCCGCCGTCAAGTTCTTTCATTTCGCCAAGCAGCGTATCGTCTTTATCCAGTTTCCCATCGCCATTGGTATCGGAGTAAACCTCAAATACCGCACCAGACAGCTTGTTGTCGGGATAATTCTCATCAACCTTTGTCAAAGCGATATTGCCCTTAATGAAGTAGTTGACAAGTTCGATTTCCACAACTTCGTCCACCTTGCCGATAGTCACGGCGATTTCTTCCTCGGAGAGTACATATCCCTTCGGGCTTTCGATTTCACGGATTATCCAAGTTCCATACGGTACTTTGGCAAAAGAAAAACTACCATCATCTTTTGATGTGGTAGCTACAATCGCATTTTCCTTTGTAAACTCGGTAGTTCCTGTCTTAAAGATACCGATAACTGCACTGCCCAGAGCTTTTCCATCCTCATCAGATTTCTTACCGCTTACAGAGCCGTAAATAATGTCATTTGTGATAGCTTCGCCCTCATTGGCTATGATGCGGACAGTTTCGGTATCCTGTCCTGCGTATTCAAAAATAACAGGGTATTTTGCATCGCTGACAATATATGCGGAGTTGGTCGAGGTTTCCTGCACATAATAGCTGCCCATCGGCAGGTCGCTGATAGCTTTCCCGTGACCGCTTTCATCAAGGGAAATGACCTCAATCAGACCGTCCGCAGGAATGGTCTTTCCATCTGCGGCTGTGAGTTCCTCCGCCGCATACAAGCCAAAGGTCACATCAAAGATTTCTCCATTCTTGCCAATGCCGTAGGCTTCATCAATGGCAAGGCTCTTGATGAGGTCGATTTCAACACGCTGTCTTTCATTATAGAAAGAAGTAGCCGTTTCCGTTACATCAACATTCTGTCCTGCATACACAAGCTCAACAGAACGGACTTCCTCATTCAGCACCATTCCATACGGAGCTGTGATTTCCTTAACCTCATATTTTCCGATATACAGTTCTTTGGATTTTACTGTACCGTCTTTTCCTGTCGTAACGGTATCTACAACCTCGCCCTTGTTTGCTCTGACCGTCCCGTCCAGAGTGACAATATCCTCGGCTGCGGTAATTTCATAGACTGCACCCTCAAGACCGCTGACAGAGAAAATCGGCTGATACAATCCCTTATCGCCTGCAACGGAGCTGAATACCTCGCCAGACTTTTCTACGGTAATTGTGCCTTTCTGTGCCATATTGGAACGTACTACCTCAATAACGGTAATGCCGCTTTCTTCCTCGGAATTTTCCTGCACCACATCAAAATAAACAGGCTCGGAATTTAAGACATACCCATACGGGGCTTGTACTTCCACAAGAGAATAGCCTTTGCCATATTCCAATGTCTGCGGTGTGATAAGGTCGCCGTCTGCCGTAGTATAGAAGGTGTCAATGGTCGTCACTTCGGGATAAGTGAAAGTCATAGTCACAAGATTTCCATTCGGGTCGTAAATCTGGAAGCCTGCACCTGCATACGGGATTGTATTGCCTGTTTCTGCATCTTTCTTTACGATTTTGATATAGCTCTCAAAGTTAGCGTTGTTGATAAGGTAGCGGTAGGTCTGACCGTCCTTGCTGATAAACACATCAAAGTCTTTCATCAGTTCACGCCCCTCCCAACCAAAGGTCTGGCGGACGGTATAAATGCCATACGGCATATCCTTTGTCTGGGCAAAGCCGTTCTCGTCACAGGTCAGCACATCACGCTCGGTTTCCTTTGCATTTTCATAGCTGTCTGCGGATTTGAGGAACACTTCAAATACCGCACCTTCTTCAGGTGTTTCAATCTGGGTTTCTCCGTTGTCCGTATGCTTGATGATTGCGATATTGCCTTTGATGACCTGTTCATTCACATCGTTTGCGGTACTGTTCAGCTCTACCGTGTATAGCTCTGGTTCTGCACCTACCTTGTGGATTGCGGTATCCAGAAGATACCCCTCGGACGGGCTGATTTCACGGACAGTCCAATCATTGTCACAGATATAATACTTGGTCGTAAACTGACCGTTTTCATCAGTCGTGTAGGTGTCAATCAGTTCCTCACCCTTATAGATGCCGTAAACCGCACCTGCAAGGGAAGCGTCGCCCTGCGGAGAACCTGTTTCTGCATCGGTCTTTGTCACAGTCACTTGGAATTTCTTCAACACATTGTCGAAGCTGCGTTTTGTGACCTTGTTCCATTCAATCGGAGCTGTCTGGGAAGCAGGAACGACATAGCGGACTGCGGTATCCACTTCCTCAACCACATACGGGGTATCGCCACTGATAAGGACATTTTCAAACTTAGCCAGTCCGTTTTTATCAGTCACGGCATACTCGTCAACAGGCAAGCCGCTTAAAGATGTGCCATAAAGGTGGAATTTCATTCCCTCCACCAGATTGTCCTCGGAAGTCTTGACGATTTCCAGACTGCCACGCTTCAAAGTATTGCTGAAGGTCACAGTAGAGGTTTTTCCTCCGATAAGTGTGACGGTCTGGGTTTTCTGCGGCTCATAACGGTCAATGGACTGTTCTGTGACGGTATAAGTGCCAGGGAATAATCCCTCCACTGAGACAGAGCCGTCCTTTCCTGTCTTAACTGTCTTATTGAAGTTATCACCTTTGATTGTAAAAGAGATGCCCTCCACAACTCCGTCCTCAGAAGTCTTTTTGAGGGCAATCGTGCCTGTCGGCGTTTCGATATTGATATATGCAGACACGGTATCAGCATTCTCCACACCTGTTACCAAATCCTGCAAGTTCGAGTCGCCATAGGCAATGAGCTTTGCACTGCTGCTGACAGTCGGCACATTGTTCCTCTTTGCCGTAATGCGGACAGAACCGCTGATAGCTAC
>NZ_WWSI01000015.1:0-3010 GCF_009875795.1 Coprococcus sp. BIOML-A2
GCCAAGACCTGGGCAGAGTGTGCAATAACATCATTTGTTTTGCGGTCAGTTTTTGAGGGTGGAAAGTCATCGTCAAAGGCAGATGGAAAGAATAAGGTTATGTCTACTAGCAAAGGACGGGTGGAGTCTGAAAGTAGTATTATTTGTGAGGGTGGAAGTGAAACAAGTTGGTATAAAGCAGATGGTACAATAAATTATCCACCAAATAACGGAGCTGTACCAGGAACAGAAGTAAATATGTCGTTAAAACCAGGAGATACATTTGGGCGGTATGGAAATATTGGGAATAAGAGTAACTTTGTAACACAAACAGGTGCAAATGCAGATAAATTAGCATTGCCACCAACTACTGACCCTAATATTTATCAGGAATTTAGGGTTATAAAGGAAATACCAAACACTATCCAAGCAGAGATTGCAGCATGGGGAGGTTCTGCAGGTGGAGGATTACAATATGAATTGCCAATGCCGATTTTACAATTAATTAGAGAAGGCTATATAGTGCCAAAATAAATAGAGAGAGGTGAAAAACTATGTTAACAACAAATGAACTGCAAAAATATATTATGAGTGAAATTAATGATAAACTAGATGAGATTTCATACAGTAATGTTTTTTTCGAAAAAGGGGATGATAATAGTGCTGAGGGAACATACATTTTTAGTACAAATTCAAATTATCATATTCTTTATGCAGAAAAGGGGAAGATAAGAAGTGATATAGTTGTAAATGACGAACGAGAAGTATTGTGGTATGCTTTAAATATATTATCAACAAATATTACTATGAAGTATGCCATGAATAATCAAGAGAAAGGAAAAGATTTCCGAAGACCACTCTTTGAGAAAGAAAAAAAAATATTTGCTTTATTTGGTGAGGATTTTTTAAAAAGGAAAGATGAAGAGATTAATGAAATACTTGAAAAAAATCCGTATAATGATATTTAATTATGGTTATACTTTAGGACTCCAAAACCCTTAACTCAAAAAGCTATTTTAATCTCTGTCTGTTCACGAAGTGAATGACATACAGAGATTAATAATAGCTTTTTGTCATTTACCTGAATCCGTGAAGTTCACGGATTTATAAACTATCGCCGTAGATGCTGGAAGGATATTGATTGGGAATGTAGCAGAAGATAAAGCTTGTGATGCAATCTATCAAAGTACAGACAGCCATATATTGGCAATGTTGGGAAGCAATATGGTAGAAGAAGTTATATCAGGAAACCCAGCGAACAGTTCCGTATCAGAAATCGGAGATGTAGCGAGAAAGACGGATATTGAAGAACTAAGCCATACAACGATATTCAAGAACTCAGATGACATTGCCTTAGGTGAAAAAGCTTTAAGTAATGTAGAAGTGAATAAGCTAGATGATGTTGCAGAAGTTGTAGAGAGTGGTAGTACAACTGTTATATATTGGTCAGGTGATATAGCTAATTATCAATATAATATGATTGAAAATCCAGGACCGTTAGCAGAAATGCCTAATCAACCTGCAAAGAATTTCTATGGTGGCAGATACAATATGGAAGTATTACAGGAAGATAGAATAATGTATCGAGCAGGTAATGCTCAAAATCCGTATGGAAGATGGTTTACGAGTGAGCCACCTGCTTCTGTTACTAATGTAAGAATTGACGCAGCGGTAAAGACTCATTGGATAGACCCGAAAACTGGTGCGTATGAGGCAAGCTCTTATATAGATAATGTATATGCGATTAAAGTACCAAAGGGTACTACTATTTATACAGGATCAGTCGGACCGCAAGGTGGAGTATACGTGGGAGGATATAATGTTATGCAAACCTATATAGATGCACCATGGACTTTTGAAGTTGTAGGAAAAACACCGTTACAATAGATTGGAGATAGAAGAATGATAAGAAATGAAGAGTTTTTGCAGTTGCGAGAGGCGTATATAGAGATTGGCAAAATGGTACAAAAATATGGATATGGACAATATAACGGGATATTAAGAATTCTTATGGGACAAGTTAATTGTATTGACTCGGATGAGAGCAATGGTGAAAAAATGAAATACTTGATAGAAAGCTATAGTAAACTGTTTGCTTCGAGAGGCGGGTTAAGCGATTTCATTATTTATGATGCAGATGTTCAATTAAGAAATCAGTTGAATGAGAAATATAATGACGAAGTAAAAAGGGTTTGGAACATTATGAAAGACTATATTTAATAATGACTTCGTATAAGAACATCCGAAATCACAACTGAATATTTTTTCTTTAAAATTTAGGACGCATTGTTTTCATGGCACTTGGTGCTATGGAGATAATGCGTTTTTTCTATGTTAATTTTCAAATTCTTTTCCAGACTGCTGATATCAGTCTACTTCTTTCGAATATCGTGCCCAGAGTCTGCCTTTTGGTCATCTCACAAAGAGAAAGTGCTCATCTGGCTCAAGAAAACATCAAATCAGAAATCTTGATTCAGATGCAGTTTTTCTATTGAAGATGCTCCATCCGTAAAGGAGGAGTTCATGATTAAGTCCAGGTTGATTATGCCGGAAATAAATCAAGAATTTGATGTTCAATATAATGAGAATGCACAGGTTTGTGATGTGATAACGGATACTTTGGATGTTGTATCGCAGTATCTGCGAACAGGCTATGTGAATCGTGAGCACTGGGTATTAGTGTTACCGAGAGAAGGCATGGTTATGGATCCAGATAGAACCTTGAAAAGTTATCATGTTGAAAATGGCGATAAACTGATACTCATGTAGATGAGGGATGTGTGATGTTAGTATCGTAAAGATACTTGACAAGTACAGGGGGGATGAAAATAATGGGGAATAGAGGCGTGCTTTTATATGTAGACTTGGGCAAGCTTGAAGATGAACCTTACAGATTATCAAAGATATATGATACACTTGGACAGTATATTGATGATATCAGACGTCAGAGAGATATAATATACATAAGCAAGATGGCGGAATCCCTGGATATATCATCCCTGGACAGATATCGTGCTCAACTGGTAGACGA
>NZ_WWSI01000016.1:0-2059 GCF_009875795.1 Coprococcus sp. BIOML-A2
GCCAAGACCTGGGCAGAGTGTGCAATAACATCATTTGTTTTGCGGTCAGTTTTTGAGGGTGGAAAGTCATCGTCAAAAGCAGATGGAAAGAATAGGGGTATGTCTACTAGCAAAGGACGGGTGGAGTCTGAAAGAAGTATTATTTGTGAGGGTGGAAGTAAGACAAATTTCAATAACGAAATACCTAGAAGTGGAGCAGAGTGGAATGAATATTTAAAGGGAAAATATGGTGCAGACAATGTTCGTTGGAATATCAATTCTGTTGATGACATTTTCAGTGACCCGACTAGACTAAAGGGGTATACTGTAGATGAGTTGCAAACTATACTAGGGAACGACTGGACTAGAGGTGTATACGGAAGTAATGGTGGTGGATGGAAATTAATGAACGGTGATATTTCTATTTTTTATCATCCAGGCGGAGGTAAGCATGGAGGTTCATATTATGGAATATCATCTGGAGCTACTGGAAAAATTAAAGTAGTAAATCCAGAGACTTATATTCCACTGAAGGGTGATAAAGCAACTGTAATTTATGATTAGGGGTGACAAAATGATTTCGTTAGAAAAAAGATATGAGAATTTTAAAAGTACAATTGAGGAATGTGGAAGTTATCTGCTTCTAGAAGATGATGATACAATTAAACATAATCTATTTGAAGAATTTTCAATAGATATAATTAGTTTCTTGCACGAAGATACACTAAATCTTTTTTTAGATGAAGGTATGATTGATAATGATATATTAGAGAAAAGTATAGAGTTAAGGAATGCTTATTTGGAACTAGAACGTATTCCTGATATGCTTAATGTTGAAACTGTAAAAACATCTGAAAAGTGGAAAAATATATTAAGAAAATCAGATGAAATAAGTGAGTTGCTTTATTGGTAAAAATATTATTTAGAAAGTTATTTCAAACTAAAAACGGAGACAACCTAAAGATATGTTAGGGTGTCTCCGTTTTTTCTTGTCGTTTCAAATTTACCAGCTCTAGAAGAAATACAAAACAACATTGCATCGTCATACGGAAGGCAACTGTAGATATGAAACATAATCCATTCAGATAAATGAACAAGAATTTCAGATGAAATGTAACAGATTGAACAAATGCATTGTTTTATGAGTAGAATTAGTTAAAAAAGGAGTCCTAAAAACGGTAAAGCAGATATAAAAATGGTCAAAAGGCGGTAATTTTTATGTGGATATTCCTTCTGGTGATGCAAATATATTATAAATAATAGGATAAATATTCACGATATGTAATTGCATATTAAATTTATTGAGCCAGCAGAGAAACGTAAAAATCTACTGGCTTTTTCTATGCCCTCAATTCTCCACAATTACTTTTGAAAAATCTCTTATTTTTTTAAAAAATCCCATATCAAGTTACTTTCTTTTGAACATCTGGTGACAGTGTGTCCGTTCAAAATCCTGCATATAAGGAAAGTGCCGATGTTAGAGCCTGGGGGAATTAACCACTCAGAGTCCAACAGAATTGACCAATTTAAGCTCATTAGAAATAGCCAATGCACCAACTTATCTAATTGCTTATTGTCCCTTATTCAACAGGATCATTGATTTCTATCGAATAAGTTTTTAAGTTTCGTCCACGATAACTTTCTCCCTTCATGAGATAAACGGTAGAAAACTTAGTAGTTCCAGCAGTTCTAGGGGTATTCCTGTGCCAGTCTTAGCTGGTGCTTTTGCTGGTTCTGCCCTTACGAATGCACACGTTGTCCTACGTTTGTCTTTACGTCTTTTGGTGCTAACTACTTCCACTGTGGCATGAAAAGGCAAAACAGGGCGAATTACGGCTTGTGGTTTTAGTTCCTATTCGTACTGTATTTGGAACTAGGTTGCTACTGCTGGGTTCTGCACAGGCAATGGCTTGATTATGGAACTTTAGAGGCTGGAATTTAGGAACTATAAAGAATTTACAGGTGTTGCTGGTACGTGTGTTGCATTTGTTCCAGCAACATCTATACTTGACAAGTACAGGGGGGATGAAAATAATGGGGAATAGAGGCGTGCTTTTATATGTAGACTTGGGCAAGCTTG
>NZ_WWSI01000017.1:0-1785 GCF_009875795.1 Coprococcus sp. BIOML-A2
ATGATATGCCCCCTGTCAAGTAGACAGGTTAAATATCTAAAATGAGGTGCTGATGAACGACCGTACAAAATGTGCGGTCGTTTTTCTATGCACACCATTTCTCTTTATATTTTTCAATTCGTTTATTTTTAGGAATAGGATACTCTTGTGGTGTTGCGATAGATAGTGCTTCATCTCTTACTTCTAATGGTGTTTTGCAATGATACCTGTCTTGCGGTCGTTCTTCACTATAAAATCTAATATAATCCTTTATTGCAAACCTTAATGAAGATTCATCTGTTATTTCGTACATCTGAAACATTTCTGATTTTATGATACCCCAAAAACCTTCTGTTGGACCATTATCTATACAGCGACCAACTCGTGACATTGATTGTTCCAACTCGTGTTCCTTAAGTTTTCTTTGAAACACTTTGCTGGTGTATTGGAATCCTCTGTCACTGTGAAAGAGTGGTTTCGCCTCCGGATTGGCAGCAAGTGCTTTATCAAAGGTTTTAAATACAAGTTTGTTGTCGTTTCGGGTACTGATTACATATGCAACCGGATATCGGTCGTATAAATCAAGGATTGCACTCAGATATAGTTTTTTGTTCTCACCTGGAACTTTAAACTCAGTCACGTCCGTAGCCCACTTTTCATTAGGAGCACATGCATAAAAATCTCTGCCCAGCTTATTTTCAGCTATAAACTCTGGTGTTGATGAAGTATATTTCTTCTTTTTCTTTCTGATTACAGAATGAATTCCCAGCTTCTTCATGATTCTATGTACTCGTTTCGGTTTATAATCAGTATGGTTGAAGTGATTAATCCAAGAGGTCATTCTTCTGTATCCCAAAATATGATTGAAACGCTCATCATACTCCTTTATAAGTTCTGCCAGCTTCATATTTTCTGCTTCCTGTTCAGGTATCTCGCGGTGCAGCCACTTATAGTACGCAGCCCTTGATACTTCAAGTTGCTTGCACATCCAATTAATACTCCAGTTCTTTGTTTCATAGAAAAACTTTATTGCCATAAATTTTGAATCATAGCGAATTTTCCCGAGCCTCACATCCTTTCGAATTCTTGCACTTTTTTTAACAGTTCGGCTAACATATCCTTTTCTTGCAGTTGTCGCTTTAATCGGATATTTTCTCTCCGAAGACGTTCTAATTCGTCTACTTCTTCATCCGTTTTGTGGTGTCCTCGCCTATCCGTTAATCCATCTTCCCCTTGTGCATCATACTTCCTTGCCCAGGAATAAACCTGACTGTATGAGACATCGTAAATGCTTGCAGTTCCTTTATAGTCACGGTTGTGATTAATACAGTAATCTACGATTTCCTTACGTTCTTCAATAGTTGTTTTTCTTCGTGCGTCTGCCATATAGATCTCCCTGTTCGGAACATAGTCCTTAAGTTCTCTATTGGCATTATACAATGAAATCCATTCCCGTAACATATGTGAACTTGACAATTGATACTGTGAAACAACGTCAAGTATAGAAGATTCCCCTTTTAATACAGTATCAACGCATTGGATTTTGAAATCTTTCGTGTATTGCTTGTTCCCCTTTGTATTAATAAATGCATTTATACCATGAGTTTTATAAACATTTATCCAATCTCTAATTGTGGATTCTGGTATATTATATTTTTCAGATAAATCTTTTCTGGAACAGTTGCCATCCAAATATTCCTGCGCAACTTTAGCCCTAAACTCAGGTGTATATGATGATTTAGACATAAAAAACCTCCTAAGTAGATTTTGGTTATTTGCCTTGTCTACTTAAGAGGTATCATATCA
>NZ_WWSI01000018.1:0-2876 GCF_009875795.1 Coprococcus sp. BIOML-A2
TGTTGAGTGTTATTTTTAAAGCAACTTTCTCACTATTTTATATTTGATTTTGTTGCGTTAACACTGTCACTGGTCGTAATGTGGGGGTTGGTTTATAATTTACTTATGAGTAAATTACAGAATAATTCAATTAAAACTGAAAAACTTTTAAAGGAACGTTTGCCATCATTCGCAAGGTATTTCTTTAAATCTAATCATGGTGTAATGGCTGACTCTTCGCTCTACGCATATGCATTAGATCTATCAATATTTTTTGATTATATTTGTAAAGCCAAGGCTATTTCAGTTGCAGAATTTAACATAAAAGACTTTGAGTCTGTAACTGAATCACAAATTGAAAACTATGTGGAATATTCAAGAATGGTCAAAGTAAATGGAAAAGAAAAGAATTTATCCAGCTCGGCGTTGAGACGCAGGTTTGCTATCCTTCATGCTTTCTATAATTTTTATTATGTAGAAGGCATGATTGATACAATTCCTACTTTAAGGGTAAATAGACCTAAAGAGATGAAAAAAACGCCAACTATTTTATCCTACGATGACATAAACAAATTAATTGATTATGTAACGAATGGAGAACTTCCTTCTACAAGACAGTTGGCATATCAAAAATACCTACGAGAACGTGATGCTGCCATTATTATTCTATTGTGCTATGCAGGGCTTAAAACAACAGAATGTACGAATTTGAATATATCAGATCTTCATTTTGATGAGCATTATATCAATGTATCTGGTAGGAAATATCCACATATTAAAGTGTCAAACTATATTGAACAGGAAGTTTCTAAATATCTTGCTATTCGACTGGATATGATTCCAGTATATGGACATGATAATGCTCTATTCTTGAGTATGTCTGGAACAAGAATGTGCCAACGGGCTTTGCAGTATATGATAAAAAAATACTGTACTGCACTATTTGGAAAGGACAAAACAATTGTAGCTCAGAATCTTTGTTTTTCCTTTAAAAATCAAGTCTATAATTCTACAAAATCTGTTTCGTTGACCTCAAGTTTGAGCGGAAATCAGCCGACAACGATCGAACGTATTTACGGAGCAGATCTGAACGAAAGGCGATCTAACGCCTCTACTCTTCTATACTAATTCAGATATAAAGAAGTGGGGATATATAAATCAGAATATATCCCCATATATGCGAATCTCTTTTATTAATAATTCAAAACAGTTCTATCCTAAATCGCTAATTTTTATATTTATCCTAAAAATTCCACTACTAATAGGTATAATAAAATGAATATGTCTGAGTGCTCAAAGAAAGGGGGAAATATTGAATAAGTTGGACTTAAGCGATAGAGAATCTATAGCAATAGGTATCGTTAGAAAACAGCCTTTATCCAGAATTGGAAATATCTTAAACCGTAGCACATCTTCAATTTCCAGAGAAATCAAAAAACATAGAATATTTGTTGCAGGAAGTTATTATGCTGGCAATGATTGCAAAAACGCAAAACATTGCACAGAAAGGCATTTATGTGGGGACTTAAATTGCCCTATGTACTGCTATTCCTGTAACAAGGACTGTCACCAGTATTGCAAGAACTATGTTACTACAAAGTGTTTAAAATATAATAAGCCACCATATGTATGTAATGGCTGTAGTAATCGCAGGTACTGTAATGAGGATAGATATTTTTATGATGCCAAAGTGGCTGACAGAATGGCTCATGAAACCAGAAAAACTGCAAGCGAAGGTGTACATTTGACAGAAACGGAATTAAGTACTATTGATGAAATCCTGACCAAGGGAATCCGCAATGGGCAGCCTCTAGCTCATCTATTTGTAACTCATGAAGCTGAGCTCGTGATATCCGAAAGAACAGCCTACCGTCTTATTGATAATGGATTACTTTCTGTTAAAAACATCGATTTGAGAAGAAAAAGTCGCTATAAAAAAAGACGCAAAAAGAAACAAGAAACAGACGGTGTACTTAATCAAAAGTACAGACAGGGGCGATCATATCAGGATTTTTTAAAATATATGGAAAACAAGTCCAACTACGAAGTTGTTGAGATGGACACTGTAAAAGGAAAAAGGGGATGTGGCAAGGTAATTCTTACTATGCTGCTCCGTAGAAATTCGGTAATGCTAATATTTGTAATGCCTGATTGCAAGGCAGAATCTGTAATTGATAGATTTGATTTCCTCGAAAAAGGACTTGGAACAGAATGTTTCAGAAGGCTTTTCGGTACTATACTCACTGACAACGGCTCAGAATTTAAGCGTGTAGATGAACTTGAACAATCTTCTATCACACCAGGAATTACTAGAACAAGTGTCTATTACTGTGATCCAATGGCATCCGGACAGAAAGGTAGACTAGAAAAGAATCACGAATACATTAGATACGTTATATCCAAAGGTACTTCATTAGATCCACTTTCACAAGAAGATTTTACAATCCTTATGAATCACATAAATAGTGTTAAGAGACCTGGACTCCACAATATGTCTCCATATGATTTAGTGGATTTGGAAGATGAAGATATGCGTATGCTAATGAAACTGATGATGTTAGAAAAAATACCTGCAGATGACATCAATCTAACAAAATCTTTGTTAATGAAATGAAATAGCATTTAACTAAAAATCTGTAAATACACGTAAGCGAAAATGTATAAAAAGTTTTAATTTGAGTCCCCTCAGACATTAAAAAGTGAATATTTCGTGGTATTAAATGGTTGCGATAAGTATGACATGAAAATCGTGAACTGTTTATTAAGTGCGCCCATTTTTTTAAAGTTGAAACGGTACTAAGCCCTTGCCAGGGTATAAAAAATGCCTTAAAATGCGAATGTAGGGGTTAATTCGTAATATGAATATGATTTAGTTGCATTAACTTTGTCATTCAAGC
>NZ_WWSI01000019.1:0-1338 GCF_009875795.1 Coprococcus sp. BIOML-A2
AATTACGACTATGTGCTTATTGACTGTATGCCGAGTTTAGGTATGATAACCATCAATGCTCTGGCGGCGGCTGACAGTGTAATTATCCCGACACAGCCCCACTATCTCTCGGCTAAAGGTTTGGAGCTTTTGCTTCGCTCCGTATCAATGGTCAAGCGGCAAATCAACCCAAAGCTGCGGATAGACGGTATCTTAATGACTATGGTAATGCCCCGTACCAACATTTCTAAGGAGATTACGGCAACGGTCAAAAGTGCATACGGTCAGAAAATCAAGGTGTTTGATACCGAGATACCTCATTCTATCCGTGCGGTGGAAGCTACCGCAGAGGGCAAAAGTATCTTTGCCTACGACAAAAGCGGCAAGGTTGCCGCAGCCTATGAGCAGTTCGGAAAGGAGGTGGCAGAGATTGGCGAGAAGCAGAGAAACCAAAATCGAGCTGACTGCATACGATGACCTTTTTCAGACGGACGAAAGCCGTGAGGAAGCAAAGCTCTCTAAGATAAGGGATATTCCCATATCGGAGATTGACGAGTTTCCAGACCACCCGTTCAAGGTTTTAATGGACGAGGATATGGAACAGCTTGTTGAGAGTATCAAGCGAAATGGTGTAATGACCCCTGCGACAGTTCGCTTAAAAGAGGACGGACGGTATGAGCTTATCAGCGGTCACAGGCGAAAAAAAGCTTGTGAACTTGCGGGGCTTGAAACGCTGAAATGCGAGGTTAAAGAGCTTACCCGTGACGAAGCCATTATTGTTATGGTGGAAAGTAATCTCCAACGCTCTGTTATTTTGCCGAGTGAGAAAGCGTTTGCGTATAAAATGCGGTTGGAAGCTATGAAACGACAAGCAGGCAGACCCCCGAAAGAAAATGCGTCGCCATTGGCGACTAATTTATCAAAAGGGCGTTCTGATGAGGAATTAGGAGAACTTGTTGGAGAAAGCAAAGACCAGATACGCCGCTATATCCGTCTAACCGAGCTTGTTCCAGAAATCCTGCAAATGGTAGATGAACGGCAGATTGCTTTCCGTCCTGCGGTTGAAATTTCCTATCTGACCGAGGAACAGCAATACACCTTGCTTGAAGCAATGGAGTACAACGATGCTACCCCGTCATTGGCACAGGCTATCAAAATGAAGAAGTATAACCAATACGGCAAGCTCACTTCCGAGGTTATCCAGTCCATTATGGAGGAAGAAAAGCCCAATCAGAAGGAAAAACCTGCTTTCCGTGACGAGAGGATAACCAAGCTCATTCCAAAGACTGTTCCCAGAGGGCAGGAAACGGATTTTGTTGTCAAGGCGTTGGAGTTTTATAACCGACATTTGCAGCGGAA
>NZ_WWSI01000001.1:0-910247 GCF_009875795.1 Coprococcus sp. BIOML-A2
AATGCCTTAAAATGCGAATGTAGGGGTTAATTCGTAATATGAATATGATTTAGTTGCATTAACTTTGTCATTCAAGCGACAATTTCTAACGGAATTGCTATGATCAGCATTTTTTTGTACATTTTCTTTCGCTTTTCTTTTTCCTCCATAATCGATGATATGTCATGAATTGTTTTTTGCGACCCATCCTTGAAAGAAGCCAAAGAACTTCTTATGCCTTTAATATTTTCTAATTGTTTCGTTTTTTTCTTGACATCCGCCTGAATATTTTTTTCTTGCTCATCAAGCAAAAGTTCGATTACCTTTTTTGACTCTTCGGATTCCAATATTTCAGCAATATCTTTTATAGAGATATCCAAATCTCTTAAAAAGCAAATCGTTTCCAATGTGGCAACATCCTCTTCGGAGAACAGTCTTCGTCCCCCTTCCGTCAAATCTGTTGGCACCAAAATACCTCTTTCATCATAGTATTGAATCGTTCTTACTGAAACGTTGCACTTCTTTGCAAGCTCTCCTGTTGTGTATAATGACATATCCTGCCTCCTTTCAAGGTCCATATTAGTACATAACGTAGCGTGACAAGCAATATATCACGCTACGTTATTTTTTGATTTTTTCAAATAATCAAATTTTTATATCAAACCAGACAGCGAGAGAAATTCAAATTTGCTTATTTTAACCAAATCGGACCGACAATAAATATTCCCCAAAAGAGAACTGTAATAATGACTAAGGCTTCAGATACAGACCAGTAAATGATTTTATATTTTTTTACCGTAAGAGGATATATAAAATATATCAGTACAACTAATAGCTGTAAAATGATAAATAGTATTGTTTCCTCAACCGTTGCAGATATGAAAAAGTCAGCAGCGCCCTTTGCTACACCCTTACCTATAAGCCAGATATTGACTGCCAAAAAAGAAACGATTGAAAGAATTAGCTTTACACCAAATCTATTCATGTTATTCCCCTCCAAATTCAAATTTTCACCTTATTTTACAAATCAAACAATTGCTCATAATCCACATAATCATCTGAGATTGCCTTAATCGTTAGTTGCGGCTGTGTAGAAACAGCTTTTTTGAAAATATAATATATCTTAACAGGTTCGCTCTCTAAGTCATTCTCTTCAACAAATAATTTTACACATGCTTTATCTCTTGGTAACTCTAACTCGTCATAAGCTTTGATGAATGTATTTTCATCAGCTAACCAATCAAATTTTGCCCAATCACTTACATAACCACAATTTAATATAATGCTAAAAAAATCTTTAATGTTATTTGCTATAATCCCTGCTTGCCCTTCGGAATCCAAATATCCTATTAACGATTGATTTAACAAAACAAACACTCCTCCCGAACCATCACACGCAAATGGTTCCATATCATAATTACACTCACTACATACTATAAGTGATTTCAAATCATCACATAGGATATCATCTTCTGCAAAATCAACACCACATTCACACGATAAATAATCACATAAGTCTTCACTATTTTTAATTTGTTTTATAAATTGAATATCACAATCTCGCATTGCCTTGCCTCCACTAACTTCCGATTTTCACGTTAGGTTTCATCCAAATATATTTCTATTTTGCTGAATACCTTATCTTTACAGAAATCAAACTCAGGAGTCTTTTTGATATAGCTGAATATATCTTCTTCAATATCCTCATTCCATATAGTTCGTTGAAAATCTTTATTTTCTTCCGTTGGAATATATAACACATCCACATGAATTTGATAATACTCTTCCTCATCATTAGGAAATTGTCTAACCAAAGAAAAGTTAAACATAGGTTTTCCTGTAAAAGAATAGGTTCCTGTTTCAAATAAAATCATATCTTCTTTAAGTGGCATATTACACATCTCTTCGAACACGCTTACTATGTGTTCCAGGCTAGAATTATCTGAAATGCTATTTTGCAAATATCCTAATAAACTTTCCTTTGATATCTTCTTAAATCTATCAAATAATCCCATTTGAACCCTCCTGTAATTTGTACTTATAGGCTCAGCATAAGCTCCCAATATCATGTGTGATATATTATTACAACCAAACTCTAACCCATGTTGTAATATCGTTCTGATTCCATAAAAGACTAAATAACCGCCTTGCCTATTTCCTCAGCATCTGCATCAGCAAATAATATAAATTCTTTGATGATTTCATCATATGTATATTGTCTTTTATGTGATTTTTTCATCGAATGTATTATATACTGATTATCTTCAGTGATTTTAACACGAACATAATGATTATTTTTCCAAAAAGATACTCGGCTTCTATATTTCGTATTTTTCTTCCATGCAGCATTTTCTTTTCGCTCATTAGGCGTCAGCGAAGATAAAGGACTGTTGACCAATATCATTTTGCGTTCTTATACGAAAGCAAAATATGGCTTGGCGCAAACAATATTGCTGCGATAAGCAATAGAATTGATCTGCTCATAATTCCACTAAACAAGAACAAAACTGAGGGAATAACAGATAGCGCCAGTGCTCTGAATATGCTGCTCTTCTTAAAGCAAATTATCCAAATTGCACAATACAACACTACTAATATCGCGTCCACAATAAGGTATATGGCAAATGCTTCGTCAGACCACCACCCGAACCATGTTCCAGGAATGTTAATTATCATAAAACCAAAGCAGCCAAACCTTCCTATCTGTTCTGCAACCTCAACAAATTTATTGCTCCATTTGTTTTGAAATCCCTCTTTGCATCTAACTGCAAAAATAATATTGGGTATCATAATAACTGCAATCATTATCAGTCCGAATATATTTAACCAGTCCATAACTTTCTCCATAAATTCACATCACCACATGCCCTTGTCTGGACGCACCACTGAATTTTATCTGATATTATCATAAAATCTCTGCAACACGATCGCCAACTCTTCCGGAGCTTCTATGTTTGCTTCATGACCTGTTTTCGCAAGTTCATGGAAACAGGCGTTGTTCAAATATTGGCAAAGTTCTTTTGAAGTTTTTTTGTTTGCAGTGTCCTTTTCCCCACAAATGAGCAATACCGGACAAGACACCTTATGCAGGGAGTCACTGAAATCCAATTCAGCCATCGTCCCGCACAGGCTGATAACATCCGCTTTTTTGAAACCCATTTTACTGAATGCCGAATTCGGCATAAGATGAAACAACATATTCTGAACTTTCAATAATTTTTGAGGCATTTTATACTGTGCTGCAATTAATACGAGCGCTTTTACTTTATCTGGGTGGTCTATAGCATAATTAAGTGCCAAAACAGCCCCTAGAGAAAGCCCACATAAAACAATTTCATCGTTCACCTTGTCACATTCTGATGAGAATGCCGAATATAATTCCTTATATGTAGCAGATTTTCCTTCTAACATCTCTGCCAAACTTAATTTGACACTACTTTCCGATACCTTCGTTTCTTTTATTACTCTATTCCAACTGTCTGGTTTTTGTCCTAGTCCATGCAAATACAAATACTTCATATATTGTCACTCCTCCTCATGTGGGGACGTTCCTTCTCAATAGAATTCCAGCCTGTGCTCCACCAGCTCACTTCCCTCATATACGAGCTTGAGTGAGAAAAATCTCTCCTCCCCTTCAAGCAACAGCTTCAGAAATATCGCATCCCCGCTCCACGTCGGAAGTGTTGGCACGATCTCTTTATCTATCCATTGAAGATCACCCTCATCGCATATCTGGACATCCCCCTCAAATCCATCTGCGGTGAACAGGCACATAAGCTCATTCTCGCACTCATTGCTTATAAATGTCACCAGACCTCTGAATCGATATGATGTAAGCGTAAGTCCCGTCTCCTCCTTTATCTCCCTGAGAAGGCAGTCTTCAGGACTCTCACCCTCCTCGGCATGTCCACCTACACCGATCCATTTGCCTTTATTAATGTCCTTCTCCTTCTTTGTCCTGTGGAGCATCAGGTATCTTCCATCTTTCTCTATGTAACAAAGTGTTGTCATCTTCATAATTACTACTGTCTCCTTACCCTCTTTTGCACGTTTCATGTCGCAAATACAATTAATCTTTCTCGCTCCGTTCTCTGCTGTTCACTATGTATATTCCTGTGCACACCAGCACCAGCGACACCAGGCTTACCGGGCCAAGTGCCTGCGCACCCTCGCGGAGCAGCCATGCCGACAGTATCACGCCGAATACCGGATTCATAAATCCAAATACTGCAACCCTTGATATAGGATTATACTTGAGCAGCATTCCCCACAGAGAATATGCCACCGCCGATACAAGAGCCAGATATATGAGCATCAAAACTCCACCTGTGGATACGGTGCTGAGTCTGCCTCCCATGGCAAAACCGGCAGCCGACAGAATAATTCCGCCAACTATAAACTGGTAGCCACTGAGCATAACCGGATTGTGTTTTACCGAATATCGCTTCAGGAACACCGATGAAAATGCATAAGCCACTGTCGACAGAAATATCGCACCCTCACCTGACAAGCTCATATGGAAATTCATTCCATTCATGTTTATAAGTACAACTCCCGCAAATCCAACCAGACAGCCAAGCATCTTCTTTGCAGTGACATTTTCCTGATGGAATATGAATCCTGACACTATGATGGCAACGAATACATTTACTGCCTCTATGATGGACGCCTTGACTCCGCTTGTATGTGCGAGACCTATATAAAAGAACAGGTATTGTATGACTGTCTGCAGCATCGCCAGCCATGCTATCTTGCCGGCGCAGCCCTTCTCCGGCCTGATGAATCTTCCTTCCAGCAGACTTCCAAATATCACGGCAAGGATTCCCGCCAGCACGAATCGCATACCGGCGAACAGTATCTGTGCCGACGTATCCGCACTCTCTATATTCCACAGTCCATAACCTATCTTTATACAAGGAAACGCACTTCCCCACAACAGGCAGCACAGCATGGCACCGAACCACACAACACTGGTCTTCTGCATCCATTTGTCGTTTATCTCTATCTTTTTCATATTTACTTCTCTCTCGTGTCTTTTATATCATAGACTAACAACATTATATACGATTATAACTGCCAGTCTATATTCTTTGCATTCTCAGCAAGCAGCAACCTGGTCGCAAGCTCTTCATCATCCAGTTCTACATAGTCACCATTTGCATAATATCTCCACTCGGCTGTCATCTTTTTCCCTGTAAAGTTCGTCTCCCTTATGACCCAGAACTGTTTTGGAGACAATCTCTCCTGATTATTTTTCATCAACGTATAGCACTCTGTGTACTTGCAATTCTTTACTAGTTCCTTGACATCCATAAATGTCTCACGATTCTGAACCTGACATATAAGCAGACTGCAATTCTTCTTTGGTTTTCTCTGTACCCTCTCAATGGATATATCAAACCATGAACACAGTATCATATATATCAATATGTATACAAACAAATATGCTATGGAAAATACGACATCACCTTTATCGCCAATAATCTTGTATAGGAACCATTTATTAAAATAGAACAGGATCACGCCAGTCAGAAATGAACATAAGATCAGATCTGTGAACCACTGGCCGGCTATGATCAGCCCATGTGTGTTACGTGAATCTGATAAAAAGCGCAGTATCCATAGAATCAACAGTGTGCCAACCGCCAACACAAGAGCCGCTATGCCAAGATGCACACCTGAGTCAAATATCCAATGCCAGTTAAGCGGCAATTTTATATGTTTTATATCTTGCAAGAGGTACTGCACATCAGGATTCCACACCGTATTGCCCCAATATATGAATCCCCATACTGCACCTATCACAAATAACAAAATCTCCTTTTTCCATCTTCCCCTCATAATGTACCTCCATTCTTAAGCATCTTTTATTGTATATATATGGAAAGTATATTTTTATACACGAAAAAAGTCAATTTTCTTTCCCCATTGGCGCGACTTGTTTTTGGCAAATATTTCTTCAATTATCTCCTCGTATATGATATGCTCTAGTTAGTTTGTGCTAACCATATAGATTATTTACAAGGGGGATTACATGGAACAGAAAGAAAAAATTAAATACCAAAGGAACTGCCTGCTGGGCGCGCTCGGCGCAGCACTCCTGATCGTGGGGGATCTGTGTATCAGCATAGTACCCGCATCACCCGCGGACAAAGGACTTTATGTGAGGGGGGCATATCTGAACGGGGATTTCCAGCTGTGGAGAGTGGCTCTGCTGCTTGTGACAGGTCTTGTCGGTATGTTCTTCTATGCATTTGGCATAGACGCCATATCGGAGCAGATACTTCCCAAGTACCGCAAGACGAGGGCACTCGTCAAATACGCAGGGCTCATGTATGTCGCGTCCGCCGCGACACTGCATTTTCTCGTGGGAACACTCGCTTACTGGGTAACCTATCTGTCTGAACACATTGGAAGAGAACAGGCCATCGCATATTTTGACGACTACTACAATCTGCTCTTTCCAGCCGTCAGCATAGCGTACATACCTACGGCACTGCTCATGCTCACAAGTCTTATATCGCTGCTGGCAGGCAGAACTGTCATGAAGAGGAGCATGATCGTATTTCACATCATCACATGGCAGCTTATATTTGTGCTCATTCCTGACATCAGACAGGCCATGGGCGCCGACATATCCACACTGGATTATGTATTCAGTCAGGCATCAGGAAACACCGCCTGCCTCATCTGGCTAGTTGCCAGCTTTGTATATTCTAAAAGAAACAGCAATTAACAACCGTCTCCAAACTAATTCAAACATATAAAAAGTTCCATGCATCTGCACCGTGCAGACACATGGAACTTTCTTATTACTCTATATTAACTTCAACCTACAGCATACCCTCTTTTATGATATCGTGGTCTCTCAGTACCTTTTCAATCACCGTGCCCTGGATCTTCTTAAGTATAGGTCTCTTGAGCTTGTTCAAAGGTCCAAGATTTATCTCAAGCGGAGATTTGCCATCCATGAGCTTCACGCTGCTGTCCAGCAGTTCACGGATATCGTACACACTTCCCCACACCTCAGGAACACCTCTGTCCACGCCGAGAAGTCCATACACAGCCTCCATGGCTGTTCTGACAGAATACTCTGTGGTGAACACTGTGTCACGAGGAGTGTCGGCGAACTGTCCGAGGAATGCAAAGTTGGTGCATCCATCCGGAATTACGTCTGGTCTGTCGCCCTTTGCCCTTGGCATGAAGAATGCGGTGATATATGGCATCATAGTTGGCACACAGACTGCGCTGTTTGTGGCCAGTTCCTCGATCTCATCTTCTGGCACTCCCAGATGATAGAGCCACTCCTCCGTGATCTCCTTACCGGTACAATCCTTCATAGGCTTCTTGATATAATCGCCCGGAACATCTGTGAACAGGCCATATACCCATACACACACCTTATCCTTGTCCTGGGTCTTGAACTGTCCCTGTCTGTTGATGGTCCAACTCATCAGCCAGCTTGAATCCTGACAGCTCACGATACCACCCGTGACAACCTTTCCTGTTCTCGGATCACGCTTGCAGATATCCACGATGTATGGGATGATCTTGTCGTCAAGCGTTGTTACTGTGGCCGACTCCCAGTTTGTCTTAGATATATCAGAACAGAACTTCTCAGGATGGCCAAATGAAGGATCCTGTGCAGCTATGTTCTTCCACAGGCTCCAGCAGCCGCTTGTTCTCACCTCTGCGTCACCATTTGGCGCATGATTCTGATCACCGTAGATAGTTCCCTCCGTGCAGCTTCCATTTGTGACAAATACAAGATCGTTCTCAGTGAGCGGGATCCCCTTCTCAGTTCCGTTTACCCTGCACTCGATGGTCTTTGCTATCTTCTTGCCGTCTCTCATGTCAAATATGACATTTGTGACCTCCGTGTTGTACTGGAATGTCACGCCCGCCGCCTCAAGATACTTCACCATCGGAAGGATCAGCGACTCATACTGGTTGTACTTCGTGAACTTGAGGGCCGAGAAATCCGGAAGTCCTGAGATGTGATGTATGAATCTCTGGAAGTAAAGTTTCATCTCCAGCGCACTGTGCCAGTTCTCAAATGCGAACATCGTCCTCCAGTACAGCCAGAATGTTGAATCAAATACCTCATCGTCAAATACATCCTCTATCGTCTTGTCATACAGATCCTCATCCTTTGTCATGAAGAGCTTCATGATTTCCATACAGCCCTTCTGGCTCAGATTGAATTTGCCATCTGTGTGGGCATCCTTGCCTCTGTTCACTGTTGCTCTGCACAGTGAGTAATTTGGATCCTCCTTGTTCAGCCAGTAATACTCGTCAAGAACCGATGCCCCTGGTGTCTCTATGGAAGGTATACTTCTGAACAGATCCCACAGGCACTCGAAATGGTTCTCCATCTCACGTCCACCTCTCATGACGTAGCCTCTGGCAGGATCAAATATTCCATCGCACGCACCGCCCGCTATATCCATGGCCTCAAGAATATGGATATGTGAGCCCGGCATCTGTCCGTCACGTACAAGGAAGCAAGCTGCTGCCAGTGATGCAAGACCACTTCCCACTATATATGCGTTCTTGTCATCCACACCCTCTGGCTTTCTCGGTCTGGCAAATGCCTCGTAGTTACCATTTGTATAATAGATTCCCTTACTGTTCTTCTCATGCTTTCCGCGCTCCGTATTGCGGTACTCAGCATGTTCAGCCGCAGCCTTATCCTTCTGAACTTTTGCCTTATTATGATTTTTAACTGTGAGAGCTGCTGCTCCTGCGCCGGCTGCTGCCACCGCTGCTATCCCGATTCCCAATTTCTTCTTTGACATAAGCAATTCTCCTTTCAGTTTGCCGTCTATATCCATCTCATGCCCCTATAATAGCTTGCCCAATTTTTATTTCATATTTACAAAAAAAGTGGAATGATAAAATTTTTATCATTCCACCCGTTTTGTATAACTCTATATTGCATATGTACTCTAGCGATACCTTCTATCGCCGCCCTTCTGCCTGTAATATGCCGCCTTGTTCTCGTACATTCTCTCATCTGCAGCCTTTACTATCTCGTCAAATGACTCCCAGTCCTTCTCATCACTTGACACATAGCCACATGATATCGATACGGATTTCACCAGCTGTCCAGACCATCCACGCACAACGTCATCAAACTCCTGCTGCACTCTCTTCAGCCTTCTGGTATTTACAAAGATGATGGCTGCAAATTCATCACCGCCCATCCTGTACACCTTACCATAGTTTCCAAAACACTGCTCCATACACTCGGCAGCACCCTGAAGCAGTTCATCTCCAGCCGCATGTCCCAGGGTATCATTCACTGGCTTAAGCCCATTTACATCCATGGACACATACACATATACAGAATCCCCCGGAAGCTCCCTGACATCATCTATATATGCGCTCCTGTTATAACATTTTGTGAGCTCATCTGTATAAGACCGTCTTATCAGCTTCTGCTCCCGTTTCTTATCTTCATCTATGTTTCTGGTAGTAAATATGACTTTTAAAGGACGTCCGTCCTCGTCAACATCTATCGATATAAATGACAGTCTGAACCATCCAAGATCCTTCACCATGAACTCACCTGATACAATCTTTTTCTTGATCAGCCTGTCCCCAAGACTATCAAGATCCATGAATTTCTGGGCACTTGCCTGATGTTCATCCACAACCACCTTATGAACGATCTTCCTCATAAGTTCCTTCGCCCCTGCTGCCCGCTCACCAGCCCTCAATATCAGGTCTCCTGCGGTATAGAGTGCAAATGTATCATGTTGAAGATCAAGCATATGCATGCTGTAATACATCCCCGACATGGATGTCAATATTGACAGCTGTTCATTTCTCTCCCGGTTCGCATGTATCACCTTCATCACCATGCTTACCACCAGGCCGGCGGCAAAACACAGATACAGTGCCATGATAACCATGATTGCCATATTACTCCGGCTATTCACATCCATTCTATATATGACCCCGATCACATACTCTCCGGATCTTCGGAATACACATCTGTTTCTAAATCCATTAATCCTTCTTATGCCTGTAAAACTGTCTTCATCGTCCGGCAACATATCATCAGTCACCGAAATGCCGATCTCATCAAGAGTAAGCCCTACTACCGGTTCATATGAACATCCATATATTTCTCCCGATTCGCCATCTGCCACTACAACACTCAGTCCATCATACATAGGCATATTGGCAACCACCGTGGATATCTCATTCTGTTTTACTTCATTCAGAAGTCTTCTCGGCTCGATTCCAACCTGTATCATCTTGGTTCCATCGTCGTTCCATGTTATTGCATACATCATCTTCTTACCCTTTGATGTGTTCGGAGTGACATCCTGACACATGGTGAGATTCTTGTCATCAAGCATCGGCTTGAAATACGCCATCTGCTCCCCGGAATCAAAGCTATATCCAAAATATTCGGGATTGGTACCAGCATATATCACGCCATCCGTATTAAACAAATGCACCTCATCAACAGATATAAGTGCAGCAATCTTGCGGAGCTCCTCCACATCATTTGCCACCTCAGGCTTTGCATCAACTATATACGCCACAGCCTTAGCCCTGACCATATAATCCTCCTTGAGAGAGTCTATCAGATCATCCTCACTTGCTTTATTCTTCTCAATTACATTGCTGACCTGATCCAACAGCACCTGCGAGGTCCTGTCAAAACTCCTGTTATTGATAAAGCTGAGTATGACCGCCTGGATGACCATCGCAACCAGCACGATCCCCCCTGTTATCAATATTATCCCTGGCAATCTCTTTTTCATATCTGATGTTTGACTCATAAGCGCTCTCCCGTATATCCCCGTAGTAACAGTTTTCTTTATCCTAATCTGTCTTCTGCTTTTACATCTCGATTTCAAAATTATGAATAGAATTTGCTATATTTCCACGAAGCGTGGTGCTAAGCTGCTCCACTATTTTATGATAATCGTCTTTCATCCCCTTGTCTACCCAGTCAAGCATAATCCCCACAAATCCATACTTGTAAAAGTCTGCGATGAACTGCTTATCAGCCTCCGAAAGATTATCCCCTGCACATTTCTCATCGACTACATCCGCTATGAGCTGATACGACAGCTTATACAGATAGTTTTCTATCTTAGCCTTATCCACCGACCTGTATATATTTGCGATAAATGGCTTGTTCTCCAGCACAGCCTCAAACACCTGTATCATGCCCTCCTGCCAGGTATCGTAGGTCTTCTTATCCTTCAGCGCCTGCTTTCCATCCTCTATACACACCCACTCGGCAAGCTCATATATATCCTGAAAATGATAATAGAATGTCATTCTACTTATCCCGCAGTCTCCAGTGAGATCCGCTATTGTTATCTTGTCAAATGGCTTTTCTTTGAGCAGTTTCTTAAGCGAAACTTCAAGCGCCTTCTTCGTTGTATTCGCCATCTTACACCTCCTCACAATCTTTTCCCGGGGACGGAGGTACCTGTCCCCATTTTTTTCGACAATTCTCTACTTAAAAATGTTATATTTCCTTATCCTTCTTCTGATCTTACGTCTGTTCTTCTCGTCTCCAAAGAAGCTGCTGAGCTTTTCAACAAACAATGTCAGATACCTGAACATGGATTCCGCCGCAAATGCAAATACAACCATGAGCAGGAAACATATGTTGGATATCGACTCTATGGCAAACAGCCTGCCGAGGAAAAGGCCACAGAACAGCAGTCCGATTATGTTGATAAGAAGTACACCATACTTCATCTTGTTGAACGGATGGCTGATCTTGATTATTATCATGAATCCGACAACCGCAAGAAGCATTGTGCCGGCTGTGGCTATGTCCTCACTCGGGAGATTGAAGACCTGTCCGCAGATTACAAGTGCTCCGACCGACAACACATCCGTGAGTCCTGCAGGCAATGCTTTTAACATGACATTTACCATAAAGTTTCCCTCTATACGATCCCTGTTCGGCTCAAGTGCCAACAGGAATCCCGGCAATCCTATGGTGAACATGCTTATGAGCGATATCTGTGAAGGCTCCAGCGGATATGTGATCGCAAATATCGCTGAGAATATGGCCATCAGCAGTGAGAATATATTCTTAACAAGGAAGAGGCTTGCTGATCTCTGTATATTGTTGACCACCTGTCTTCCCTCAAACACCACATATGGCATACGTCCGAAATCCGAATCCAAAAGCACCGTCTGTGCCGCCTGCGCAGCCGCCTCACTTCCGGATGCCATTGCGATACTGCAATCAGCATCCTTCATTGCGAGTATATCATTTACACCATCACCAGTCATGGCAACCGTGTGCTTCTGTTTCTGGAGCGCCCTGACTATGAGCTGTTTCTGTTTAGGTGTAACTCTTCCAAATACTGTATATTTATCCACAGCCTCAGTTATATCCTTCTCAGACGCCAAAGTGGACGCATCCACATAGTTCTCCGCTCCATCTATGCCTGCCCGCTTTGCCACCTCTGATACTGTGGCAGGGTTATCTCCGGATATGACTTTTATGGCAACGCCCTGCTCTTTGAAATATGTAAATGTGCTCTCCGCATTTTCCCTTATTGGATTTGAAAGCACTATATAACCAATAGGAGATATGCCTCCTAATGGTCTTACCGAACCAATAGAATCCTCTCCTGACTCCGCCATAAGAAGGACTCTGTATCCCTTGCTCTGGTACTCCTCTATCTCTTCGGATATATCCTCATACCTATCCTTCATTATAAACTCCGGAGCACCAAGCATATAGTCTCCCTCGACAAATGACACCTTGCTGTATTTGTTCGCCGATGTGAAAGGTTGTGTCTTGAGCAGTGTCCTGCTGCCCTTCTCTATCTCATTCTTAGCCACATAGGCTCTGATTGCCTCCATTGTGGCATTGTTGTCCTCAATGACCGCCGAGTAATCCGCCAGCAGATGCGCAAATGCTCTCTTGTCCATCTCGGCATCGCCGCATCTGCCGCTTATCACCAGCTCTGTAACCTGCATACCCGGCTCAGTGATGGTTCCGGTCTTATCCACACAGAGTACATCGACTCTCGCAAGTGTCTCTATACTCTTCATGTCATGCAGTAACACTTGTTTCTTCGCAAGTCTTATTGTGCTGAGCGCAAGCGCAACAGTTGTGAGCAGATAAAGTCCTTCAGGGATCATTCCGAGAACCGCCGCAACCATCGATACAACACTCTTCTTGAATGTCTCTCCATTCATGATATACGCCTGGCAGAACAATATGATTCCCACTGGTATGATGATGATTCCAACCCATTTTACAAGCTTGTTGATGTACCTGATCATCTCTGACTGTTCGCCATCACCCATGGCCTTCGCCTGGGCTGTGAGCTGTGATATGTATGACTCATTGCCCACCTTGTCAAGCTTGGCATAGCACTGCCCGGACACCACAAAGCTTCCGGACATGAGTCGATCACCTGATTTCTTCTTGATCTCATCCGACTCACCGGTGAGCAGGGCTTCATTTACCGATATACTGCCGCTGAGCACCGTAGCGTCAGCACATATCTGATTGCCTGCCGACAGAATGATGATATCGTCCTTAACCAGTTCCTCTGATTGTATCTGCTGTTGTTCTCCGTCTCTCACAACTATCGAATGCGGCGCATTTAACATGCTCATCTTGTCAAGAGTCTTTTTTGCACGCAACTCCTGAAATATTCCTATAACCGTATTGCCTATGATGACCGGCAGGAAAGTCAGATTCCTAAATGAACCAACGATACATAGCAGCACCGTAAGTATGAGGAATATAAGATTGAAATATGTAAGCAGATTGGACTTGACAATCTGCCCCACTGTCTTCTGCGTACTTATATCCGTGTGATTGGTAAGTCCCTTGTCGATCCGTTCCCTTACTTCCTCCGATGTAAGGCCAATGATCGGGACTCCCCGTGTATCCAGATTGTTTTCTGAGTTTGTATCCAAATAAAACACCTCTTCCTGTGTATATGGTCGGCAAATGTTATGCATCGAGCAGCATTTTGCATCGACTGCCCATGACATCTCATGATTTCTTTAACAAAGTTCTATTATAAGTACTCCAAGTAAGGTTATTCAAGGATGATGGCAGATATTTCATATTTTTTTAAGAAACCTTGTGTCTTATTAACGACAAGCGGACAACCATCTGGTTTGAGATATAGTTGATGACTGAGTCGGCTAAACAAAATGAGCATAACACATTTCCCATCTGGGTATTATTGTGTTACGCTCATTTTTTATGCAAGCCGCGAACCAGGATCCGCATCTACATCATATTCTATTATCATAGCATAAGCCATATTTGATATATTGACTGCACTATGGTCTCTGTCCCATTGCGCCCTCAAGTGTGATCGTCTCACCACTCATGTACTTGAAATCCGGTGATGCGAGTGCCACGCACGCACGTCCAATCTCCTTCTCTACGTCTCCGAAGTGTCCCATTGGCGGCATCTTAACATTTGCCTTGAACGCATCCGGATATGCCTTCTCAAAATTCTCAAGCTGTGATGTCCATGCGAGAGGACATACTATATTGACATTTATTCCGTCAGCTGCCCACTCTGTAGCTGCAACTCTTGTAAGGCCCCTGATGCCTTCCTTCGCTGCCGCATATGCGCACTGTCCGTAATTTCCAAAGAGGCCTGCACCTGATGCAAAGTTGATGACTGAACCCTTTGTCTCCTTCAGATATGGATAGCATGCCTGCATATAGTAAAATGCAGCGTAAAGACCTGAATATATGGCAAGGTCAAACTGTGCTGTTGTGTGATCTGCGATGGTAACGCCTGATGCAGATGCCTGCGCATTGTTGATGAGCACATCTATTCTTCCAAATTCCTTAACCGCCTGCTCCACAACATTCTTGACAACGCTCTCATTGTCCGCACCTGCGTTTACATCAGCCTGGACTGCAAGAACCTTGATTCCATATTTGCTCTCAAGCTCTGCCTTTGCATCCTCAAGCTTCTGGACATTACGACCTGTAAGTACAAGATTAGCACCTTCCTTGGCATATGCTGTCGCTATTCCGTATCCGATAGATCCACAGCTTCCATCGCTGAGAACTGCACGTCCGCCTCCTGTTATTATCGTTGTCTTACCTGTTAAAAAACCCATATGTGTACACTCCTTCCCTAGCCATGACTACTTTCTTCACACCGCATAGATTTCTGTCAACCATAACATATATCTATAATTTCATAGCCCATGTCTATTATTATAGCCACACTACCTACCCAAAACAACACCTTCACATACCTTTAAATGAAAATATTTATGCATATCTTTACTTAACCCACTATCCTGTCCTCTTATTAAAATTTATATAAACTTGCTTGACTAAATCCGATTTCGGATTTATATTGGATAGTGGTGCTTTCCCGATCAAATATCATATATTTTAAGAAAATACTTTCTCATTGCTATGGGTTTAAATTTGCACCCCAATAATAACTAAAGGAGTTTTTTCATATTTTATGATCGCATATAAAGACAGTCATTTACAAGAACAGCTACGCATATTTAACACCCTCTGGAAAGCTCAGGACGATATCTGGCAGGAGGCGGCAAGAAACTCCGGGCTGCCTGAAACTGCTTTCTGGATAATTTATATATTGACCATTGAGAATAAAGCTGAACTTACTCAGGCAGAGCTATGCGACACATGGTTCATACCCAGACAGACATGCAACTCTGCTGTCAAAAAACTGGAAGGCAAGGGACTCATTTCTCTGACAACACACAAAGGTGCAGGGAACATCAAATATTTATCACTCACGGAAAATGGAGTCTCATTCGCCAACAAATATATTACGCCACTGACAAATGCTGATATTTCATCATTTTCGAGTTTTACGGATGAGGAAAGAGAACTTCTGCTCTCACTCATGCAGCGTCAGCTCGATTACCTTAAGAAAGGAACTGAAGGATTATGGAAATAAGACTTTCTGATTCATTTACATATAAAAAGCTTATAAGATATGTGCTGCCGTGCATTGCCATGATGATCATGACATCCATCTACAGCATTGTGGACGGCTACTTTGTCTCCAACATCATAGGCAAGAATCCATTTGCAGCGGTCAATCTGGTCATGCCTGTGCTGATGGCGATATCCGCCATAGGATTCATGATCGGTACGGGAGGCAGCGCACTGACTTCATATTATATGGGGCTCGGGGAAAAGAAAAAGGCAAATGAAGTATTCTCGATGCTGGTGTGGCTTATCATCATCTCGTCCTGCATTGTGGCAGTCATAGGATTTGTCTTCATGCCCCAGATAGTCGAGCTCCTCGGAGCCAGCGATACTATACGCTCAGACGCCATATTATACGGAAGAATACTCATTCTGTCAGAGCCGTTTTTTATGCTTCAGAACAGTTTTCAGAGTTTTCTTACAACGGCAGAGAAACAAAACCTTGGTCTGCTGGTTTCAGTACTTGCGGGTATCACCAACATGGTACTTGATTTTCTTCTCATGTTTGTGTTCCGCCTCGGCATAGCCGGAGCTGCGGCTGCCACAGTGTGCGGACAGATTATAGGAAGTGTAGTACCGCTCATATATTTTGCGACCAACACAACAGGATCGTTAAAACTGACGAAAGCAAAGTTTGACTGGAAGTGTATCTGGAAAGCCTGTGGAAACGGCTCTTCTGAGATGCTTACCAACCTGTCCACATCCCTTGTGTCTGTGGTCTATAACCTGCAGCTTATGAAACTTGCGAATGAAAATGGTATAGCAGCATATGGTGTGATAATGTATGTGTCATTCATATTCATGGCAATATTCTTCGGTTATGCCATCGGAGTCACGCCTATCATCGGTTATAACTATGGTGCCGGTAACAAAAAACAGCTGCACAGCCTGCTTAAAAAAAGCCTTGTGATCACCGCCGTCACAGCCATAACAATGACGGTTTTGTCCGAGGTTCTGGCACTCCCTATCGCAAGAATATTTGTTGGCTATGATGATACACTATGCCGTATGACCCAGACCGGTATGATGCTTTTTTCCATATCATTCCTGTTCTGCGGATTCAACGTATTTGGCTCAGGTTTCTTCACAGGTCTAGGCAACGGGCTTGTATCCGCAACCATATCTTTCCTCAGAACACTGGTGATACAGCTTGCAGCGGTGTTGATGCTGCCTATGGTGTTTGGCATCAATGGAATCTGGTGTGCTGTGGCCGTAGCGGAGGCTGTGACCCTTGTCATAACTATCACCTTCCTTATAAAAAATAAAAAGAAATACGGATATTAAACAAAATAAGCCGGAGTATGTGATTTTTAATTGTCACGCACTCCGGCATTTTTACATCGCCCTATTCACTATGTTCTTAAGTTCCGGATAGCTGGACACAGCCAGTACATCCTCGTCCGTCTTGTTCTGCAGCGACAAATACCACACCGGTGTCATTCCAGCATTTTTCGCTCCCATGACATCCTTCTTGTAGCTATCGCCCACATAGATGACCTCATCGTTCTTTACGCCCAGCTTTGTAGCTATCATATCGAACATCCTGCGGTTCGGCTTTTCTATACCAGCCTCCTCGCTTGTTATCATTGCGTCAAGTCTGCCCGTAAGTCCAAGTCTGTCTATCTTCCTGAACTGGATATGCGCAGTCATATCTGTACAGATACCAATCTTTATTCCTCTGGCTTTCATATCATCTATAAACTCCAATGCCCCGGGGAATATGGATATCTTGTTCAGGAAATTGTTCCAGAAATAGTTGTACACCTGCAGGTCATACTTAAATGGTGATACCCCCAGAATCTCCAGCATCTTCTGGAAGTACAGCACCCTATTGTGCTGCGCCGCCATATCCCAGGCAGAGAGCTGATCCTTTACCATGTCTCTGCCTTCTTCAAAGGCTTTCATCACTGTCACTTCATCTATATGAAGAAGTTCATTTGCCACATATCTCACAGTGTCTTCCACTGCCTTATCATTCTCGTGAAGGCAGTCGTATAATGTATCATCTAAATCAAATACTATTGCTCTTATCATATCTACCGGCACTCCCTTCGAACTTCATCGGTGATCGTTGTTCCACCGGACTTATACCAGTTGTCCACAAAACTGTCAAATTCATCCAGATCTGCTTCACCTGTAACTATCTTCAGGTAAGTATTGCTCTCCAGATTCTCAAGGTGCCACCAGTCTGACACCATGGTCTCAGTCTCACCGAAGTACAGAGATTCGACTTTATTTGTACGCGCATCATTGAGGATCTTGCATGCAGTTATACGGGATGTATATGCCGCCCAGTCCTCCGATGACGCATTATCTTCATTCTTGAGATATGACTCACACGCCTCATAATAAGATTGTTCCAGCAGATTCAGATCATCCGGCTGCCTTATGCCAGAGAACACGTGGTTCAGCTCGCCATAGCATATCTGAAGTGCATTGTTGTAGTCCACGTTCATTGCAAGTGGTCTTGCGGTAGGATCCACATTGAGTTTGTAGTAATCCTTTATAGCCTGATTGTCTTTGTCCTCATATCTTACATAGTCGAACAGCACACTTATTATCTTGCACACTATCTCCGGGTGCTCATATCCCTTTCTGACTACCACGAAGTTGCCATATGGAACCTGAGTGTGATAACTCGTTGAGTCGTTTTCCTCTGTGGCAAGCAGATATGGTTCCCACTTTGCTGTTGGATCGGCCGCTACAGCGTCCATAAGAGGATTATTTGGCGCCCACCATGGTCCAAAGAATGAACCACACTGTCCATTCACTATGAGTTCTATTATGTTGCTGCTTGTCCGCATGAGGAAATTCCGATCCAGAATCCCTTCCTCGTACATCTCATGTATATGCTCCAGAGCCTTCTTTGCCTCCGGCTGTACAGAACCATACACAACCTTTCCGTCCTCATCCTTTATCCACTGTTTCGGAAATGCCCCATATGCGGCAAATACAATGTCGAGTGTGTACTCGCTGCTATAACCACAACCGCCGCAGAGACTTGTGTCTGCCACCAGCCCTACGGTACTTCCTACACCATTATTTCCCGGATCTTTCTCAATAAACTGCCTGATGATCTCCTCCGCATCCGAAAGTGTTCTCGGAGCCTCAAGTCCCAGCTTATCCATCCAGTCTTTTCTAAGCCATATCAGATTTGGTCCATCTGATATATTTGTCTCAGGTATGGCCATGATACGGTCATCAAATGTGACTACATCCATAATACTGCTGCCATAACTCTTATATATGTTCTTTATCGTTTCACTCATACAGTTGTTATAACTGTCTGTGAGATCCTCGATCATGTCATTTTCCACCAGATACTGCAGCTCATCCATGTCCTGGACGATCATCACATCCGGAAGATCCTTCTGTGCTATCACCATGGATACATTATCATCATACTGATTATCAGCAGCCTCAAATATATCCTGGTTCTGCACATTTAAGATTTCATTTAATATCTGTGTGTATGCGTTATTTTCATACGTTTCTCCCTGTGGGAGATTTGAATTATTTGCACCGGACAGCTTTCCCAGGGTATAGGTGAGCTGTTCCGGATACCTTCCAAGCGGCGTTGTCTCCGCAATATGCATGGCAGACTCATATTCTGCATCTGTGGTCGCCTTAGACGGGTTGGAGGGGGTGTTATTGTCCTGGCAGCCACATATTATTATAAGGGTAATTGTTAGCACACATGTTATTATTTTTTTCAGATACTTCATTGCTGGCATATGCTTTCCTCATTCCACTTAGGTTTTGCAAATAATTTCATATATTATCCTTAACCCTTTACGCCTCCAGACATGCTATCCTTGTAGCACTTCTGCATTATCATAAAGAGAATGATAATCGGTACGGATATCAGCACTGCGCCAGCCGCAAATGAGTTGAACCAGTTGTACACATACTCTTTCTCGAGCATGTTCCAAAGTCCGATGGATACTGTGTAATAGTCCTTGTTGGCTCTGCATATAACCTTGGCAAACACAAAATCAATCCATGGTGCAAGGAACGAATTCAGAACCGTATAAACTATGATCGGTCGGCTGAGTGGTATGATGATCCTTGTAAATGACTGCCATCTTGTAGCACCATCAAGGTATGCTGCTTCTTCCAGCGACTTTGGTATAGTATCAAAGAATCCTTTGGCGATATAGAATCCAAGTCCTGAACCGCCTGAATATACGAGTACCAGAGCAACCCTGATGAGTGAGCCTTCTGAAAGTCCCAGAACCTTAAGGATGTAATACACAGCTATCATAGCCATGAATCCCGGGAACATTCCAAGGATAAGTGCCACATTCATAAATGGCTTTCTCAGTCTGAAACGCATTCTTGACATACAGTATGAAACTGCAAGCACGAACGCTGTTGATATTATACATGAGAAAATTGCTATTATCAAAGTATTCTTGAACATCTGCATGAAATTCAGAATACCTGTGTCTGTAAAAAGCTTTGTATAGTTTGCCAGAGTCAGAGACTTTGGCAGCAAAGTTGAAACATACTGTCCTTTCTCTCCTCTGAAGCTTATCATGATTATCCATGCGATCGGCAATACCCAGATAACCGAAAGGATTACCAGTATGATATGAACCACGATGTCTCCCAGTGTCCATTTGCTTCTTGCTTTAATCTCATTATTATTTGATTTAGCCATTACTGAAATCCCTCCTCATCTTTATATGATGCGGTGTTGTGGTAAGTTACCAGTGACACAACAGCGAGAACTATGAATGTCATTATACCTATAACAGCACCTAAGTTGTAGTACTGATTATCAACCGTCAGCTTATAGAGCCATGTGACAAGAAGATCTGTCTTTCCGGCAGTCTTTCCAACCGGGGTAGGCGCTCCATTTGACAGAAGGTAGATAACGTTAAAGTTGTTTATATTTCCTGCAAATGTTGTTATCAGATATGGTGCTGTGACAAACAACATATAAGGAAGAGTGATCTTGAAGAAGATCTTTACCGGGCCTGCTCCGTCAACTCTCGCAGCCTCGTATATCTCCTCCGGTATGCTCTGGAGAATTCCTGTGACCTGCATGACGGTAAATGGAATTCCTATCCAGATATTGATGACAATTACCATGACTCTGGCAAGTGTTGCATTGCTCCAGAATGGAATAGCATTGTCGATTATTCCGTTATTTATAAGTAATGTATTGACGATACCATTCTGACTGAAGATCGTTCTCATCAGAAGAAGTGATACGAATTGCGGAACCGCTGCTGAGAGCATGAAGATTGCTCTCCACATACCTTTTGCCCTGGTTCCCCTTCTGTTGATCACCATTGCGAGTATCATTCCAAGGAAGTAGTTACTGAATGTGGCTGCCACAGCCCAAACAAGTGTCCAGCCAAGCACTGACCAGAATGTACTTCCTATTGCATCACTAAAGTTCAATATCTTTGCAAAATTCTTCAGTCCAACCCAGTTGAATATAACTGTATGTGAATCAAGCTTGCTGTAATTTGTAAATGCCATAAATATCATGAAAACCAATGGCAATATCGTAAATACAACGACTCCAAGTACAGGAAGTGGAAGAAGGAATGCATGAAGATTGCTGTCAAACAGACTCTTCACATCGTCCTTGAACTTTGGAACCTTTTTGCCTGTATCCCACAGGCAATACGCTTTGTATGCGCTCTCTATACTTACTACCCAAAGGCAGATGAATGCGAAAATTATAAACAGTGTTGCCACACCGTACAGGAGCATGAGCAGAGAGTTGTCACCCTGGGTATATTCAAATACACCCTTTGCATCATTCCAGACCTTCTGCTGTTCCTGACCACCCAGATGGAAGATATCCACCAGTAGTGATGCTCCATGCTTTATCATAAACCATATAAACAGTACCTCAAGTACCAGGTACGAAAATCCCTTTACAAACTGTTTTCTGACTATGCTTCCAAACCCCAAGATCAGAAATGAAATTCTGGTAGCTATGTCTCCATTTGCCGCTGCCTGTGCAACGGTATATGGGTAATCAGATCTTCGTATTTTCTTTATTTTGCCTTTTTTATTTGTTATAGCCTGAGCCATCCTAACACCTCCGTCTCAAAGTAAATCATTATCTCTTCTTATTACAAGTGCCCCATCACCTGTAGATGAATGGAGCACCTGTTTTTGAAATATATAACTAGTATTTTTACTGTGCTACATCAGTGTTAAGTGATGTGTTGAATGACTCTGTCATATCTGCTGCGTTGTCGTGTGTAACCTCACCATTTACGAGAGACTTACCAAAGTTTTCTGCTGGTGTCCAGTAGTTGCTCATCTTAGGAACAAATGGCTGGATGAATGCTGTTGTATCGAATGTAGCATTCTGAGCTGTTACAAGTGCATCGCCCTTAACTGCATCGCTCTCAAGAAGGCTTGTGTTACATGGAACGATGTTTCTTGCTGTATAGTGTGACTCCTGTGATGCCTCATTTCCAAGGTAGAGCGCAAGTGCAACTGCAACCTGTGGATACTCGCAGTTAGGATTTACAGCGATTGCCTTTGATCCTGCAAATGAGAGGAGCTGCTTGTCCGCACCGCCGATCTTGGCTGTTGGCATAACTGCGATTCCGAGATCATCTCCAAGTGCATCGTGTAATGCCGCGTAGTCCCATGAGCCTGAGAACATTGCTGATATTGAACCATCTGTCATACCTGAGATACCAACACCTGACTCATCGTTTACAAAGTTCTTGTTGTTTACAAGATCTACCAGGTAGTCTGTAACAGCCTTGCCGTTGTCACCACCGAAGTTGATTCCTGCATCATTGTCTGTACCATCACCGAATAATGTTCCGCCATTTGCAAGGTAGAATGCTGCGATGTACCATGAGTTTGAGAGTGGGAATGAAACCTTACCCTTCTCAAGCATTGTGTCAAGGCTCTTTACATCATCCTCTGTAAATGTCTTCTTGTTGTAGTACATAAACCATGTATTTGTTGTAAATGGCACACCATAGATACCTCCATCAACTGTGATAGAATCTACGATCGCCTGTGAATTTGTTGACTTAACATAATCTGCTGTGCTTCCGCCGAGCTCTGAGATAGCACCTGCATCGATCAGAGTCTGTAACTGGTCATTTGCGAACATGTATACATCTGCTGACGCTGAAACATCCTGTGTTACAGTCTTTCCAGCATCACCCTCACTACATGTACCATACTCAAATGTGATATCCCAGTTTGGATGCTCTTTCTTGAATGCCTCACATGTTGTCTGTAACCACTCGCCGTAATCAGGTGACTGATCCTCAGCTGGTCCCCAGACTGTAAGTGTTGTCTTGATTGCCTCTTCCTCTGAAGCTGCCTCTGTTGCATCTGTAGCCTCTGATGCATCACTCTTTGCTGCTGCTGTTGTTGACTCGTCCTTTCCTGAATCTCCACATCCTGCCAGCATTGACATTCCCATTACACCCGCAAGTGCAACTGCTGCAAATCTCTTAACTCTCATAACCGTTCCTCCTTAAAAATATAGTTTTGATTGAATGTTTTTAACACCTTTGCAGTACCTTTACCTTATGTCATTATTATAAGAAAACGTTTCCAATCCGTATATATCAATGATTTTAGAATCATGTTGGATTTTTTAGATATGTTGAATTTTTTTGATGGGCGGGCGCCGCTCCGGAGTGTGCCGCGGAGATCCGCCGTTATGCATTGTTATTATGTCCACAAAAGTATAAAAAAATGTACCTCTTGAGCTTTAATTAGCTTCAAAAGGTACATCCACTCTTCGTATTTTTTATAATTTTTCTAGTTTTCTACTCTCTTTGGGAAGTGGAGCATTACTTTCGTGCCGGCTCCTGGGGTGCTTTCGATCTTCACCGCGTACTTCTCTCCATAATATAGCTTGATCCTCTCGTTTACATTTGACACACCGTAGCCATTGGACGACTTCGACAGGATCAGGGCGGCCTGGGTCTTTGTCATTCCGATACCGTTGTCAGATACGGTAAAGTCAATGAAATCTCCATTCTCCTTTCCCTCTATGCGTATCTCTCCTCTGCCGTCAGTCTTGACGTCAATTCCATGTCCTATCGCATTTTCAAGCAGCGGCTGGAGTATCAGATTCAATGTTTCATATTTTAAGATACTGTCATCTATGTCGTACACCACATCAAAGCTGTTGTCATGCATGGCAAGCTGGATATCAAGATACGACTTGATATTTGCTATCTCATCTTTGACAAGCAGGATGTTTTTTCCTTTGTTCAGGGCTGTCCTGTAGAATGTTGACAGAGACAAGGTGATCCGGCTTATGTCTTCCTGCTCCGCCTCAAGGGCTTTCCAATTGATCATAGACAGAGAATTGTACAGGAAATGCGGGTTGATCTGGGCCTGAAGTGCCCTCATCTCGTATTCTTTTTCCTTGATCTTGCTCTGATATACCTCATTGACAGTCTCATCAAGGCGCTTACTCATGCTGTTGTAGCCATTTATAAGATCACCAATCTCATCTGTACTGTCATTTTCTATAACCATGCCCAGATTTCCTGTCTCGGTGGCCTTCATAGTCTTCTGAAGATTTTTGATTCGCTTCGTTATAAATTCTGATACCATATTTATACATAATATACCTGCGAGCATACTTACCAGAAGTGCCGCCACCGCTATTATAAGTATCGGACGAACCGATGAGATTATAAGTTTGTTCGGTTTGTATACACATATGTTCCAGCCGGTCGCCTTGGACGTCTTATCTATGAACTGATACCCTGAATTTTCCATCTCTCTCAGAACATCGAATTTATCCACATCCAATTCATATGCTGACTGCTCATCGGCAAATGTATTCTTGTTGAATATCATATGTCCATACTCATCCTCTATGATAAGCCCATAATTATCAAACATTGTCTCTGTATAAAACGGTTGAAATACACTGTCATAATCCACGCCTACATACAAAACGCCCTTGGCACCTTTCTGCTCCAGCATAGCCATCCGGCTGACTGAAAATGCAGTTCGGCTTTCCAGATCAATATGCCAGTGTATATTGTTATCCAGATCATCATATGCATGCGTTCCATCCGCCAGATCTTTTAACGGTGCAACTGTTGACCCATGTTTCACATCACTGGCATCAGTATATATCGTGACCTGGTTTACATCCTCATGGAAATACATGATTGATGCCAGCAGAGGATCGATCACCGTACTGAACTGCTCATAATTCTGATATGCCGATTGATCTGCGCTCAGTATCTTTGCAATCGACTGGTTATACGATATATATTTAGAGAGGTTGTTATATATCTCCAATTCATTGTCCATAGAATCCGTGGTCTGGCTGACATAAGATTCCAAGATTGTTGTCTCCCGGGCCCACAGGATCTTTTTCATCTCCATATATGTTATACCCAGTATTATCATAACAGGCACAAGTCCGGCCAGCAGATAAATAACAACCATTTTGCCAGTCAGCTTCATATCACGAAATCTCTTCTTGACTCCACCTTTGTTCATCTACGATCCCCCTGCTTAACGAGTTCTGCAATCGTCCTTTTCCAAGTCTGCTGTATGTCTACTCACCGCCTGCAACACCGCTCTCCCTGAATTTCTGAGGGCTCACTCCATAAAACTCCCTGAAACTCGAACAAAAGTAGGATACATTCTGATAACCACACATCGCACCTATATCTACAATCTTCGCCATACTATTCTCAAGCATATCCCTTGCCCGCTCCATTCTGTATGACTTGATAAATTTGCTCAGGTTCTGTCCCGTCTCTTTCTTAAACACTGTGCTGAGATAACTTGGGGCAAGATATACCATATCCGCAAGCATATCTATGCCTAGCTCGCTCCCGTAATTCCTGTAAATATACTGCTTTACTATCTCCACTTCCTTATGTCCGGTCTGACTCTTGTCCTCAAAGCAGGCCGCGAGTCTGTCTATCGCAACCTCAACAAGACCTGTAAGACTCTGAAAATCTGTCGTCATATACATCTTTTCAACATCCTTGTTAAGATCCGCCTCACCAGTCCCATCTATACTGCCGTATATGTCCTTCAAAAGATTTGAGTAGAGAAACTTTATATATATCTGTGAACACTCATTCTTGTGCCTGTACTTTTCACAGAATTTGTCAAAATGTTCCCTGAGTGCCTCTACATCCTTCATCTTGATGTCCTGTTTCATCTGTTTCATGAGAGTGTCATCATCAAACTGGATCATTCCTGACGAATCGCTCTCCATATTTGGGTAGAACACCTTTATCTCCGGATGATAAAACTTATTGTCCATAAGCTCATCAAGCTCATCGACCTTCTGTTTCATGTCCTCAGGGTTCTCTATATCCGATGAAACTGCTATAAAACATTCCTCATCGTAATCACTTTTAATTATCCTGGCAAGCTCCTGGGCCGTGTAAACCGCATCTGTTTCATCGCCCAGAAAAATAAGTTCCTGCTGTTGATTCAGATTGAGGTATCTCTGTATTCCAAGTGCCATTATCTTCTCATTTTTCTTGAAATCTACATCTCGTCTTCCAAAGAAATCGTGATTAAATTCAACCAGCAGAATTCTCTTAAATCTGGCGAAATTCAGGTTCAGACCGTTGTACTCTCTGCGTATACTCTCTATATCTTCGCCATTTACAAGCATATATAGCGCATGCTCATAAAGGAATTCCATGCTCTTGCTCTTGAGCTCATCCGAGGCTTTAGCCGCCTCTAGCTCATCCACAACCTTCTCCAACGTCTCCTTAAACTCCTTCGGGTCGACCGGTTTCAATATATAATCCACAACTCCCAGCCTTATTGCTCTCTTTGCATAGTCAAATTCATTGCAGCCGCTGAATATCACACATCTCATTTTCTTCTTCTCATTTACCACATTGTCAATGAGTTCTATGCCGTCCATGAAAGGCATCTTCACATCGGTGAGGAGGATATCATAATTCTCCTGACGCATCTTCTCCAATGCATCAAGACCGTTTACCGCCTCGTCGATATCAAATTCCATATTCAGCTTTTTCAGGAGGAATCTTATCCCGTTTCTCTCTATTCTCTCGTCATCAACGATCAGTATTCTATACATCTCTCCACCGCCTTCCTTTTTCTTGATGTGAACTGTTTTCGCATCACATTACAACTTTAGTATATTTAATTATAACCGACTTACTTCCTGTTCGCCACCAAAACCTAAATCAAAAGGGGACGGAGGTGCCTGACCCCTCCGTCCCCTGCTGTGAAATAAACTAAGTTTTATATTATAATCTCCAAATGTCCTTGTTGTACTCAGCGATGGTTCTGTCTGATGAGAAGAATCCAGCCTTGCTGATGTTGACAAGTGCCTTCTTTGCCCAAGTCTTACGATCCTCGTAGTCTACAAGTACGCCTTCCTTGGTCTTGATATAATCTTCAACATCGAGGAGTGTCATGAACCAATCCTTTACGATAAGTTCGTTGTGAAGTCTCTCAAGGCTTTCCTTCTGTCCGATCTCAAGGAGCTCATCGCTCACGATGAAATCAACAAGCTTCTTGATCTCAGGCTGCTCGTAGTAATCCTTTGACACATAATCAGCCTTTGCATAGTGGTCGATGACTGCCTCGCTTGACTCGCCGAAGAAGTAAATGTTATCCTCGCCGACAAGCTCTCCGATCTCAACATTTGCACCATCTCTTGTTCCGAGTGTAAGCGCGCCGTTCAGCATGAACTTCATGTTTCCGGTACCTGATGCCTCCTTTGATGCAAGGGAGATCTGCTCTGAAATGTCACATGCAGGTATGATCTTTGCTGCCTTTGACACATTGTAGTTCTCGATCATGACAACCTTGAGGTATGGACTTACCTCTGGGTCATTATCGATGAGCTGCTGCAGGCAGAGGATGAGATGAATGATATCCTTTGCGATGGTGTATGCAGGAGCTGCCTTTGCACCAAATATTACAGTCACAGGAGTCTTTGGAAGATTTCCTGCCTTGATATCGAAGTACTTGTGGATAACCCAGAGTGCGTTCATCTGCTGACGCTTGTACTCATGAAGTCTCTTAACCTGTATATCAAAGATAGAATTCTCATCTATGTCAATGTTCTGTGTCTCCTTAAGGTAATCCTTGAGAACGACCTTGTTCTGCTTCTTGATATCCATGATCCTGCCAAGGACTGCGTCATCATCATAGAACTTAGCGAGGTCATTCAGTTTCTCTGCATCCTTTTTGTAGCCGTCACCGATGAGCTCTGTGATATATGCTGCAAGCTGCTCGTTGCAGTGGAGAAGCCATCTTCTGAATGTGATACCATTTGTCTTGTTGTTGAACTTCTCAGGATAGATCTTGTAGAAGTTGTTCAACTCAGAATCCTTGAGGATCTCTGTGTGAAGGTATGCAACACCGTTTACACTGTGGCTATAGTGTATATCAATGTGTGCCATGTGCACTCTCTGATCCTTGTCGATGATATATACGCTCTCATCCTTGTATCTGTTACGAACCTTCTCGTCCAGCTTCTTGATGATAGGAACAAGCTGTGGAACAACCTTCTCAAGGTAAGCAAGCGGCCACTTCTCAAGAGCCTCTGCAAGGATAGTGTGGTTAGTGTATGCGCACACCTCTGTCACGATCTCTGTAGCCTCGTCAAATGATATTCCCTCAGCGGTAAGAAGTCTGATGAACTCAGGGATCACCATTGAAGGGTGTGTATCATTGATCTGAACTGCTGCATAATCAGCCAGATCGTGAAGATTTGAACCCTTTGCCTTAGCCTCATCAAGAATGAGCTTTGCACCATTTGCCACCATGAAATACTGCTGGTAGATACGGAGAAGATTTCCAGCCTCATCGCTGTCGTCCGGGTACAGGCAGAGTGTCAGGTTCTTTGCAATGTCTGTCTTGTCGAAGTTAATTCCGCCCGGCTCCATGATGGACTCGTCAACGCTCTCGATATCGAAGAGGTGGAGCTTATTTGTTCTGTTCTCGTATCCGGTTACATCTATATCGTACATTCTTGACTGGACTTTCAGATTGCCAAATGTGATCGTGTTGGTAACGTCTGTCTTCTCGAGCCAGCTGTCTGCCTCAATCCAAGGATTTGCAGTCTCCTTCTGGTAATTGTTCTCAAATACCTGCTTGAACAGACCCATGTGGTAATTAAGTCCAATTCCATCTCCGTGAAGTCCGAGGGTTGCCATGGAGTCGAGGAAACATGCTGCAAGTCTTCCAAGACCGCCATTTCCAAGTGATGGCTCCGGTTCAACCTCCTCTATGTCATAGATGCTCTTGCCATTCTCAGCAAGCACCTGTTTAACCTCGTCAAATACACCAAGGTTGATGAGATTGTTCGAGAGAAGCTTTCCTATGAGGAACTCTGCTGAGATGTAATAAACCTTCTTCTGTCCCTCCTCTGAAACCTTTCCGTCTGCGAGCTTCTTTGTCATATCAAGGAGTGCGAAGTATATCTCCTCATTTGTACAATCCTTGATCTCCTTGTTGTATTTCTTCATGCAAATATCCTTTAACATAATATCCTCCTTACAAATATACGTCTTCACCCTGTTTCTTCCATACAGTCTGGTGAGATCCCTTAATTTATCTATATGTTCCTGTGTAAATTCCCATGTTGCTCCCTTGGTAAGCCGCCACTTCCAATTGCCGCCAAGCGTTGATGGATAGTTCATTCTGGCGCTGTTGTCCTTGCCCAAAATATCCTGCATCTGAAGTATGACCGTGTCCGCTGAGCTCATGTAAAGTGCATGTATCATCTTCTCTGCCACATCATCCAGGCTGTTCGCCATGAGGTACTTCATCATATATTCCTGAAGCTCCTCACCCTGTCCGCTGATATAACTTTTCAGCATATCATTGTCGTGGGTTCCGATATACGCTACGTAGTTCTTTGCGTGATTGTGCGGCAGATATTCATTTGCCGTATTGCCGTCAAATGCAAATTCCAACACCTTCATTCCCGGATAACCGGATTCCTTCACAAGTTTCTGAACCTCTGGCACGACCACGCCGAGGTCCTCAGCTATAACCTTGGATGAACCTATGGCACTGTCTATAGCATCGATGAGTTTCTTTCCCGGTCCCTGTCTGTAGTAGCCATCCTTCGGCTCGCCATTTGCCGGGATGCTGTAGTATCTGACTATTCCGATAAAATGATCTATACGGATCACGTCGTAGAGCTTTGCAGATGCAGCAATTCTCTTCTTCCACCACGCGAAATCATCCTTCTCCATGACATCCCAGTCATAAATCGGGTTCCCCCACTTCTGTCCGTAGCTTGAGAACATGTCCGGTGGGCATCCTGCCACAACTGACGGTGCCAGACTTCCAGAAAGCTGGAACTGATCCGTGTTCGCCCACACATCAGCACTGTCCAGTGCCACATAGATTGGAATATCTCCAATGATGCTTATGCCGTTTCTGTTGGCATACTCTTTTAATGGCATCCACTGCTCGTAGAACTTGAACTGAAGGAATTTGTAGAATTCCACGTCTTCACCAAGCTTTTCTCTGTAAGCTGCCATAGCCTCCGGCTTTCTCTTCTTGATCGCCGGTTCCCACGCAAGCCATTCTCTATTGTTATGATCAGCCTTGATCGCCATATACAGCGCATAGTCATCTATCCACTGTTCATTTTTCTCTATGAAATCTACGTAATCCCTGCTGTCTTTGTGCTCTGATCTGCCAAATGCTTTTCTGAGAACTTCAAATCTCTGTCTGTATATTCTGGCGTAGTCGATCTCGTCATCACTGTCAGCCCATTTGTAGGATTCTACCTCCTCTTTCTTGAGAAGCCCTTCAGCTATCAATGTATCCAGATCGATAAAATACGGATTGCCCGCAAATGCTGAAAACGACTGATAAGGACTGTCACCGAAGCTTGTTGGTCCTATCGGAAGCACCTGCCAGTACTTCTGCCCTGCTCTTTTCAACATATCAACAAAATCATAAGCATCTCTTCCCATAGTTCCAATTCCATATGGTGATGGGAGGCTGCTTATCGGCAGGAGTATTCCTGCGCCACGCTCCAACGCTTTACTCATATATGATACCTCCTGAACAGTTCCTGTTATGGCTTGTATTTTATTAGCATTTCCCCTTTTATGCTTGCATTATATAAGCAATTTATTGTACAATTCTATCATCTTGATGATGTACAATATGTAAAAGCTGTAAAAAATCGTCGAATTAACAAAAAGGAGGCACATGGTTATATGAACAGTCTTGAATACGAAAATCTTCTGGAGAATAAGACCCATGCGGACCCGATGTTTCCGTACAATACTTACCTGTGCTCCATACCACTTGACTTCAATTCTGTGTCTCTGCACTGGCATGAATTTATGGAGATTATCTATATCAAAAAAGGCAAGGGAAATGTGACTGTGGACTTCACAACTCACTATGTTGAGGAGGGTGACATAGTCATTATCCTGCCAGGACACATTCACGGAATCTCCCAGCACGAAGGATATTCAATGGAATATGAGAATATTCTTTTCTCCGTCGACATGTTCAGATCCAGAAATCACGACTCACTGGACAGCGAGTTTTTCCTGCCTCTGCTGGCGGGCGACGTGGATATCAAGAGTATTTATGACAGGGACGATCCATTATATCCGTCTCTTTCCGCGTGTCTTAACAGGGTAGACAAGCTCTGCTCAGAGACGCCAAAGGGATACCACCTTGCACTTAAGGGATGCTATTTTGAATTCTTCTACATTCTCTATGCCAACTCCACCGCAAGGGATGAGGCAGACAGGAAGAACCGAGCCAGGGATCTGGAGAGAACAAAACTCATCCTCTCCTACATAGACGAAAATTACAAAGAGGCCATATCCATAACGGATATAGCCTCCTACTGTGGATTCTCTGAATCCCATTTTATGCGATTTTTCAAGAACACCATGGGGGTGTCATTTGTATCATATCTGAACGACTTCAGGCTGAATGTTGCCGCAAGACTTCTCTCCTCCAATGACGAGAGCATACTCTCCGTCGCGGAGAACTGCGGCTTCTTCAACCTGTCCTACTTCAACAGGATGTTTAAGAAAAAATACGGCGTGACTCCGGGTAAATACAGGGATAATCATAACCTGTAAGCGGCCACTCATTGCCTACTACGCATCAGATCTTGAATACGAGTTCTTCATCTGATTGCTGAGTTCATAGAGAACCCTGCCAAGGGTTGCATTTGCCTCACGTCTCACCATGTCTGTGGTCTCCTGGTTGGCCTGCTGGCGGAGTTTCTCGCCCAATGGCTGTTCATTCATAATATCATCATATCTGTATATTATCTCATGTGCCTTGGACATGACTTTCTCCTCGTACCTTTCGATATGGAACACCGACTTCGCATAAGATGCATCCGCCATCGCCGCGATCATACGGCTGGTCCAGTAGAAGTTGTCCGTGGAAACATCCGCCCCTGTATTTGCCAGATACTCAGGAGTCGTGTCTACATTTGCATAGAAAGGAACCATGACATTGAATGCATTCGATGCAAATGCTATCCACTGTACAGCGCAGATATCCTCACCAACATATGGTCTCATCTGGATCGCCGACATGAAATCCGTCCTGTTCACACCTATCGATCTATATGCCCCGCGCATCTTATTGTCGCCGTAATTGCCGTACGGATCATACGGAGTTCCCTGATAATGCGAAGAAAGCACATACTTCACATCCTCCATGGTTATCTTCTTCTCTGGTATCATGCACCATGGAATGTCATCCGAAACCGGCGTAAAGTCCGCATCCGGTCCGTCCCAGACTGCCGAATTCGGGTTGAGCGTCCTCTCCATGAACCATGCCCTCGGGGTGTTGTACACGTGATCCGCATCGTCGTGACTGCCGAATATATCCCGTGGACAGATCGTGTCCTCCATATTCTCCACGTTCAGATGATACTTCTCTATAAATGCTGGAAGATCTGCCGGGCACATGAACTCGCTCTGCGCTCCCATTGCGTCTGCCATATCAAATTCGTCCATACCAAACTGGTTTGGCATGACAACATACACATCATCAGGAACTTTTCTCGCGATCCAATGATGTCCTCCGATGGTCTCAAGCCACCAGATCTCGTCTACATCCTGAAACGCAATTCCGTTCATCTCATAGGTTCCATATCGTTCAAGCAGGCTGCCAAGTCTCTTCACGCCCTCTCTTGCGCTCTTTATATATGGAAGTGTGATACTGACTATATCCTCCTCGCCGATACCTCCAGCCTTCTCAGGCTTATCTCCCTCCGCAGGCTCATAGCACACCAGTGGATCCGCGCCGAGCACTCTTGGATTTGAGGTTATGGTCTCCGTCGCCGTCATAGCCACATTTGCAGAATTCACTCCGCTTGCCGCCCAGATTCCTTCGCCCGCCAGCGCATTTGGAACACAGGTGTAACGCATCGGATCATCCGGAAGTTCAATCTCCACATGGGATATCTCCGACTTGTATATTCTTGGCTGCTCCTCCGGCTTCACAACCACATATTTCTTCGGCGTGTACGAACCGGCACCCGAATCGTCATTTCTCGCTATTATTGTTGAACCGTCATAAGACGCATTTTTTCCTACCAATATTGTTGTACATGGCATGATCTATTCCTCCATCCGTTAAATTATTTGCTTTCACCTTATTTATTTCTGAAAATATGTTACCTATATCTGCCCAACGCCTGAATCTGTTTTACACCTATAACCTTTTTTGCGATCAGAAATATAATATATCCCGCAAGGCTTCCGAGGGTATTCATAACTACATCATCGAGCTGGCAGTAACCGCGCTCTGTTATAAGCTGAACCGTCTCTATGCAGACACTGCACAGAAATCCAAACAGTACAGTACATTTGGACAACCTGTCTACCGCCCTGCCATCGCCATTCTTACTTCCAGCCACCGCCAGCGGGAAAAGCACGCCGAACGGCACAAAGAGCAATATATTTTCTATGACAAATGCGTGCTCCTGGGGCGTCACTCCCCACGTATGAAACAACGTCATGTCAATGCCCTGCCTTGAGCCCGGCTCTCTGGACAGGAACACAGTAACTGCCATCACCGCCAAATACACCACCAGCAGGAACCACACTATTAACTTCTTCACACGTCCGCCGGCACTGACCTTTTTTCCTGCAGGACTCACTGTATACACGAGATAAACCACGACTGCTATGCATCCGCATAGAATCCCTATCGGAAGGTAGCCCGCGACCTCCATTATATCTTTTATAATAAGTTCAAACATACATTCCCCTCAGTAATTTCTACTATACTATGTCTTGCTGCTCATTATATCATATATCATCGTGCGCAAGCGCGATGACCTGCGCACGCATCAGCGTGCTACATTATACCACGATTCCCAACATGTGTCATTTTACACATTGTTTACATACACCGCGTCTGATATACTTTACATGTCAGTCCAACTAACCATTTGGACGGGCTGAACAAATATAGAACAGGAAATATCCAACATGATAATAGCAAAAAAAATTCTAAAAATAACATGTATCGTCCTCGGCGTGATCCTTGCGGCCGCCATAATATTTGTGGGAGTTCTCACTATAACAGAATACAAGCCAGACGATTCCGAATCCCTTGAGGTCACATCCGGAAGCACATTTGGCAAAAATGCAACCGGCTCAGCCAAGCTTTCACCATCTGTCGGCGACTCCATATCCATCGTGACATGGAATCTCGGCTACGGATCCCTCGGTGCAAATGCTGACTTTTTCATGGATGGAGGAGACAGTGTGTACACTTCCACAGCCAAGCAGGTAAACGACAATATGGAGGCCATCACATCAGAGCTGAATTCACTTGCCGCTGACATCTTTCTTCTCCAGGAGGTTGATGAACGATCATCCAGAAGCCACAAGATAAACGAAGCCGATATTTTGAGGGAAAAGCTGCCGTCATACACAAGCTCATACGCCTACAACTACAAAACACTCATGGTTCCATATCCACTTCCACCGATCGGCAGAGTGACATCAGGAATAATGACTCTCAGCTCATTTGAAGTATCGGATGCAGAAAGAATACAGCTTCCATGTCCATTTTCCTACCCGATCAGACTGTGCAACCTGAAAAGATGCCTGATCGTGTCCAGAATACCGATTGCCGGAAGTGAACACGAACTCGTCATAGTAAATCTCCACTTGGAGGCTTATGACTCAGGCGAGGGCAAAGCCGCCCAGACCAGGATGCTCGCCGACATTCTCCAAAATGAGGCTGCAGCAGGGAACTACGTTATCGCAGGAGGCGACTTCAACCAGACTTTTTCAAATGTGGATCTGTCCGCATACCCTCAGCAGTCCGCTGACCTGTGGGCACCAGGAAGCATAGATGTATCTGAATTTGGAGATTCCTTCACCTGCACCACCGATTTCTCAGCTCCGACATGCCGATCCCTGGACAAACCATACGAAGGACATGACCACGAGAGTTTCCAATATTATGTCATCGACGGATTCATAGTATCGAGCAATTTGCAGATCAACTCCACAGAGACCATAGATCTGGATTTTAAAAACAGCGATCACAATCCGATAAGACTCGATGTTGCGTTGAAATAAACTATATTTTCAGTTGTTTTATGTATGTTATTTTAATTAACATTAATTATGTATAATTTTATGTTTAAAATACATTTTTCTCTTGATTTATGCCGTTTTTACATGTATTATGGCATTGTAAATGTTATAAATATTAACATTTGTTGCTAGTTTTGAATAATACTTCTAAGAATAATAGAGAATACTCATCAGAGAAAGGAATTTTGATCATGAAGAAATTATCACAGTCACGTCTCGCCGACACTGTCATGAACGGAAGAAAAGAAAAGGGTATGACCCAGGCTCAGCTCGCCGATGCAACCGGTATCAACAGAGCACTCATTTCCAGAATAGAGCAGAAGGATTTTGTTCCTTCTATAGAGCAGCTCGAAAGTTTATCAGAGGTTTTGAACTTCGACCTCACAGAAATGTTCATCAATGCTGGCGCACACAAGCTCGAGTCTCCATCCCCACTGAACATTGCAGTGGCAGGAACCGGTTACGTTGGTCTGTCCATTGCGACCCTGCTGGCACAGCACAACCATGTAACGGCAGTTGACATCATCCCTGAAAAGGTTGATCTCATCAACAACAAGAAATCCCCTATACAGGACGACTATATTGAGAAATATCTCGCCGAGAAGGAGCTTGATCTCACAGCAACTCTCGATGGCAAATCAGCATACAAGGATGCAGATTTCGTAATCATAGCTGCTCCGACAAACTACGACAGCAACAAGAACTATTTCGACACATCAGCCGTTGAGGCCGTTATCGAGCTCGTCCTCAAGGTCAACCCTGATGCCATCATGGTCATCAAATCAACTATACCAGTTGGATATACCGAGTCCGTAAGGAAGAAATACAACACGTCAAATATCATTTTCAGCCCAGAGTTTCTTCGTGAATCAAAGGCACTGTACGACAACCTCTATCCATCAAGGATAATTGTCAGCACAGACAAGAATGACGAGAAGATAGTTAAGGCATCCCATACATTTGCCGCACTGCTTCAGGAGGGTGCCCTCAAGGAAGATATAGACACTCTGTTCATGGGCTTCACCGAAGCTGAGGCTGTAAAGTTATTTGCAAATACCTATCTCGCACTCCGCGTGTCCTACTTCAACGAGCTTGACACATACGCAGAGATGAAGGGACTTAACACACAGGACATCATAAACGGCGTATGTCTCGACCCAAGAATCGGAACACACTACAACAACCCATCATTTGGATACGGCGGATACTGTCTGCCAAAGGATACAAAGCAGCTCCTTGCCAACTACAACGACGTGCCTCAGAATATGATGAGCGCCATCGTTGAGAGCAACAGAACGAGAAAGGACTTCATCGCAGACCGCGTTCTCTCCATCGCAGGCTACTACGACTACAACAATAACGGTGATTACTCAGCAGCCCAGGAGAAGGAATGTGTCATAGGTGTATACAGACTGACGATGAAGAGCAACTCCGACAACTTCCGCCAGAGCAGTATACAGGGTGTCATGAAGCGTATCAAAGCCAAGGGCGCAACCGTCGTTGTATATGAGCCAACCCTTGAAGACGGAACCACATTCTTCGGAAGCAAAGTTGTAAATGACCTAGACAAATTCAAATCCATGTCCGACGCTGTCATCGCCAACAGGTACAATTCATGCCTCGACGACATCAAAGACAAGGTATACACAAGAGATCTGTTCCAGAGAGACTAATCCTTAAGAAGACCTTTAAGAACATTTTTATAACATAAAAAATAACCGAATGATACGAATTAAAACTTGTATCATTCGGTTATTTTTTGTCAATATTTCTTATGAATTAGCCTGAGCCTTGAGCTCCTCAAGCATCTGAGGAAGTCTTGTATCCATCTCGTCATCCTTGAACTGACATGTACCAACCTTCCTGTGTCCACCGCCACCATACTTGAGCATAAGGCTTCCAACATCCATGGTCGCTGTGCGGTTCAGGATACTGTATCCAACTGCTGCCGAACATCCCTGTCCACCACGTCCGCTTACTATCCACGCTGACACATTCTGTTCAGGATACATACTGTATATCATGAAACGATTGCCGGTGTATATCGGATCCACTCCGCGAAGATCGCTTATGATAAGATTACCGTCCACTATGGTATGTGCCTTGACCATCTCCTTGAACTTCTCTGTCTGCTCATTATACAGAACTATTCTCTCCTGTATATCCGGCATGGCAAGTATCTCATCAGTGGTCATGGTACGACATGCATCTATAAGCTTCTCCATGAGCTGATAGTTTGATATGGTGAAATTTCTGAATCTTCCAAGTCCGGTTCTAGGATCCATCAAGAATCCAATAAGTATCCATCCCTTTGGATTCTGTACCTCATCGATGGTAAGGTAAGATTACCTGAATCAACCTTATCAACAGCCTCCATCATATCGTCAAACTGCGGAAATCTCTCTCTGCCTCCATAATACTCATAGATTATTCTAGCGCACGATGGAGTTATACGACTCTCCCCCTTGTATTTACCCTCAAGCGCCAATCTCTCATGCTCACTTGAATGATGATCGAACCAAAGTCCGCAACCCTCAACAAATGGCACATTTGCAAGGCAGTCATCCTCCGTAACCTCGATCAATCCGTCCTGAAGATCCTTCGGATGCGCAAACTTCCAATGATCAATAATTCCCGCTTCCTTCAGCAGTGCGCCACACGCAAGTCCATCAAAATCCGATCTTGTAACCAACCTCATAGTAATTCCTCCCTGGTATTGAACTTCAGCCCTGTAAAACCGGGCTGAATCGTTCATTTTCCGTAACAAATATATCTTAATTATATAGAAGCGGGTGGGGTATTTCAAGGTTGGATTTTCCATAAATGTCTCATTGATTAAATATTCCTATCTTTATTTTTTTGTAACACACTTTTACTCACGCTCCAAAACTCTAAAGCTCTAGCACTCCACACATTTACTCATTATTGACTTCTTTATACATATGTAATATTATAATCAAAAACACTAAAGAGAGGTTACTATCATGGCAGATATAAACTGGGAACCATTTATTTCTACTCGTGCCCACAAAGCATCACAGGCACTTCCACAAATAACGATCTCAAAAGACAATGGTCGTATTTCTTTAAATGCGACTGCCTGCGAGTTAATCCCTGGATTTTATTCATTAAAATACGCGGAGGTATATTGCGGATCTATCGAAGGAAAACTTAAGAAAATACGACTACAATTCACAAATGATAAAACATTTAAGAGTATCCCTATCTCTCGAAAGAAATACAAGGGAACATTTACAAACGGAGCCGTCATACACTCTAAATCATTAGTTAATGACATTTTTAGTACTTATCCAGATTTAGAGCGCACTAGCCATTTTAGTGTGGAACCTCTAACTATAAATGACAATATCGGACTTTCTTTTGACTTTGTTGAATCTCTTATAAAATAATTGACGTTATATCACAAGATCCCCCTTTCTTGTTGCTAAGAAAAGGGGGATCTTATATAATTCTTCCTAACCATTACCTGAGCAGGCAAACCCAATTAACTAATTTTCATTGTTTTGGGCCTTAAACATAAACGTTACAAATTCGTCTACATTCTTCCTTTCAATTGATGTCAAATTGTAAATATCTAAATTATTAGTTACAACATACTTATAGAATTCTATAACATCATTAACTTTTTTATTATTTCTTTTTAACAGCCCGTAAAAATAATCTTCATTCGTTTTATTTTTTATTCCTTCAGAAATATACCTAATTCCTTCCTTAAATCTATCAAAGTCCTTATACTCCATGATATTGTTAATTTTGGCATAAATCAGAGCTATTGTAAAATCTATATGTGCCAATGCTATTTTTACTTTCTCATTCTCTCTATTCCCCTGTATTTCCAAGTTGTGCTTACTTATCAAGTAACTTTCTTTCAATTTCTTTCTTCTAACACAAAAATGGACTGTGAAAAACCTCAATCGAGTTTTTTCACAGCCATTTTTATGCTCCTCAATATTATTTATCTGTCTCTGCAAATTCCAACTTAACCTATCTCCAATAATTCCTTCCAATTATCAGTAAATCCCATTGTCCTTACATCTACTTTTTCATACTTCTCTATTAATGCTTCTATTTGGTCTACATATAAATTCCAGTGTTTATCATGCAACAGAATGTGTCTCATACATAATAATACACCAAACATTCTATTATTTCCTATTCCCTGTTGGGAATATTCCTTATACAAGATAGGTGTCTTTGATAGTTTTGCATTATACAACCGCCCATAATGTGCACAGATATTACGTACATAAGAAATACTCTCCAGCCAGCTCTCTAAATATGTATATCCAATTCCAAAGCTTTTAGCTACCGCTTTTTTATCTGTATTTTTCATATTTTTATAAAATTTTGAAAGAGTCCCAAAACTGAATACCTCTACCAGAGCGTATATCGGTAAATCTCCACCCTCGTAATTAGTTCTGAAGTTTTTCACAAAAGGGGCTTTAGAATTACGGCCAACTTCCTCTTTTATATCCTCTAAAAAAGATCTGTGATATTCTTCATCAACAAAATTTTCAGAATTCATATAACCAAGGACTCCATATGTTTCCGCAAAGTAATTGGCAATTCTACATCTAACATTTACTTCTATCTTCTCTATCTCAGCAAATGTTATCTGTCTGAAATTAGCATTAAACAGGTATAACTCTACAATCTGCTCAAACGTTACTCCTTCATCATAGTCCCCATTTTTTGCTTTAAAACCCAAACTATATGCCTTAATCAGCCTGAAGTATGATATATCATTCAATATGTGCCTTGCATAATCTTCATCGCTGATAACTAATCCCAGTGTCTTTAAATTCTCCACCTGTTCATCAATCGACAGTGATGGTTGATGCCGTTTCAGTTCCCCCATATATTTTCTCCTTAAAATTAAAAGACCCAACGTGGTCCGCATCGTTGAGAGGCGTGTTGGGTTCTGTTGATATTAGTATATGCGATTTTCATAAAAAAAACAACGTTTTTTTCAAGTATGTGCATTACCTCGCTCTACTTTTCATCAACTCGAAAACATTAAATGATGATTGGAATTTTAATGGGAAATGTCTGCTATTAAGTGTTCTCTTTCACATACCAATCCCGACTTTCCTGCTTTAACAACCATAAATATTCTGATAATAGTTCTTGATTTAATATGGGAACTGAGAATCTATCACTCTTCCCAACTACAGTTATTAACTGTTCTTGCAATCAATTCCATCTATAAACATTGCATATTTATCTAATTTTGAATATGCTATAGATAATATGCCCCAATTTTTGCCTATTTTATTCACCTTTTCTACATATATTAAACCTTATTGCTCCCTCTTTTTTTACAAAATTAATAACTTTATTTTTTTCAGGACAATTTCTATCTACATCATGATTTCCTGGCACTATAAATAAACGTTTCTCTGGCAAGCCAATCGCATTACATATATTTTCTATTTCTTTTCCAGCATTTGAAGGGAAATCTCCACTTGGCGCATGTCGAATGTCCCCCGTAAAAAAAGCATAATCAATTTTTCCAACTACAGTGTCCAAATACCACAAAAGATTTTTGCGTAATCTTTTGATTTCTGTTCCAGTTAAATTAAGATGTAAATCTGAAAAATGAATCCATCTAATTCTTGACATTCTTTGCTACCTTCTCCGCATATAATTCTATTATCTGAAAATGTATTATCCTCCCAACGTATTTATATGTGAGTTATAACATATTATTATTCTAAATCTTAAGTTGCAATAATATGTATATTATAATATATAGCTATATCAAAGTCTATACAATATAGAAAAACTTAAAAAAACAGAGAGACTTACATCTCTCCGTCTTTTTCAATTTATATTATATTGCAAATCTTATCATATTTGTAACCATTCTCCCATACTACATATAACACATTACAATTCCGCCCTGGCTCTTCTCCGCTTCAAGCGCCAACACCTCTCCAGCTCCAACGCCCCCAGCGTAAATCCATCATCTATCCTCTTCTTACTAACCCATATCTCCATCTGTTTCCTTGTTAACTCAATGGTAGATATAATCCCTTCATGGCCGCAACGTTGTTTGTAGGCGCCTATATTGGTCAAAAATACATGGACGCATCCCCCCGTGAGGCCACTGTCGGCGGCTATACGGCCGAGTTCAATCGGCTCTCCTATGATATCGGCGCCCAGTTCCTCTCTAATCTCACGGCGTACATCTTCAATCGGTGTACAATTTGGATCAGAAAAACCACGAGGGCATGCATACTGTCTTCTTCTGATTGCATGTCTGAACTGTTCCAGCAAAACATATTTTCCTTTGTGCTTCGCCAGAATAACCACACCATCGTTTCCATTTGGCAGGACTCTCTCATAAGCCATAAGTTCATTATCATCCTTGCGTATCGGGTCTACCACCATCATGTTATATGCGCTGCTGTAAACAACTCCATATTTACGGCTATGTAGCTCCTCGTCACGGAGGATCTGTTTTCTGGCCTCTAAAGTATCCAGGGACGCTATCGGATACGATTTATATTTCGAATCCTCTTTTGTTATATTCCTATCTTCACAAAGCTTTAAATATCTCTTCAGTTCTTTTGTCAATGTGTATCTTATTTTTTCGCCTTCACAAAAATGTTCAGAGTTATCTAATCCTTTCATGACCGAATTCACATATGCCTTACTTTTTCTAAAGGTAATCCGAACCATATCCCTAAGCAGTTGCCAGATTTCCGCTAAGGATTCTGATAATGACAAAGCATCAAGTCCAGGAATCTTAGCTATGAGCGAAGTCACGATCTCTGTAATTATCAGCATAACCATTGTCTGAATACCCGAAGGAACCGAATTCCAAAATGCTACAGCAGGTTTTATCCAACTATTTTGCATAGCTTTTGCGGTCCAATAATCACCTGTCAGTTCGGGACTTATCACTATTAGAAAACACAAAATAGCAAATACTATTTTCTTCAATATTCCACATAAAAGTTTCAGTTTTCTTCTATACTTGTCCTTCTTAGCGTTATTCTCATAATAGAATACATAATTCCTATCTATTTCTGGTTTATCCTTGACATAACCTACAATTCTTGCAGCATTAACGATCTTTGGGGGGCTATATTTTCCCAGTTTGAATGTCTTAAAATCATTTTTCTCATCAACAAGATATCTTTCATCACGTTTCCTTCCACCATCCCACGTGCGCTTCAATCGCTTAGAAAAGTCACATTCAAATGTATTCTCACCATGGCAGGCACTACCCCAATCTTCTAAATCCCTCACATCATAATGCCTTGACACGTTTGATATACTGCTCTCGCAAGCATAGTTATAACACAAATCAACAATTGCCTGTGCATATTGACACCCCTTGACATTTGTGCCTGTTTCTACCAATTTTTTAAGCTTTCTGATATACACTGAACGATTATTTTCATTCTTATTTTGCTTATATATGTTATCAAGTATCGTTTGAGCACTTCCCCACAGCTCCACATTATCTTTCGGAACATATAAACGTATAACCTTATCCAATATCGAACTGAATTTCCAACAGCCCAACTCACCATCAGCCCTTGGACTTATGTATATATCATGCATCATGCTCAATTTGATCACGGTTTCCATAAAGCTATACAAGTTCTCCAATATCTCAGCCATAGCATCCCAGGATAGATTAGTCTGGTGCTCACCATTCTTGTCCACTTCAACAAATATATCTATGAGCTCATCTCGCCTGTTCTTATAATCATCATTATACTGCTCACCATTCTCATTCTTCTTTAGTGCCAAAGCCATCTGACCGTACTCATATATTTCAGACAAATCAGAATACAGAAGGCACCTCTTCATAATTGCGGTAAGTCGTTTCTGGCTATATTTCAATGGAAGTGCGGAATATATAAATTGCTTGTCATCCTCTATCGAATCCATCAAATACTGGGACACAGTACGTATATCGCCATACTGGGATATCTTGATAACCCCACTATCAAACAATTTCAGCAAAGCCTCTTTGTATTCTCCGTTTTTTAGCAGGCTGAAAAAGCCCCTCGAATCCACCATCTGATTATAAGTCAAGACAACTATATTACCATTTGTCACAATCTCATCGTACAATGCAGCCTGTCCCGCAATTATCTCCTCATCTGTTTTGCGCACAGAATCCAATTCAAACAAATATACATATTTACTCATCCCTTCACTCTCCCATATCCTACATTCCCCTCAACCTATCTGCGTACCACCTGATAGTTTGCCGTATTCCATCATCGAAATCCACCTCCGGCCGCCAGCCAAGAGTCTGTTCAATCTTAGTTGAATCAATAGCGTACCGCATATCATGGCCTTTCCTATCGGTGACAAATGTTATGAGTGACTCAGGCTTACCCAATTCCCTGCAAATCATCCTGACAATATCAATATTTGTCCGTTCACAATGACCGCCCACATTGTATATCTCACCAACTTTTCCCTGAGTCAATATCGCATCTATGGCACGGCAATGGTCATCCACATGTATCCAATCCCTGACATTTATCCCCTGTCCATAAACAGGCAGCGGCCTGTCTGCCAATGCATTTGTCACCATCAAAGGGATAAGTTTCTCAGGGTACTGGTATGGTCCATAATTATTTGAACACCTGCTGATGGTAACCGGTAAGCCATACGTTCTATGATAAGCCATAACCAAAAGATCTGCAGCCGCTTTCGAGCTGCTGTACGGCGAGCTCGGACAAATCGACGATTCTTCAGTGAATAACAGATCCAGCCTGTCAAGAGGCAGATCTCCATACACTTCATCCGTACTTATCTGATGAAATCTGCCGACATCATATCGCATACATGCATCCATCAACACGGAAACACCCTTGATATTCGAATCAAGGAACACCTCCGGGTTATCTATAGATCTGTCTACATGCGACTCCGCTGCAAAATTCACGACCACATCCGGCCTCTCCGCCTCAAATATACGATACATCTCACCTCTATCGCATATATCCGCCTTATAAAAAACAAAATTAGACCTGTCCAAGACAGGTCTAATCGTATCCAGACTTCCCGCATATGTGAGTTTGTCCACGCACACAAACTCATACTCAGGATGTCGATCCATCATATAAAATATAAAATTACTGCCAATAAAACCAGCTCCGCCGGTGATTAAAACCTTCATATGTTATACCTCTTTGTACAAAACAAGTTGTGGTTGGTATAAGTATAACATAAAGATCAGTAAAGCATAAGTTTTTAGAGAATTAGAAATGCATTTATTGTAACCATTTTCATAACCAATATTGACTCTGGTTAGTATATATGTTAACCTAATATATAGATAATTATCAGATTTTTAATATGTTTTATAAATATGCGAAGTCACAAACCCATAATAAATTAATACAAAAGGAGATTCATACTATGAATATAAAATATACGCCAATTTTAAGATGGAAAACTGGAGAAAGAAAATGTCTTGAAAATCTTTCTCCTGAAATATCAAGTCAAATTATTCCATTTATTGAGGTTGCTCCTCCTACAGTTTCCTCAACAACCACAGACGAATCTGCCTACGAAAAAAAATTAAAAAAATTGATATCATCTTTCAACATAAGTTGGGAGGATAAATTATTCTATTTATATTTATCAGCCAGTTGGTACGCAGACGTTTATAACCCTGACGAATATTTTGATATATACAGAAATTTATTCACACTCATACATCATCCAGGAGCTATACCAGCTTTTGACATCAATGATGAAATCAATATCAGCCATGCGGCAAGTTTAGAAAATACAAATGGAATTTGCTTAAGGATACACGTGAACGACTTTGAATCGATAAGTCAAACTCTGCAAGATTATATTGATAATTTATGGATTATTCCCGAAGAAACTGATCTGTTACTCGACTTAACTTACATCGACGATGAGATTTATCCTAAAAAAGCGGCATTAACAACTGCAATATCTGATATCCCTAATTTGTCTAATTACAGACGTATTATTATTGCCAGTTGTTCATTTCCTAAGGATATATCGAACCTTACTTCAAATTGCATAAGCGAGCGCAAACGTGCTGAATTAGCAATCCATCAAATATCTCTGAATTTACAACGTAATTTTACTTTTAATTATGTATATGCTGACTATGGACCTATGAACTTAAATGAAACACCTTACATAATTGGCATGTCTCCTACTTTTAAAATTAAATATTCTACCGAGGAAAAATATCTAATCTATAAAGGACTTCCTCTCAAAAAGGGAGGACTTGACCTAATAAATATAGTAACTGCATGTAAACAGCTCATAAACCACCCTCTTTATTCTGGTAAGTCATTCTCATATGGAGATGGCATAATAGATTCGATAGCTAACGGAACAAATAGCAAGGGAGGGAATCTCACCAATTGGGTCGAATATAGCTTTAATCACCATATTACCTTGATTGTCTCTTTAATGTAAAAAACGGAGAGATTAGAATAAATATATCTAATCTCTCCAATTCTCTCTATATTTAATTGTTTCTCGTGTATAATCTCTTATTTGTTTTAAAGAAAATTTTTCCAGTATTATTTGCCGCAATATTCTTCTATTTTTCCCAGATATTCCTTTTACTCCAGCCTTTTTCAATAACGAAATAAGTTCTTCTTTCCATAATAATTCAAGTAAGGAAATAGCCTCTATGTTTTTATTTATTTTAGCATTTCGTTTTTTTCTAATTCTATATTCTCCTTTGAATTCCCAAACTATGTATATTCCCCAATATTCAGGAATATATTCTTCTATTTTATCTTTAAACTTCTCTCCTACCACAATTGAAACCATATCAAACGTCTTATCATAGCATTTTTGTTGCAACGGAAGTCGTTCTAATGTATCTGCATCACTTTTAATCTCGTATCCACACAGTTTTCCATTTGCAACCGCAACATCAACTCTTGCTTCCCCATCACAAACAGCCAATTCCTCTACAATTCTATAATCATGTTTGGCATTTATTTTATTCAATTCATCAATCAAGGTTGTTCTTATATCATTGTCTTTCAACAAAGCACAATCCCCCTATACATTTCCTGACATATTTGAACTAACGATTAAAAAGTATACCACTTTATATAATAATTCTCAAATAACTTTTATTTGTCGAGCAAATGCCAAAGTTACTGTCAAGGAAGGCTTTGGCAGACATGCTATACTCTGTATGAGTAAACTAGCATATTAAGGAGTCTTGCCCGTATGGACATGCGTTTTCTCCGTCTACTGGATTGGCAATATCTCCACACAATAATATTACTCTGGAACATCCAATATATTTACTATCTTCATTGGCCTTCACATTATATATAACTCTATTCTCCATTCACTCCACCGATTTACTCCAACATCATAACATTGACCTATTGTGCGCTTTTCTGCAATATTTTTCTAATTCTATCAATACAACTTCTTTATACTCCATTAACATTCTACCATACAATTCTTTTTTATACTATGTCTTTAGCATTCAAAATCAATGTGTATCTTTGATATTGTGTTTTTGTATGTCAATATATAATTCCCCATAACCACCAATTGCCAGCCCCTTAAATCTCTCCTATAAATGCAGTAATAAAGAACTTAGCCTTAATCGGATCACCTGGAACCTCAGTCTCAATAACTCCGCATATACTTGCTGATAACAAATACAACATGATTAAATCCTGCCTCTATAGTATAATGAATTACATATCAAGTAACTTTCTTTCAATTTCTAATACATTGGGAATATAAGTTTTGCGCCTTTCCTCTGGAGCGCCAACACTTTGCTTGCTTTTTCTTTTAAATCTTTTTCCAATATACCGGTCACACGAACCGGTACATTTGACCTTGCATCAAAATATTCATTTTTCATATATTTTGATGTAATAGGACACATATTTTGAATAAGGAACGCTTTTTCATGACCGAGCACCTCGCCAAAAACTATGGTATCACAGCGCTTATATTTTTGTATTTTGCTGTTATAGATCTTTTTAAACTTTGATACCTGAGATGAAAATGGAATCATCCAATATATTCCTGTAGAATTATCTTTGAATGTATAAAAACAAGGTCTATCATGCACCTGCCCATTTACTGTCTCTTTATTCTTCATAAAATATTGATCCGGAAAATCCATAAAATAACTATCATCTATGTAATAAAAATGCCCTGCTTCCATTTCTTTCTCCTAACAAAAAGAGACCTCACTCTCACGAATGAAGTCTCGAAACATTTGAACTCGATCTTTTATAAGTCGCATATCGAGTAGCGACAAACATTTGAACTCGACCTTATTTCAGTTGCATATCGAGTAGCAACAAACATTTGCAGCAAATCGCTTACTGTAACTAAAGTATATATTCAAATGCCCTCACTGTCAATACACACGGAGTTCAAAATCAGCTTGCTGCTGTATTATTAGTATATGCTTCTCCACTTCTTCACATTCAAATTTCATTATTCCTTCGCCATCATCTTCATATATGAAATCAGATGTTCCCTGTCTTCAAAACCCATCTTGCCAAATGTATCTATAACCCATCTTTCTTCAGTATCTTTTGGAATAACAACATAGTCCATAGTCTGCCCCCTCTTGCTATCTTCTGTAACACCAGATAGCAGATATTCTGGTGTTACATCCAGAGCTGCACATATGAGCAATATCTTGTCTGAACCTGGATTCGTATTCTTCTTCCGCCAATCACTGATCGTTGTGGTCGCTATCCCAGTTCTAATTGAAAACTCTTTCTATGACATTCCTTTTTGATTCATTCAGAGCCAGAATGCATCTCTAAGCTCCTCGACCTCATCATACGGAAAGCACTCGGCAACCCCTTCGTTTTCTTCCAGATAATTGATAATCTCTCCCACCAATTCAATCCCCTTCCGACTGTGTCTTACGCCAGAATAGTAAACCGATTCATTACTTTCCGTCGGATCGCCGAGTGCGCCATAGAGAGAATAAAGCTACCGCATGACGCCATCGGCATTCAAATCCATCGGCACATAGATTCTCACATTGTCATCTGGCAGAATCCCACCCTCAGACTTTTTCTTTCCAGCGACTGCTTTCTCCATCTCATCTTCCGTTTCATATGGTACTTTCACAGCCAATGAAACATTACTTTTCTATACATAATTTATCCTTTACTTATAAGCCTTGCTACAGGTATAAGGTCTGTAAAAACGCTCCCAATAATATTCCCACACACAGGGCATTCTACCTCTTCACGTTCACGGTTGCCCTCCCATATAGATCTATCATCATATTCCGAAATGGAACCACATTTATCACAAGTCACTCTATGAATCATATCGTCATGCCTCCTTAATATAAACAGATAATATAAAATCTGACATTGTCATTGCCGCATTTACAAACAGTCTTGCATGATGTTCATCAATCGCTATCCTATTAGCCCCAACTCCATGCGCATCACTGTCCTTGTTTCTCATTTCAGCAATTGAAGATCTCTATTATTTTTTATTACGAATTGATTCGAATAAATCATCCATATTATATCCCTCCCCACTTTGTTTTTCGTAAAATTATCATCAGCCACTTGTTTCATTGCATACTTTGGTATTAAACATTATAACATACATTCTTTTTTCAATCCACATTGTATAGCAAATCACAACAGGTCTATAATATTATCTATAACCACCAATTGCCAGCCCTCCCGGGCTGGCAATCACATCACATCCATATAAACATCCTATCTACAAATCCCCAAACAAATCCTTCTCATACATACCGACCTCAATCATCCCCTTAAAGCTCTCCTTAACAGCCTCAGCATCCTCCTTATACGTCCATACCATACCAGGTATCATTCGTCCGGAGAACCTTAACCGTCATCTTCTTCTCATCCAGAAGCTCTCCTATAAATGTAGGAATAAGGAACTCTGCCTTAAGTGTATCAGTCGGGACCTCCGTCTCAAAGAACTCCGCAAATCCTGTCTCCAACATATCCAGGAATTCTGGCGTCAATCCCCACATGTTCATGGACACCAGAGACTCCGTATCAATGGCTGTGCCGTCCGCAGCTGCACCATCCGCAGTCTTGACGATATTCTTGGTCTCCACCACCTCTGTCAGATTATTCTGATCGTCCATCTTGCAAATGCCTCTGGTCACACCGCCATTATCAGACAATGTAATCTTAAGTACGAATCCAGCCATACATGACTGTCCCCCGTTCACCAGATACTCATGAACCAGTCTGAAGCCTTCCTTGCCATAATAATCATCAGCATTTATCACGACAAATGGTGTCTTCAGCACGGCTTTAGCAGCAAGCACGGCCTGTCCTGTTCCCCATGGCTTAGTTCTGCCTGCTGGCAGCTCCCCTGGAATATCCTCAATATCCTGAAATGCATAATCAACCGCTTTGTTCATGGGGTCAGGCACCTACTATCTGTACTATCTGTATAGAGAACCGAATAGCAAACTTACCGCTGTATTATTTTTGCAATATTCATTTGTGTTCAATATATAAGCAAATATATTTGTCATAAAACAACAGAAGCAAAACCCAACAAATCCATACATCGACTGCTTGCATAACATATTCAGTACAAAAAGAAAAATCATGTGCATATAATATATTACTGTACTTGTTCGTCTAAATTTTCTTCCATCGCCAGAGCAGTTGCACATCAGCACTAACATAAAGAACATCACACTCATTATTATTTTCATGAGAAAGAGATTTAAGAATGCTGCAGCTAAAAACGTTCCCACCAATACTGGAAGAATAATTTTTGCCTTTGCAAATATTCTTGTTCTTGCAATCAACACACCCAGCAAAATATAATATGTTCCCGAAAAGATTCTTCCTTTACCTATTGTTTTTTCTATTAAAACAAAAATAATGCCAAGTAACTGGTTCTCAGAAACGGGCACTGCCATAATGTAATCTACCGAATACTGCAAAGTAACGGCAATACAGATAGCTACAATACCGTACAGTTCGAACTTTTTTTTAGATATGATCTTATATACCATAAATCCATATATGGATGAAAGAAGATACCACAACGGCCATGAATAGTGATTTTCACCTTGAAAGATCACATTCCTAAAGAACAAAGCCGTAGACTTTACTATCCCGTCCCCAGATTAGGCAAACCAATATATTGTAATAGGCAGATAAATTGCCGTCTAAATAACATAATACCGTATCAGTTTCTGTATCTGCTTGTTTAATACGAATATCTTGTCATTCCTTTTTTTGCATTTTTTCTCTACAAGATATCCACTTGAAAGAAAAAAGAATGGAACCGCAAGTGAAACAAATATATCAAACAAACTGGTAACTACTTCATTTTGAACATTCTTTAATGGCAATGTATGAATAGCAATAACACAAAATGCCATTATGTATTTCACAACATCAATCGCATAATTCTGCTCTGCTCTGCTCTGCTCTGCTCTGCTCTGCTCTGCTCTGCTCTGCTCTGCTCTGCTCTGCTCTGCTCTGCTCTCAAGATTGTATCGCCCCTGTTTCTTTCGTCAATATTGATTTTTACTGCGTTCACTCCCTGTTAGCGATTGCTGTACATTTTCTCGTAGTAGTTCTGATACTCGCCGCTGATGATGGTCTCCCACCACTCACGGTTATCGAGATACCACTGGATCGTCTTCTTGATGCCGTCCTCGAACTTGGTCTCCGGCAGCCAGCCCAGCTCATTGTGGATCTTAGTCGGATCAATGGCGTAACGCATATCATGCCCCTTACGGTCACCAACATGAGTGATCAAGCTCTCTGGCTTACCCAGTTCCTTGCAAATAATCTTCACAATGTCAATATTCTTCTTCTCGTTATGTCCACCGACATTATATACTTCTCCAACACGGCCATTGTGAATAATCAAGTCAATAGCCTTACAATGATCTTCAACATACAACCAATCACGGACATTAAGGCCCTCACCATAAACAGGCAACGGTTTATCAGCTAGTGCGTTAGCAATCATCAGCGGAATCAACTTTTCCGGGAAATGATATGGGCCATAATTGTTAGAACAACGGGAGATCGTCACTGGCAACCCATAAGTACGATGATAAGCCAAAACCAATAAGTCAGCAGCAGCCTTGGAACTGCTATATGGAGAGCTGGTGTGTATTGGAGTCTCCTCGGTGAAAAACAAATCAGGCCGATTCAGTGGCAGATCACCATAAACCTCATCTGTAGATACCTGATGATAACGCTGTATACCATATTTACGACAAGCATCCATCAGTACACTAGTACCGATAATATTGGTCTGAAGAAAGATGCCTGGATCTTCAATAGATCGGTCAACATGAGATTCTGCCGCAAAGTTAACCACAATATCCGGTTTTTCCTCTTCAAACAACCTGTCCACAGCCTCTCGGTCACAAATATCCGCTTTCACAAAGCGAAAATTAGGGTTATCCATAACAGGTGCCAATGTGGACAGGTTGCCCGCATATGTCAACTTATCCAAACAGATGATCCGGTAATCCTGATACTTATTCAGCATGTGAAATACAAAGTTGCTACCAATAAATCCGGCACCGCCGGTAACAATAATATTCATTTATCCTTTTCCTTTCAAAAAATTATTCTATCTTCTGCCACTCGCCTTAAGTGTTCTCCATAAGGAGACTTTCCATAAGCGTCTGCGGACTCCAGCAGTTTTTCTTTATTGATCCACTTCTCATGATAAGCAATTTCTTCCGGTGCTGATATTACTACATCCTGTCGATTCTGCACTGTCTGAACAAAGATTGAAGCTTCCATTAAGCTGTCCATAGTGCCAGTATCCAACCAAGCAAAACCACGACCTAAAATCTGTGCTTTCAGCTTTTCATGCTGAAGATACATTTCATTCAATGTTGTTATTTCTAGCTCTCCACGAGCAGAAGGCACAACCTGCTCAGCCATTTCAGGCACACCTGCAGGATAGAAATATAAACCTGTAATGCAATAGTTTGACTTCGGATGCATCGGCTTTTCCTCAACGGAGATCACGTTTTTATTTTTATCAACCTCCATGATGCCGAATCGCTCAGGGTCTTTGACATAATAGCCAAAAATAGTTGCATATCCGTTTTCTGCATTATATACTGCATCGGACAAGTTTTTTCTAAACCACCCACCATAGAAAATATTGTCGCCAAGCACCATTGCACAAGCATCATTTCCAATAAACTCTTTTCCGATGATGAAAGCCTGTGCTAACCCATCAGGACTAGGTTGTACAGCATACGATAAGTTAATTCCAAAATGCTTTCCATCTCCCAACAGTTCCTGAAATCTCGGCGTATCTTGTGGCGTAGAAATAATCAAGATATCTCGGATTCCAGCAAGCATTAACGTTGACAGCGGATAGTAAATCATCGGTTTATCGTACACCGGCAATAACTGCTTACTTGTCACCCTAGTCAATGGATAAAGACGTGTACCAGAACCTCCCGCTAAAATAATTCCCTTCATTAGTTTTCCTACTTTCTATAATAATCACCAATTTATAATCATTAATTCATTTCCACCGTAATAGCCATTACATTACCTTCTGCTCACCACGAAGAGATATGCAATTTTTGAGCAACACCCCTTGCATTTAAACACATGCAGACCTTATTATCTATCTATTTTGTTTAATTATCACATATTCTCTTAACCAAGAATAATATCGCAAATTCGATCAACATCTTCCAGTGCAAGGTCTGCATACAACGGCAAAGTCAACACGCGCAGTGCCAAGTGCTGTGCAACAGGGGTTTTCTCCGTTCCAGCAGTCGGATAGTTACGATAGCACTCAAAACTATTTGTCAGCGGATAGAAATATTTTCTAGCCGTGATCCCCTGTTCTTCCAGCATTGCAAAAATCTCATTACGAGTATACTTGTAACCATCGAAAACAACTGGGAAGTACGCATAGTTGCTGTCCACATTCTCCTGTACAGCACTAAGCTGAATTCCCTCTACATCAGACAGGTGCTCGCGATAACGCTCTACAACTTTCTTTCTCTTTGTGATTTCCTCATTCAAGTGTCGTAGATTGCAAATTCCCATAGCCGCCTGGAATTCATTCATCTTGGCGTTGCCGCCAACAAAACATACCGATTCTGGGCCATGAATACCAAAGTTCTTCTGATCATTCAGCAACTGAACCCAATCATCATTTTTAAAGCAGACCGCACCACCCTCTATCGTATTGAACACTTTTGTAGCATGGAAGCTGAACATTGATGCATCACCGAAGCAAGCAGAGGACACACCTTTATACTTTACAGCAAAAGCATGTGCGGCATCATAAATCACTTTCAGGGCATACTTCTTTGCAATCCTGTCAATTTCCTCTACATCACAAAGATTTCCATAAACATGTACAGGCACGATAGCAACAGTACGATCTGTGATAAGACTCTCAATCTTTGTGACATCAATGGTATAGTCTTTCTCATTGACATCACAGAACACTGGAACTAATCCATTGCGCACAATTGCATGTGTAGTAGATGCAAAAGTAAACGGCGTGGTAATCACTTCGCCACCTTCCGGCAAATTCAAAGCAGCAATAGCATTCTCCAATGCCAAGTGACCATTGGTATAGAGTGCAACATGAGAAACTCCTAGATATTCCTCCAACTCTTTCTGTAGCTGTTTATGCTTCACTCCCATATTTGTCAACCAATGACTATCCCAAATCGTCTGGATTTCTTCAACATATTCATCTAAACTTGGCATAGACGAACGCGTTACCAAGATTTTATTACCCATATCATCACACTTCCTTACTCAATTTGTTGAAAATTGTCGCTTATAAATCCTGCAGAGAAATTCTTTTCATAAATTCAATTGTCTCGTCATTTATATCTCTGGCAATCAGTTCAGGCATTGCCTGATTTAAAATTTCTTTAGGCCAATCCCACCACTTAATTTTTTCTAATTCGATAATTTGCTCCGCAGAACATCTATAACCTATAATCTTTGCAGGAACACCAACAACAATTGCATATGGCGGAACGTCTTTTGTTACTACTGCACCACCACCAACTACTGCGCCATCACCAATCGTAACTTTATGTAAAACCTGTGCACCTGCTGCAATCCAAACATCATTTCCAATTTTACAAAAATCCTTATGTTCTGTTCTACTTTCGAGTTTTCCTCCTCCATTTTTTGTCTGAGCATATCGAAATGCAGGCATTGTTGTTACTTTATGATAATCATGGTCGAATCCACCCACATCAACATTACGAGCCAATGAACAAAATTTTCCAATTTTTGTAAAGTTCATTGTAGTATTAATTCCCATATAGGTATACGCTCCAATGTCACTGTCATTAATATATGAACGCCTATTAATAACAACATTATTGCCAATAACGCAACGTTCTACATTTGTATCATCTCCAATAGAACAACCACTATCTATTTTTGAATCCACAATGGTTGCATTTCTAAAAACTTTAATATCGCCAATTTGTGATGAAACCACCCTTGCCGATTCATGAATAAACTTTCCCATAAATTACTCCTCCCAATAATGATTGTTTGCTATAAGTTCCTCATAATCTGTCTTTAAGCACCCCATCAAAATTAGGTCAATATATTTTCCATTTTTATAAACTGCTTGCCGTTGAGTGCCCTCAACCTTAAATCCCACCTTTTCACAGACTCGGAGAGAGGCCTTATTATATGACAATGCGCTACCATTAATTCTATTCAACCTCAGTTCATTAAAAGCATACCGCATTAATGTCATCCACGCATCTGTGGCCAATCCTCTTGTTCGAATTTCCTTCTTTGCAATTCGCATTCCCAATCCAGAAGCAACTCCATTCTTCCAATCAATATTCCGAAGGCCAATCATACCCACTGCCCCGTCTTCTTCTGTTTCAATTGTATAACGAATTACAGAAAGACTATTCTTGCAATTTGCAAACCATTCAAGTTGGTCTTTCTTTGAAATCGGAAATGACCATCCGACAATCATCTTTTCAAAATCAGGACTGTTACTCAATTCTCGTAACATCTCTAAATCTTCTTCTTCAACAGCCCTAAGGATTACCTTTTTTCCATACAATTCCATGTTAATTCCCCCATTTTTCTTTGATAATTTTTTTCATATGTGCAATATGCATTTTTTCATATGCTTTGCCATCTATCATTAAAACTGCCTTCTGTTCTTTTTCATACAGATCTATAATTTCTTGCATAGCTGCTAAATCTCCACCAGAGAAAGCCTTTTTAATATATGCCAATTGTCGAGGATTGATTGCCAGCTTTCCATCAAATCCCAAATCAAATGCATTATCTACTTCTGCTCTAAATAACTCATGGTTATTTAGCTGGAAACTTGGAGTATCATATACTAATTTTCCATAAGCCCTTGCATAGCTCACCAACCGACTCTTTTGATATTGCAAATTTGCAATGGTATTGCTCATTCCCACTGAAGCCGTATAATCTTCGGCGCCAAAAGCAACTGCGTATATTTCTTTATTTTCTAGTATATGCCCGATGTTAATTAAACCTTTTGCAGTTTCAATCAAAACATAAATTTTATGATTATCCCAAGACGTGTCATTCAATGAATACTCATCACTATCTTCATATTTGGGAAGCATAAAATCCACGTTGAATTCTTTGAGTTTCTCCAATTCTCTCTTATATGTCGTTTTATTTAAGCGAACAATAATTTTATGCTTTTCTGCATTACCCCTTAGCCAATTAACCAGTCTTTCTAATGCCTCTTCTTTATCATAATCTTCTATCGAATCTTCCAAGTCAATAATATACGCATCGGCATCAAATGACTCAATTTTGGCAAGCATCCTATCTTTCGCTGGTACAAAAAGTAAACTGTGATTCACTATTTTCCTCCTAACCTTTTAAAAATAACTATTTTTCGTAGTTTCTATTATCCAAATCACAATATTATGACCGTGAGAAGAACTATCTGTAAATCTTTTCGTTCAAGTTCTCTCAGATGAAACACGTTTTATCACCCCCACCAAATATTTCATGTCCTCTATTCCATATCTTTGATCTACTGGAATCGGCAAAATATCTTCCGCATAATAGTATTCCATACTATCCTTCGGACATTCTTCCAGCACATTCGGCCACAATGTTGGGATATAGATTTTATTCTTTTGCAATTTTTTTCGTACTGCGGCACCATTTGGGAGCAGAAGCGGATACATAAATGCTCCATAGACACTCTTTAGCTTCAGTTCATTTATGCTCCTGAATTCAGTATCCAAGCACTCAAAGTTTTCCTGTCGTTTTTTTGCTACGCTCGCATAATCAATCCCCCGCAAAAGGTTTTCCGTCATACGGGACATTCGCTTTATCGGCTCTGTGGAAAACAGCTTATTGTTCGCCACATATTCGCTGTAAAACTCATTTGCACAACGTTCAAAGCGTCCAATAAGAAAATGCATCCTCTCAAAGGATTCATCTTGCAGAAGTTCACGTTCCAGTCTCTTATCGGTATACAAAAACGCTCCATCTGCAACACCGAAATATTTTCTGCACGTATAAAGTGTATCTACTCCTTCTGCAGGCATCTGGAAATAACTCTGTGCGTTGTCAACAATGATCCGATCATATTTACGTTTCAATGCAATCAAATAATCATTATTAAGCTGACCGTAAAAATTGACAATATAAATCCATTCATCTTCACCAAGTGTCAAATTGAAAACTGGTTCAAACCTTTCATTGATGGAATAGTAACTATACCCAACTCCGATTTTATTGCATAGATTCGGGACTGAGGAACAAAGAAAATGCGGTAGATATAGTTTTCTGATTTTCTTTGCTTCGCAAATGTATTCCAATGCCCCTCTGCCACAGTTTAAGGCGACTGCATTGTCGTGGAGCATCTTTCCGTGAAATGTTTCAAATTCTATGTATCCTCCATATTCTTTCATAGTTCCTTGTCCTTCTATCTTTTTACTGAAGTTCAACTGTAATTAGCTCATTAATATGTTCAAGTACACTCTTCATTGTAGTTTCATCAGGAAATCTAAAAAATATAATGCCCAAGCACTTTGAGGCATTGTCAAAATATTCCACCCTATCACCACTCTTTTTATACAAACATTTGCGATAGATATAGGGTTCTATTTCTGGGGAAAAATCGATTTCTTTGTATGTTCCATTTTTGTTGCTATGTAAATTGTGCGTAGCATAGAAACCATTTGGCTCATGGATATTACCTTTAATTGTTGTTCCCATTGCCGATTCTACAGACATTTCTGCAATATTCACGCCAAACATATCTCCCAATATGTCTGGAATCATGTTTCCTCCGCTGCGAGGTCCCACATCAATAGGCCAAACCCGATTACTTTTATCCACCACAAGTTCAACATTCATAGAACCATTACGAATTCCAAGTTTTTCTATCATAGAAGATAATGTATACTTGACATGTTTAACATCTTCATTATCCAACTGCAGAGGATAACTCTTACCAATAGGCACCAGTGGATTAACGTGACTATCTCTATGACAATTCATCAATCCCCAAAGAACAACTTTTCCATCTTCAATAAAAATGTCTCCTCCTATCAAATAAGGATGTTTCTTTTCGATAAAACGCTCAACAATGATCCGATGGCATCTCGAAAACGAAAAGGCAAATTCCAATGCATCCACCAAACCATTTTCTGAGTACAACACCGTTGCACCTTTGCTTCCAGAAGAATCTACTGGCTTAATAATAATCGGATACTCATAGCTTGTTTTGTCTTTTAAGGCATCTTCTGCAAAAGAATATCCAGTAGCTTTTGGTGCAGAAAAGCCATTTTCTAATAAAAATTTACGGAACTGATCCTTATTGCATAAGATCTCAACGGACCGATAAGGATTTCCCGGCAAACCGAGTTTTTCTGCAATATAGGCTGCGGTAGGTGCAGCAGGGTCAGACGCATAAGCCAAAACACCATCAATCTGCTCCTTTTGAGCAACTTCCAAAACGGCATTTTTATCCGTAGTGCTAACAAGATAAAACTTATCAGCCACATACTGACCTGGATTATCAGGGAGGAAATCGCATAGAATCGTGTAATAACCAAGATTCCGAGCAGCTTTTATAGCTACAACCTGTTGTGCAGAACCACCTAATAGGAGTATTTTTTTCATTTTACAGCCTCCTTACTTTCTAATAATTTTTCTTATCATTGGTCGAATTAAATCCATCATGTATTCGAATGATTCCAAATGCAATAATTCTGAAGCAACAATATAAATCAATGCCCCCAATGGAATCTGGATCGACAGCGTAACAATATTCGATAAATTAAACAGCCCCACCATGTTCACACAAAATCCCATAAATGCTGCTAATGCAATACTCGGTAAAACATCCTTCAACTGCTCCAAATAATCATAATTCAGCAGTTTTCTGTTTGGCCAAGAGTTAATGATCTGGCTTAAAACACTGCTAATCAATAGACTATAGGCCATAGCCATAACCCCAAACCACATCGTAGACAACAACAATACCATTCCAACAATTTTCTTGGCGATTTCCAGCTTTAAAAACAAATCGCTTCGCCCCATTGCCTTAATTGCATTCAGGTTTGCTGTATGGATAGGGTAAAACATATATGTAATACAGAATATCCGTAAAAAAGGAACACATGGCAGCCACTTATCCGTCAACACCAGTTGTACGATTGGTTCTGCACAGAATGCCAACCCCATCATCAAAGGTGCCATGATATAGGTACTTGTTTTGATTGCGCGACGTGTCATTGATTTAACACGCCTAGCATCGTCCTGTGCACTAGCCATTGTTGGCAAAAGCACACTATCGATAGATGTATTGATATTGGTTACAATGACATTTGGGAACTTTTTGCCTTGATCGAAGTATGCCAAGTCTGAGGACGAATACATCTTTCCAATAATCAAACTTCGAATATTATTGTAAACTGTGTCCAACAGGGAAGACGCCAGCATCTTCCATCCAAAAGAAAATAATCCCCTTAACCTTTCCCACGAAAACATTTTCTTTGGGCGCCATTTAACCGTCAGCCAAAGAATTAAAGTATCGATAGTAGTATTAGATAACTGTTGTGCCACAATTGCCCAAACACCGAAACCAGCATATGCTAAAGCAATTCCAAAAAAAGCCGAGAAAATTGTTCCTCCCAGCGTCGAGTAGAAGAACCTCTTAAACAGCATATTTCGAGACACATAAGATTGCTGAATTCCCTTAACACCTGAAATTACAATGGTTAAACTAATAACTCTAATAATCTGCGTAAGAGAACCATCATTATAGAATTCTGCTATAAATGGTGCCGCCACGAACATCGCTGCATAAAGGATAAAACAAACTGCAAAATTAAAATAAAATACAGACGAAAAATCCAAATCATCCGCATTCTTTTTTTGAATCAATGCTGTGCCTAAGCCACTATCCACAAACACTTGCATAATTGTCGTAAAAACAGTGATAAGGGCAACCTGACCGTAAGCCTCTGGTGCAAGAATACGTGCCAAAACAACAGAAACAATAAACGTAACCAACTGAGCACCACAGCGTTCAGCAAAACGCCATATAAAATTTTTAAATGTAGAATTTTTATCAATTGTACTCAATTATTTTTCTCCTCATATATTCATGTGCTTTTTATTAAAAATTTAAGATTATTCAACCTTTTTTATCCTTATATCCGGTAAATACACAGATGCCATAAGCATTCGATATATCAGGTAGTGAAATGATATGTGAAATCTATCTGCTTTTGTAATACTTTTTCAGAAATTTATTATCTTATTTTATCGATTAACAAATTTACCATGTCTAGAATCGTTTTCGGAGTTCGCCACTTAATAAAATCTTTGACTCTTTCCTTTTTGGTAGTTGTATCTCGATAATAATATGTCTTCGCAGCCTCTGGATACATTTTTTCTCTAATGTAATACAGGTAATGCTCTTTTGATTTTGCCAATTCAATCGCATCAGTATATTTAAATCCTGTATATTTATCGAACCGATCAAAGAAAGAAAGCATATTTTCCAACAACTTCTTGCTTTTTTTATTATCGCGCATTATCGTTCCGCCAAACGAATTCATGTTGTCAGTTCGATATACGCACATAATATCATCAAAATAGTATACACTTCCTTGTGTCGCTAAATAAAGACGTTTGGGTCTGTCTCCCACACCCGGAATTCTAAATACATCCATAGGCATTTTTTTAAGTGCATCCGATTTAATAACCATTGATGCCGTAGGTGTCATTCCTCCGCTCTCAACTAACACTTCCGCCATGGACAAAAAACCCCTTGTCTTATATGGGTTAAGAGGCTTAAATCGCCCAGTTCTATCATTAAGCCTAAAACCATTGTGAATAGTTAAGGTGCAATCCGTATGTTGCTCCATGAAAGTGACTTGCTTTTGCAATTTATATTCATCAGTCCAATAATCATCCCCCTCACAAAATGCCATATATTTCCCCTTAACCTGCATTTGAAGATTCCTTGATATTGACACGCCTTTACTGTACTGATTTTCTTTTTGATAGATTGGCTTTATCAAATCCGGATATTTCTCTTCAAATTCTCGTATAATAGATGCAGTTGAATCTGTCGATGCATCATCATGAATAATATATTCAACGCTAAAATTTGTCTTCTGCATCACAAATCCCTCTAATGTTTTTCGAATATATTTTTCATGATTATATGCCAGGCATATAACACTTACAGTTGTGCTCATGGTGTATTCTCCTTCCTATAACATCAAGCTATAAATCATTGATTTTATGAGCTTTCTTTAAATTATATCTCCTATCTTAAAACAAAACAGAAAGCATATAACCGTTCATTATGTCTTATTGAAAAGAAAAGTAAAATGGAAGGGTTCCATGCCATCCCAAAATCATATATCCACAAAACCAATATCCCAAGATAGTAATAAACATACAAGCTGTATTTCTATGAACCACTCCAAATTTGACATTGTTTTCTCGAAGTTTCGAGTAGGACATTGGCAACCAAACAATAAAGAAATATTCCATGTACCAAGTAATTCGAACAGCATAACTAGTGTGAAATAGCACAAACAGCACTGTATACACTACTACAGACATAAGCAGAATAATATTAGCCGAATTATACAGGTTCGATTGTCTCTTACTATACTTGCACAAAAAAAGTGGAACCACATACAATATCCATCTAAAAATGAGTTCAACATAGTTACTTTTAGTCAATATAAAATAATAACTATTTTTATTATGTCCTCCAGCGAATATATTAATATAAGTAATAAACCGTCGTGGAAGTATATTTACATCGTTAATCGCCCACATCAAAATATTCTGCCAACTTTGTAAAACAGCAATTAAAAGTATGCATGAAATCACAAATACCAATATTCTTAATTGCTTACTCTGAATTCTATAAAACCATATTCCAAAAAGAATAACTGCCAATCCAATAAACGCAGTATTATGAAACGATTGCGCCAACAAAATCAATATGATGAATTTTAACCATTTCTTTTCTACCAACTCAAAATAAGCAAGTAAGAGTAATGCAGCAGCAATTGACTGCCGCATAAAATTGAATGAAGCAATATAAAATATCATATAATAGACAAGTAATGTCACCCACATAGGACAATTCTTTCTATTCTTAATAGCAACAATATATATTGGGCATATGATTAATGCCTCTGTAAAGAAAAGTATCGCATTGAAATTTTTAAAAATTTTTGTGATAACAAACACAAACACTTCATATCCTGTTTCTGCAGAACCTTGTAGTAAAAATGACTGTAAACTACTTGAATTTAGGGCTTCCAGATAATACGGTTTTGCATATTGAAGAACATCCGTTCCCACCTTTTCTCCTCTAAATGCTGCAAAAAAACATGGAATTATAAGCGCAAGTAGGGAAAGGAAAATAAACTTTCCCTTACTTTTAGCCTTATCAGCTTGATTCACAAAATAAAGGGATGCTATAAACATTCCACTATATATCATTAACCTCCCTACCAACGCTACTACTTCATTTATCATCTCAATCATCCATTCCTAGCTATACTAAATTAAGGCTTAATTGTTGCACCAAGTCTTTCTTTTTTTCCGTCTTGATATCCTTTAAACAGCATTTTCATTACATCCAACTTATTACAGTTACATACCATGCAACAATATATTCTTTTAATTAAAAACAATATGGCATCCTTCTTTTTCCCAAATTGCAAAAAAGAAAACGTATAATTTCTTACGGAATAGTACTCTTTCCAAGCTGGTTCAATGTATACATACATTTCTTTTCCAAAAACTTTTTTCTTCTTGTATCCCCCCAGCTTCGGATGGAAATATCTTGAATCTACAACTGTAGCTACAAAAGCACCTGTGCTCTGCGCCCTTCTTAAATAATCATTTTCATCTCCTTTAATGAAAAACTTCCCATTAGGAAAGCCTATTTTTTCAATCAGGCCGTTAGAAATCCACGTTCCATTAAAAGGATTAATCATATCAACAACTTCATTTTCGGTAACAACAGAATTCAGCTCAGTTACACTTTCTATATGCCCAAGACCAAACGACAGTGTGTCTTTATCACTCAAAACCAACGAATTTAAAAGATACGGTCTCTGTGAATCATATCCTTTTTTTACAATATGCCGCTTCATATTTCCAAAGCAATCTTTATCCATTGGTCGTCCATCATCATCCATTAAAATATACCAATCATACTTATCCTCAAAGGCACATTGCAACCCATAAGAAAATCCACCGGCGCCACCACAATTACTTACCGTTCTACAGTACTTTATTACAGATCCATCATACTTATCTATAAGTGCTCTGGTTCCATCTGTACTACAATTATCAATCACATAGTATGCATCAATCTTCAACTCTTGATTATGTATAATCTCTATTATCTGTTTCTCAAGCAGTTCTTTTCTATTATATGTCACTACTACAGCACAAATTTTCATATTATCCAATACGCTCAACCTTAACTGATTGGCCTTCCTTTCAAAAAAAAATCTATTATTTCATTAAGTTCAAAACGGCTGTTGTGGTGCCGAATCCTAAATAACTTAAAAGACATGCTCCCCTAACTCGAATTGAGGCATATTTATCTCTTATGACGTCATTTCTTACCTGCTTTATGTTTCTCTCAATTAGCTTCTTTTCTGGTATCTTCTCCTTAATCTGAGCCAATATATGAAAGTTAGCGGCTACATATCTGCTCTTCGCAGATTGCAAAAGTTCAGGATAATTAATCATTATATCGTCCAGCATCATTTGGGCAGTTTTTATGCAATCCATTTTTTTTATAGTAAATTTTTGATTTTCTATACTTTCTTTTCGAATTTGGTATCGATACAACTCTCGCGTAGTAAAAGCTACTTTCTGGCATCTAAGTAACGCCTTATAGGTTGTAGGAATATCTTCATGAATTAACCCATCAGGGAATGAAATTCCAATCATAGTGTCTTTATGATACATTTTTCCCCATGCAGCGACATCAAAATCCTTTTGATACAGCATATTCTTTATTGCTTCTTCGGCATCAAAGCATCGATCGTTTATCCCTGCATGGCTATTAACAAGTGGACCACCTTTTTCAAATGTAGAATTCTTGCAAACTGCAACCTGAGCGTTATATTTATCAATTATTTTCAACATTTCTTCAACAAAATCATATTCCAAAATGTCATCACTATCAACAAATGTAACATATTCTCCTGTCATAATGTTCATTCCAGCATTGCGTGCTTGTGACAATCCACCATTAACTTTATGAATAACCTTTATTCTAGCATCATTTCTCGCAAATTCATCACACATTTGTCCGCAATTATCTGGAGAACCATCATCAACAAGAATGATCTCTAATTTTGTATAGGTCTGGTTGCAAATACTTTGCACACAAGCCGCCAAATCTTTTTCCACCTTATATATAGGAACAATAACAGAAACTAAATAATCTGTACTTTTTATCATCAATATCTACCCGCTATAACATTATTATAAAATTGAATATACTTTTTCTTCATCGCTTCAGTGTTATAAATCTCAAGGACATCCTGATAAGCTCGTTCAGGAAGTTCTCTAGGGAACTCTCTCATAACTGCTTTTATACGATCAGCATACTCCTCAGCCGTATCACACACATAGCCATTAACGCCATCGTTAATAACACTTTTATTTCCCATTGTATTGCTGACAAGAATCAATTTTTTAATGTACATATTTTCAATAAGACTCATTGCAATGGCTTCACCAAGGCTACACAAAATGAATGCATCTGCACCCTTAGCCATTGCTAAAGCTTCCTTACGGGGTTTCCATCCCGTTACTTCAATATTGGAAGCGGTCAATTCATTTTCGAGTTCTCCATTACCAATCCAAATAAACCTTGCATCTGGCACTAGCTCCGCAATTTTATTAAAAAGCTGCGGCTGTTTCTGAACACAAGCACGACCAAGTGTAAAGACAGTGAATTTGTCATTTTTCATGGGCTTTATACCATCAAGGGACGCTGAGAGATCTGCAAGGTTCACACCAGTCTCAACATAAGCTGTTCTCTTGGAAAACTTCTTTGCTTCCTCATCTTCACTTTCACAACAAGTAAGTGTAAGTGCACGATTTCCGAGAATCTTTTCAGCAAACTTACAGACTTTGCTCTTTTTCCCTGGCCCCATAAGAATATGTGCATATCCATGAGGTGTATACACTACAGTATTATTCTTTCCATTATACGCGAGTCTACCCAAACCACCTGCAACAGAGGAATGCAAGTGAATTACATCCGGCTGAACATCTTTTTCAATCTGGCGCAATTCTCTGATTGCTGCAATGTCACTTTTTAAGTTGATCAATCCATTAACTCCGACATTTTTCATTTCAATCAAATTCACTCTATGATTCAAGAAATCTTTGTAATTCTTAGGTGTCTGCGGTCTGAGGGAATATGCAAGATAGACATCAAAATCATCCACCATATCGTTGCAGAGCTGGGACACGTAAGTAAATACACCGCCTCCAAAAGCCTCACAGACCATTAAAATCTTTTTCTTTGCCATTTTACTCTCCCAGTTCCTTCTCACATTTGTCCAACACAGCAGCAATTACCTGATCCATATCGTAATACTTATACTCACCCAGGCGGCCACCGAAAATTACATTTTTCTCTGCCTCCGTTAACTTCTTATACTCAGAATAAAGCAAGCTGTTCTTAGCATCATTGACCGGATAATACGGCTCATCACCTGGCTTCCACTCGCTACTATACTCACGGCTAATAATCGTTTTGGGAAGATCATTTCCGTTCTCATCTTTTCCAAATTCAAACCATTTGTGCTCAATAATTCGAGTCCACGGTGTTTCACGGTCAGTATAGTTCACCGCAGCATTGCCCTGGAAGTTTGGTTTATCCAAAGTTTCCGTTTCAAAGCGAACAGAACGGTATTCCAATGTGCCCAGCTTGTAATCAAAATAAGCATCAATCGGTCCAGTATACACTATCTTATCAGCCAGCGCATCCAACTCGGTTTTATTCTCTAGATAGTCTGTGTTCAAACGAACCTCAATAGCATCCAGCAAATTGGCAATCATCTTAGTATAGCCACCAATAGGAATGCCCTGATAAAGTGCATTGAAGTAGTTATTATCAAAAGTCAAGCGAACCGGAAGACGCTTAATAATAAAAGATGGCAGCTCTTTACAATCACGTCCCCATTGCTTCTCAGTATAACCTTTGATAAGCTTCTCGTAGATATCCCGCCCCACAAGGGAAATAGCCTGCTCTTCAAGATTCTGTGGCTCGCCAATAATTTCTTTGCGTTGTTCCTCAATCTTAGCAGTAGCTTCCTCCGGCGTTACAACTCCCCACATCTTGTTAAAAGTGTACATATTAAAAGGCAAAGAGTACAACTCGCCCTTAAAATTTGCTACGGGGCTGTTTGTAAAACGATTGAATTCTGCAAACCGTGTGATGTAGTCCCATACCTTTTTATTATTGGTATGGAAAATATGTGCGCCGTACTTGTGGACGTTGATTCCCTCGATATTCTCTGTGTATACATTGCCCGCTATGTTTGGTCGTTTGTCTACTACTAAAACAGATTTTCCATGAGCTTTAGCCTCATGTGCAAAAATCGCTCCGTAAAGACCAGAACCTACTACTAAATAATCAAATTTTTCCATAATTTACTCCTCCACCATTACCTGATTCATACCTCTTTTTTCTATGTACACATCCGCTATTGGCAAATGGCATTCTTTCTAATTTCCCCATGTTTTATCTCACGTTCTCCCATTGCCTGTATATTATAATTCCTACTTTGATCCTTCCCTTCCAAGTACAACCTTGATAGTCTTAAGAACTATTTTAATATCCAACCCAAAGCTCCAGTTTTCTATATACTCCGTATCCAGTCTCACGACCTCCTCGAAGTCCGTGATGTCGCTTCGGCCGCTCACCTGCCACATTCCGGTGATACCCGGTTTCGTAGCAAGACGGCTCTTGTGGTGCATCTCGTACTGCTCCACCTCAGAGATGAGAGGCGGCCTGGTTCCAACCAGTGACAGATCCCCTTTTAGCACATTGAAGAACTGTGGGAACTCGTCTATGGAGAAGTCCCTGATATACTGGCCGATTCCCTTCTTCTTGGTGCCGTCCGACAGGATCTTGTTGCCTATGACTCTCGGATCAAAGTCCATCTTGAACATCTTAGAATCGCTCATGGTGTTCTGCGCCATGAGTTCCTTCTTGCGCTCCTCAGCGTCCATGTACATGCTTCGGAACTTGTACATCTTGAATATCTTGCCGTTCAGTCCCACTCTCTCCTGCTTGAAGAAGATCGGTCCCGGGGACTTGATGTATATGATAGGTCCTATGAATATGGTGAGGATAAGCGTGAATACGCTGCCCACCAGACCACCTATTATATCTGCCGTTCTCTTGAGCAACATCTGCTTTGGTGTTGCGTAGTTCATCATGGTCGTGACCACGGTCTCACCATTTATCTTCTGGATGAGCTGCTTGTCGCCGTGGGTCTTCACGATGGATGATATACACATGTGAACCGTGATGCCGCCCTCGACAAATGCCTCTATCAGGGTGTTCGCATATCCGTATGCTCCGCGCACATCCACGTATATCTCGTCCACCCATGCGGTTCTCACATAGTCAACTGCGGTGTTGTAATCCGCCACCACCGGCACTCCCTGAATCTCCTGACCGACGAGATTGGCATCTATCACCATGACTCCTACTATATCAAACCCGGAGTAGTTCTTCTCCTTGAGGCCTGCCACCACTTCATCTACTACATGTCTGGTGGTCATGACCAGGAGCTTCTTGCCCTTGCCATGCTCTGCATATTTCTCGAGATGCTTCTTCCACAGGCTCCTCACTGCAAATGTAGCATATACGTATATGGCCCACATGAGCAGTATAGTAGTTCTGGAATATATAGATGTATCCTTGAGGACAAACACATACAGAAGGAGCAGTGCAACGATCACGAAACCGTTCTTGAAGCTGGATATGAATTCCTTGAAGTATCCTCTTCTGATGACGCCCTCATATGTATTCAGAAATATCATGGCTACTATATCCGCCAGCTCCGTGATGATAGCCAGCGCGAGATAGTCTCTGTTCGCATACGGATTTACCATGCCGTGTCTGATCTGGAATGCCACAAGAAATGACAATTGAAGTACTATAAGATCCAGCAGCATGAAGTCAAAGTGCTTCAGCCAGCCTTTTGCGCCTTTCTGATACATAATTTTCTCTCCTCATCCTCTGTCGTCAGGGTCATATTTGTGCCCGCATGACCCGGTCTGTTGATTCATACATGAAATGACTCAGCCCGTGTGATTGTCGGCTGAACCTTTTCATCTGTAAACCATGTTACTCATTAAACGGTCTGTTATTTATCACCCACACTGGCGGCGCGGAACGTCCTGTGGCATGGACATTCGTTTTGCGCCACCGGCTAGGGCTTGGAACTATTTAACATAGCAGGTTGATTATTTAACCTTGTAAATAATTGACTTGCTGTATGCCTTGTAGTTCTTTGTTGCAGCAACCTTAACAGTGATTCTTACCTTTGTGCCCTTCTTGACACCCTTACCAACAGTAATCTTGCCATTCTTAACCTTGACCTTCTTATTGGCTGACTTGTAAGTAACCTTTGCCTTTGCCTTAACACCAGATACAGTGATCTTCTTCTTAGAAGCATTTACCTTAACCTTAACAGACTTCTGAGCAGCCTTGTTAATTGTGTAGTAAATTGTCTTTGTACCCTTGTAGTTGTTGATACCCTTTACGGTAATCTTATACTTGCCAGCGTTCTTAGCCCTAGTTACACCAGTAATCTTGTAATCAGTACCTCTCTTGAGAACTGTGTTACCATACTTAACTGTAACCTTGGTTGTCTGATTCTTAGCATTGTATGTCTTTGCAGCAGCAGTAGCCTTGTAGCTCTGCTGTGCGTTAACTGTGTACTTAACTGTTGTATCGCCTGAATAGTTACCTATTCCCTTGATCTTAACTGTGTATGTACCAGCCTTTGTTGCCTTAAGGCTTCCTGAAACGACTTTGAAATCCTTGTTCAGGGTAAGTGTCTTACCGTTAACAACAATTGTTGTTGTCTGGCTCTTTGCATTGTATGTAAGCGACTTTGCTGTAGCAGACTTAACGTTTACCTTAGTTGGTGATGATGTAGCTGCAAATGCAACTGTTGGCACCATCATTGCGATACATACAACTATAGCCAAAAGCTTCTTTAAATTCTTCACAATAAATTCCTCCTTCCCAAAAAGTTCTATTGTATTGAATATATGATAAAACGCCCTGCACGCCACTATACATGGCGTTATATCCAAAGTGAATTATTTTGACGGGGTACTGTCGCTGGAGGCTGCAGCCTCTTTGCCGTAAGTGCCATAACCATAGCCGTACTGGCTATAGTATTTGCCATACTTGCCGTAGTATTTCTTGTATGCTCTACCCGTTGTCTGGGCTCTGTTGAGTATGACTCCAAGCAGCGTACAACCTACCTGGTCAAGCTGCTGGAATGACTGTTTGATGAGACTTCTTGATGTCTCACCTGCTCTGACTACCAGAGCTGCGCCATCGCACAGTGATGCGATCTGAGCGGCATCCGCCACACTGCCAAGCGGTGGCGAGTCTATAATGACATACCTATATGTCTCTGCCAGCTTGTCAAGAAGCTCTGCAAATCTGGCATCCTCCAGAAGAGCCGATGGGTTCTCCAGAAGGTTCATACAAGGTACGATGCATGCATTTTCTACCTGTGTTTCATAGATGACATCCTCCATCTCAGACTGTCCCGACAGGAAATATCCAAGATCAGGAAGCTTGTCAGCATCCTTTATATGATGTCTCTCCTTTATGACTGACTTACGAAGATCCACATCCACCAGCACTGCAGGGAATCCTGCCTCGGCGAGCATCTTCCACAGGTTGATCGCCACGCTGCTCTTGCCCTCATTTGGCATGCTGCTGGTTATGAGTATCTTTCTTGTGTTCTTACCACAGAACTTTATGTTGATCCTGAGACGGTTCATCGCCTCCTCCACTGCATATGGGAGTTCCTGAAACTCTATGTTAAGCTTCTTCATGCTCTGACCCTCTCTTTCCTGTTGTGTTTCTTTCCAAATTCATCCTCTGTGTCGTCTGTCCTGAACTGATCACTCTCAGGTATTGTCGTGAGCGGTACTATTCCGAAATACTTCTCCATGTCGTCTGCTGAGTGGATCGTGTCATCCATCAGGTATCCCACAATGACGATCAGGCAGTAGATGAGTGCTCCAAGCAATGCACCTATGGCGGTGTACTTAAGGTAGCTTGGTCCGACCTTCTGGTCTGCTACCCTTGCAACTTGGGCTATGTTAGGTGCGCTTGTGCTCATGGTATCCGGGAGATACTCTATCGACACGTTTGCCAGTGTATTTGCAATGTCACATGCCTGTTGCTTGTCAGTGCTTGTGACCGTGATCTTCAGGACTCGTGTGTCTGAAGGATTCTCAAGGGTTATCATCTTGGCAAGCCCCTCTGAGTCCATGTCAAGGCCGAGCTTTTCGATGACCTGGTCGAGAACCGGATAGCTGAGTATCAGGTCTTCGTAATCCTTGGTCAGGGATGAACCGATGTTCAGATCCTGGAGATTTACTATGGAATCATCTGATGCTGATACCACATACAGCTTGGCTGTCGACTGGTATGTCGGCTTGATCAGGAAGTATGCAAATGCGTTGAACAGCACCGCACCGATCAGGAAGCACAGTATGATGTATGGGAGCTTCTCAAGAAGCGCCATTCCCATGTCCAGTAGATCGATTTCGGTTTCATCATCCTCTGTATTCTTGTATGTGTTCACTGCGGCTATATGTGTGGTCTCATCCTGCACAGCAGCCATTTTCTTGTTGGAATTCATATATTCCCTCCATCCGTTTTTTTGTATCTATATCCCCTGCATCAAATGTGTGATGCTAGTTATATTCCTTGTAGAACAGCTCTACGATCGCCCGCTGAAGGCTGTCCGCATCCGGCTCCACCTCGACAAATCCGAGATCATCTATGGTCTCTGTTCCAGCTATCGACACCGTTCCGGCATCCTTTTCCTTGAGAACAAGTAGCGCCAGCTTGGAGAATTTCTGTGAGCTTATGTCAGTCACCATGTAATCTCCCAGGGCGTCATATATGGTCAGTGGATATGTGTTATCCTCGCTACACTTTGCCGCCAGGTTATCCTTGAGTCCTGCCTTGTACACCTCCTGACGCTTCATTCGCTGGGTGTTGGATTCATCTCCCACATCGAATCTGTCATGGATAAAATGTACTGCCTGCTCATCGGTCAGTGTGATGGTCTCTCCCTGCTTCATGGTCTTATCCACCTTGGAGAAATCATCCTCTATGGTAACCGTGACTCCGCCAGCCAGATTGTTGATGGTTCCTATGGCCCCCATATTCACCGCTGCGTATCCGTCTATCTTCTGGCCGCCAAGGAAGTTTGACACCGCCTTGACCACGTTCTCGCAGCTTATCTCCATTCCGTCACCATTCTCATGTGCCAGAGCAAGCTGTGCCGGGCTCGTTGCAACGTAGGTTCCGTCGGGATCCAGTGTATCCTGCTCCACTATGGTATTTCTGTCTATGCTCAGCGTCTTGTATGTTCCATCTGTCAGGTCTCTGACCATCAGCATGACCACATCGCATCGGCCTGCCCCCTCATAATCGGTGACTTTCTGAACCTTGCCCATGTTGTCGATTCCCATAAAAAGATATGTTTCTATATTCTTCTTGGGAACGTATTTGACTCCGTCCACCTCGATCATGCCTTCAACCGCCTGTGTGCCCGATGCATTGTGTGATGCATTTCCTTTTGTCGGTCTGAGTGCTATCGCCAGTGCAATGCATACGACCAGTATGGCTGCGATCACAAGTCCAAGCTTCTTGTATATTCTCTTTTTTTCTGATAGTGTTCTGTTCCTGTATGACATATGTATCACCTCGTTGGAATGTAATGTGCTATCTCAGAACGTTCAGCATAAGCAGGTCTGTTCCCGCTGTAGGCCACTTCTTCTCGCACACAATAAGACCACACAGTATTATGAACAGCACAATACTGATGATTATCGCTGTCTTCTTAGACATGTTGTTGTCCTCCATCTATCTGTTTATCTTTTACATGTTTCGTTGTTATTGCTGATTATGGGTGTATCTGATGTTCTTTCAGGAGCTTTGTTCCGTAGCTGTCCATGTTCTCCAGGAATTCATGTCCCAGCTTCTTCTCCAGCACCTCGCGGCCCAGCCACAAGTTCGGCACCCTGTGATGCATACCATGGCAGTCGCTTCCTATGATGTGTGCCTGTCCTTTCTTGAACATCTTGAGCATTTTGCCCTTCTGTCTGAAATCCAGAAGTGTCTCCGCATTCACCTGCACCGTAACTGGCAGTTCAAGGATCTGTCTCACATATGGCTTGTTGCCTGGTATTTGTAAGAATCGCTCTATATGAGCTAGTATGATATGGAAATGTCTCTTCTCAATTAAGTCTCGTACTTCCTGCACTACCGAATCACTCCATGTCACAAACGGCATCTCCAGCAACATGATATCAGTTCCTTCTACTTTTAGTGCGTCCGTTTTCTCCGCTCTGCTTATTCCTGCAAAGAACGCGACCTCTGCCCCCATTATAATCTGCGGTATGTCCATATTCTCAGCCATGACTTTATCATATGCTTTCTGTCTTGAATCAATGAACCTCTCCACAGTATTTGAATCAGCATAAAAGTGCGGCGTTGCTATCATAGTATCCACGCCGTGCTCTTTGCACATCCAAAGCATGCCTATAGATGTCTCGACATTCCTGCTGCCGTCGTCTATACCCGGCAGTATATGTGAATGAAAATCTATAACACCCATGTTTTCCTCCTGTTTTCTTTATAAAAAACTATAAATATTTATATAGGAAAATTCTTTATCCATGCTCACACCCTAATTTAACAGTTTCTTCACAATTTTTCAATTCCATTTGCGATTTAAAATCGACAAAAATCCTCGTTGATTTTTCGCTTAACTATACAATTTGTATAAACCACTTTATTTTCTTAATCCAATTTCTTCCATAATAAAAAAGCGGGATATGATATTTCATATCCCGCCGTGTCAATCTCTTCTTTATTCTATTATACATACATCTCCGAGCCGTTGCCCAGGCAGTATATTCCAAGCTGTCCGCCCTTGCCGCACCCGCAGTCGATGGCAACGTTGTTGTTCTTCTTAACGATCTTGCCCTCACCGCCGAGCTCTGTGGTTGGCACATGTCCAACGACGAGTGTTCTGTTCTTGTAATATGTCTTGTCCAGGTCTGCTGGCTCTGTGATGAAGTCCTCTGTGTCGTACTCATCCAGTTCCTTCTTCGGATCGAAGTTTCTTATTCCGGCGTGAACCAGCACAAATTTCTTTCTCGCCATCATCACTTCGAGGAACGCTTCCTCAGAAATCTCATCTATATACTCTATGACATCCTCACGCTCTTCATCGTCAAGCTGCAGGAACTCCTCCACCGCACCTGAGAGCTCTTCTCCAAGCATGGATGTTATCTTGTCTACCAGCATCTGTGGTGGCACCTCACCTGTGGACTGGATATGGTCATTCAGTGCCTTGAGTGCCTGTGTGATCTTGTACTCGTTCTCACCGACAACTGCGATGACATTATCTCTGCTCATCATATCCTGAAGTATCTTCATGGATCCGCCGCCTGCTCCGATTATATTGCCAAGGACATACAGGACATCCTCGCCCTCAAGAGTGCTGATGACTGCCTCCTCGTTCATGATGTCCTCTTCCTTTATATCGTCAAGGTTCTGAAACTTAAGTTTCTTGAGTGCTCTCTTGTATGCCTCATAATCCCCGTTAATTCCTGAAATAGCATAAAACATGTCTATCATCCTCCTAAGTCTTTTCCTTCTGCCGACTGTGAGCCTGTCCGTTCACGTCCTGACTATTATAACATATTTTCCATATCCTGTAGATATGTATGCGTATTTTTTGAGGGAGGTTTTTCGACGTTTTACGAGCGCCTGCCAAGCTCCCAGAATGCCACGGCACTGGCTGCAGCCACATTCAGGCTGTCCACTCCGTGATACATTGGTATCTTCACTGTGTAGTCGCTGGAATCTATGGTCTCTGTCTTGAGGCCTTCTCCCTCGGTTCCCAGTATTACTGCAAGTCTGTCGATCTGCTTCAGCTCCGGGTCGTGTATGTCTATCGTGTCATTTCTTAGCGCCATGGATGCCGTCCTGAAGCCCATACTGTGAAGTTGTCCCATCCCAAACTCCGGCCATATGTCATGATCTGCTTTATTGTGTGCAAGACCCAGGGTGTCAAATGTAATATATGTCCACGGTATCTGGAACACCGTTCCCATGCTGACCCTTGCCGCCCTCCTGTAGAGCGGGTCACTGCAGCCCGGCGTGAGCAGTACAGCATCCATCCCGAGTGCCGCCGCACTTCTAAATATCGCTCCCACATTTGTCGGGTTCATCACTTCCTCAAGCACCGTTATTCTGGTGGCATGTTCACACACGCTCTCAACAGACGGCAGCTCTGCCCTCCTCATGGCGCACAGCATCCCCCTTGTCAGGGCAAATCCCGTGAGCTTCGTGAGGACATCAAATGGTGCTGTGTATATCGGTATATCTCCGCACCGCTTTATTATATCCGCGCACTGTCCTTCCACGTGCCTGTCTTCCAATAGAATGGACACTGGCTCGTAACCCGCATCCAGTGCCCTCTCTATGACCTTTGGACTCTCAGCTATGAACAGCCCGGAAGCCGGTTCATATATGTGCGCCAGTTGATTCTCTGACATGCGCGCATATATATCAAGCTCGGGTGCCGAAAGGTCGGTTATATTTATTATTCTCATATCTGTACCTTATCCAGTGCATTTTCAAGATCTGCTATTATGTCTTTTACATTCTCAATGCCCACCGACAGTCTCACAAGATCAGGACTTACTCCTGCCGCCAGAAGCTCCTCGTCATTCATCTGTCTGTGTGTAGCTGATGCAGGATGAAGAACGCATGTATGTGCATCCGCCACATGTGTTGCTATCATCGCAACCTTGAGTTCCTTCATGAAGGCCTCCGCAGCAGCTCTTCCTCCCTTGACGCCAAATGACACAACTCCACATGTGCCGTCCGGCATATACTTCTTAGCACGCTCGTAATACTTGCTGCTCTCAAGTCCAGGATAATTTACCCAGGCTATCTTATCGTGTGCCTCGAGGAACTTCGCAACCGCCAGTGCGTTCTCACAGTGACGTGGCATACGCACGTGAAGCGACTCCAGTCCAAGATTGAGCATGTACGAATTCATAGGTGCAGGTATCGGGCCGAGATCTCTCATAAGCTGTGCCACGATCTTGTTGATATATGCGCCGCCCTGGCCGAACTTCTCTGCGTATACCACTCCGTGATATGACTCATCAGGTGTGGTGAGTCCTGGGAACTTGTCTGCGTGTGCCATCCAGTCGAATTTGCCTGAATCCACGATTGCCCCACCCACGGTTGCATCATGTCCGTCCATGTACTTCGTGGTGGAGTGTGTGACTATGTCTGCGCCCCACTCTATAGGTCTGCAGTTGATCGGTGTGGCAAATGTGTTGTCCACGATGAGTGGTACTCCGTGTGCATGTGCCGCATTTGCAAATCTCTCTATATCGAATACTATGAGTGCCGGATTGGCTATGGTCTCGCCAAACACGGCCTTGGTGTTCGGTCTGAACGCTGCCTCAAGTTCCTCGTCCGAACAGTCAGGATCCACAAATGTGAATTCCACACCCATTCTCTTCATGGTCACAGCAAAAAGGTTGAAGCTTCCTCCGTATATGGTGGATGATGCCACAACGTGATCTCCCACTCCGGCAATGTTGAATACCGAGAAGAATGTTGCTGCCTGTCCTGACGATGTGAGCACTGCTGCCGATCCCCCCTCCAGGGCACATATCTTTGCTGCCACATAGTCATTTGTCGGATTTGCAAGTCTGGTGTAGAAATAGCCGCTCTCCTCAAGGTCAAACAGCTTACCCATATCCTCGCTCGTGTCGTACTTGAACGTTGTGCTCTGTACGATCGGTATCATTCTTGACTCCCCATTCTTAGGCTGGTATCCAGCCTGTATACACATAGTCTCTCTTTCCATTATTCCTTTATACTCCTTTGAATTAATAACGCTCTACTACCTTGCGCTCTATATTCTCATTGTTAAGCATGAACATGTATCTTCCATTCACCAGACGTATGTCCTGCTCTGCCGCGGATATATCTATGTTCAGTGAATTCCTGACAACCACATTCAGATCTGCATTATTGTTGGACAGCATGCCTGTGCCGTCTCTGCTTCCAAGTGCGAAGCACGCTTCGCCCTGAACCGCCAGCCTTGAGTTGGCGTCCGTCATGCGTATGTCTGCTATTCCATGGTCAGATCCCATGGCTATACACGAATTGCCCTTAAGGTTCATGTCCACATGTGCTCTGCTTATATCTACGCTGCATCCATCTCCGTCCAGGGTTCCGACCGCCACGTATCTGTTGCCCGATCCTCTGAGCGATATGGATGTGTTCTTTATCGCGATATCTGCATGCTGGCTCACCGAGCCGATGGCGACTCCATTTGCAGCCTCATAGGTTATGTCTATGTCCGCCTGCAGGAGATTCAGATTCACCGGGGTGCTTATGCTTCCAATAGCAACTCCGTTCTCGCCGTTGATATACAGGTCGTATCGTCCCTTCTCTATACGTATATCTCCTCCGAGTCCGGCGCCTATTGCCACTCCGTTCACACCGTTTGTTTCTATATTAATGGCGCCCTCCTGCTTGAACTTCATGACTCCATGCTTTGAATTAATGTCATTGCCTATTCCGTAATAGCTGTTACCGTTGACGCGGATCATTATATCCCCATCTCCGATAAATGTCACTCTGGACGACTCCGGTATCTTTATTCCGCCATTCCTACAGAAATTCTTACCCTCAAGCATGATGTGCAGATCCGTATTCTCACCGCAGTCTATACAAGGCTTGTCACGGTCGCCCGAGAAGCTTACATTCTGCAGCACTATGGTTCCGGTGAAACCATCCTTTATCTTGAGTGTCATATCTGACTTGAAGCCCTGTGCGCCGACTATGCGAACATTGTTGTCGCCACCGGCTCTCTGTGCCACAACTATCTTCCTGATTCCCCGGGATGTGAGCTTCAGAAGTGATGCACTTCTCTCATGCTCCATGACAAATATGCTGCTGTTCTCAGCCACCTCTTCCTGTTGGTTGTACTGAACTATCTCATTCACAACCTGTGGGGATATGAGCTGTACCACCTCCGCGTTCGGATGGGCGGTATAGTATCCCTGAATGAGATCCGCACCGAGCTGGATGACGGTCTTCATCTCCTTCGTGGTCTCAACGCCCTCTGCCAGCGCCTTGATGTCGTTGGTCGAGGTGAATTCTATTATATCCTTGACGAAATGCTGTCTGTGTGGGTCTGCATCGATCCCTGTCAGAAGCATTCTGTCTATCTTCACATACTCAGGCATATACCTGAGAAGATTGTTTACATTTGAATAGCCTGAGCCGTAGTCGTCTATGGCGATCTCCATGCCATTTCCTCTGAGGAATGCCTTGAGATCATTCAGTTCCGCATCCGACAGCTCTGCTCCCTCGGTAAATTCTATGACGATGCCTGCACACTGGAGCGTCTTCACCTTTGAAATGAATTCATTTCTGTCCTGTGCGTTGAGCATATGCCCCGGCATGCTGTTGATAAATACCTTCTTGCCCCTGAACATCTCAGGATTCGATGCCACGATCTCCACGATGTTGAACAGTGTGAGTTTTTCCACATCGTACAGTCTGTTCAGTCTCTCTGCACTCTCCAGAAGCTCAGGGGGTGACATTCTCATAGGAACCAGTATCCTCATAAGTGCCTCGTATGCAAATATGCTTCCGTCACGGGCACTTACTATAGGCTGGAAATGATATGTAAGCATGTTGTTGTCCAGTATCATAGCTACTATCTCATCTCTCTCCAGATCCCTGTTCGTTATCGTCGCTTTGTTGCGTCCCTTGGCATTGTTCTGTTCTTTTATGCGGTTCTTCTGGTTGACCGCATCGTTGATGAGGGTCTCCAGCTCGGCAGATGACTTGACCAGAGCCTTCTTACATCCGTAATATATACCGAGCTCGTAATCGTCCTTTCCGCCACTGTTTGCCGCCTCAAGCTTCTTCTTGAGTTCCTCGGCTATATATTCTCCCCTTGAGATATCGCCACTCTTTGCCACTGTGGCTATGACGAACTCGTCATTTCCCATCCTCATGGATATCTCGTATGGGGTAAGTATCTCATTTATCGACTGGGCAACATAGCTCAGGACTCTGTCACCCTCTGTTCTTCCGTAATTGCTGTTTATCTGGCGTGTATTCTTCAGATCCACCGCCAACACAAGTATCTCGGACTTCTCTTCAGCGGCCTGGACTATCATGTCATTTGCCCTGCCCATGAAGCCTCTGAAGTTGTACATTCCGGTGAGACCATCTCTTATCTGATCCGCCTCAAGCTTGTTTAGAAGTACATTGAGTCCCTGATGTCTTGCAAATGACTCCATGTCCCTGGCAACCGTCTTGATCCAGGATCTGTATACATCTTCGTACACCCTCGGCTCTGCACCGTAGTTCACCACTGCATAGCCAAAGCTTCTGTCCTGGAAGAACAATGGTGTAAATATGAACGCTGTAGGATAATCCCTGTCCTCGTACAGCTCCGGCAACAGCTTCGCAGACTCGAATACGTCGTCGTAGCGTATGTGTCTCTCTTCTTTTTCATCCGGGCCACACTTTATCAGTCTGTATACATGATCTGTGTAACCGTGGCGAAGTGCCTCATCGCCGGTCATGACCTCCGGATTTCTCCAGTAGTCGTTCAGGCACAGATGGAAGCTCTCAAATGGTCTTATCTGGTACACGTATTCCGACACGGTGTCGAAGAATGACTCCACGCTCGTCTGCGCCACAAGGTCATCCGCCATGTTGTTGAAGCAAGAGTAGAAGCCGGTCTCTGAGAGGTCTGTCTCCCATTTGTCTCTTCTGATCCTGACTGTCTCTCGTTCCCAGCCCTCACAGCCACAGGTTCCACCTATGTACAGCTCCACGTTGGACTTGAATTCCGGTACGTCATGTCCGTTAAGCTTTGCATCTATATATTTCATACAGTAGTGCCCGCAGTCATCCGCCGGTATGTCCGCAGATGTGATCGGAACAGGACTGTTTCTTCCGTCTTCTATGGAGTCATAGCCCACCACGGCTATGTCCTCGGGAACTCTTATTCCATATCTGTCAAATGCGGTGCACACTCCGATGGCCATACAGTCATTTGCACATACGATGGCATCCGGCAGATGCTCCTTATCCTTCACAAGCTCGTCCACCATGTAGTCGCCGCTGTCGTACCAGTATGTTCCATAATATATCATGTCGTCCGTAACCGGCAGGTTGTGCGCCTTCATGCTGTCTATGTAACCGGCGAGTCGCTGCTTGGAGTGTATGTGCTCTTTGAGTCCGCCCAGGAAATATATATTCTTGTGTCCGTGAACCTCTATAAGGTGATCCACGAGTTTTACTATAGGGGTATAATGATCCATCATGACCGTTGGGAATATGTTATTCTCTTTGTCGACTACCACTACCACACCATTTGCAAATTCTGACTGCAGGCGCTTCTCCAGCTTTTCTACGACTCCCGGAGTCTGTATGGTGTCCTGACACAATACCACAGCATCAAAAAGGTTAAAATTAATAAGGTTGTAGATGTTTGAATCTCCAACCTCCCTGTCTGTTGAATCCTGGTACTTCAAAAACATGGAAAATATGCAGACATCGTAATTCATATCATATGCCTGCTTCAGAAATCCCTGCATGAAGCGATTCTGTGTACTCTCTTCAACCTGTGCTGTTATAACGCATATTCTCTTCCTGTTGCTCATCTGATCATCCCCAACTGCATTTTTAAAACATTCTTTATGCAATTATATCATGTTTGCAGGCTAAAAAAAACCTTATTTATGCAATTTGACAAATGCCATAGTTTCTGTCTACATTTTTAGTCTATTTTTCACCTCAAGCGCCATCTGCTCGTCTGCTATGTCCAGGGCATCCGGAATCCTTGTATCATCCGGCAGCATTCCCAGAAGTCCTGCCACTATGGCCTTTCTGGTACCATGCCCTTTGCCGGTCGTCAGAAATAACCCATACAGGCATATCTTAACTGCCTTATTTCAATTATAGACCACGAGTGCGGTTATTTGGAATTTATTATCTTAGTTTTTTGACTCGGATATACTGTCTTTTTTCTTTTTCTGCCCGAAAAAGCAGGAAAATTTTTTCGCAAACCCGCTTACTCTGCCTTGAGCACATAGAGTCTGGAATCATAGTCTCCGCAAGGCATATCCTCTCCGACTATCTCTCCCGCCGATGTGTCGCTGGTGATGAGTCCGAGGTTCATCAGCTCATCGCCATAGCATGATGGGCCTGCGATGACATTGACTGCAGAATCCTCTCCTTTGTCTCCTGACACTTTCTCATATATCAGCTTTCCATCCGGTGTCTTGCTCACTGTGAGCGCCTGTCCCCCGAGCACATTGCAGCTATATATCGCATCAGGATCAAGGCCGTGGAGCTTCATTCTGGTGAAGCATTTGTTCGGTGTGTAGAGTGTTCTGAACCACGCAACGATGGCGGTCTTCTTATCGTCTGATACGACCATCCAGCCGCACTCCTCATTGTCAAATGGACTTGCAAGCCTGTAGAATGTTCCGTACTGGATCACCTCACGGTATGCCTTCATGAACTTGACCTGCTCCTTGACCTCCTCTATCTCCTCGGCTGTGAGCTTGTTCAGATCCAGCTCATATCCAAATGTTCCGAAGTATGCAGCATTTGCACGGGTCTTAAGCGGAGTCTCACGTCTTGTCTGATGATTTGGCACAACCGAAACGTGGCTTCCCATACTGCTGATCGGGTAACACATGGATGTTCCATACTGGATCTTGACTCTCTCTATGGCATCCGTGTCATCACTTGTCCAGCCCTGTGGCGCATAGTAAAGAATGCCCGGATCAAAACGTCCGCCGCCGCTGGCACATGACTCAAAGAGTACATGCGGAAATGTGCTTGTGAGTCTCTCATACAAATCGTACACACCAAGTATGTATCTGTGGAACACCTCGCCCTGTCTGTCAGCCGGAAGAGCCGCACTATAGCACTCGGTGATACTTCTGTTCATATCCCACTTCACATATGACACCTTTGCCGTGCTGAGTATCTTTGCCATCATCTCATATATTCTGTCAACGACCTCTTTTCTGGAGAAATCCAGAACATACTGGAATCTTCCGTGTGAGTCATGTCTTCCCGGAACTGAAAGTATCCAGTCTGGGTGCTCTCTGTAGAGGTCTGAATCTTTATTTGTCATCTCCGGCTCGAACCACAGTCCGAACTTCAATCCTACCTTCTCTATATCCTCTGCAATTCCTGTGATTCCCTCCGGGAGTCTGTCTGGATTTGCAACCCAATCTCCAAGGCCTGCATGGTCTGTGGTTCTGGCTCCAAACCAGCCGTCGTCAAGAACGAACAGCTCAACTCCGCACTCCTTTGCCTTCTGTGCGATGGCTATGAGCTTCTCTCTGGTGAAATCAAAATATGTAGCCTCCCAGTTGTTGATGAGGATCGGCCTTGGCTTGTCTCTCCACTCGCCTCTTGCAAGTCTCTTCTGATACAGCTTGTGGAAGGTCTGGCTCATCTTGTTGAGTCCCTGATCTGAGTATACGATGACTGCCTCAGGAGTCTGGAAATGCTCACCTGTATCGAGCTTCCAGTCAAATGTATCTGGATTTATTCCGGCAAGAATGCGGGCTGTATTTCTCGTGTCAACCTCTGCCTGTATCTTGAAATTGCCGCTGTATACAAGGCTTATTCCAATCGCCTCTCCCTGGTTCTCGTCAGTTGTCTCTCTCTTCAATACGATGAACGGATTATGCTCATGGGATGAATGACCACGGTTACTGCCTATGGACTGTACTCCCTGCTCAAGATCTCTGGTTATTATGTGGCGCTCCCTTGCCCATGCGCCTGAGAGCTGCATCCACTGATAATCAGGATCAGGGAGATCCAGGCACATACTGTAAGCAGTGGTGAGATGTACCGCCTCTGTGCCTTCATTTACATACTCCACACTCTTTGCTATGACTGGTCTGTCGCTCCATATCGTATAGAGCATTCTCGCCTTTATGCCTGTGAGTGAATCCTTCAATGTGACGATCAATGTCTCTGCCTCGTCATCATTCTCTGTGTATGTTGCCGGCAATGCCTCAAGCTTTGGCTTGCCCTCATTTACCTCATGTGATACATATACAAAATCTGATATCCTGCTGCCATTTGACTGAAGTACCTCAACCATCGGTACTCTGTAGTCTGTGGTTCCGTACACAGGAAGCTCCTGCTTCACTGACTCAAGTGAGAACAGTCTGTCATCGTCATATATATACTGGAACATAGGTCTCTGGACAAGCTCCAACAGATGTGAGAAATCCCCTCTGTCCCTTATCGCCTTGCCATAGTACAGATTTCCCAGATGTCCATTGGGGAGCACTGTCATGATGTAGCTTATCTCGCCATTTGTAAGGTGAAATGTCTTTGTTTCTTCGTGAAAAATAATACCCATAAGTGTGACTCCTTTTCTCCATTTATTTGTCTGAGCAGACAACCTCCGTTACGCCTGTGCACTGCGCACCCTCTGCTCTAAAATCTCATGTCTGACTGCTTTTAATACAGTTATTTTAATATCTGGGAATTAGATTTTATATGGAAAAAAGTTGACCAAATATGGTACCGATGATGGTTAAGTTGGGTGATTATTCTGAATTGTGAATACGCTTTGAACATTAAGACATATCTTGCATTTAATGATCCATTCACTTTGTCTATAGATTTGAGCAAAGTATCCCAAAAGTATACAGACAATGAAAAAAACCTGAATACTGATACCAGACCAACTGTAATTTTCAATCAGTCTCCACCAATATTCAGGCTTTTTCTGCCAGCTCCGGTCTACACCGCGTACACCACAGTCTCATAAGGTCTGAGCGTACCATCGTAATCCGCATAATTACCCATAAGCACATCCGCAGTCTCAGGAATTACATAGCCCACATCCTCACCGGTCATGTTGACAACAACATATACCGATCTGTCTGTGCTTTCTGCATTTGCTCCAGTTCCACATGCACACTCAATCTGAACCGGCTTGCGCCTGTACACTATGATTCCTGCATTATCCGTCTCCACATCCTCCAGGTCTCCGTAGATGAGAGTCTGTGTGTACTCCGAGTGATTTCTGAGCTGTATCATCGCCTTATAAAAGTTAAGCACAGAATCCTTATCAGCGCTCTCAAGCTCCACTGTCTGGAGGTCACACTGATTGTTGCATGCCAGCCATGGCTCATGCACTGAGAATCCGAAGTTCTTATCGCTGTTCCACTGCATCGGAAGTCTTGACTGGTCGCGGCTCCTGATATTTACAGATTCCATCGCCTCTGCCTCGCTGTATCCGGCTTCAATGCATCTTGCGAACTGTCCCTTGGAGTTGATATCGTCCAGCTCATCTATGTTGTCAAAATGAGTGTTTATCATGCCAAGTTCCTGTCCCTGATATACAAACGGCGTACCCTTCAGGAAGAAGAACAACGCACCCAGCGCCTTTGCCATCTGTGTTCTGTATTCAGGAATATCACCGGCCGGGAAGTATTTGCCTATACTTCTAGGCTGATCGTGGTTTTCCAGGTAATTTGCTGCCCATCCGATCTTTTTCACAAGTCTCTGATTGGTGAACAGCTTGTCCTTGAATTCCTCTATCGTCCAGTCTCTCTGGTGCAGCCAGAGATCGCCCGGATTGATATCTATATCTGTGTAGCTAAAGTCAAATATCATGGAAAAATGTCCATCTCTCCCAATATATCTGTCCAAATCCTCATTTGGAACTCCAGGAGTCTCTGCGACAGTCACAAAGTCTCCTCTGCCATATGTGTTGAGTTTTAACTCGTGAAGGAACTCATCTATTCCCGGCCTGTTGAGGCAGCATTTGCCAACATCGCATCTGCCGTCCTCGCCGTCTGACGGCATAGGCGGGAATGAGAGGTCTTTCTTGATAAATGTGATGGCATCCATTCGGAATCCTGAAACTCCCTTGTCAAGCCACCAATTCATCATGTCGTAGAGCTCTTGTCTCATCTCCTCACATTCCCAGTTGAGATCCGGCTGTTCCTTCGCAAATGAATGGAAATACCAGCTGCCATCCTCAATCTGTGTCCATGTGCTTCCACCGAAATTAGATCTGAGATCTGCAAGTCCATCTATGTTGTCCTTAAATATATAGTAATTTCTGTATTTGCTGTGTCTGTCCCGGCACGCCTCCTGGAACCATCTGTGCTGGTCTGATGTGTGATTGATGACCATGTCCATGATGATCTTGATGCCATTTTCATTTGCGCGTCTTATAAGTTCATCCGCATCCTCTATGGTTCCAAACTCAGGATTCACATCGTAGTAATCCGATATGTCATATCCGTTGTCCTTCATAGGCGACTTGAAGAATGGACATATCCACACAGCGGTCACGCCAAGATTTTTGAGGTACGGCAATTTCTCAGTTATTCCCTTCAGATCTCCTATTCCATCTCCGTTGCTGTCATAGAAGCTTCTAGGGTATATCTGATAAAATACCGCCTCTTTCCACCATTTTCTGTCCATATTTTATGTTTATCCTTTCACAGCTCCGGCTGAAATTCCCTCGATGATATTCTTCTGAAGTATGATGAATATGATCACGATAGGGATGATGCAGAGAAGTACCGCAGGGAAGATGAGCTCCCAAGGATTTCCGTACTGTCCTGACAGACTCTTTGCATAATATAAGCTCAGCGTGAGCGTCTTTTTGTCGTTATTTCCTATTACGAGGAATGGAAGAAGGTAATCGTTCCATATCCACACTGCGTTTGTGATGACAACTGTCATGGTCGTTGGCTTTAAGAGCGGCATGACAACGTATCTGTATATCTGGAATATATTTGCTCCATCGAGCATGGCTGCCTCCTCAAGTGACAGCGGGATACTCTTGATGAATCCTCTGTACAGCAGAACCGACATACTGATTCCAAAGCCTCCGTACATGAGGATCAGCCCCGGTGTGTTTTTGAGTCCCAGCTTGTCCATCAGCGATACCAATGGGTACATAACTGACTGGAAAGGTATGAGCATGGCTGCTGTGTATGCGATGAAGAGTATATTTGCCACCTTGGAATCTGTCCTGGCAATTGCCCATGCGGCAAATGAAGATATGACCACGATAAGTGCCACTGCCGCAACTGTTATGAGTACTGTCTGAAGCAGGCTGCTGCCGAGATTTATCTGCTCAGCTGCATTCTTCAGATAGTCCAGATTCCATGATTTCGGGAGAGCTATTGGAGATGCAACTATCTCCTGCTGTCCCTTGAATGAATTGACGATCAGGAACCATATCGGGAATATGGTCACGATTGCCAATACAGCGAGTATAACCACTATGATTGCTCTTTTGATCTTGCCTCTTACTCCCATTATGATTCGATCTCCTTTCTCTTAGTGATCATTACCTGAGCTATAGATATAACTGCAATGATAACGAAGAATATAACTGCCTGTGCCTGTGCCTCTCCGTATGCCGGAGGAGAGCTCTCTCTTACTGTTTTCAGTATCATGTAGGATATCATGGTCGTTCCGAAATTGCCCTCTGTCAGTGAAACGTTGAGATCAAGCATCTTGAAGCTGTTTGCCAGTGACATGAAGAGCACTATCGTAAATGAAGGCATGAGAAGCGGAAGTGTGATCTTCCTGAAGCTTGTCCAGCCCGTAGCCCCATCTATTCTGGCAGCCTCATAAATATCCTCTGAAATATTGTTGAGTCCGTTGAGGTAGATTATCAGATAGTAACCTGCAACCTGCCACACACCAACGATCGCATATGCCAGAAGTGCTTTCCACTGATTCTGAAGCATGTTGTTGAGCACCTCTACGTGTACCACACCGTCTGTTCCGAACAGCGTCTGTGAAAATACATTTTCAAATATGAAACGCCATACATAACCCATGGCGAGCATTCCAAGTACATATGGAAGGAACAGTACCGTTCTGAAAAGTCCCTTGCCCTTGGTAAGCTTCTTGATCATGAGTGCCAGAAGAAGACTGACAACATTCTGTGCTATTACTGCGAGTACAGCATATATGGCCGTGTATCCAAGTGACTGAAGGAAATCCTTCGACTTGAATATGCTTGTATAATTCTTAAGTCCCACCAGTGCATTCCACCAGTGCTCCCCACCTACGAAGTAGGAACCTCTCCACTCGGTGAAGGAGTAGATCACACCCTCTATAAAAGGAACTATGATAACCAGCAGAAACAACACTATAGAAGGCAGAACCATAAACCAGAATTTTCTCTTGTAAAATCTTTTCATAGTTTTTCCTTTCCTACATTGAACACCAGCCATACAAAATTTGCCTTCGGCAAATGGCTGGCGCTACATGTCAGGTTTTCATAGAAAACCTGACACATCCCATTGAACACCGATTACTCTTTGATGCTGTCCTTCCACTTTGTCAGTGCATCTTCCACACCTGTTCTTATAGTGTTCTCATCCCACTGATCAGGATTTGTAAACAACTGCTCCTGAATAGTTGCACCGATGGTGTTGAGTCCCCATGACTCAGGGAAAGCATCGAAGTCATTGCCCATCACAAGGTCATTGCTCATATAGTATACAAGTGAATTGCTGAGCGGATTCTCAAGCTTCTCGCTCTCGTCTGCGTTGAATGGGACAAATGCGAATTTGTTTGTGATGTAATCTTTTCCTGTATCTGATGTGTAGAGCCATACAAGGAAGTCCTCAGCGGCTTTCTGCTCCTCTTCTGAATCCTTCTTGTTGATAACGTAATACTGTGAAACGAACTCAGGGATTGAGCTGTTCATCTTGTCAACTGTAACGCCCTCAGCTGAGATGTCACTCTGCTCAAGGTTGACCTTCATTGGGAGCATCGTAAGTCTTGATGCCTTGTCTGCATCCACACCTGCGATGGTTCCGTATACCCAGTTACCCTGCTTGATGAACATTGCCTTACCCTCGGCAAATGTCTGAACTGCCTGATCATATCCTGTCACTGTTGAGTTGATGTACTCTGATCCACGCTCTACCTTGCCGCTTGGTCCTGCTGTGTAGCTTGAAAGCATATCGAGCTCCTGAACCATCTTTACAAGTGGCTCCTCAAGCTTATCAACATCTTCCTTTGTAGCTGCTGCCGTTGCATTGTAGTTAGGGAATACTGCATTCAGTGCGTAGTTTGTATAGTGGTTTGCATATGTCCACTTCTCTGCGCCTGCGATTGCAAATACTCCGTTCATGTTCTCTGTTGTGGCTGTCTTGTCCTTTGCCGTGGTGTATGCATTGCCTGAAAGTGTAACCTTCTCGCCACCCTTGCCGTTTATGTAATCATCGATTGCCTTGATCATGCCTGTGAACTCTTCATAATTGGCACTTCTGTAATCAGCGACAAATGCGTCTGCGCTGTCAAGTCCAAATACATCACATATCATCTGCGTATCTGCGATAAGTCCGTAACCCTCTACGTTGTAAGGGATTCCGCAGCTTGCTCCGCTCTCATCTGCGAGCTGCATGCTCTCTGGAATTGAATCGTAGATTGACTTTAATTCTTCATTATTTACTGATGTTGATGGAAGTACAAATCCGCCCTCGTTCCACTCTGTGAACTGTGCCTGATTTATCGCGTACAGTGTAGGATAGTTCTTGGAATTCATCTCAGATCTGAGTGTCTCCATGGTCTCCTGTGTACCACATGTGTAAACCTTAACCTTAACTCCTGTCTCTGTCTCATAATCCTTGCACAGATCCTGGATACTGTCTGCGATCTCGGACTTTGTGTTGTAAATATACAGATCGTAATCCTTCTTTGCTGAACCACATCCTGTCATGGATGCAAGTCCCAGCATCATAGCTGCTGAAAGTGCACATGCTACTAATTTCTTTGCTCTCATAACCTTTTCTCCTTTTCTTGCTTTGAATTTTCCCTCTTGTTAATTCTCGCTATCATTCATATTGTTCCGATAAAACACATTTCATAAGCGCTTAAATGAAACATGTTTCATTTGCATTAAGATTATCATATGAAACATGTTTCGTCAATAGGGGATTTATAGATTTTTGTATTTTGTGCTCTTAGTAAGTTTTTTATGTTTTGTACCCGCATAAAAAAGAAGTTCATGATTTTTGAGTGGCACCTCATTTTCTCTTCATGAACTTCTTTTCGTAATCATACTATAAAGTTGTATCGCCTTTTTCTACGCTCACCGGAAGTAGTATAAGATTTCCGTCTATATGTGTGTTTCTCTCTTTTACGCTGTCGATCTGATCTGCGGTTGCACTTTCACCCTGTCCTTCGGCATCATCTTCCTCCTCCGGTCCGTCGATCATCTCCATAAGCTGGCGTACTGCCTCCTGGGCGATCTCCTTGTACGGCTGATGTATCGATGTGAGCCTTGTCGTGCTGGCGTTGGTTATGTACGTTCCGTCGTATGCCACGATCGCCAGGTCATCAGGAATCTTTTTGCCTATGGCAAGTGCTGCCTTGAGGAATGCTATCGCTGGCATGTCTGCGGCAAATATTCCGTCCACGTCAGGATACTCCTCCAGTATGCATTTTGCCATCTCAAAATATCCATGAAAATCAAAGTCGTTCCACTGTATTGGAACTCGTCTGGATTTTATCCCATTCTCGGCAAGGACTCTATCTAGTTCCTCATGGCACTCAAATGACATGATATTCTTATCTACCTTGATTCCTGATATGTGGATGACATATTTGCATCCACTGTTTATAAATTCCTGGGCAGCAAGCTGTCCGCCCATCTTGTGATCCGACACTACGACAGGAAATTTGCTGCCAACCTTATAATCCAGCATGACCATCGGCTTATCTATCTTCTGGTATTCCTTCGCCGTACATGCCGACGTTCCGCATATGATCCCATCCACGATGTTGGACTTTAACAGCTTGAAACACTCCTTCTCCCTCTGCTTGTCATCGGATGTTGAAAAAAGCATAAACTTGTATTTCTTCTCATAAAGTATCTTTTCTATCTCCGATGCCAGTGATGAGAACCATGGGTGCTGGATATTTGGAACCAACATCGCAATGGAGTTTGATCTGCCCTTGAACATGCCTCGCGCAAGCTCATTTGGAACATAATCCAGTTTCTTCATCGCATCTTCTATCTTCTTCTGAGTCTCAGGTTCAACATTTGCCGTGCCGTTGATAAGTCTCGACACCGTGCAGATGGCGACCCCCGCCTCCTTCGCAACGTCTCTTATACTTGCCATATATAAATATACTCTCCTTATGAATTTCAGACTGTAGTCCATGAAACTTGTTTCATAAGAAGAGTATACCATAATACTTTCCGTAATGTAAATTGTGTAATATGACGATAATCAGCTCAAAAGCTCCTCTATCATAGCTCCGTCAAATGTCACGCTCTGAACGTGATTTACCTCGATCTGGTAAAGCGCATGTGCAACTATGTGCTCTGCAGCCTGCTCTATATCTCTGATTCCGGTCACGCCGTCGCACTTCTTGATGACAGCATCCACGCCGTCTGGAAGGATGATGCACTCGCTCCCTTCAAGTCCGATGCGCTTGAGCACCTTCGGCAGAACAAATTTGTTGAATATCTCCTTCTTCTCATCCGGGGTGTAATCCGGTATGTCTATAACAGCAAATCTCGACATGATCGGCTTGCTGATGTTCTCCTTGTCATTTGCCGTCGCTATAGGATACACGCCATTTGTCGGGATCATGCACTCCATGTAGTTGTCGGTGAATCCCAGGTTGTCCAGCAGTGTCAGCAGTACATCCGCAGGATTGCCGTTGCCCTTGCCGGAATTTGCCTTGTCCAGCTCGTTGATGATGAATACGAGGTTAGATTCTCCAGCCTGTGAAAATGCCTCCATGATGATTCCCGGCTTGGCATTGGAATATACTCTTGAACTTCCTGTAAGCTGTTCCGGATCGTTGATGGAACTCATGTCAAGGGTCGTCCATGGAAGTCTGAGTATTCTCGCAACCGCATAGGCTATCTGTGACTTTCCTGTTCCGGCAGGTCCGCAGAGCAGAAGTCCATATGCAGGAAGTGTATGTGTACGGTTGATCTGGATGATTGTCTCGATGATCCTCTGCTTTACCTTCTCCATTCCGTAGAGTTCCTCGTCCAGTATCCTTCTAGCCTCTTCCGGATCTATCGCCTCAAAGTAATTGCTCTTCCATCTGATGTTCATCGCCATGGAAAGTGCTCTCTGGGCGTGGCGTCTCTCCTCCGGTGATACCTCGCTGGATCTCGCAACCGCAAGATTTCTTCTGGCCCACAGCCTTATATTGTCAGGAAGTGTTCTTCCGGCGCAGTGCATGAAGTCAATGATGCTCTGCATGCTCGTGAGCTTCATGTCATCGCCCAGTGCCTCTTCCTCTTCTTCCTCCTCGGATTTCTCCTCTTCTGAAGGGGCGTCGCTGGCAAGAAGTCTCTCTATCATAAACTGCAGGAATCCATCATTTGCCGAGAGCTTTGATCCGCCGCCGAACTCGGTCTCCCTTATCTTGTATACCGCATAACCCTCCGGTCTGTTCTCTCCCGACAGACGGACGTTGATGTGATTCTCGCCGAGCCATTTGAGAAGGCTTACAAATCTCGCATCTATCTTCAATATGTCTGCGGACTGGACTCCGTCTACCTCGTCAAATTCAAATGCTGTTCTCTTGATCGGATTGGTGAACTTTCCGCTGGAGTGGTGAGCCCACTTCCTGGTCGTGTTCTCAAGGATCATGATCGGCTTCTCCGCTGTTGCTGTAGACTCCGAAGACTGAAACGTCTCATATGTAACTATGTTCTTATTCTTGTTGTCACTTCCACTGAAATCAAATACTGGCATATTTTCCTCCCTGTTTAACGATGTTTTATTGCAAGTTTAATCATGCCTTGCAATTATAAAACATCATATTTAATGTTCGTCAAACACCCGCATCCATCTTTCCCGTTTAAGCCTTGTGGTGAACAGGATTCCTCTGAAACAGAGCTCCACGCACATGGCGATCCATACACCGTAGAGACCGACTCTAGGTGCAAGTATGGCTGCAAGCGGTATCCGCACACACCACATACTTGCAAAGTTCATGCAGCTTGGGACCAGAGTGTCCCCGGCTCCCCTGAGTGCTCCCGATGCAACTATGGATGCGGCATAAAATGGTTCGGCAAATGCCTCTATCCTCAGCACTGCCGCCCCAAGATTTCTTATCTCTTCGTTCGGTGTCAGCACACCTATCATGGACGGAGCTGCTATGTACATAAGGACTCCGCCAATGGTCATAACCGACACACCTAATCCCATTGTAATCCATGCCATTCTTCTGGACAACTGTTTTTGTCCTGCTCCCACGCATTGTCCCACAAGTGTGGTTGATGCCGCCTGTACTCCGTACCCCGGCATGTAACAGAAGCTCTCCGCAGTAACCGCAAATGAGTTGGCTGCGATGGCTATCGTTCCAAGCGGTGACACGATCTTTGTGGACATGACATACGCTGAGCACATGACCATCTGCTCAAGACCCACAGGTGCTCCAATCTTCACCGCCTTGGCAAGGGTATCCCTGTGAAATCTTAAACGTTCTCCCTTTCTTAAATGGAGTGTCCTGTTCTTCCAAAGAAGTGCAGTGACCATGATGGCACAGGTAACTGCTTCAGCAGTGATGGTTCCAAGTGCCGCCCCAGCAACGCCAAGTCCAAGTCCCGGCATGGTAAATGTCAGTCCATTCATCGAGGTTTCAGACTGCACAAGTGTTGACAAATGGGAACCAAAGGCTCCTGCCTGAACCGTTCCTGCCATCTGAGAACCAGCCAGCCTTACGCTGGATAAAAACGGAATACTTAAATTTACAATTCTTGTCGGAAATATAAAGAACAAATTAAAAATCACATCCATCACACAGCACATGACATTCAGTATACCTGGGAGTCTCATATTTCCGGAGCTCTGGTGCATACCGCCCGCTATGCTGTTCATCTGCAGAGCAGGAAGTCCCAGCATATACACAAGGAAATACTGGCTTGCCATCTTCTGTATAGCAGCTTCACCGCCGAGCCAGCTCGGAAGCGGTGTGCTTATAAGTGCTGCAATGAGTGCGAGTATGACGCTTATGCACAGGGCTATTATGAGTCCCTGTTTCATGATATTTCTGGCAGATTTATCCTCACCGGCCCCCACAGCCTGGGCTATCTGCACAGTAAATCCTGTAGTCACCGCAATGCATAGCCCGCCAAACAGCCATGTCGTGGACGAAACAAGTCCGATGGCTCCCGATGCATTTGCACCAAGACGCCCCACCATGGATGCATCGATGTACTGCATGACAATGGACGAGATCTGGGCAAGGATCGCCGGGATACTGAGCCTGACCGTAAGTCCTATCTGCTGGGATGCGGTCATCGACTTTCCAGATATCATGTCCTTCAGCAAGTTTTCACTGCTACTCATCTATATCTCCTTTTTTAGCCGCATTGTCTATGTTTACCATCTCTGCGTTCATTTTTCTGAATGCCGTGGTTCCCTCGGCAAGTCTCTTCATGCCCTCTTCCACGATCGACCTTGGACATGCGATGTTAAGTCTGATAAATGCCTTTCCGTTCTTACCATATGAAAGTCCCGGCGACATATAGAGTCCGGTGTTCTTCCTGATAAATGCTGAAAGCTGTTTTGCGTTGTCAGTTATCTTACTGCAGTCAAGCCAGAGAAGGTATGTTGCTTCCGAGTACACCACCTTCATGTCAGGGATATTCTCAGATACAAATTTTCTCACATACTGCTTGTTCTCATACAGATACTGCCTGAGACTGTCCAGCCACTCGCCGCCATTTGTAAATGCTGCTATCGCCGCATCCACCGCAAATGCATTTGGCTCGGCTACCTCGTCTGTGTTCAGACCTCTCCACATCTTGTGTCTCAGGAATTTATTTGAAACCACAATGGCCGCAGTCTGGATTCCGGCTATGTTGAAGGTCTTTGTCGGCGCAATACAGGTCACGCTTATATCCCTGCATGTGTCAGATGCCGTGGCAAATGGCACATACTCCTTTCCAGGATCGGTGAGATCGCAGTGTATCTCATCCGAGATGACCGTCACACCATACTTTGCGCATAGCTCTCCCACATGGGCAAGTGTCTCCTTATCCCAGATCTTCCCCTCAGGATTCTGTGGATTGCAGAGTATCATGAGGCTGGTCTGTGGATCTGCAAGCTTTGCCTCAAGATCCTCAAAGTCCATGGCATATCCCTCGCCGTCGTATTTCAGAGGGCTTTCCAATATATTTCGCCCATTGTTGTATATAGAATTAAAGAAAATATTGTAGACAGGGGTCTGCACTACAACATTCTCTGCAGGTGTAGTGAGCTTTCTCACCGCCGTTGATATGGCTGGGATGACTCCGGTGCAGAACACCAGCCAATCCCTGTCTATCGCAAATCCGTGTCTGCTGCCCCACCAGTTCACGTAGGCATCTGCCCACTCGTCCGGGATGATGGAATATCCGAATATTCCGTGCTCAACCCGGGCTGCCAGTGCCTCCCTGATGCACGGAGCCGTCTGAAAGTCCATGTCTGCCACCCACATTGGCAGTTCGTTTTCCGGCACGTCCCACTTCAGGGAGCCTGTGCCGCGTCTGTCTATAACCTTGTCAAAATCAAACTTCATGTTTGTCCCTCCACTTCATGGAGAGATTCCGCGGCTGCTGTGGCAAACGGCTGGCACATATAGAGTGCTCCATCACGTTCGTCTTCCCTCGCCTTGCTTTGCTTCTATCTGCACTGCGCTCTGCAAGCGATAAGTGCGTTGCTTGCGCCGCTCCGGCAAGAAGCAGCAAGGCTCAGTCGACTTCACTACCGATTGAGCAATCTATATGTGCCAACTCGTATCACCACAGCAGCCGCGGAATCTCATTTACGTTATGATATATCACCAAATCTTAAACTCGTTTAGTCCTGTACTATTATTTTTGTCTTTGACGAATCTACTTTGTCTTTTTCTATTATCAGGTTGTCGATGTGCTGGGCTTTGATGGTTCCTGATGTCGGGTTCATGACACTGTCTATCTTGCTGCAGATATCAGCATCCACTGTTGAGTATTCGAAGGCAAGTGTTGTGTTGATGAGCTTGCAGTTTTTCATCACAAGGTTGTCGATGTAGCACATGCCCTGAAGGCTCTCGATGGTGCAGTTCACCAGGGTGAGGTTCTTTGCGTTCCATCCAAGATACTCGCCCGATATGAATGAATCATATACGGTCACATTCTCTGTGTTCCAGAATGCATCCTTTGAAAGCAGATTGGAGTTTCTTATCTCCACATTCCTGCATCCGTCAAATGAATAGTTGCCGTCAAGCTTCAGGTCGTCTATCTTCATATTATTGCTGTTCATGGCAAAATAGTCGCCCTTTGCTGTCACGTGGTTCATTATCACGTCATCGCAGCTCCACAGTGTCTCCTCCGCATGGGTGAATGTCACATCCGTAAGCTCCAGACCTTTACATCTGCGGAAGTTCTTTGGTGCCTGGATGAGTGCCCGCCTCACCGCGATATTATCAGTGTACCAGACTCCGGCTCTCGCCATCTCAAACCAGTGGCAATCCTCCGCAACAATGTTCTTGCTGTACCACAGCGGATACTTCCATTTGAACATGCTGCCGTACAGATTTATGCCGCGGCTCTCCTTAAGCGGAGACTCGCCGTCGTCAAATATCGTATCATATATATCGAGATTTTTTCCCATGAAAAGAGCTCTCTCACCTGTCAGAAACTCCTGTCTTATGATTTTCTTTTCTTCTTTCTTATCCATCTCGTTCATCTTCCTTTTGTATATTCTCTATTATATTATTGGCCTATTATCACCATGTTATCACTTCTGGCAAATGCGAATATGACTGAGCTTATGACCACCATGAGTGGCAGTGCATACAGTAATATATTTATTACCTGAGATTTGCTATATTAACAGACTTATCCTCTTAAATTAAGGGATTCTCAACCAGTCTTCTTTATATTATAATCTACACATACAAGTCCGGCATGTAAATAGGGATCTCATGTCTGACATTTGGGGGAAACAACAATTTCAGGAGGTACATTATGATTTTAACATCGGGGGATTCTATCAGTATTTTTTTCAGACTATTACCTTATACGACTTACATTATTCCAATAGCATCATTCATCATAGCTGTGGTCATCGGTCTTTCCATACGGGGTAAGGCATGCCGTATCGAGCGGGACTATACCAGAACGTCCGCCAATATCACATCTGTCAGAAGAGTCAGTAAAAGAACCCATATCAACTATGAATACCGCGACCAATCCGGAGTATTGCACAATGGTTTTCTTTCCGTCCGCGGTCTAACAAATTACAACTCCATGTCGTCCATCGCAATATATTACAACCCGGAGAATCCATCCGCATCTTATACGGAAAAAACTATGAACAGCGACAAAAATGCACCATTCATCTATGGTGGTGCTGTTCTGCTTGGAACTTTGGTATTTTTATGGAGAAGGCGCTGATTTCTCAGCGTCTTCTTTTTTATACCCTGATGAGATCCTTTGCCACCTCACCGGCTATGATAAGCCCTGCGACTGATGGCACAAATGCCACGCTGCCCGGGATGTCTCTGCGCTCTGTGCATTTGTGTTCTGCACCCGGAGGACAAATGCAGTTGTTTCTGCAGCTTATCGCCATATCTTCGATTGGCCTTGTCGGAATCTCTTCAGAGTATACGACCTTGAGTTTCTTGACGCCCCTCTTCTTCAGTTCTCTTCTCATGACCTTCGCAAGAGGGCACACCTTTGTCTTGTATATATCTGCAACCTTGAACTGGCTTCCGTCAAGCTTGTTTCCCGCACCCATGCTGCTGATGATCGGAATGTTCTTCTCCTTACACTTCATGACAAGAGCGATCTTGGCTGTCACGGTGTCCACCGCGTCGACTACGTAGTCGTAGCTGTCCCAAGGGAAGTCATCCGCATTCTCCGGAAGGAAGAAACATTTGTGTACCTCAACCTCCACATTTGGATTGATGTCAAGCATCCTGTCCCTCATAACATCGGTCTTATACTTTCCAACTGTGCTCCTTGTCGCTATGATCTGTCTGTTGAGATTTGTCAGACACACCTTGTCGTCATCTATCAGGTCAAATGCTCCGACACCGCTTCTGACCAACGCCTCGCATACATAACCGCCAACTCCGCCTATTCCAAATACCGCTACCTTAGAGCCTGCCAGCTTGTCCATGGCTTCCTTGCCAAATAGCAGCTCCGTTCTCGAAAACTGTGTTAACATCTCTTATTCTCCTAATATGATATATATCCCACTACAACTATATACAAAATAAGTTTTTTTTCAACTGAAATCTTATTGCCCCTCCGGGGACGGAGGTACCTGTCCCCTCCGTCCCTGATTTATATTGAGTACATGTATCCGATCCGGTCACTGTACTCCCGGGTGAGATCGGCGATGGTTTTGTTGTCAAGGACATTGTTGATGGCAGACTCAAGATCATCCCACACCTCTCCAATGACATCGTTCATGACCATATTGGTGTCGCCATCCTCATCAACTCTGTTATCGATTGGTGATATCCTGCCCTCTATCGCCCTTAGCACCATCCCAACCGTGATCTCCTCCGCCGGCATGTTCAGACGGTAACCACCTCTCGGACCTCTCACGCTCCTTAAATATCCTGCCTTTAGCAGAGAAGATGTAACCTGCTCAAGATATTTGTCAGACAATCCACATCTTCTGGCTACGGCTTTGACAGTAACCGTGCTGCCGCTGTTTATCGATATATCTACCATGAGTCTCAAAGCATATTGTCCCTTTGATGATATTAACATTTTTCCGCCTCCTGTTCATTGTTATATTTTACCTATAGAATTACTATGAATTAGTTTTATTTTTTTGGCAGGGAGAAAAAGCAGTTATATCATTGATGTTCTTACCTTATCTCCGTGCCAATTATTTTCCGTTTAATTCACTTGATTTTTATGATTATGTTTCTATGCTGCCTACCATGTGTTGCTGATCAGATACTCAAGTTATACCTTCTTTTTTAATCCGTTCAGGTATTCCTCAACATAATGGACAACTGCTGCACCATCTCCAACTGCTGTCGCCACCTGGCGCACTGCCTTGGTCCTCACATCTCCCGCGGCAAATATTCCCGGTGTGCTGGTCTGTCCGGTCTCGCCCGCTGCAACATAACCAGCGTCATCAAGCTCCACAACGTCACCGAGGAAGTCTGTGATAGGGCTTGTTCCTATGGCAATAAATACACCGGCTACCGGAAGCGTGAAATTGCTGTCTGTCTGTCCGTCCACTGTTTTCGGTGTCTTAACAGCGACCTTGAGTTCCAGCTTGCCCGGCGTTCCGCCTATCTCTGTCACCTGCGCAAATGGGTGGAATTCTATATTCTCAGTCTCAAGCACCTGCGCTCCGAGTATTTTCTCGCCTCTGAACTCATCTCTTCTGTGGATCAGATGTACCTTGCTGCACATCTTTGACAGATACAGGGCATCCTCAAGAGCTATATTACCTCCGCCCACAACTGCGACTTCTTTGTTCTTGAAGAACGCTCCATCACATGTGGCACAGTAAGAAACTCCTGCCCCTGTGAATTCCTCCTCACCGAGAACGCCAAGCTTTCTGTGCTTTGCACCCGTGGCTATCAGAACCGCCTTTGTCTCTATGCTGCTGCCATCCTCCAGGCTGACCTTCTTGTGATCGCCGTGATCCTCGATGGCTGTCACCTCTCTGTCATCAAACTCCACGCCCAATGTATCTGCGTGTTCTTTGAACTTCATACCCATGTCAAAGCCGCTTATGCCCGGCAGTCCGAGGTAGTTGTCCACCTGCTCTGTATTTACGATCTGTCCGCCGGAGAATGCTTTCTTCTCCAGTACCACCACGTCCATCATCGCCCTCTTGGCGTAGACTGCGGCGGACAGACCCGCAGGGCCGCTGCCCACAATAACCAAATCTCTCATATTTCCTCCTTGTCGAAGAAGGTCGCTGTCATGTTTATGTGATGCTCCAAGGCTACGCACGACTCTGTAGCATCACATAAACATGACAGCTTACTCTTCGATAACCGTTAGTTTTATTATGTTATTTCCAAACCACTCTTTTAATACTTATCTAATTATTTCTACAATATAGGAATATAAATTCCTTTTTAATGAGACATCTTCTGACCTACTAAGTCTCTCTAGTTCTCTTTGTATTTCTTTATCAGCTCACAGGTTTTGGATACGTCTTCCTTGCTGTGTGCGTAGGACACGAACATTGCCTCGAACTGTGATGGTGCAAGGTAGATTCCGTTGTCCAGCATGTATGAGAAATACTTTGCATACCTTGCGGTGTCGCTGGATATTGACGTGTCCATATCCACTACTTCCTGATCTGTGAAGAATACGCTCATCAGTGAGCCTATCTGGTTGACATGGACTGTGTCGCCAAATGTGCTTCTGACTGTGTCGGCTATCTGCCTTGTGCTCTTTTCTATCGCAGGATATACAGTGTCTTTTTCCTTCTGGAGTATGCGGAGCGTTGTGAGTCCGGCTGTCATGGCTATCGGATTGCCCGACAGAGTTCCCGCCTGGTATACTCCGCCAAGTGGTGCCACCATGCTCATGACATCGCGGCGTCCGCCATAAGCTCCCACCGGCATTCCGCCTCCAACTATCTTGCCAAGTGTTGTGAGATCCGGCTTTACCCCGAAGTATTCCTGGGCACCGCCAAGGCTGAGTCTGAAACCTGTGATGACCTCATCAAATATAAGAAGTGCGCCGTATTCATTTGTTATGTCCCTGAGAAACTGAAGAAATCCATCATGCGGTGGGACAACTCCCATATTTGCGGCAACCGGCTCGACCACGATTGCGGCAATGTCTTTGCCCTCCGCCTCAAATAACTTCTTTACGCTGTCCTCGTTGTTATACTCTGCTATGAGTGTATGCTGTGTATACGACTTTGGAACTCCCAGGCTGTCCGGAACTGACTGTGTAAGTGCCGCCGAGCCTGCCTTGACCAGAAGTCCATCACTGTGTCCGTGATAGCAGCCGCGGAACTTTACAATCTTGTCTCTGCCTGTAAATCCCCTCGCCACTCTGAGCGCACTCATCACTGCCTCTGTTCCCGAGTTGACCATTCGGGTCAGCTCCATTGACGGCATAAGCTCATTTACCAGCTCTGCGATCTCGAGCTCTTTCCTTGTCGGTGCGCCGAATGTAAGTCCGTCATCACAAGCCGCCTTCACCGCATCTATGACTCTGTCATCGGCATGCCCCAGAATTCCCGGGCCCCAGGAACAAACATAATCCACGTAGGAATTGCCATCCTCGTCAAATATATGTGAACCTTTTGCTTTCTTCATAAATACAGGTGTCCGTCCCACCGAGCCAAATGCCCTGACCGGTGAATTGACGCCGCCTGGAATTACCTTCTGTGATTTCTCAAATAGATCCTGTGAATTTGTCATTGCCATTCTTCTTTCTATAATTTATCGTCCTGTGTGACTTTTTTCTTTGTTTCCTTTTGTTTTTCGCAAAGCTATGTTATTTTAGCCGTTTAGATACAATATTGTATCTTTTTCTAATTTATATTCCAAATAGATAAAAATGCCTCGTTATACATAGCAACTATTGTCCTACTCAGCTCTATCTTCTTTTAAGTGTTGATGTCGCATTCTCCTCATCTTTGGTAACGCCCCTCTCTCCTCCGTCGAGTGGGGCAGATCGTCGGAATCATTCCGAAATATGACTCCGTCATATTGATTCCGACTCAAGCCAGTGTGCCACGTCTATGGCGTGATAGGTTATGATGATCCCTGCTCCGGCACGTTTCATGGCTGTCATGTTTTCCATAACGATCCTCTTCTCGTCTATCCAGCCATTTGCCGCAGCTGCCTTGACCATGGAGTACTCGCCGCTGACATTGTACACCGCTATCGGATAGTCCGTGTGGTTTCTCACATCCTTGACTACATCCAGATAAGCAAGTGCCGGCTTGACCATGATTATGTCTGCTCCCTCGGCGATATCCGCCTCGCACTCTCTCAGAGCCTCCCTGCCATTTGCGGGATCCATCTGGTATGTCCTTCTGTCTCCAAACTGTGGTGCAGAATGTGCCGCATCGCGAAATGGTGCATAGTAACCAGATGCAAATTTCGCACTGTAACCCATGATCAGTACATCCGTCAGCCCGTTGTCGTCAAGTGCCTTTCTGATGTATGCGGTGTGTCCATCCATCATATCCGACGGAGCCACCATGTCTGCGCCAGCCTTTGCAAGTGATACAGCCATCTTGCCCAGATATGGAAGAGTCTCATCGTTGAGTATCTTGCCGTCATGGATAATTCCGCAGTGACCGTGTGATGTGTACTCGCACAGACAAATGTCCGCTATGACTATCATATCCGGATACAGCTCTTTTATCCTCCTGACTGCTTTCTGCATGATTCCCTGATCGTCGTACGCGCTGCTACCCACCTCATCCTTGTGAGCCGGTATGCCGAACAGGAGAACCGCGCTGATTCCGGCGTCCGCCACTCTGCGAAGCTCCTCCTCAAATGTGTCGAGTGAATACTGGTATATTCCCGGCATGGAGTCTACCGGATTCTTGATCCCTGTGCCCTCCGCCACAAACATCGGATATACAAGATCCTCCTTGTTAACCCTGTTCTCTCTAACCATATTTCTGATGGCCTCGCTTCCGCGAAGTCTTCTGAGTCTTATCATGTTACTGCCTCTTTTCTCTAAAATAATAATCACCGATGGCTGATATAAGGTGCTCGATATCACCAACCTCTGGAACTATATCCGCATGATAACCAGCCTTCTCCAAAGCCTTCTCGGTCACATTTCCAAGTGCCGCTATGCGGATATTCTTCATTATATCATGTATTTTAAAACTGCCGTCTGTATTGTCCGTATGATCCCCACATGAATCTATATCATTCAACATATGAGCCACACCGCAGTTTTTTTTCTCTGCATCAAGAACATCTAGAAATCCTCTGACACCTGACGCGCTGACAAATGTGATCACATCCAGATCCTTCAGATACTGTATGCTCTCCATCCTGCGTCCAACCACATCATAAACTGGGATCTCCTCATATACCACACCGCCCTGATCAAGTATGTCAAGCATTGTCTCGCTGCCCTGAACGGCTCTCGGAAGGAGAAGTTTCTCTCCGTCATTCATCACATTTGCAAGTCCCATAGCAAGAGCACTTGTGGTGTACTCGTCCGGCACATAATCCGCTATATATCCCTCAACCTTAAGTGCGTCCCTTGTTCCGGCGCCGACCACCGCAAGTTTCAGATGGGCCAGTTTTCTGACATCTATATTCCATTCTCTGAGCCATTTGAAAAACAAGGTTATGGTGTTCTGACTGGTAAATGCCAGCCAGCTGTAATCTTCTATATGTTCCAGAGCCACTCGCAGCCTGTTCTTCTCCTCTGTCTGCTCCACACTCATATCCACTATGCTGTAGGACTGACCGCCAAGTGCATCTATTGCAACTCTCATCTTCTCGCGAAGCTTTGGCGTTCCAATAAGTCCAACGTGGACATTCTGAAGCGGTCCTCTGTTTGGTGCTGTAAAATCCAACGCTGCATTTTCACCCACAACTATGATCGCAGGAGATTCAAGCTTTGCCTCGTTCACCTTGTCCGCAATTGTCTGTATATCGCCGCGGACTATCCTCTGTCCAGGCATGGTTCCCTTGGAAATGACCGTGACCGGAGTATGTTCCTCCGCCCCAGTCTGAACAAGTCTCTCCATGATCTGTGGCAGTCTGTTCAGCCCCATCAGGAACACGCTTGTCCCTTCCTGATTTCTGATGTAGTCGTAGTCATCTAAACCACCTTCATCAGATCTGTGTATGTCTGCCCGCTTGTGTCCTGTTATCACGTGAAAGCTTCTGCTCGTTCCGCGGTGGGTCACCGGTATGCCGCACACCTCCGGAACCGCCACGGCGGACGTTATTCCCGGTATCACCTGAAATGGGATCCCCGCTTCTAAAAGTGCGGTCACTTCCTCGCCGCCTCTTCCAAATACAAATGGATCGCCGCCTTTGAGGCGCACCACCATGTTGCCTTTGCGGCCTTCCTCAACAAGTATCTCGTTTATCTCAGGCTGCTTCTTGTAGTGGCTGCCCGCCTGTTTGCCAACGTATATCCTGCGGCAGTCCGGCTTCACCATCTCCAGAAGCTGATAGGTTCCGAGTCTGTCATATATGATTGTATCGCATTGTTTTATGAATTCCAGGCCCTTCACCGTGATGAGTCCCGGATCGCCGGGGCCTGCGCCTATCAAATATACCATTTTTTGCTCTCCATTCGCCGTGGGAGTTGGATGGGTGTCTCTCGGCTACGCACAGCTCAGTCACCTTGTCTTGCTCCTATTTGCACTCACTCCCGCCTCCAATAAGGGCGTTGGAGGCTCCCGTTTGGCAAGGAGCGACAAGCTTCCATCGCTTATGTGCTACCCGCCGTAGAGACACCCATCCAACTCACACGGCTTACGCATCGAAAAAATTTACTTCTTTACTTTTCTTTTATCTTCAATACATACTACTTCAAAACAATCTACATTTTATGTTTTTATTTATCTTTTAAATATACTGTTGCAAAACAACTTACTCTACTTTATTAAATTCTCTACCAGCTGTTCCCATTCTGCGGTGTTTCCTTCTACCGTCTTTCTGTGTATCTGGATTTCTTCATCTTTCTCTTTGTCCGATGAAGCCGCATCTGCTTTCATCAGGCTTAGCTTCATGTGGTCGCCATGAAGTTCTGAATACACGCCTATCGGTTCGTGACAGCCGGCGTTCAGGCGATTCAGAACTGCGCGCTCGCATGTGAGCTGTGTGTATGCCTCTGTGTCATTTATCGCTCTGACCATGTCGTATACCTCGCCAGAGGTTCGTGTCTCTATGGCTATGATTCCCTGACATGCTGCCGGAAGCATGGACTCTGTGCTGATGTATCTGAATGTAAGTTCGTCCTTGTGCACTTCAAAGCATTCTGTGCTGTCATTGCCTTTGTCTTCAATAACTCCCAGGCGCTCAAGCCCTGCCGCTGCAAGAATGATGGCATCGTATTCGCCATCTTCCAGCTTCTGTATGCGGGTGCCGACATTTCCTCTCAGATTCTTGCACACAGCATATGGATACATGTCTCTTATCTGGTACTGCCGTCTCAGGCTGCTGGTTCCCACCACGAAACTGTCGTTTCTGTCAAATATTCTGCCGCTCTTATATATGAGAACGTCCTGCGGACAGGCCCTTGGAAGTGTGCCCGCTATCGTAAGACCTTCCATGATCTCCATCGGCATATCCTTGGCACTGTGTACCGCTATGTCTATGTCACCTTTAAGTATAGCTTCCTCGAACTCTTCGACAAATACCGCTTTGCCTCCGAATTCCAGAAGCGCTCTGCTGGTGTCCCGATCCCCCCGGGTACTCATTGTAATCATCTGAAAATCAATCTGGGAAAATCTCTCCTTGAGTGCCTTTATCACCAGTTCAGTCTGAGCAAGAGCAAGCATGCTGCCACGGGTTCCAACTTTTACTGTTTTTTTCTGTCCTCCGCTTTCGCAATCCAAACCGTCACTATTGAATCCATCTGCCATGTCATTCTCCGCAAATTTACGAATATTCGGTTTATTTTTACCATGTCCATTCTCAACTCTCATCTAACAGACTCCTAACCATTTGCTGAAATGCTTTCTTTCGCTCTTCCTCGCCGTCTATCTGTGCTTTGATCTGCTCCCGGAGCTCACCCATCCGCTCCGCTATGTCGCCATAACTCCTGCCTAAATGGCTCTCTATATTTCTCTTGATCGTTCCCGCAAGCACCGGACTCTGTCCTCCGGTGGAAACGCTTATCACGACCTCTTTATCCTTTATGATCGCCGGAAAGTAGAATCCACAATCCGATTTCACATCCACCACATTTACCAGTATGCGCTGCTGCCTGCAGAGCTCAGCCATGTCGTGGTTGACCTTCTCATCGTCCGTCGCCATTATGACGACAAATGCACCGTCAATATCCTGCGGCTGCACACGTCTTTTTACAAGTGTTAGGCATCCAGAATAATCTGCAAAATTCTCTACAGAACCACGATCATCGCTTGTCGCTGCACAGTATTTGTCTGGCGTATTCACCTGCTCCACCAGTTCTAAAAGCTCCGGGCAGAACTCCGGTGACACCACCGTGACCACCGCGCCAAATTCCAGCATGCTGCACACCTTTCTGTATGCAACAGTTCCGCCTCCTGCGATCAGGCATCTCTCATTATTCAATTCTATCATAAATGGGAAATACGACATCACTACCTCTAATTTCTATTATTGAGTATCTATTAAAAAGCACCAAAAGTTGTTCCAATTATCTGACATAACCATCATCAGCCGATGATACTGCATAACCTCAGGCAAACAAGCAGTATTCAGTTCTCACATCCGGCAGTCACAATACTGTCCAGCATTTTCTCAAATGCCTCATACTCAAGCTGTCCTTTGAGTTTATATACCATCTTTGCACCATCTATAGTCTTAAGCTTCGCCATCACGTCCCTGTGCTCCCTGTTGAACCTCGAAAATGCTATGTTCTTCATAATCTCGTCAACCTGTGATATGAGCCACGGCTCCATCTCTGTGATTGTCTTTGCCCTGCTTTCATTGTTCTCTCTGGAGAGTGTTCTGATATAGTCTATGTCACGCAGCACACATCCGTCCACATCTGAGACCGCAGGATCAATGTCCTTTGGCATTGCCAAATCAAGGAGCAATCTCCGCTTCGGCTGCATTTTCACAGCCTCCGCCAGCTCATCCCTGACAAATGTATAATGAGGGCTTGCTGTCGCACTGATGATGACATCCGCCCAGGCTGCCAGCTCATATCTTCTGCTGTAGTCCTCTATCCTGATCTGCTGATGTCTGTCAAATATGCTATCTGCACTGTTGTGACTTCTGCTTGTGCCTGTTATCTCTATATCTGGTGCAAGATCTGCAATATCCTTGACAACTATGCTGCCTATCTTGCCTGTGGCTCCTACGACTAGGATATGCCCGGTATTTGCCTTTTCAGCATCCACACTCTCAACTTGACTGCTGCTTACCACATCACTTCGAACATCTCTGCACGTGTTTTCAATGCCGCCATTTCTTGTAAAATTCACTGCCTCCCGTGCTGACAAGGTTCCGACGGATACCGGAAGTCTCGTAGTGTCACTCTCCGTCGCCACCGCCTTTGCCGCCGCAAGTGCTCCCTGAAATGCTATATTCAGCTCGCCGTCACAGGCTCCAAGCTTCTTTGCCACAAGATATGCGCTCTTCACCTGATGTATGATCTCCACCTCGCCGAGCACCATGGAATCCATACCACACGCCACTCTGCACAGATGTAACATACACTGGAATCCCTCATAATTCATGCTATATCTTCTTATGAGGCTGACAGGGACATCCCTATCATTAGCCAGAAGCATTTCTACCTGTTCAAGCAGTCCACCTCGCCCACCGGAAGCTTCACCGCTGCTCATTTTTCCTGTTATAACAGACCCACATGGCTCACATTTATCCGTAAAGTATATTTCCATCCTATTGCAGGTCGACAACACGACACATCCACCCACCGCAGCCTTTAGCCGCTCGGTGAACTGTCTCTGTCCTTTTGTCGAAAATGCAAAGCTCTCCCTGACATCGGCCGGTGTATTCTTATGATTTATACTTATGCAAAACATATCTTCAGTAACTCCAAATGAAAATTTATGACAAGCTCACGTAAAGAACAAGGGCGGGTATCAAAGCCCGCCCTGTTCTTTCAAATGCCTGCTATCTATCATGATTCTATAACAAGCTCCTCTATCGTCACATTCTTTTCCTCATCTATGTTGAAGGCTTTGAGTACCGGATTGTCTATCTCCATGAGGGAGAGGATCAGATAATTCACCTTGGAATCATATGCAAGCCTCTTATCCTCCTCCGAAGGTCTGGATGGAGACTCTGGATGGGAATGGAAGTTGCCAAGAAGCTCGTATCCATTTGCACGCATATCCTTAACTGCCGCAAGCTGCTCTCTCGGGTCCATGGAAAAATGCTCGTTGCTGGCGTCAATATTTGTCAGGAGATACACCTTCCTGATGTACTTCTTGTCTCCCTCTCTGACACCGCCGATCAGACCACAGGACTCATTTGGAAGGCCCTCCTTGCAGTGTGCAAGTATCTTCTCGTAATCAGACTTTGTCATGTACAACATCTTACTTCATATCCTCCTTATTATCAAGCATTGAGCAGACGCATGAAAAGGCGCTTCGCGCGGCGTCTGCGTGCTTCATAAGGAATCTCCCGCAAGCGGGTCCTCCTTATGAAAATTACTTTCCGTCACACTCCACCTGCTCGTAGTCGATGAGCTTGGTGATGGTTGGATTTGGTCCACATACAGCACATCCACAGCCCTTCTTGTGAGGGAGCTTTACTGTGTGGAATTCCATCTTAAGTGCGTCAAATGTAAGGAGTCTTCCTGTCAGAAGATCGCCAACTCCAATGAGATACTTGATTGCCTCCATAGCCTGAAGACTTCCGATAACACCGCCCATTGCTCCGATGACTCCGGCCTGCTTACATGTAGGAACCGCATCCTTTGGAGGTGGATCCTTGAATACACATCTGTAACATGGTCCCTCATCTGGAACATATGTCATAAGCTGACCCTTGAATCTGATGATTCCTGCATGTGAAAATGGCTTCTTAGCCATAACACAGGCATCGTTGATAAGGAATTTTGCAGGGAAGTTGTCTGTTCCATCGATGATGAAATCATAGTCCTTGATGAGATCCATGATGTTCTCTGATGTCACGAACTCTCTGTATGTGATCACATTTACATCAGGGTTCATGGCGTTCATGGTCTCCTTTGCGGATTTGACCTTTGCCTTGCCCACATCTGCTGTTCCGTGAATGATCTGTCTCTGAAGATTTGACAGATCTACCTCATCGGCATCAACTATACCGATGGTTCCTACTCCGGCTGCTGCCAGGTACATAGCGGCTGGCGCTCCCAGTCCACCTGCGCCTATGATCAGCACCTTGCCATTTAACAATTTCTTCTGTCCCTTCACGCCAACTTCCTGAAGGATAATGTGACGTGAGTAACGTTCCATCTGTTCATTTGTGAATGCCATTAGAAGCTGCCACCTCCCATGAAGTAGAGGAACTCTACTGTATCGCCGTCCTTGAGCTCTGTTGTTGCAAATGCATCTGAGTCAACAAACTCATCATTGACTGTTACTGTGACATAGTCCGGATTCTCAACGTTCTCTGACACGATGATCTGAGCTATTGTTGTCTTCTCTGCTATCTCTTTCTTCTTTCCTGCTATTGTGACTGTCATTTTTCTTTCCTCCTGACGATTCATTTGCCTGTCCGGGATTACCGGGCTGCATAAAATGTGATTATATACTTTATAATTTTAATTATATAGTTTCATTCTTCTGTACACTGGAAGTAATTGACTACAGTCAAATACTCCATTGTGTCACTTTACCAACGAATTTCTACAATAATTTGCCAACTTCCTCCTCCAGCGCATTTCTCTTCACAAGACCGCGGATGCGGGAAACCTCCTCACCACTCTTGAAGAAGAGTATGGTTGGTGATGCCATGACTGCGTACTTCTCAGCAAGCTCTGCGTCGAAGTTTACATTTACCTTGTATACATTTACCTTGTCCTCGTAGTCATCTTCGATGCCGCCAAGGATAGGTGAGAGCTGCTTGCATGGTATGCAGCTGTCCGAATAGAATTCCACGATGACCGGGAGCTCCGACTGAAGAACCTTCGCATCGAAATCCTCTGCACTGACTCTTACTGCCATTCATTTTCTCCTTTCCTGCCGGATGTTTTCACTGCAATAATTTATACTATGCGTATATGTTCTGTCTTAACATACCTATCATGGGTCGTTTCCACTTAACTCAGTCTGCAGCGGTACTATCGCTCGCAAGCTCGCTGAGTACCGGCGACTTCGTATTCCCATGATATGGTAATGTTAAGCAGAACATGTGACAGTATATAACAAAAGCAGTGAAAACATCCGGCTTACCTTATAGGATCAATCCTCCAGCTTCTTAACTATGAGATCGTAAGTACCGTTCTCGTTGTCGATGAGCTTCAGGATCTGCTGTCCTTCCTCCTTAAAGCTTCTTGGTACGTTCTGTACAGGCTCGCCGTCGTTCATGGTAACCGCAAGCACCTGTCCTATCTCAAGCTCCTCCATGGCTACCTTCGCCTTGACAAATGTCATCGGGCACACCACATCAGTTATATCTACTCTGTCATCGATTTCGTAATCAGCCATTGTAAGCCTCCTTTAATATTTCTTTGAATTTGTCTAAGCCCACGCGCTCCAGTGTAAACTGGAAACGCTCGCTTGGCTTTGCATTGTCTGCAAAGAACTGTATTGCCGCATCTGTGATACGGAAAAGCTGTTCCTCAGATTTAACAACCGGAAGTAACTCCTCGCCGCGGTGGATCGTATTTCCAAATAATCCTCCGAATGAGACAAGGTATCCTGTCTCGCCCTTCCATGCATCTGTAGGACATGCCTTTGCGCATCGACCGCAGTAGTTACATTTGTCTGTGTCGAGGATGATCTTGCCGTCCGCCATGGTGATCGCACCCTCACGACACGCCTTGACGCACACGCCACACATGATACATGATGGCTCATCCCACTCTACTACCATTGCGCCCTTGATTCCCACGTCGTTCTCCTCTGCCTTCAGACAGTTGTTCTGGCATCCTGTGACACCGAACTTGAACTTGTGAGGAAGCTCCCTTGCGTAATATCTCGCATCAAGCTTCTTTGCTATATCATAAGTGTCTATATTGCCGCTCGGACAGATCTGATTTCCCTGGCACGCTGTGACTGTTCTTACTCTTGGGCCACACACACCCGGCTTACAGCCTCCCTTTGCCAGTTCTTCCTTTACCTCTTCCACATCGTCAAGCTTAACAAATGGGATCTCAACACTCTGTCTCGATGTGAGATGTACATGTCCATCTCCGTATTTCTCGGCAACCTCTGCTATCTTCTTGAGATTCTCTGCGGTAAGATTTCCTCCCACCACCTGAAGTCTCAGAGAAAAGTTATTCTTCTGTTTCTGTCTCATGAATCCGCCCTTTTTCAGAGCTGCGTAATCTACTGCCATATGTAGTTCCTCCAAATCATATTTACGTGTTCAATCAATTGTGAAACCTGAATGTTGTTTAACGCATGAGGTGATTTAGTATACCGATTAGGGGTCGCTTTCGCTTAACTCGGTCTTCGCAATTGCTTAACTTTCCAAGGCCTTCCGGAAGTCCTCTATGAGATCCTCCACATCCTCGATTCCGACACTAATACGAATCATATCATCATATACGTTGGCGTCAAGCTTCTCCTGCTCTGTGCTGTGCGCATTCAGTGTTGATTCAGGATGCACGATGAGCGTCTTTGTGTCTCCTATGTTCGACACTATCTGCGGTATTGTGAGCTTGTTCATCACCGCAAATGCCTTCTCCTTGCTGCCGACTCTGATGGTGATTATGGCACCATAACCACCGTGGAGCTGTTCATCTGCGATGTCATGCCAAGGACTGGATTCAAGTCCCGGATAGTTGACCTTTACACCCTCCTGACTTTCCAGAAACTGAGCAAGGGCAAGTGCATTGTGTGAGCATCGCTCCATTCGAAGTCCCAATGTCTCCATGCCCAGCATATTGTAAAATGCTGTCTGTGGAGCTATGCAGGCTCCTGTATTTCTAAAAAGTCCGTTCCTGAGTTTTGCTATGTAGGCGAACTTTCCGAACATCTTGTACTGCTGCAGAAGCGGATAACGCTCTGCGTCCCATTTGAAATTGCCGCTGTCGGTGATGACTCCGCTTATGGCATCGCTGTTGCCATTGATGTACTTGGATGTGGAATTGATGACTATATCCGCTCCAAGTGTCAGTGGTGTGACCAGATATGCAGTTGCCACTGTATTGTCTATTAGGAGCGGAAGCCTGTGTGAATGTGCCAGCTCCGAAAGTGCCTTTATATCCACCACATCCAGCTTCGGATTGCCGATCGTCTCAGCAAATATCACTCTGGTATTCTCATTTATCGCTGCCTCAACCGCTTCCTTATCCGATATCTCCACAAATGTCGTCTTGATCCCAAATGCCTCCAGATCGTGGAACAGATCTATCGTTCCCCCGTAGAGTCCTGTGCTGGACACTATCTCTCCGCCAGCTCCTACTATATTTAAGAGTGCATTTGTGAGTGCCGCCATTCCAGAAGAACACGCTACCGAACCCACTCCCTTTTCAAGATTCGTCATCCGCTCCTCAAATGCAGCTATCGTCGGGTTGTTGATCCTCGTATAAGAATAACCCGTCGCCTTGTTGTGGAAGAGCTTCTCATGCTGCTCCGCTGAAGGCTGATAGAATGCACTGGATTGATAGATCGGTGTAAGTGTGGCGCCTGTATTCTCATCACCAAGCTTTGCGCTGTGTAATAATGCTGTGTTAAATCTCATGATCTTCTATGCCTCACTAAATAATAAATCCTATAATTCCTACGAACATGATAGGATTATAGCTCTTATACCCTACTATGTCAATAGGAATTATAAAATAAGCAATGCAGATAATAAAAAAATGCCAGTTGATGGGAGCTTGCTCACAATCAACTGGTGTTTTTTTGTTATCTATATGGCGCATGCCATTCCACGAGCTGCGTTAGCAGCGAGGGGAGCATGGCTTATTTTATAATTTCGTCCGTCTTCCACGGCGCATGCCATCCTCAGGGCCGCGTTAGCGGCGAGGGGCGCATTGCTTATTTTATAATTCCGTACGGTATACACGGCACATGCCATTTCTCTGGCAGCTTCCCCATACGTTTTCACTCATTTCTTATTTGCAATTTTCTTATACAGCATCTTCCTCACATAGAAATAACATACTATCTGCATAGCAAGGGTTATGATCCAGGACGCCGGATATGAGATGAACAGAACCGCCAGGGATCTGTGTCTCGGGAAAATCCAGTATATCCACACGATTCGGGTTCCCACCGTTCCTATGATCGAGAGGAGCATCGGAACTCCGGAATGTCCCATCCCACGAAGCGCCCCCGGGAACAAGTCCATAAATCCGCACAGGAAATATGTGACTGTCGTATACAGCAGAATCTCCATTCCGCACTTTATAACCGCGTCGCTGCTCGTATATATATGCAGCAGCTGCGGTCCAAAGAAATACGCTCCATTGCCCAGAACCATCATTGCCGCAAATGACAATATCAGACAGTCGATCAGAACTCTCTCCATACGTTTCCATTTGCCGACACCGTAATTCTGGCTCGTAAAACTCATGCACGCCTGCGTTACAGCATTCACCGTCACATACAGAAAGCCAAATATATTATTTGCCGACGTGTAGCCCGCCATGGCAACCGAGCCAAACGAGTTGACTGACGACTGCAGCAGTACATTTGAGAAGTTGATGACCGTGCTCTGGATTCCAGCCGGAACTCCGACCGAAAAGATCTGCTTTACATATGCACCCTTGATGGTAAGCTTTGAAAATCTAAGCTGATAGCTCGTTTCTGACCTGCACAGGCAGCGGAGGACGAGTACGCAGGATATCAGCTGTGAGATGACTGTTCCGATTGCGACCCCCGCAACTCCAAGCTTGAAAATGATCACAAAACACAGGTTAAGGCCTGTATTTGCAATTCCGGATATAACCAGAAAAAGGAGTGGTCTTTTGGTATCTCCCACCGCCCTGAGTATGGCAGCGCCGTAATTGTACAGCATGAAAAATGGCATTCCCAGGAAATATATCCTCATATATAAAGAAGAAAGTCCGATGACATCCCCCGGAGTATCCATAAGCTCAAGCGCCGGTTTTGCGCAAATCCACCCGACAAAGGCCATAATAATACCGCTGACCAGCGCCAGCGCGATCGCGGTATGTACTGTCTCTGACATTTCTTTATCTTTTCCTGCGGCATAAAGCCTTGCCGCAAGCACATTTGCCCCAAGGGATATCCCTATGAACAAATTGGTGAATACATTGATAAGTGCTGTGGTTGAACCGACCGCCGCCAGCGACTCGTTACCACTGAACTTCCCTACAACAATGATATCCACCGCATTGAACATCAGCTGCAGAATACCCGAGAGCATAAGCGGGAGCGAAAATGAGATCAGCTTATCCATGATCGTCCCGTTGCACATATCAATTTCATATTTATTTTGTTTTAATGTAGAACTCATTTCTTTCCTCACCAACTAATAGCATATATGTTCTGATAAATCACACACAGCAATGCTTATGTTCGCTCTTCTGCCTGTACATATATTCATCAGCCCGCTTCATGGCGGTCTCCCAGTCGCAGCACCTCGTACCATTGGTGCCTAGTCCCATGAACAATTTTAACACAGAGTATGTTGGGGCACAATGGAGGATGTGAAGCAAACAAAACAAGAGCAAAACATATTCCCTCGTCTACTATACAAATAGTAAAATCACCTCCCATTTCCCCCTTATTTTTCCACTCACAGCGTCACTCTGCGCTTTATAAACGCATTTGTCAAAACCTATTGACACAGCGATTTGAATGGTCTAAATTGTGCCTACCGGCCGGATAAAATACTAAGGAGGAACACTCTTGCCAACAACAAGAAAACTTTATGACAGCATCTTCAAGAAGATTCTCACGCTGTCCTCGAAAGCTGTGATCAACATGATTAACGGCCTGTTCAACATGTTTTACGCTCCGGAAAACTCAACAGTATCTTATCACTGGACTGAAAATGTTCACGATAATCAGAATTCTATGACCACAACTCTGGCCGACACCATACTCGTAATCAACAATTCCGATGCATATCATATGGAAGCGCAGATGAAAAAGGATGATTCTATTGTATTCCGTGTATTTTCATATGGAGCGGGATATGCAGATCAGACTAAGGAGATACTGCAGGACGAAGAGGGCTGTCAGGTATATCGAATTCATTTTCCTGAACCCTGTGTGATATATCTGAGCAATGTACCAAAATCAGTACCTGATACATATTCGTTGCAGGTGGGATTCGGGCATACCCAGAACATAACCTATAACGTCCCTGTTACAAAACTCACGTCCTGCTCCGTAAAGGAAATAAACGACAGGAAAATGATCATCCTGATTCCATTCTACATTCTGAAACTCCGCGAAAAGCTGAGGAATAAGAAAGCACGTACACCAGAGAATATAGCCTCATTGAAAAGCCTCATCAAAACAGATATAATGGGTAGCATAGACAAGAACGTGGAACTTGGGAATATAACAGCTGAGGATGGAGCACAACTATACAGATTTACTCAGATGCTTTATACTCGCCTATATTCCCAGTTTGAAGAGACCGAGGAGGTTACGGATATGGTGGAACAGTCGATTATTACATTTGTGGATGTTTTTCAGGAAGAGAAAGCCAGGATGGAAAAACGTATGGCTGAGATGGATAAGGAGATTGCCGACAAAGACAAGAAGCTCGCCGACAAGGACAACGAGCTTGCCGAATTAAGGGCAGAAATAGCCAGACTTAAAGGTTCTGACAAATAAATATTTCATATTACTACTTTCTATACAAAAGCGAAGGACGAAGGCATAAAACACCTCCGTCCTTCGCTTTATTATTATATTACTACGTGATCTTTTTTAGATGTAGTTTCCATCGTGAACCTGGGCCGCGTCGTATACAGACTCCTTGCGGATCTCGTCTGCTATCTCGTCTGCGTCAAGCTCGCCGTCAGCATTCCAGTCACCGCTGTAGACCTCGGCGCCTTCTACCTTGATTCCTGCGATCTGCTGCTCGCTTGCGAAGAGAAGCACGATGATTCCGGCATGATGAAGATGTTTTAATACAGCATTTACATCCTCGCGGATATCTGGAGCGTACAGATATGTATGACGTCCGTCGATGCTGAGCTTCTTCTCCACCGACTCAACGAAATCTCTTGTGACATTGCCTGCTGCAAATGGAACTATGACAGCCTTCTGTCCCTTGATCGCTGCACGCACATTTCTGTCTATGCGTCCCTCGTAAAGTCCGGTCTCCTCAGTGTGAACCTCCTCGACAACACCGCAGGCACTTGTCATGTCTGTGACACGGTCGATGAGTATGAGTTCTCCGAGAGTCTTATGCTTCTTGAACTCGTCAACCACGATCCTGTCGGCAAATGCGATCCTGCAGACTGCGATACCATTCTTCGCAAGGGTGTCCGCTGATTTCTGCTCACCTGTATTTACATCTATGGTGTAATCGATATGTGTAACTGTACCAGGGATCATCTTGGTTCCGAGCTTCACGAAGAAGTTCTTGCCATTGTACAGCTCATCGTCATCCATCCAGAGAAGTGTTGCGGTGATCGAAGATGCAATCTTTGCGCCTGAATCAACTGTGAGCACACATCCTCTTGACACATCAACCTCACGGTCAAGCTGTATTGTTACAGGCTGTCCCTTCTGTGCTGAGTCCACTGTGTCAAATCCAACATGGATGCTCTTGACCTTTGCGGTCTCGTTGCTTGGGAGTGTGTTGATCTCGTCTCCGACGTGGATCTCACCATCCTCGATCTGACCCTGAAAACCTCTGAATGTGTGGTCAGGACGGCACACTCTCTGAACAGGCATATAGAATCCTGCCTCTGTGTTATCCTCTGCGATATCTATATCCTCAAGGTATGTAAGGAGTGCGGGACCCTCATACCAAGGAATGTTCTCTGACTTCTTTGTCACATTGTCACCCTCTGTAGCTGACACAGGGATGATAGTGATATTTGGCAGGCTGAGCTCTGATGACAGCTCATTTATCTGCTCAACTATCTCGTTGAAACGCTTCTCATCGTATCCGACAAGATCCATCTTATTTACTGCAAATACAAAGTATCTGATTCCCATCAGCGCACAGATCCTTGCGTGTCTTCTGGTCTGTACGAGCACGCCCTGCTTTGCATCTATGAGGATGACTGCCAGGTCGGCAAATGATGCTCCAACCGCCATGTTCCTTGTGTACTCCTCATGACCCGGTGTATCCGCCACGATGAAGCTTCTCTTGTCTGTTGTAAAATATCTGTATGCAACATCGATGGTGATACCCTGCTCACGCTCCGCCATCAGTCCATCCAGAAGAAGTGAATAGTCGATGGCACCGCCACGGCTTCCTACCTTGGAATCAAGCTCCAGAGCCTTCTCCTGATCTGCATATAAAAGCTTTGAATCGTATAATATATGTCCTATAAGTGTTGACTTTCCGTCATCTACACTTCCGCATGTTATAAATTTAAGTAATCCGCTCATCTTAGAAGTATCCCTCCCTCTTTCTACGCTCCATGCTGCCTGCTGCCTCGTTGTCAATAACTCTGGTGGTTCTCTCTGAGGATACCGCACTGAGCGTCTCCTCGATGATCTCAGGGAGTGTGTCCGCTGTGGACTCCACGCCGCCTGTCAGTGGATAACATCCGAGAGTTCTGAAACGAACACTCTTCATCTCTATCTTCTCACCAGGTCTGAGTTTCATTCTGTCATCATCGACCATGATGATATTTCCGTCACGGTATACAACAGGCCTAACCTTTGCGAAGTACAGCGATGGGATCTCTATGTTCTCACGCTCTATGTACTCCCATATATCAGCCTCAGTCCAGTTGGAAAGTGGGAACACTCTGACCTCCTCGCCCTTCTGGATCTTGGTGTTGAACAGCTTCCACATCTCCGGTCTCTGGTTCTTTGGATCCCAGGCATGCTGAGCATTTCTGAATGAGAGAATTCTCTCCTTCGCACGGGACTTCTCCTCGTCTCTACGTCCGCCGCCAAATGCTGCTGTGAAACCGTATTTGTCAAGAGCCTGCTTGAGCGCCTGTGTCTTCATGATATCTGTGTATGCTGAGCCGTGGTCAAATGGATTGATGCCCTTCTTGACACCCTCCTCGTTGATGTACTCTATCATGTCAAGTCCGTATTTCTTCGCTGTCTTGTCTCTGAACTCGATCATTTCCTTGAACTTCCATGTTGTATTTACATGCAAGAATGGAAATGGCGGCTTCTCAGGATAGAATGCCTTGAGTGCCAGATGAAGCATTACCGAGCTGTCCTTTCCTATGGAATAAAGCATAACCGGCATCTCACACTCCGCAGCAACTTCGCGGATGATGTATATCGCCTCTGCCTCCAGTTCGTCAAGATGTGATAATGTACCCATATCTATACCAACCTTTCTTCTTTTTAATATTTATTAGCTTCCTTCTTGTCTATCACTATCTGGTCTGTGGTGCCATCCATCTTGCGGATATTCCACAGAAGCAGATCTCCTTTGTTCTCCACCGACATCCGGCTTCCCATTCCGCCGATGTCAGCTCCGAGATATAATGAGATGGCGTCAAATGCACACTCCTTGATACAGGATGAGCATCCCCAGCAATCCTTTGGGTATTTCATGAATATCTGTCCATCCTCATCTCTCTTTATGAGGGAACCCGGGCAGACATTTGCACATTTGCCGCAGTTTTTGCAAAGCTCTTTATTTATCACTATGCTCATATACATTCCCCTTTCCTTGGAACATCAGCCCATTTGAAGTCGCCTCCGGCGAGGGGCTGACGCTGCATGCCATATTTCCTGCGGGAACCTGACACAAATTAACCAGGTCTCTGTGTATCATCTTAAGCTCGCCGTCCACCATCTTGGAGTTGACAAATATCTCCCAGTCTTTACTCTTCTCCGGGTAGTCCAGGTTCTCAGCAAAGCTGTGCCATCTCGTCTCCTTCCTGTCCTTCAGGTGTGCGATTACGGAGAGTGCAACTGTGAGTCTCTCCTTCACCTCATACACAAACATGAGCTCGTGCATGTCGTGGGCACTTATGTGCCATACAAGTTTCTGGAGCTGCTCTATCTTCTCCTTTGCCAGCTCAAGCTGCTTCTCGTTGAACTGGTAGTGGGTTGATATTCCTCCGGCGTAGTTGTCCATGACCTTTTGCATGGCCTCCTCTATCGCCTCGTATGTGAACATCTTCTCGTCAGTGTCGAGGAAATGGTCATACTCTTCTATCTTTCTGTCAAATGCAGCCTCCTCGTCAAGCTCAGGATCAAGGTATCCCTCGTCAAGCTGCTTTACCATGGCAATGGCTGCTATCTCTCCCTCAACCATCGCACCGGTCACATACTTCTGTGGACATCCGCCCGCCACATCTCCGGCGGCGAACAGTCCGCGTATTGTGGACTCTCTGTCGTTGTCCACCCAGTAACCACTTGCGGTGTGGCCGCCGACTATATAAGGCTCTGTGCCCTCTATCTCCACATTCTGCTCACTCGGATTCTTGCCGGACTCAAGCCATTTGAGAGTCTGGCTCGGAGCCATGTTGAGGTATGCCCTCTTCAGTGAGTCATCCTGCTCTGGGGTGATGCCCTCGGTTCTCAGATAGCATGGACCTCTGCCTTCTATATTCTCCCTCACCGTTCCGTACACTCTCTGGGATGTGGTGAGTCCGTATTTGTTCTCGTATATCTCGCCGAGTGAATTGACCTGCTTGGCACCGACACCCTGGGCTATGGTTCCCGTAGGTGCTATTGTGTCCTTACATCTGAGTGCTATAAATCTCATCTCAAATGTGGTCATCTCCGCTCCGGCATTTATTCCCATTGCGTATCCCGCTCCGGTGTTGAACGGCGGATACCACATCTTATGTCTCGAAAATCCCGGATTGTTCGGTCTGTAAAGTCCCGCCGCACCACCTGTAGCACAGAGCACTTTCTTTGCTCTAATCTCGTAGGCTGTATTATCCTCTATGGAGAATCCAAATGCCCCGAGGATCTGATTGTCCTCCACAATATAGTCCGTGATGTTGACTCTGTTCAGTATCTGACAGTTGTCAAGCTCCTCCACCGCCTTTGCCAGCAGCGGCTTCATGTTCTCACCATTTATCTTGATATTTCTGTTGCCCCTTGCAACATACTCTCCATTCTCATCCTTGAGGATAACCAGCCCCAGCTTCTCCATCTTGTCTGTGACACGGTTCAGCCCCTGTGACATTGAAAGCAGAAGATCTTCTCTGACAATTCCGTCAGCATCTGTCCTGCAGTAATCCACATAGTCCTCAGGCTTTCTGCCCTTCACTATGTATGCGTTGATGGCGTTCACCCCCGCCGCCAGACATCCACTTCTCTTTATGTTCGCCTTCTCGGCGATGATGATGGAATAATCAGAATGTTCTCTGACGGTCAGCGCTGCATAGCAGCCCGCCGTACCACCACCGATTATCAAAATGTCCGTATGAAGTATTTTCCTGTTTGCAATACCCATATTTTCTCTCCAATCACTTTTATAATTAGATGTAGAATACATCGTTATCCTGCATTGCCTTGTTCTCCAGCAGATATGTCTGATTCTCATCAAATACATACAGCCTGTAGATGAGAACGTGGACCTGCTCCCCCGGCTTTACGACATCCTTCTCCATGGATCTCTCGGCGACGATCTCCACTCCATTGACATCCACCGTGACGTCCAGATGGCTTCCGCGGAACAGCACATCCTTGACTATCCCCGACTCCGCCGCACTCTGGTACTGATCCAGCCTGCCGCTCTTGGATATCTTGACGAACTCCGGTCTGATGACCGCCCTGTCCGCTCCCGGCACCCTGTCAAAACCCTTGAGTTTCTCGTAGTCCTCCACAACAGTTGACCTTCCGATGAACTGTGCCACAAACGGTGTGGACGGCGTCTTGTATATCTCCATCGGCGATCCCATCTGCTCTATCTGTCCGTGGTTGGTGATGATGATCTCATCCGCAACCTCCACAGCCTCATCCTGATCGTGAGTGACAAATATGCTCGTTATGCCAAGCTTTTCAACCATCTCCTTGAGCCAGGTTCTAAGCTCCGTCCTGACCTTTGCATCTATCGCGGCAAATGGCTCATCCAGCAGCAACACCTGTGGATTCGGTGCCAGCGCCCTGGCAAATGCTACCCTCTGTCTCTGTCCGCCTGAGAGCTGGTTCGGATATCTCTTCTCCATACCTGACAGCCCTGTAAGCTCCAGAAGCTCCATAACTCTCTTCTTGATCTCTTTCTTTGGAACCTTCATGAGTTCAAGTCCAAATGCCACATTGTCAAATACCGTCATGTAACGGAACAGTGCATAATTCTGGAATACAAATCCTATTCCTCTCTTCGCAGCTGGTATATCATTTACACGCCTGCCGTCTATGTATATGTCACCGGAATTTGGATTTTCAAGTCCGGCTATCATTCGGAGAAGTGTCGTTTTTCCGCTTCCCGACGGTCCCAGAAGCGCCACCAGCTTGCCCTTCTCCACACCAAAGCTGACATTGTTGGACGCCAGGAAATCTCCATATTTCTTATATATATTTTTCATCTCGACGTACATGTCGTCAGCCTCCTTTTTGTTCTCTTATTCTTCCGCACCTGATCTATCTCTCGAAACTCCTGCAAGCCATCCCATATGCAGACTATCTCACTTCGCCCTTATCGGATATCGCCCTTTTTCGGGTATCGCCCCCTCGCCTCCGCTCAGCGGCAGGTCGTCACGCGCATGAGAGTTATGAACTTCGTTCATAAGCGCGTTTCCTCTTCGCTCTGTACTCAAGCAGATTTCTCAGAAACAATATGATGACCGCTATGATCACCAGTATGGATGATACTGCAAATGCCGCTGTGATGGATTCCTCCGTTCCCGACATGTACAGCGCATCGATCTCAAGTGGAAGTGTAAATGTCCCGCCCCTTGTCTTGGACAGTGCATTTACCGCACCGAACTCGCCGAGTGCTCTGGCGGTACAGAGAATTATTCCGTATATGAGTCCCCATTTCATCTGGGGAAGTGTTATCCTTCTGAATATCGTGAAGCCCTTCGCCCCCATGAGCGCCGCAGCCTCCTCCTCATCCTTGCCCTGGGCGTTCAGCACCGGGATAAGCTCCCTTGACACAAATGGGAATGTCACGAATATGGTAGCAAGCACAACGCCCGGAACTGCAAAAGTTATCCTGATATTTGTTCCCAGCATATCATTGATCCATCTGATCGCCGGATACGTCCATCCGAGTCTTCCAAATGTCATGAGGTAGGCAAGACCTACGATGACAGGTGATATGGAAAACGGAATGTCTATCAGTGTCGCCAGCACCTGCTTGCCTTTGAAGGAGAACTTCGTCAGCAGCCATGCCGCACATATTCCGAAAAATGTGTTTACCACCACAGCTATGACTGTGGCAATAAGTGTGACTCCAAGCGCGCTTATCACGTACTCTGTCGTGATGGACTGCAGGTAGAACTTAAAGCCCTCCTTCAGCGCACTTGTTATCACCGATATAAGTGGAACCACCAGCATGAGCACTATGAAAAGCACCGTCACGGTTATCAGTATTATCTTTGTCCTGCGCTTGCCGCGCTGCAGCTTTTCCTGTTCGCTCATCGTGTTTCCTCCTTTCGTTTGTGCATTTGCACATCAATGATTGTCGTAACTTATTATAGGTTTATAGTAGGTTTGTCCTTCTCGACTGCCTCAGCTGTACTATGTTGATCGCGAACAACAGTACAAATGATATGACCAGCATCACCAGTGCTATGGCTGTTGCGCTGGCATAGTCTATGTAGCTGAGCTTCTGCATGATCACGTATGATATGACCTGCGTCTGCTCCTTTGCGCTGTTGCCCGATATGTAGATGACACTGCCGTACTCTCCGATCCCTCTGGCAAATGCCAGTCCAAATCCTGTAAGCAGTGCCGGCCTGAGCTCCGGAAGAATAACCTTGAAGAATGTTCTTCTCGGTGTGGCTCCCAGCATGTAAGCCGCCTCCTCGTACTGATTGTCCATCTTCTCAAGTATCGGCTGCACCGCCCTTATGACAAATGGTATTCCAACGAATACGAGGGCGATGGTAAGTCCTATCTTCGTGTATGCAACGTCTATTCCAAGAGCCGCAAGCGTTTTTCCAAGAAATCCATCCTCACTGTAAAGTCTCGACAGTGTGATACCGGCAACCGCCGTTGGCAGACAGAATGGAAGCTCTATGAATCCGTCCAGTATCTTCTTGCCGGGAAAATCGTATTTGACCAGTGTCCACGCTATTATCAGACCAAACACCGTGTTGACTATCGCCGCTATGAACGAACAGCCGATGCTGGTCTTAAATGCATTCAGCACATTCTTCTTCAGAAGCAGATGCCAGAATTCACCCGGTGAGAGCTTCAGCGATGACACCAGCACCGATGCCAGCGGGATCAGAACTATCAGCGACAGCATTGCAATGACTATTCCAAGCGTCAGATGATATCCTGGGATAACTCTGGTCTTCTTTGCGTTATTAAGTTTATCCTTCTTGCCATTTTCCTCTGCTGCCATCTCGTCTTCCAATCCATTTTAATAATCATATATCTCGTCAAACTTTGCACCGTCATCGAAGAAATCCTCATAGGCTTTGTCCCAGCCTCCGAAATCATCTATGGTCCACTGCTTGATGTCCAGATCAAATACGTCTGCATACTCTGCAAGTATCTTCTCATTTGTCGGGCGATAGCCGCTCTCAGCCTCAAGCCTCTGAGCGTCATCGCTGTACAGGTACTTCAGATACTCTGTGCTGACCGACTCTGTTCCATTGTGCTTTGCGTTGTCATCGACAACCGCCACACTCGGCTGAGCCAGTATACTCACCGACGGATTAACTATCTCGTAATCCTCCGGGTATTCCCTCAGGGTTGCTATCGCCTCATTCTCCCAGGCAATCAGTACATCACCCTTGCCATTCTCCACAAATGTGGTCGTCGAACCTCTGGCTCCCGAATCCATGACCGACACATTCTGATAAAGCTTCTTCATAAACTGCCATATATCAGCTTCATCGCTGTATGTAGTTCTGGCATAGGCAAGAGCCGCAAGGAAATTCCAACAGGCTCCGCCGCTACTCTTCGGATCAGGTGTTATGACTTCCACATCGTCCTTCACCAGATCGTCCCAGTCCTTTATATCCTTAGCATTTCCCTTTCTCACCAGGAACACGATAGTAGATGTGTAGGGTGCTGAATCCTTGTCAAATTCATCTATCCAGCCCTTATCTATCAGACCATTTGCCGATATGAGGTCAATGTCATGCTCAAGTGCCAGTGTGACAACATCCGCATTACAGCCCTCCACAACCGATCTGGCCTGTGAACCGGAGCCTCCATGAGACTGGATGACCTTGATGTCCTGTCCGTACTGCTCTTTGTAATACTGTTCAAACATGTCATTGTATCGCTCATACAGCTCCCTCGTCGGGTCATACGAAACATTTGTAATTGTGATAACATCGTCCTTCTTCCCGCCACAGCCGGCCGCGCCTATCGCCAGCACCGCCGCCATGGACAGAAGCAATACTTTTTTTCCAAGTCTCATATCTTTTCTCTTTCTCATAAATAGGTCAATTCATCCAATGAGCAATAATTGCTGCAACGATATTAACTTCTGCTATACAGTTTTGACATCATCCAAGGAGGGACATACGAAGTCGCCGGTCCTTAGGTGGCGCCTTAGGCGGCACCTTAGTACCGCTGCAGACTGAGTCGAGCGAAAGCGCTCCCGACTGGATATGTCAAATACTGTATACAGTTCACAACCTCCAGGCAATTATTGCGGTCTACAGGTTAAACAGTGATGTTGAGAGGTATCTCTCTCCTGTATCCGGGAAAAGAACCACAATAGTCTTGCCCTCGTACTCAGGTCTCTTTGCAAGCTCAGTTGCCGCATAGAGTGCCGCACCTGCGGATATTCCAACCAATACACCATCTGTCTTTGCTATTTTTCTCGCTGTGTCAAATGCGTCATCGTTCTGGATCCTGATGATCTCATCCACGATGCTCAGATCCATGACGCCAGGTATAAATCCGGCTCCGATTCCCTGGATCTTGTGTGGGCCAGGTGCTCCGCCTGAGAGAACAGGTGAATCAGCAGGCTCAACTGCTATCAGCTTGACATTCGGGTTGTGCTCCTTAAGTCCGCTTCCTGTTCCTGTGGCTGTTCCGCCTGTTCCTACTGCTGATACAAATGCATCAACCTTTCCGTCTGTATCTCTCCAGATCTCCTCTGCTGTTGTCTTCTTGTGGATAGCAGGATTTGCCTTGTTCTCAAACTGCTGTGGGATGAATGCATTTCCATACTGCTCCTTGAGCTCATTTGCCTTGGCGATGGCTCCCTTCATTCCTTCTCTTCCAGGTGTTAATACGATCTCAGCACCGAGAGCTGAAACAATCTTTCTACGCTCAACACTCATGGTATCCGGCATTGTAAGTATCAGGTGAAGGCCCTTTGCCGCTGATACAAATGCAAGTCCGATTCCTGTATTTCCTGATGTAGGCTCAATGATGACTGTCTCCTGGTTGATGAGACCATCCTTGATTCCCTGCTCGATCATGGCTGCTGCCACACGATCCTTTACTGAGCCAAGTGGGTTGAAATACTCAAGCTTTGCAACGATGTGTGCCTTGAGTCCAAGCTCCTTCTCATAATTTGTGAGCTCCAGAAGTGGAGTGTTTCCTATAAGTTCTGTCAACTGTGATGCTATCTTTGCCATGATTTTGTTTCCTTTCTTTTTTTACTTTTTTCAAGTCTCTATGTTCTTTCTTGATTCTTTACTATCTTTATATACTGTACATTATTTTCTATATAATTCTTAACAGGCCATCTGATAAATCTTTTCCTCTATCGCTCCCGCCAGTGCCGCGTGGCCTTCAGGATTCATGTGTTCCTGATCTGCCTCGCTGCTGTCTGCCACGGATGATGCCGCCAGGAAGTCCACGCCAAACTCATCGGCTATCTTCCTGTACACATCTGTGAGTTTTCTTGACACCTCAACGGATTCCGGTGAGAACTCAGGATCAAATTCATCCTTCCACACCTGCTCGCCCAAATGTATCGGCGATACGAGAAGTATCCTGCTGTCCGCTGAATACTGTTTTGCCTGAATGAGCAGTCTCCGTATTCCCTTGCCTATCACATCCGGCGATGCCGAGAACGCTGTCTTACAGTCATTTGTTCCAAGCATGATCACTATATTCTCCGGTTTGTGTGTCTCCAGCAGAGTAGGGAACAGCGACACGCCCTTTCTTCCCTGTCTCAGTGGATCCTCGAACACTGTTGTTCTTCCACAGAGACCTTCCTCTATGATCCTTATATCTTTATTTGCCAGCTTCTGCTGCAATATACTGGTCCATCTGATTCCCCAGGGAAATCTCTCCCCATTCTCAGGATTGTATCCCCATGTATTGGAATCTCCAAAGCACAACACCTGTTGCATGTGTCCACCTCCTGTCTATTGAACCTCGCACTGTTCAATGGATTTCACCATCAATCCACATATATCCTATCTGATATGTAGTAATTATCTGTCAACATGTTGGAGTATACAACTTATTTCCTACTATGTCAATAGGGATTATGTGCTTTTGTATACAAAAAGGCTGTCACCCGACTTAATCTATAAGTCAGGCGACAGCCTGTCCACATTTTTAAATTAACTTATTCACCCGATCACGGAGAAACGGAAGATATATACAGTTTTCTTGTTGCTGACCTTTGCTGGAGTGACCGTAGCCTTAAGTGCAGCGGTCTTACCCTTGACCACGATCAGCGATGTCTTGCTCAGCTTCACGCCTGTCACCGGCTGTCCGACCGTTACTGTGATCACCTTCTTCACTGTAATACTCTTTACACTCGTTGTCGCTGCTTCTGCCGGCACGCTGACACTCGTAAATGTCAGCGCGAAAGCAAGGAGCACCGCAACAAATGCCATATCTTTCTGTACCTTTTCATACAGTCCCTCTTATTTTAACTTACCCCCCCAATAGTTAATTACCCGATTTCGGGTTAGTTTTTGATATATATACATTCGACGAATATCTGCTTACGGATATATAATATGCCTTGCCCGCAACACATTTATAACTCATGCAAAAATCATTTTTATTAGTTGACAGATCGTGATTTACATCATCCACTGCTGCCAGCTCTTTTCTGTTCTCATCATACAGATATCCATACGGATCTCCTGTCGAAATTGAATAGAAGTAATATGTGCCCGTGGTTTTTGGAACAAATTTGTATAACTCTTCTTTTTCTGCATAAAATGAGGTTTTATCGCCAATCTCGATCACATCCTCAGACATTTTTGCTGTGACTGAAACTGCCTTTCTGTCTACCTTTGCAGTTATCACTCCCCGCTTACCCATTCCTTTGGCCTTAAGTGTATATGATGTTCCTGGGACAAGATAAACATACCCATTTGTACCGCATTGTCTGTCATATTCATCATACCATGCTCCGATATCATCAACAGAATACTTGGCATTGTCAGGATTTACAGTAAGTTTTAATACATCTGATACAAAGTTTCTGCCAGTCTCAGACTTGTCAAATTTCTGATTATACAGATATGTGCTGTCATCTCTTATGGATATTACCACTTTGTATGTACCAGGGAACAGATCCATCGAATATGAGCCATCATTTCTTGATGTAGCACCATTCCACGCAAGCTTATAAGGAGTTGCTTTATCCTGATTGTAGAACTTGATCGATACCCCGTTCAGGTTATTTCCATTTATATCCTTGACATACCCCTCAACCTTGATCGCCTTTTTAGCATTTATCTCACAGTTAACTGTGGTGCTAATCTTCGTATCGTTGTCATCCGTTATCTTTACCTTCAGGTTATATGTTCCCTCCTGATAAATTTTTCCTGTGACCCTTCCTGTTATATCAACACTCAAGCCATAGTCATCCCCGTCTATGCTATAAGTGTATTTCCCTGAACCGCCTGCGACAGATGCAGGCTTCACACTTACTGAATAATATTTATCATCCGTGCCTATCATGCCGTATTGAGGTATATAATACGCCGCGATCACCGACGAACTGCTGACATTCCATGTGATTATGTATGTAACTATATCCCCCAGCTCATCAACAGACTTAATTGTTGTTTTCGTTGTTCCTGTCTTTCTCACTGTTCCACTGAAACTGATCGCGTTACTTCCATCCGTTTTTATTGCATATTTCACACCATCAGGGAGCTTGTCTACAGTAATTTTACATATTCCTCTTGCGCGATCCACTGTAAATTCTCTGCTGAATGACTCATTCTGTTCAAGTTCATAAGTCATATAAACCCTTCTATTTGAATGATCCTTGGAATAATATGTCTCAATACTTGACTTACCTGTGCCATACAGTCCATCTACATAGACACAGACTCTCACATAATCGCTTAATGAGCATCCTCTTCTCAGCGCTATGGTGTATGTTTTATTGTCCTTTGTCGTCACGCCGTCCAATGGAATGGTATAGTTATATGTTCCATTCAGTACCGTGCTCGCCTTTACAACAAAACTGGAAGCCGGAAGTTTCTGACTTCCCGATAATGTAACCTGCACAGTTTGTGGGTCACTGACAGTTGCAGATGCTATGGTGTTCGCTTTCGCAACTGTGACTTTGTATGTCGCCTTCTTACCTGTGCCATCTGTAGCCTTTGCTGTTATCACTGCTGTTCCTGCAGCAACCGCATATACTTTTCCTTCAGAATTTACCATGGCTACCTTATCATTTGAAGAACTCCATGCACATTTCTTATTGGTTGCATATGCCGGCTTTATAACTGGGCTGAGCTGCATCGTTTTGCCTACATACAGCCTTCCACTTATTTTGCTGAATTTTAATGATGTTATCGGTGCCTTTACTGTTACCTTGCAGACTGCTTTCTTTCCTGAACCGTCAGCAGCCACTGCTGTGATAGTCACTGTTCCGCCTTTTACCGCTGTGACCCTGCCTGTAGCACTTACCTTTGCGATCTTGGAATTGCTACTCTTCCAGATAACCTTCTTATTGCTGGTTGTGTTAGGTCCTACTGTCGCCTTTATCACTGCCGACCTGCCCTTCTTGATCGTCAGCGCAGATTTGTTCACCTTGACTCTTGTGGCCGGCTGTCCGACTGTGACCTTCACCACCTTCTTGATCTTCGCATTTGACTTGAGAGAGATCGTGATATTTGCACTACCCTTTTTCACTGCTTTTATCTTGCCTGCAGAAGATACTGTCACGATCTTTTTATTGCTTGTTGAGAATTTCAGATTGCCTGAAGTCGTATTTGTCCTCAGAGTAAATGTTTTCCCTGCCTTGAGTGTTAGTGTATTACTTGGAAGATTTTTCACCGTAATACTACTGATGGTTGTTGTGGTCGCTGCTTTTGCCGGAATGCTGACACCTGTAAATGTCAGCGCAAACACAAGGATCAGCGCAACGAGAGCCATAAACCTGTTCCCTTTTTTCATAAATTTCCTCCTTTTTTATGTAACATTCCCTTTTATTACACCATATCATATATTAAAAATTATATACTATGCTTGTCAATCTCGCACATGCTATTGAGCATTACTCATATCCACATAAAAAGACGTACGGGTATCCACTTAATTTCCAGGATACTCTGTGGTTATATATACCATACTGCTGTTTCGTGTAACATTAATATAGTAGACTTTTCCTGCTTCACAGTTATATGACATATAGAAATCGTGGTCATTTCCTGTGCTGATATGCTCCTGCTTGTCATCATCATTAATTGTAAGCACTTCTCCATCTGCATCATAAAGATGTCCATATGGATTATTACTCGATCCAGAGCTTGAATAGATATAGTATGCTGCCGTCATCTTTGGAACAAATCTATAGTATGTTCCCACTGATGCATTTATAGAGGTTCTATCACCAATCTCCTCATAGTCTGTCTTAATATCTGCTACAACATATGAAGTCTTGCTGTTTATCGTTGCGGTTATAGTTCCGGCTAAAGCAACCCCGCGACCTGTAAGTCTGTAAGTACCAGGCGCCAGATAAACGTATGCACCAGCTCCAACGCTGTTGCCATCCTCGTCATACCATGTGCCGATATTCTCTATATTATATCCGTTATCCTTTGATCTAACGGATATCTTTTTTACATCCGACGAATAATTTCTTCCCGAAATGTTTCCGGTAAACCGCTGTGAATATATGTATGTTGTGTCCGAACCCGAATATATAGCTATATCATATGTCCCAGGAACAATATCTACAGAATACGATCCATCTCTTTTTACATCAGAATAACAGTAATATGTATACTCTGTGGATTTGTCCCTATTCGTAAATATAATATATGCATTTGACAATACTTCTCCTGCCACATCCCTGATATATCCCGATACTGTAATTCCCTGTGCAACATTTATCACACAGTCTACAGTTGTGCTGACTCCGGCATTATCGGAATCCGTTATCCTGACTTTTATATTATAAGTACCAGCCTTATTGATGTAACCCTCCAATTTACCATTACTATAAATATCAAGACCATAAGTATTGCCAACTATATCATAGATATAATTTCCTGAGCCACCAGCTACAGAATTTATATCAGCAGCTACATGCACAGCCGCTCCACTTTCACCACGAGTGCGATAATACCTTGGGCTGTAATAAGCTGATATCACGGAGCTGTTGTATACACACCATGTTACGATAGTTGTCATTGTATTACCATACTCATCAACTGCTGTAATTGTCGTGACTGATGTGCCAGACTTGGTTATTTTCCCTGTGAAAGTAATACAGTTGGAACGCATTCCACCTATTGTATACCTCATTCCAGCCGGAACGTCCTTTACAGAAACCTTGAGGTAGCCACTGCCAGATAAATTAACGTCTGTATTCACATTCGCATTCTGCTCAATTGCTCTGGCTTCATAATATGTCTTATTATACTTTCCGTCAGAATAATATGTCTCCACCTTACCGGTTCCTGTTCCTGTAAGTCCACTTACGTACACACATATTCTGTCCGAAGATGAAAGCCTGTTCTCCTTGTTTAACCTGATCGTGTATTTTTTATTGTCTCCTGTAGACACACTTTCAATCGGAATGCTCTTGTTGTATATGCCGCCATTTAATGTGGTCTTTACTTTAACAGCAAAATTTGATGCTGTCAGCTTCTGTGCAGATGACAATGTAACATTTATTGTCTGCCTGTTATCCACCTGCGCCGAAGCAATCTTCACAGCATTTAGAACTGTCAGCTTATATTTTACTGTCTTTTTTGTTCCGTCTGTAGTTGTTGCTGTAATCACTGTGGTTCCAGCGCCAACAGCCACAACGAGTCCGAATGAACTTACCATAGCGACCTTATCATTCGAAGACTTCCAGGTACACTTTTTGTTTGTTGCATCTGCCGGTGCAATGACTGGGTTTAACTGTTCTGTTTTTCCCACATACATCTTACCGCTGCCCTTTTTGAACTTTATAGAAGTTACATACGCCTTGACTGATACCTTACAACTTGCCTTCTTGCCGGAACCATCTGCAGCTACTGCTGTGATGACTGCTGAACCACCTCCGGCTGCTGTTATCCGTCCTCTGGAATTAACCTTATCAACCTTTATATTGCTGCTCTTCCATACGACCTTCTTATTGCTTGCCTTGCTTGTTCCAACAGAAGCCTTTACCACAGCACTTTTTCCTTTTACCAGCGTCAGCTTGCTTTTAGTAAGCTTTACAATCGTGACAGGCTGTCCTGCAGTTACCGTAATAACCTTCTTTACCTTAGGATCAGCCTTCAGCGACATTGTAATCTTAGCTGTCCCATTTTTTACATTTCCTGCTTTGATCACTCCCGCAGTTGTCACGGTTGCTATCCTTCTGTTGCTGGTTACGAATTTCAGCTCTTTCGCCGCCACATTTGTCTTAAGAGCAAATGACTTTCCCGCCTTGAGCGTAAGTGTGCCGGCTGGCAGATTGCTCACAGTGATGCTCTTTACAACCGTGTTTTTTGCCGTAGCCGCCGTTGTAGCTGCCAGCGCAGTTCCCGGAACATTCATACCTGAAAATATCAGTGCAAATGCAAGAATGACCGCCACAGCCTTCATGATTTTTCTGTACCCTTTCATAACACTCCTCCTGATTTAATAAAAAATCCGCTATACTTCATAAAATCAGTATAGCGGACTTTATTTTATTAATCTACCATCAAATACTATCAATGAGTTTTTCGCTGTCATCACACATCCTGTATCCCACGCCCAGCTCATTGATGATAAAACTCTTCTTGCCCGGCTTCACTCCGAACTTCTTTCTTATATTCGCCATATTGACCTGAAGTCTCTTGGTGCTTCCCATGTCATTGTAGCCCCAGACCTCCTTGACTATAAAACTGTATGTAAGCATCTTGCCCGGATGTCTGGACAGAAGATCGACTATGTTGTACTCAGTCTGAGTCAGCTTGATCTCCTCATCCCCTATGAACACTCGTCTGGCCTCATAGTCTATGAGCAGATCCCCAGTCTGGAATTTCCCTGTCGGCAGTTCACTGTCATGTGCCTGGTAAAGCACTGTGCGGAGTGCAGATCTGACCCTGGCAACCAGCTCCTCCGAACCAAATGGTTTTGTAACATAATCATTTGCACCCAGATTGAGAGCCTCCACCTTATCCTTCTCATCAGATCTCGCCGAGAGAACTATGACCGGTGTAAAATCCGTCTTCCTTATCTCTGTGAGGAACGATATACCATCCTTATCCGGGAGTCCGAGATCAAGTATAACTATGTCAGGCCTATGAGACGCATACATCATAAGTCCACTCCCGCAGGATGTGGCTATGATCGTCTGATAACCATTTGCCTGCATCAGGGTATCCAGCAGGTTGTTGATATTTTGTTCATCTTCTATTATCAAGACTTTGTATTTGTTATTGCTCATCCGTAACCTCCTCTATCTTCAGTGTAAACCTGAATACTGCACCACCTTCCGCGGAATTGTATGCACTTATATCTCCTCCATGTGCTTTTATGATGGTCGCACATACCGACAGACCTATTCCGGCATTTCTTCTCGGCCTGCAGTCCGCGGACACCTCATCAGAGCTGTCCCCCAGAAGGCTTCCATCAAACAGGTGTTTCAACCTATCCTCCGGTATTCCATCGCCATCATCCTGTACCTCAAACACAACCCTGTCGCCATCGCATTTCACATTCAATGCCAGATTCTTCATTCCCTCTGCATGCTGTACTGCATTCTCAAGGATATTGATGATAACCTGCTCTATGAGAATTGCATCCATTGGTATGATGACCAGCTCATCGGGCAGATCGACTTCTACCTCCTGATCAGGATATCTCTTTGCAAATTTGATAAGCACCGAATCTATCAGCTCATCCAGGGCTATCGGGGTCTTTATGAGATTAATGTCTCCGTCTAGCCTCGTTACGGACAGCAGATTCTCAACCATACGATAAAGCCACTGGGAATCCTGTTGTATTCCCCTGAGCATCTTCTCCTTCTGCTCATCCGTAAATTCGCTGCCACTCTCTATAAGTGCCGAGCTGGCCCCGTAAATGGTGGTAAGCGGAGTTCGAAAATCATGCGACACTGCACGCAGCAGGTTCGCCCTCATTTTCTCCATCTCACTTTCTTTCTTGAGCATTTCCTGATGCTTTATCTTACTTGTAAAACCACAGGTGATAAACGCTATGGCTATCATGATTATCGCCGATGTGATATTTTCAGGTATCAGGAAATCTATCTTGAAATACGGAAATGTAAATGCAAAATTCACTATTATCACACTGACTACAGATGCCAGTATTCCATACACATATCCGTCAGTGAACACCGATATCAAAAATACCGAAAACACCATGACGGCCGGTATCAATATGTCTGTAGTAAATGTTGTCTTTATTATCAGACACAATCCAACCCCTATGGCTATCATCACCAGCATCAACAGCACATTTTTTATAATGTTCTTACATTTACACCCCTTATTTTTTTTGCTTTTTTGTATATTTATTTTTTTCATATGTATCAATCCCTTTTGGATTATTTTAAAGAAAGCGCCACCAGTACACCTTATGTCACAAACGACATAGATCTTACCAGCGGCGCCCGCTTTCACACATTCAAGTGAAGTATATCATGCCTATAGTTAAGATGCAGATAAAGAATATATCATAAGGAATCCACCCTTATGATATATTCTTCAGTGCTTCTTCAAGGGTGTGCCATCCGAGGACCGCACACTTTACTCTGGCCGGCATGTGCGCTATATCCTTGAGCGCTGATGCCTCCTCAAGCTGGTCTATCTCCTCGTCTGTAGCCTCTCCCTGTATCATCTTCAGAAAGAGCTGCCCAAGCTTCAAGGCCTCCTCCTTGGTCTTTCCTATGATCATTCCAAGCATTATATCTGCCGACGCCTGGGATATAGCACATCCGTCTCCCACGAATGATCCATCCTCGATGACTCCGTTCTCAACCTTCAGTTTAAGCCAGATGTCATCACCACAGTTGGGATTTACACCCTCCAGCACAACATTTGCTGCAGGAAGATCATATTTGAATTCAGGTCTCATATTGTGCTCTGTAAGGATCTCATTATAAAAATTCCTGTTTTGAATATTATTCTGCATATCCCATTCTCCTTCTCACATTTGCGACACTCTCCACAAATGCATCTACCTCTTCATCTGTATTGTAGAACATAAAACTTGCCCTTGTCGTGTTGTACACGCCAAGGTGTACAAGCAGTGGCTGTGCGCAGTGATGTCCAGCCCTCACATCTATTCCATCCGCAGCCATGATCTCGCTGACATCATGCGGATGTACATTGTCTATGGTGAACGCCACTATTCCGGTGTGGTTCTCCGGCTTATCTGAACCGATGACATGCACATGAGGAAGCTTTGCAAGTCCCTCCATGGCACGGGTCGTGAGCTCCAGCTCTCTCTTTTCTATATAGTCAAATCCAACCTCTTTGATGTAGCCTATAGCAGCCGCAAGTCCCGCAGCTCCTGCCGCATTGACTGTACCAGCCTCAAACTTGTGAGGCAATTCCGCATATACCGCGCCATCCCTTGAAACTGAATCTATCATCTCTCCACCTGACATGAATGGAGGCATGGCGTCAAGCAACTCCTGTCTTCCGTATAACACTCCTATTCCCATAGGTCCCATCAGCTTGTGGCCTGAAAATGCAAAGAAATCAGCGCCAAGCTCATGCACATCTATAGCCATATGCGGTGTACTCTGTGCGCCATCGACAACGACAACCGCGCCAAAGCTGTGTGCTCTGTCAGCCATCTTTCTGACCGGATTCACACATCCGAGGACATTTGACACATGTCCGACAGCAAGCAGCTTTGTGTGCTCGTTGATTCCCGCATTGATGGTCTCGTCAGTCAGCGTTCCATCCTTCTCACAGTCGAGATATCTGAGAGTTGCGCCTGTGACTCTGGCTGCCATCTGCCATGGAAGCATGTTGCTGTGGTGCTCCATGATCGTAACTGCTATCTCGTCACCAGCCTTAAGGTTATTCAGCGCGTAGCTGTATGCCACAAGGTTAAGGCTCTCTGTGGTATTCCTGGTGAAGATTATCTCCTTCTCAGAGTCAGCGTGAATGAAGTCCCTGACTACCTTTCTGGCACTCTCATACTTCTCTGTCGCCTCAAGGCTGAGCGGATAGAATCCTCTGAGTGGATTCGCATTGCTCTTCTCATAGAACTCTCTCTCAGCGTCTATGACCACCTGTGGCTTCTGCGCTGTGGCCGCATTGTCTATATAAGCTGTGTCATTGTTTCTCAACAGAGGAAAATCCTCTCTATAATTCCTGTCTGTCATATTCCATTACCTCCGCAAGCTGCTTCTCCACCAGCTTCTCTGTGTTCTCGTCCTGGATCTTGCGGTAGAGGACCTCCATCTTGCCCTTGGTCATCATGTCCTCGGCTGTCTCCATATCGATTCCCCTTGACGCGAAGTAGAATAAAGTATCCTCGTCAAGCTCACCGATGGTCGCTCCATGTGATCCCTCCACATTTTCCTCTGCACAGAGGATAAGCGGTATAGTCTTGTTCACCACATCATCGCCGAGCAGCAGTACATTCTCAGTCTCAGCGCCCTTCGAATCCGATGAACCTGTCTTGAAATCTATCGAACCTCTGAATATCTTCTCCGCAGCATCCTTAAGTGTTCCATCCACCTGTATGTTGCAGTTGGTCTTCTTGCCTATATGGTTAACCACAAGGTTGATATCTATGACCTGCTTCTTCTGGCCAAGGTAACCTATATCCATGTTGGTTGAAGCACGCTTACCAATGAGCTCAGTTCTCACGCCGTTGTACAGATTGCCCTTGCCGATAAATATCTGAAGCACATCTAGCTGTCCGTTCTCCGCACACTCACTGCCAACATCGTTGAGTATGGTCGTGTTCTCATCCTGCATAAATATCTGTACAAGACGTATGTGTGCGTCCTTCTCTATATTAAAACGCGTACGGAATGCCAGGCTGCCGCCCTCCGCATTCTCGCCAAATGTCTCTATGACTGTCATGTCTGAACCTGCATCTGCCTGCACGTAAGCATAACCGCTGCTGCCATTTGCCCCGGTTCCATTTATCAGCACGTGCACTGTCTGCCCTTTATTGGTCTCGTCCGCAACGAGTACACTTCCTGCTGCCTGCTGTGCGAAGAGTACGTCCGCATCTCTTCCTGCACCAGTCTCTATTCCATCGAAATCAGAAGCCTGCTTATCAGCTTCCTTGCCGCCATCTATCTTCACACTGCATCCCGCCATGTCCGGATTCCAGTTAAGTGCTGTGTCGTTCATGCGAAGCCAGTACCATGTCTTTGCCGGGAGCTTGTTGATCTTCATCTCGTTATTGTTCTCCATGTCACCGCACCTCCTTAACCTATGCTGCCCTTCATCTCAAGACGGATGAGGTTGTTCATCTCAAGAGCATACTCAAGCGGCAGCTCCTTCGATACATTGTCTGCAAATCCACTGACGATACATGCTCTCGCGTCTTCTTCACTCATTCCTCTGGACATCAGGTAGAACACAGCCTCGTCACTGATGCTTCCTATCTGTGCCTCATGTCCCACATTTACCTTCTTGGTTCTGATATCCATGGCCGGTATGGTGTCCGAACGTGATATCGAATCAAGCATAAGTGACTGGCAGGAAACTGCTGCCTTGGAGTTCTCAGCCTCCTTTGTCACTACAACTGATGAACGGAATGTGCTTATACCCCCGTCCTTGGAGATAGACTTTGTGTTGATATATGAGCTTGTGTCAGGTGCCGCATGAACTACCTTCGCTCCTGTGTCAAGGTTCTGTCCCTTACCGGCAAATGTAACTCCGGTGAACTCCATCCTGGCGCCCTTGCCCTTGAGCACGCTCATCGGGTAAAGGTATGACACATGTGATCCAAATGAACCCGATACCCACTCGATGGTTCCACCCTCTTCAACGCGAGCTCTCTTGGTGTTCAGGTTGTACATGTTCTTGGACCAGTTCTCTATGGTTGAATATCTGAGCTTTGCGTTCTTGCCGACAAACAACTCCACACAGCCTGCGTGAAGGTTCGCCACATTGTACTTCGGTGCCGAACATCCCTCTATAAAGTGGAGGTCTGCTCCCTCATCTACTATGATGAGTGTGTGCTCAAACTGACCCGCGCCCGCTGCATTAAGTCTGAAGTATGACTGAAGTGGGATCTCAACCTTTACTCCAGGTGGCACATATACAAATGAACCGCCTGACCACACAGCTCCGTGAAGTGCTGCAAATTTGTGATCATGAGGGGTGACAAGCTTCATGAAATGCTTCTGCACCATGTCTGCATACTCACCTGTGAGTGCACTCTCCATATCAGTGTACACAACTCCCATGTCCGCAACCTCCTGACGGACATTGTGATATACGAGTTCTGAATCGTACTGTGCACCAACTCCCGCAAGGGATTTTCTCTCAGCCTGAGGGATTCCAAGTCTCTCAAATGTATCCTTGATATCCTCAGGAACTTCATCCCAGCTGCCCTTCATCTTGGTATTTGGTCTTACGTAAGTAACTATATTGTCAATATCCAGTCCCTCGATGGATGGGCCCCAGTCAGGCACCTGCATATTGTTGTATATCTGTAAAGACTCAAGTCTGAAATTCTGCATCCATGCCGGATCATGTTTCTCCTTTGAAAGCTGCTCAACTATCTCAGGTGTGAGACCAGCTTTAAGCTTATAGGCATCTTTGTCATCATACTTGAAGTCATATATATTTCTGTCTATGTCCTCTACATATGTCTTTTCCTTCATCTTCTATATCCTTTCATACTCTGCAAATCCAGACTCGTTGATCTTGTCCACAAGTGATGCGTCACCAGTCTCTATGATCTTGCCCTCAACCATGACATGTGTGTAGTCAACGGTGAGTGACTCAAGGATCTTGGTGCTGTGTGTGATGATAAGCAGACTTCCCTTGCAGTTCTTCTGGTATTCCTCGATACCTGCTGATACTGTACGGACTGCATCAACGTCAAGTCCTGAATCTGTCTCGTCAAGGATTGCCAGTGATGGCTTGAGCATCAGAAGCTGAAGTATCTCTGCCTTCTTCTTCTCACCACCTGAAAATCCCACATTCAGGTCTCTCTCCGCATAAGATGGATCCATCTGAAGGATCTCCATGGTTCTCTCAAGCTCCTTCTTGAAATCCCAGAGACGGATTCTCTTGCCGGTCTTCTGCTCAAGGGCATTTCTTATAAATGAGCTGAGTGTCACACCAGGCACCTCTAGAGGATTCTGGAATGAGAGGAATATTCCTGCCTTTGCACGCTCATTGACAGCCTCTTCTGTGATGTTCTTACCATCAAACCATATCTCGCCCTCTCTGACTGTATATCTAGGATTGCCCATAAGTGCATATCCAAGGGTTGACTTTCCGGTTCCATTAGGTCCCATAAGTACATGTGTCTCACCCTTGCCTATCTCCAGGTTCACACCGTGAAGGATCTGTTTATCCTCAACATCAACATGTAAATTCTTAACTTCCAATAATTTTTTATCTGACATCAGTCTGCCTCCTTTTATACCAAGCCCGGCAATTGCTTTATCACTGCTATATCCGGCGATTCAATTGTCCCGCTTTAATTATCTTTTTGCTTGTATCAAATTACTCTGCTCATTCCACATTTCTGGCTATATCCGCCAGTGTCTTACCCTGGAAATAATCCTGTATCAACTCCGCCAGTCCCTGCCATATCGGCAAAGTGTAGCACTGTCCGGATCTGTCACAGGTCATTGCGCTGTTCTTCATGCATGCCACCGGGGCAAGTCCACCTTCCGTGAGTTCAAGTATCTCCCACAGTGTATATTCCTCAGGAGCCTTTTTGAGTCTGTAGCCTCCGCCATGTCCGCTGGCTGCCTCTATCAGATTTGCCTTGGACAGCATGCGCATTATACTCTCCAGATACTTCTGGGACAGTTCCTCTTTCTGAACTATTTCTTTTAACGGAATGAATCTGCCGTCGTGGTTTATGGCAAGGTCTGCCATGACCCTCAGGGCATATTCTCCCTTTGAAGAAATCACCATATCTGTAAATCCTCCTTACATATGAGTGTGATCACATTCCAGCCGCAAATACACGGTCATTCCAGTCATCACCCTCATCCGCCATTTTGGGGCGTAATAAGTCAATATCTGACTCGCAAAAATAGGATATTCCCATTTACCTACTATGTCAATAGGTTAATACACAAAAAATAATAGAAGGTGTGGCAGCCTTCCATTATTTTCCATTATTTTGTCTTTTTCAAGCATTTTATATAATTTATCCGTGCAGCAGTCTACTCATGATATGTTATTATCAGCCCGTCTTTTCCCATATAATAGCTGCACAGCCCGCTTGCAGGTACGACGCTCACATCCGTGTCGAGCCATTCAGCCTTGATAAGATGCCCCAGCTTTTCTGCTCCCTCCTCATTCATACAGTGGCTTATGACCAGCTCTCCCCCTGCAAATCCCGTCTCCCGGAGAGTATCTATCAGCTTATCATATGTCTTCTTCATACCTCTGAATTTGTGTCTGAGTTCAATTCGTCCACCAGGTGATGCCACACCTATTGCGGATATATTGAATCTATGAGCCGCATAACCCACAAGCTTATTTAATCTGCCCGCCTTTATCAGGTTGTCCAGACTCCCCAAGGCAAACATTACCTGCGTCTCCCTCACTGCTTTGTCGGCAGCACTTACTATGGCATCAAATGAATCACCTTCATGAATACCTTCATATATTATATTTGTCAGCTGTTCCGGGAGCCCCCCGGCACCACATGTGTTTATCACCGCAATATTCCTGTCCGGATATTTCTCAAGCGCCATATGTCTTGCAGCTATGGCGCTGTTGTAACTTCCCGACAATGCAGCTGACAACGTAAATGCGATAACATTTTCCGCATCCCCCCACGCCTCAAGCCACGCATGGGGTGAAGGGCAGCTAGTTCTTCCGCCTGACCGGCAATTTGCAATATGTTCAAGCATCTTCTCTATATCTATACCCGGTTCGTCTATATAATCTGTGTTATCAACAGATATTACAAACGGAACCTCAGCATAATCTATATCTATATCTATTCCAGCCAGTCCATCCGATCCATCCGGCACAAGCAGACTGCAGCCGGAATCCGAAACCAGTTTCCATCCATGATCATTTCTTTTCATCTCAACAACACCTCCATGCACAATATGCATCACACAAGTATTATTAGATATTTTTTCTGTATTTATACATTTTAGACATTTTTTCTGGGAGCATAGATTTTACAAAAAAAGGTATGATCAAGCTGCACTCAACGCAACCTGATCATACCTTTTATTTATTATATAAATTATCAATTCTTAACCTTAACAACATCCTTCTTCCTGTACTTCTTCACCTCATACAGCTTCTCATCTGCCATAGTCATGGCATTCTGAAGACCTTTCTTGTTATATTCTACGATCTGACAGTTTCCAAGCGATACACTCACCTTATAAGGCTTATCACAGTGCTCATTAAACTTCTCAAATGAACTGTATACTTCCTCAGCAAATGCATCTGCAGCGTCAGAGTCCTTAAGGCCGAGTACAAGACAGCAATACTCGTCGCCGCCTATTCTGCCTACGATTCCATTATCGCCTACAGATTTGATCAGAATATCTCCTATGGTTTTAAGAGAGAAATCACCCTCATCATGTCCATATCTGTCATTGATGATCTTGAGACTGTTCATATCAGCGTAGAATACCGTAGCCGTCCTTTTCTGCTCCTCACATTCCTTGAGCAGCTGTAATGATCTGTCAAAGAAACCTCGTCTGTTCATGATTCCTGTAAGGGGATCCTGTTTTGACAGATTGTCAAGCATAATGTTGTTTTTTTGCAGGATCGCCATACTCTCCTCAAGGCGCTTCATGATCTCCTCGTTCGTCTTGAGCAGATTGATCATCTTGACAGCAGCTGAGACCTGGTTTCCAAGAAACTCCCCATTCACCAGAACTCCTTCCGTGAGATCACACAGAAGAACTCCATAGAGTATTTCGTTGGAATACAGCGGCAAGAGTACATATATTCCAGCTCCTTCCACACCGAGGCTCTCAAAATCATAGAGATTTGATGATGACACCTTCTGGTTCACAGTGATCACACTGCTGACCTTCTCTTTAAGATCCTTAGTCTTGAGATATAACTGGTCAGGCAGTTCAAATGGCTCACCGATCAGATGTATTATTGGCTCTTTATATAAGAATATAAATGCATTCTCTATGTCCAGCCAGTCCATGGTGCCAAGAATCTCTCCATAACTTCTGTCGTTGCCTCTGTCAAAGCTCAAGACCTTCTGGATAAATGTTTTCATCTTGAACTGAGTTTTATTCCGCTCTTCCCACTGCTCTGAGAGCATATGGTTCATTGAGAGATATCCCTCAATGACATTCTTACTACGTTTTCTTGATCCGCCTTTTTTACAGAATGAATCTCTTCTGATAAACTCAGTAGGAAGTATCTTACTCTCAACCTGCTTGCCATCAATGAGCCTGACCATAAGATTTACAGCCTCTGAGCCAAGTTTTCCCGCGTCTGCACGCACAGTCGAGAGCGTCGGATATATCTGTGTAGCCCACTCAATATCATCGTAACCCATGACTGATATATCTCTTCCCGGCAGAATATCCCTCGCCTTAAGTTCTTCATAAAAACCAGATGCACAGGAATCATTCACACAGAACACTCCCTGCATATCCGGATTTCTGTCCAGAATATCTCTGAAAACCTCTTTTGATTCCGATGTAAGATTGCCCTCCACATAAAGTCCCGGATCAAACTCTATTCCATGAGCCTCAAGCACCTCAATGTAGGTTCTCCTTCTCTCCTTTGCATCATAATTGGAGTCCGGACCGCCTATCATGCCTATTCTTGTATAACCAAGTTCCTCGATCATGTAATTGAGTCCTTCTCTTATGCCTGCTCCATTGTCATATCTGACACAAATCTGATCCGGCTCATCTGCAGCCACTATCACGCACGGCATCTGCAGATATCTTTTCATAAATTCGCTGATACGCTCCTTGGTTGCAAAGCAGCCAATACAACTCGATGCAACAATAACGCCGTCCAGATTCTCCTTTGTAGCATAGGAAAACAGTGTCTGGTACTGATATTCATAATATATATCTGACGTTTCTGGGTATTCCCGGTCAAGGAACTTACCCGGAATAACAACTATATTGACATCAAGTGTCTTTGCTCTCTCTATAACCCCATGACAGAGCAGCCTCGTAAAATCATCCGTGATTCCGCCTACCAGAACACCTATCGTCTTTCTCTTCATAACTATCCCCCTTGACATTCTCTTCCAAAGGCAGGATCTTACTTGCTGACTGTGGATGCTACGATCTCCATATTGCCCTCAAACACTGGGTTGCTGTATCCGTTTGGCAGGATAAAGTGATCACCCTTCTTTATAGCGTTTCCATCCACTGTTCCACTTCCCGCAACTACAGACATGATAAGGAATGGCTTGTCGCCCACATTCAGCTCTGCCTTTCCCTCAACATCCAGCTTGTATACTGTGTAATACTTACAGCTTATAAGCTCACAGAGTTCATTTGCCTTATCTGCCTTGACACTTATAACGCTGTCCTCAACCGGCTTTGCAGGAACTGTTATAACATCTATGCTCTGCTTTACGTGAAGATCTCTAGGCTTTCCATTGCTCAGTCTGTCATAATCATAAACTCTGTATGTGATGTCACTGTTCTGCTGTGTCTCAAGAAGTGTAATTCCACCCTTGATCGCGTGTACTGTACCGGGATCTATCTGAATGAAATCCCCCTTCTTAACAGGGATCTCTCTGATAAACTCCTTCCATTTCTTACCTTCGATCATATCACATAATTCTTCCTTTGTCCTTGCATTATGACCGATTACAAGTGTTGAATCTTCCTTGCAGTCAAGAATATACCAGCACTCCATCTTACCAAATGAACCATTCTCATGTTCTGCTGCGTATGCATCGTCCGGATGCACCTGAATACTCAGATCATCTTTTGCATCGATTATCTTTATAAGCAGTGGGAATCTGACACCGTCTATGCCGCCAAACAGCTCTCTGTGGCTGTCCCATAAGTCGGCAAGCGTCTGACCTGCAAACTCGCCATTTTTCACTGTACAGTTGCCATTCTCATGTGCCGCAACTCCCCAGCACTCGCCTATATCATCGCCCTCAACATCATATCCGTATTCTTCTCTGAGCTTTGTACCGCCCCAGATATTGTGCGTAAACACGGGATTTAAAAAAAGTATTTCCTTGTTCATTGTCATTTTCCTCCTTTTGACGTACGGCAATTGGAGAATCTACGTTGTGAGATATTGTGTATGATACTCTTGTTTGTCCCCAATTGCCTGTTCTATATAAGACGGTGAAGGAATCATATTTTTACATTGACTATGACTTCTTCACTCGTCATTTCCATGATAATGTATGCCACTGTTATTTTATTGCATCTGTTGCCTTTTTCTATACATCAGAGTCCTTTTCCCGGCTTATTAGATCCAAAATCTGTCATATGATTGCCAAAGCTCTCAGAACCAAATTCAGCCCGGCTTACTGCCAGGCTGTCATAGTCTAAAAGTTTTGGCAATCACCTGCCATTACATTTCTTTTTAGAGGGGCCCCGAAGGCGGCGGGCACCGCCTTGGGAAATGAGAAAAAAATAATACAATTGCCGCGTATGAGTAGGGGCTCATAGCGATCTATAACTAACTATCTTCTACCGATCTCGGTATCAGAAGTTGTTACCACACTGTGTGACTTGATATAATCTACGATCTCATCAAGCTTTGTGAATGCAAGGCCAACATAGCTGTCAGCTGCACCGTAGTAAATGGCGATCTTTCCAGACTCGCTGTCGTGAATAGTAGCACATGGGAAGCATACATTAGGAACAAATCCACGCTCCTCGTACCACTCTTCCGGTGTGAGAAGGAAGTTCTCACAACGATACTTAACGATCGATGGGTTGTCGATATCAAGGATTGCTCCACCGATTGAGTATACATAACCGTTACATGTTCCCGCTACTCCATGGTAGAATAACAGCCATCCTTCAGAAGTCTCAATAGGGGCTGCACCGCCGCCAATCTTGAGTGACTCCCACCACTCGCTGCTCTTGCCCATGACATGTCTGTGCTTACCCCAATAAACCATATCAGGACTCTCACTTACGAATATATCACCAAATGGTGTGTGTCCACTGTCACTTGGGCGTGACAGCATCACGAAATTACCGTTGATCTTTCTTGGGAAGAGAACTGCATTTCTGTTAAATGGAAGGAATGGGTTCTCGATTCTCACAAATGTCTTGAGATCCTTTGACTTTGCGATGCCTATCGCTGCACCATAGAAATCCTGGCACCAGATTGCATAATATGTATCCTCTACCTTTACAAGTCTTGGATCATATGCGTATATAGGCATGAACTCTTCACCGTTCTCATCAACAAACTTGATCTTCTCCTCGCTGATATTCCAGTGGATAGCATCCTCGCTCTCTCCGAGGTAGATGTATGGAATTCCATTCACCTGCTCGCCTCTAAATACTCCAACAAACTTTCCATCAAATGGAACTACTGCACTATTGAATATTCTTGCAACACCCTTTGCCGGATTTCTTCCTATTATAGGATTCTCTGTATATCTCCAGATTGGAGCGTCATGATTGTCATTTGCCGGTCTGTCCTGCCATGGCACGTTTGGCACAGGCTCGCTGAACATTTTTACTTCTGACATAAGTACCTCTTTCTTCCGGCATCTTAGCCGGATTTTTTATTTTATTATCACGTTATATGGTATCTGCACAGGCAAAGGGCATACTAACCAACGTGCTGTTTCATCTGGCAGCCCATATATTATATTTTCTTACTTGTCTGTATTCTTAAGGAACTCAAGGTTCTTCCTGATCAGCTCACATCTCTGCGCTACACACTCAACGCTTCTTCCCGGATCAGCAGGTGTGTTGAATACATAGTCGATGAGTCTGTCAACTGTTGTTGTTGCAACATGCATTCTTGTATCGCTTGATGCGTAGTAGATGAACACTTCGTTGTTCTCGTTTACGATGGCGCCATTTGTGAATACAACGTTGGATACATCGCCGACTCTCTCCTCACCACGAGGTCCGATGAGCATTCCTGATGGCTCAGCGATAACCTTTGAAGGATCATTGAGGTCTGTTGCAAATGCGTAGAGTACATATCTAAGACCGGCAGCTGTGTTTCTCACACCATGTGCGATGTGGATCCAGCCCTTGTCTGTCTTTATTGGAGGTGCACCTGCACCGTTCTTTGCCTCTGTTATAGTGTGGTACTTACGAAGACTTGTCATCTTCTCCTCGTCTATAACCGCATGCTCTATATCATCACAGAGACCGAATCCTATTCCGCTGCCGCTTCCTGTCTCGATGAAATCATCCATTGGACGTGTATAGAATGCGTACTTGCCATCCACAAATTCAGGGTGAAGTACAACATTTCTCTGCTGTGGGGAACGAAGAGTCTTGAGGTTGTCAAGGCGCTCCCAGTGCTTTAAATCCTTTGTTCTCACGATACCTGCTGCTGCAACTGCTGCTGAGAGGTCATTTACAGTTGTATCCTTGCTCTCTGAACAGAACACACCGTAGATCCATCCATCCTCGTGCTGTGTCAGTCTCATATCATATACATTTGTTTCCTCAGGACATACATCATCCAGAAGGATTGGATAATCCCAGAAACGGAATCCATCGATACCGTTGTCACTCTCAGCTACGCCGAAGAATGACTTTCTGTCATTTCCCTCTATTCTTGCGACAAGATAATACTTGCCGTTCAGGTAGATAGCACCTGAGTTCATGACAGCGTTAACTCCGAGACGCTCAATGAAGTATGGATTTGTCTCAGGGTTTAAGTCATATCTCCATGTGAGAGGTATCATCTCTCTTGTGAGTACAGGGTACTCATATCTGTCATAGATTCCATTATAGAAATCTGTCTTCTTATTCTTTCTCTCAAGAAGCTTGTTCAGTTTGTCAAGCTCTACATAATATTTCTCATTCATCATTTAGGCATTCTCCTTATAATTTGAAAGCAATTGAACGCTATCTACTTGCCGTCAGCGAGTCTGCTCATAATCTCAAGGCACATTCTGCCGTTGTGGTATGGGCACTTCCATGGCTCAACTATAGGACGTCCGACTCTCGGTGTTCCATCTGCATTCAGATCCCAGAACCACTCTGATCCCGGTCTCTTGTCGATAAAATATTCCTTTATGTACTCCCAGACTTTCTCGGCAGCCTCGTAATACTTCTTATCACCCGACTTTTGATAAGCATTTATAAATCCTACTATTGATTCCGCCTGAACCCACCATACTCTTACCGTGTATGGCACGCCCTTTTCACATTCTGTCAGAACTGAATGTCCATCGAAAGCAAGCTCATATATCTGCTCTGCAAGGATATCTGTTATCTTTGTAATCTTCTCTGTGTACTCTGCCTCTCCAAGCACCTCGGTCGCCCTATCCAGGAGCCATGATGTCTCAATGTCATGTCCGTATGAGTACAGATCGATCAGAGAGTTATAATCCTTATCAAAGAACACTTCCTGTCTCTTAAGCTCCGGATTGTATACCTTATCAGCAAATACATCGAGCAGCCATTTCAGGCGCTCCTTTACCTTGGAATCCTTGGATACCTTATAAAGTTCTGTGTAAGCCTCAAGTGCATGAAGCAGTGTGTTCATTGTTCTCTCTGCGAGAACACCATTCTCAGAAAGCTTATCATTTGACTCTGGCTTGAACTCTCTTGTAAATGCCTCGAGATAGCCACCTTCGTCAGTACATTTCTCTTCTATTGTATGGAAAAGCTGCAGGGCCAGGTCCAAAGCTTCCGAATCGCCGGAAGCTTCGTAATAGGCGGATAAGGCATATATACTAAATGCCTGATTGTAGGTGTGTTTTGTCGTATCTTTGGGTGAACCATCGTAATTCATGGACCAATATATTCCGCCATATTCCCTGTCTATACAATATTCTTTCAGAAATTCATATCCATGAGCAGCCTCATCTAGAAGCTTCGGGTCCTTGAGTGCCTTATACGCACTTGCGAAGAACCAGGTAATTCTACTGTTAAGAATACAACCCTTCTCAGCCTTTTTATCAAGGTTGAGGTCATAATCCATATACCCATAAAATCCGCCGTACTCATCATCCCTCAGGGCCTCCCAGAATGGGATGATAGCATCTATTAATTCTTTTTGAATTTCATTTCTCATATTCATGAACTCTCTTCTTCTAATAAATTATTAACCCTTTACAGCACCCTGTGTAATACCACTGTAGATCTGTTTCTGACAGCAGATGAATACTATAAGTGCCGGTATGATCGATATGATAACACCTGCACATATCAGGTTGTACTGGCTGCCCATAGGTCCTACGAACTTGTAAAGTGAGATAGCCATTGTCTTGATCTCCGGGCTTATGAGGTAAAGGTTTGCAGCGTAGTACTCGTTATAGATTACAACGCCTTTCAGTATACAAGCAGTAACGATAGCCGGCTTGAGAAGTGGAAGTATGATCTTCCAGTAGATGGTCCAGTATGATGCACCATCCACGATAGCTGACTCGTCAAGAGATACTGATATGTTCTCCATAAACTGTATAAAGATGTAGATCGAGATAACATCTGTACCACAGCTCATGATGATGTAACCATATAAGTGATCTATGAATCTCAGATCACCCATGATGTTGTAGACTGTAACCTGCATAGCAACTGCAGGGAGCAATGATGCCACAAGGAAAAGTGTTCTGATAAAGCCGTTTCCCGGGAACTTGAATCTGTTAAGCACATATGCAAGCTGTGTTCCTATTACTACTGACACAAGGAGTACACATATCATAACTATGACTGAATTGATGAACGCACGTCCCATGTTGGCAGTCGTGAATGCCTTTACAAAGTTGCTGAAGTTCAGAAAGCTTTCAGGAAGTTGCATTACTGAAGTAGCCTTATACTCATCTGTTGTCTTGAAGGCTGTTGTAATACATGATATAAGAGGTACAACCGCACACAGTGAGAAGAATATGAGTACAAAGTACTTGAGGAAACCTCTTACATAATATCCAACGGTTCGTTTTTCTTTTATTGGTGCTATGCTTGGCACATCCGTCTTTCCTCTTGCCATGTTACTTGCCTCCCTTCGCAGAAGCAGCCATCTGCTTCACGTATTTCTTGGTATCTCTCTCCTGTTTCTTACGAAGCTTCTTTGCCTTATAACTCTCATCATCTGAGCTTGAATCCTTGAAGATGTACTCAAAGAACAGCTTCTGAAGCGCAGCACATATAAGTATGATAAGGAGAAGTACAACGGCCATTGCTGATGCAAGACCAACCTTCTGGCTTGTATGTGCTATCTTGTTCATGATGATGAAGTAAGTACCTGTTCCGTTTGCACCTGTTGTGATAACGAAAGGCTGCTCGAAAGCACTGAGTGATCCTGTTATTGCTAAAATTACATTTAATGTAACGATTGTCTTGATACTTGGCAGTATGATATATCTAAACTGCTGGAATTTATTTGCACCATCAAGCTCTGCCGCCTCATAAAGTTCTGCATCTACCGACATGATAGCTCCAACGAAGAGAACCATCATCTGTCCAAGGTATCTCCAGACCGAGGTTGAAACCAGTGTCCAGTTGTTGACACTCTGGTCTTTGAGCCAGTATGGAAGGTTGTCTAAGCTAAATCCACACAACTGAAGGATTGAGTCAAACACGAATCCTCTTGTGAAGAAGAATTTGAAAATGAAACCTACAGCGATACCACTGATAAGATAAGGGAAGAAAATAAATCCCTTGAAAAGGTTACCACCTTTTACTTTGAAACTCAGAAGAGTTGCAAGGAAAAGTGCAAGCACTAACTGTACAAGTGCTCCTACGATGTAATACAAACTGAGCTTTAATGCACCGAAACAGTCTTTTCTTGTGAACACATCGATATAATTTGCTAATCCTACGAATTCTCTCTTTTCTACAGGCGTCGTATATTTCATCTTGTAGAAACTAAATTTAACCATCTCTCCGAATGGTATATATGTAAATACTAATAGCAAAAGCAATGGGATAATTGCGAAGGCTGCGCATATTATAACCTGCTGCCCCTTCCTGCTTGACGCCCATTTACCAAAGCCGGATTGTTTTTTGTTAGCCATACTCATTCCACCGCCTTTTTATAATCATGAGCTACACTGCTGGTAGCCTGTCATCAAATACTCGTTTGATGACATTTTTTCTCAAAATAAACCGGGGCGGGCAATCCCCGCCCCGGTCTGTAGCTTATTCTTACTTATTTATATTGAAATCTTTATTACTTCTCAGTAACTTCGATTCCTAATGACTCCTGAGCATCTGACCACTTCTGATTCCACTCAGCCATGATATCATCGAATGACATGTCGCCATTTGCAGCATGCTCGATGATGGCCTGGATCTTGTCGTTACCACCATTGCTTACGTTAAGCTCTGACTCTGAATTGAGCTGATTGAGGTAATCCTCCTCGCCCTCAAGAGCTGGCTCGTCTGCAACGAAGTCAACACCGTCGAATGAGATCTTTGACTCTGAACCAGGAACAATTGCAAGTGAATCCTCGTTGTAAGCATATCCTGACTTCTCTGTCATCCACTTAACAAATACAAGAGCTGCCTGTTTCTCATCATCTGAAGCGTTTACGTTGATACCGAAGCAGTAATCTGCTCCTGATGAAGCGTACTGCTTACCATTTACTGAGATAGGGAAAGGAATGTATCCTATATCGTCTGCGTTAGGTCCGCCTGCTTCCATCTGTGGGTATGCCCATGAACCAAGTACCATACATCCGATCTCGCCGTTGTTGATCATTCCCTTACATGACTCCCAATCTGTTGTTGAGTAATCATCCTCTGTAAGTCCCTGTGATACTGCATCGTAAAGGATCTTATATACTGCATAAGCATGTGTATCGTCGCCATAGTTCTTGAATGGATCCTTTGTATGGGCTAACTTCTGGTTCTTGTATGTAGCATCGCCTGTTGCTGTGATCGCGATATAATCATCCCAGGCTCCCATTGTCCAGCCTGCTGCATAGTTTGTGTAAAGTGGAATACAATCCGGATTCTTATCCTTGATTGCCTTGAGTGCCGCAATGAACTCCTCTGGTGTCTTAGGTACGTCTGTCACACCTGCATCAGCAAATACCTTCTTGTTGTATACGATACCCTGTGTTGTAGCTGCAAGAGGTACACCATATACCTGACCCTGATACAGCCATCTGTTTGAGTAATTTACAAGACTGCTCATTGTATCATAATCGCCATATGACATGAAATATGTTGAAAGGTCTGCCATGTCAACTGCTGGGATACACATTACTGTCTCGTAGTTTCCTGACTGAAGATGTGTAAGAGCATCTTCTGCATAGTTTGTATCTGTGATGACATCAACCTTGATGTTTGGATACTCCTTGTTGAAGTCCTCAAGATACTGCTTCCAGTTCTTTCCGCCGTAGTCATCTGAGTCCATATCAGTTCTGTTGTTGTAGAACTTGATCTCCGCTGAAAGATCTGTGAAGTCTGTTCCTAACTGGATGTCTGCATATGACTTGATTCCCTCAGCATCAGCTGTTGTGTCATCTGCTGAATCACTTCCTGCTGCCTCTGTGGCAGCCTTTGTTGCCTCTGTTGTGTCCTTGTTATCGCTGTCTGAGCCTCCACAACCTGCAAGTGATGCTGCCATAAGACCAGCCATTGCGATACATGCAATACGCTTTGATTTCATAGTTTTGTCCTCCTTAAAACCTTCTTTGTTTTTAACTTTATATTAAGTATACATTAATTTACTTTTTAGTCATCACTCAATTTTGTTTTTAATCACAGTATTTTGTACTTTTCGTTAATTTTACCATTATCATTATTTTTTTTCAATATCACATAGGCATTTTATCTATATATTTTTATCTTTAATTAGTATTTTATTGTTTTTTTAGCTAATTAACCACTAATTTATATCGCTTTTAGCTTGTGATGATTGTTTAATAATTGTATTATTATGGATAGGAGGTGGTTTACATGTTAGCTAAAGAATTAATTTCCTGCACTGTACTGTCAGGTTACAATATTCAGAAAGATATTGAGAACGCAAGATTCCACAGCGCGTTCTTTACATATGAAGAATCAATGATTAACGATGGCCTGATTCATCTTCTGGCCAACGGCGATATTTCTTTTGCTTATTCATGCAGTTATACCTTCTCTTTCATTCCGTGTTACCATTTCTTCTATATATATGAAGGAACTCTTACAGTAACATCGGGCAGCAGCAAATCATCATATTCCAAGAATACAGCCGCGCTTTTTGAGGCAGGATCAGAAATAACATACGCCACGAACGGCAAGTGTCGTTTCTACGATGCATTCATCCTCGGAGCTCCGCTTCGCCTGTATCACGAGTTTCTCCCCGAATCCATATATTATAAAAAGGACTCTGCCGGAGCCTCTGTACTCTGGAGCCATCTTTCACTGATAAGCAGACTCCAGGGGGAGTTGTCTGCCACCGATATTTTCAGAATTTCCAAATGGTTTAATGATATCCTGACCGAATTATGTGTATTTATTGAAAACTCATCCAAGAAGATGGATTGTGTGCCTTCTTATCTTTTATCGGTAAAGAATCAGATGGATACAAACTACGCCGAACCGATGTCGCTTGATGACCTCGAGGCAACTTACAGGATCAGCAGATACAGGATATGCAGAGAATTTTCATTTCACTTCGGTGAATCACCTATGCGCTATCTCAACAGTCGCAGGATCGATGCTGCCAAAAGGCTCCTTCTCACAACAGATCTGTCCGTCCACGAGGTCGGATCCCAGGTTGGAATCGAGAACACAAACCATTTTATAAATCTGTTCAAAAAAGACACCGGTACAACTCCGCTGTCTTTCAAGCAGGCTGCACCGGTGTCTATTTCCGATTTGCATTACAATTAATATGTAGTTTTATTATCGTTCTATTCTGGCAACGCTATCCTTTACCACGATTCGTCCATCCACGACAAATATGCCATCAGTATATTTTTCGTTGGATATCTTTTTTATAATCTTATGCATGGTTCTCTCTGCCATCTCCTGCATATTGATCTCGTATGTGGTCACGCCTATATCGCAGCTTCCAGGATACATGTAATTATCAAACCCCACAACGGACACATCCTCAGGAACTCTGTAGCCCGCAGCATTGAGTATCTTTATGAGCGTAGCTGCCGCAAGATCACAGTTGCACACAAACGCTGTAGGCATATTCTTTGGAAGTTTAAAACAGTTCTCCTCGTCAAACTGACCCGTCTTCACATCTCTGTCCGGAATAACCCAGTCTTCTCTGAGCGGAATATCATGCTCCAACAAAGACTTTATATAGCCCAAATATCTGTCAGTTATACTGTTCGTTGAACCTATCGTGCCAACATATGCAATATCTCTATGTCCCATATCATACAGATAATTAGTCAGCATATAGCTTCCATAGAAACTGTTTGCTATAACCGTGTCTATCGGTCTCGAATTGTCATAGTAATCCACATATTCTACAGGAACCTTGGCTGTCTTCTCCAGCTTTTCCAGGTATTCCTTACCCATGGAACCTACAACAACTATTCCATCAACCTTGTCGTCCTCCAAGAGCATAGGCATCTCAGCGTTCAATACACTATCTCTGGAAACAAACTCCAGCATAGTAAAGCAGCCTCTTGCCACCGCCTTTTTGTTAAGTACCTGATATAACTGCCAATAGAACGACGGATACTTTCCAAGGTATATCTCTTGAATGAGAACACCAATATTATACTTTTTCTTTGCCGTCTTCTTTCTGATCTCAGATGGTGACTGGTATCCCATCTCATCTGCCAACTGTTTGATCTGTGCTCTGAGTTCCTCGCTGACACCCTTCTGATCTGAAAGTGCCTTTGAGACCGTCACGGTACTCACGCCAACAATGGCAGCTATGTCTCCCAATTTTACTGATTTTGCCATAACTAGTCCTTCTCACTTTATTTTTTCACGTGGTTAAATAACTTAATTTTTATTTTATTTTTAGGTTAAACTATTGTCAAGTACAAAGTGATACAGTCTGCTCATATAATCTCCACGCATAGTTTCAATGAGCATTCCGGCATTCATGAGGAGATCTCCCCCATACACTTTCTCCGTTCCGTCAAGTCTGTAATCTGCAGCCACGTCAAGCCCTAAAAGTTTTATCTTTCTACTGTGTACGTTAGGTCTTCCAAGCACCTGAACGTAAGTCACCAACGCCTCACTCTTATCCTTTGCAACAACCATCCAGCAATCATACAGTCCATTTTCCCTGTACGATGCAACCCTATAATAATCACCCTCCCTTACAAGATCATTATATTTATGATACATAGACACCTGCTCAGGTATCATCGCACGTTCTTCTTCACTTATTTTTGTGATATCGAGTTCATAGCCAAATGTTCCCGCCAGAGCCACATGTGCCCTGGTCATAAAAGGTGTACTCCTTCCAACTGTGTGATTAGGGCAATCCGACACATGGGCGCCCATGGTCGAAAGCGGATATATCAGTTCCGTTCCCTCCTGTATAGAAAGTCTCTCTATGGCATCCGTGTCATCGGAGCACCATATCTGCGGACTGTAGTAAAGCATGCCAGGGTCAAATCTTGCACCACCGCCCGAGCAGTTCTCAAGCAAAAGATCTGGGAAATCGTTAACAAGGCGCTCTTGCAGCTCATATACTCCAAGCACATACCTGTGAGCCAATTCTCCCTGCCTGTCTCCGGTGAATTCTACGCTGCCGATATCCGTGAGCTGTCTGTTCATATCCCACTTAACATACTCAATATTTGCTGATGAGATCACGTTATGCACACATTCACACACGTAGTCTCTAACTTCTTTTCTCGAGAGATCAAGCACGTACTGATTTCGCGACAATGTAGCCGTTCTCTCCGGAACCGCAAATGCCCAGTCAGGGTGCTTTCTGTAAAGTTCAGAATCAGGGGAAATCATTTCAGGCTCCATCCATATTCCAAATTTCAGCCCCAGCTTATTCACCTCATCAACAAGATGTTTCAAACCGCCCTTGATCTTGTTTTCATTTACAAACCAGTCTCCAAGACTTGTGGCATCATCATTTCTATGTCCAAACCAGCCATCATCCATAACCAGCATCTCTATTCCATGTTCTGCCGCACTCTTTGCTATCGCAAGGAGCTTATCAGTATCAAAGTCAAAATATGTAGCCTCCCAGTTGTTGATAAGGACAGGTCTCTTCTGGTGAAGATATCTGCTCCTTATCATGTGGCATCTGTAAAAATCATGAAGATTTCTAGTCATCTGTCCAAGTCCATCATGGCTGTATGTAAGCACAACCTCAGGCGCTGTAAACGTCTCTCCAGGCGTGAGCCACCACTCAAAACCCTCTGAATGTATGCCCATGACTGCGCGTATGGAATCAAACTGTGATTTCTCTATCTGTGCGATGAAGTTACCCGAGTACACAAAATGCATTCCATATACATCACCCGTAGTCTGATCTGTACCCTTTGTCATCCATGCCATAAACGGATGGTCCTGGTGGGATGACTCACCGCGGAGAGAGCTTACACTCTGCTTGCCATAAGCTATCGGGCGTCTCTCGATCTGTCTCTCCCTAGCCCATGAGCCATGAAGAGTGAGCATCTCAAAATCCTCGTCATCCATGTCTATACATGCAGAATATACCTTTGTGAGCCTGATATTCCTATCACCTGCATTTTTCACGCTCACACTTCTGGTTATAACATCCTCATCCTCAAACACAGAATATATCAGGTCAACATCAATGCCACATCCCCCATCCATCATATGGACAACGAGAGTCTGAACCTCCTCTTCTCCCGCAAATGATGCCGGAAGGCCACTAATCCCCGGTTTTCCATTTACAATATCGTAATCCACAAATTTCAGATCAACGGTTCTGCTGCCATTTGCGGTCTTTACTGCAATACAACTCTCCCTGTAGTCTCCTATTCCATTTCCGGAATACTCTGTCGGAAATGTATCCATAAATGAACATCTCTCCCTGTTATTCTTGGACGGAACAAAAGGAGCCTCACACGTTCTCAAAAACTGATCACATTTCTGCGGACGAATCTTCTGTCCATAATATATATGTCCGACAAACCCCTCTTCATCGACGATTCCGATCCGGTAACTCGTGTTTCTCGTATCAAGTTCAAATATTCTGTTTGCCTCATCATATCTTATGCTCATATGTATCTATAGTCTCCTCGTTTTATTTATGGGTATCACTCTCTGCTTATGTATTCAAGAAATTCAAGTGCAAGATCCATATTCTTGGCATTCTCACCAAATCCCACTGCAGCATCCATTTCATACCAACCGGTATCCTTCACCCAGGAATTATCACCGATCTTTATTCCGACAGGTATCTTCTCACCCGTTTCAATAACCGTTGCATACACAAACGAATCTTTATACTTTTCTTTCAGTTCATCAGTCAGCACCTTATCAAGATCCTGCATATATCCGAACTCTCCAAAACTCATGACAAGGTCTGTGTCGGCAAAGAACACGTCCACCGCATTCGCCATGAATTTGTTCTGTATAAGCTGTAGACTATCCTGACTCATGGCATCATTCGGATCAGTTGATACGCCGATCCCTGTACTTATGCTGACATATTCCTTCTCCGCATCAAGGCCATTTTCACTGAGGAATTCCTCATAATATGCCTTGTCATTCGCCGCAGATTCCTGTTGTGTAGTGTTGACCGCAAGGATGTTGAGTGCAGCAGATTCCGCCGTAAAATGTTTTACGACAAGGAATACAACTATGCCCACAACAACAAGTGCAAATAGAGCCTTCGGAGCATAATACTCCAGTATGTATTCCTTTTTCTGCTGTTTGTTCATAAGGCTGAGTTTCTGTTTCTCAGACATATGCTCATCCACATCCAAGACGCTCTCCGGCTCTCGCTTCTCTTTTTCATCGGTTTTCTCATCGATGATATGTCCAGCGATACTTTTTATATTTTTCTTTTCTATTTCTCTCTCTTTTTCTATTTCTTTTTCTGGCATATAATCTCCTATACTACTCCTATACGCGTTTGCCACACACTGCCGTTACTTTAAATATTATAACATTTTTTAGTTAATTTTTAAACAGCTTTTAGTATTTTTAACTATATTTTACTTTGTGACATATAACAACGTTCAGTTATCTAGTCCCCTGAAGCTCCTGATTTCCTGCCTTCTTTTTATACAAAAGGGACCTCAGCATCAAGGCCGAGATCCCCCTTGTTCAGCGCATTGGCTGGAAAGTGCATTTACATGTTTAATTTTGTAGTATATGGAAGGAATGTTTTTCTTTTCTGGCAGTAAATTCTGCCATATTTTGTGTTTGTTTATTTAGCAAGCTCCTGCACACATGCTTTCATCTCATCTATCTTTGACATGGCATTTTTTAGGCTGATTTCATTCACGCCAAAGTAGAATTTGATCTTTGGTTCATTTCCAGAAGGCCTAACCGCGAACCACGCATTATTTTCCAGCTCATAGTACAGCACGTTTGATTTTGGAAGACCCATATTCTCCTCCTCGCCATCAAGCGGCTTGCGGATTCCGCTCACATAGTCCCTCATGCCGATAACCTTGATACCTGCAAAGGTCGTAAGTGGATGGTTTCTGAAGTTCTCCATCATCTCCTTAATCTGTGCTGCACCATCTACACCCTTTAGAGTTATCCCAAACGCACCTTCAAAGTAATAGCCATATTTGCGGTAAACCTCTTCCATGGCATTACAGATGGTTTCTCCCTGCAGCTTATAAAATGCTGCTATTTCACATAAAATGACAACGGCTGCGCAGGCGTCCTTGTCACGAGTGTAGTCTCCTACCAAACATCCAAAGCTCTCCTCCATTCCGAAGATGAACTTGTATGTGTTGTTCTTCTCAAAGAGAAGTATCTGCTCACCTATGTACTTGAATCCGGTGAGTGTCTCTATATATTTCAGTTTGTAATTCTCTGCTATCGCCTTTGTAAGATTGGTGCTGACAACCGTGTTACAGATAGCTCCGTTTGCCGGCAGCTTGCCGACTGCCTTCTGCTCGCGGCATACATATTCTGCTATCAGGGCACCTGTCATATTGGCATTGAATCGGACATATGGATATGCCGGATCATCTGCAAATTCCGTGTCCTTCCAGATTCCCGTGCTGTCCTTGACGTATATTCCAAGTCTGTCTGCATCAGGATCTGTGGCCATGATAACGTCCGCATCAACCTTCTTTGCCAGTTCTATTCCCATGGCAAATGCTGATGGTTCCTCCGGATTTGGTGACTTGACTGTACTGAAGTCCCCGTCAGGAACAGTCTGCTCCTCTACAACATATACGTGCTTGAAGCCAAGTCTCTTGAGCACTTCCCTTACAGGTACATTTCCTGTTCCATGAAGTGGTGTGTATACTATCTTGATATCGTCTGCAACCTTCGGAATTATGTCGCCGTGGATGGTCTGCTTTATGAGCGCCTGATAATAGTTCTCATCAACACTTGCAGGAACCATACAGAACAGACCGTCTGCAACCGCCTTGTCCTTGTCCATGGTCTTGACATCCTCGTATCTCTCTACATCCGCCACATGCTTCAGGATATCCTGATCCTGAGGGGATACGATCTGGCTGCCGTCCTCCCAGTACACCTTATAGCCGTTGTACTCAGGTGGATTGTGGCTTGCTGTTACCACGATTCCGGCTATACATCCAAGCTCTCTCACTGCAAATGACAGTTCAGGTGTAGGGCGGAGTGCATCAAACACATAAGTATTTATGCCATTTGCATTGAGACACAGAGCTGATGCCTCTGTGAACTCTGCTGACATATTTCGGCAGTCATGTGCAATTACTACACCTCTCTTAGCAGCCTCAGGGCCAACCTCAAGTATGTATTCTGCAAGGCCCTGTGTAGCCTTTGTAACTGTATATATATTCATTCTGTTGGTTCCAGCACCCATGATTCCGCGCATTCCGCCGGTTCCAAATTTCAGATTCTTGTAGAATCTGTCCTGGATCTCTTTGTCATCATCTGCGATACTTCTAAGCTCTTCCTTGGTCTTCTCATCAAAGCAGTCTGACTCAAGCCAGAACTTGTATTCGTCCATGTAACCCATCTTTTTTACCTCCACCTTGTAATTATTTTTAGTCGCGACCGCGATCTTCGAACCTATTTTCTGCTGACATTTATTTGCCAGCCATTTCGTTTCTTACCAATCATCCCGTTTTATGAGAACATCGCCTTCACATTTGCCGCAAGCCCGTCAAGCTGCTCTGCCGCATCCTCCTGTGAGTTTCCCTTTACCCCGAGATAGGACTTGATCTTCGGCTCTGTGCCTGAAGGTCTCACAAGGAACCATGCGCCATCCGCAAGCTGATAATATATCATGTTGGACTTTGGAAGCACCGCCGCCTCGGACTTGCCTGTCGCTGCGTCTGTCTCTGTTCCAAGCTTGTAGTCGTAGATCTTCTCCACGCTGTAAGTTCCGACCTTCTGCACCGGATTATCTCTCAGCGTCTGTATCATTGACTGTATCTTTGCAGCACCCTCGCGTCCGTCAAACTTCATGGTCTGAACCTTCTCTTTGTAGTAACCATATTCCTGCCACAATTCAACCATTCTGTCCCACAGAGTCATGCCACGGTTCTTGTAGTATGCCGCAGCCTCACAGAGAAGCATCAGCGTTCCAACCGAGTCCTTGTCCCTTGCATATGTACCAGGCAGACATCCAAATGTATCTTCAAGCCCGAACACATAATTGTGTTCACCTGTCTGCTCATAAGCCCTCATTCTCGATGCTATATTCTTAAATCCGATCAGGTTGTTGCAGTCACAGAAAGTGTCGTACTTCTTACATATCTCCTTGACCATATTGGTGATAACAACCGTAGTTACAATCGCCGGATTCTCAGGCAGTCTTCCGCTCTGGGATCTCTGCATCAGCACGTAATCACAGAGGATCGCACCGAACATATTTCCCGTAAATTCTTTATATTCATTATTCTTGCTGTCATATCCATACATTCCGAGTCTGTCAGCATCAGGGTCTGTGACAAGAATCAGCTCGCCGCCGACCTTCTTCGCCAGCTCAAGACTCAGGGCATACGCCTCTGCGCCCTCAGGATTTGGAGATTTCACAGTTGGGAAATTACCATCTTGAACAGCCTGTTCCTCAACGACATGTACATCCTTGAAACCAAGTTCGCTGAGAACTCTTGTAACAGGCTTAAGGCCTGTTCCGTGAAGCGGAGAATATACGATCTTCAGATCTCCCGCCTTCTGAATCTCCTCCGGATTCATGACAAGCTTGTGAAGCTCTCCTATATATGCGTCATCGATCTCCTGACCGATCACATTCAACAGTCCTGCATCTATTGCAGCGTCCTTGTCCATAGTCTTAACCATGGAGAAATCTTCTATATTGTTGACCTCTGCAATGATCTCCTTATCCTGAGGAGATACGATCTGGGCTCCATCATCCCAGTAAACCTTATATCCGTTGTATTCCTTTGGATTGTGGCTTGCCGTTATATTCACGCCGATATTGCAGTGCAGATGTCTCACTGCAAATGAAAGCTCCGGTGTCGGACGGAGCGCATCAAACAGATACACCTTCACGCCATTTGCACACAGGCAGAGAGCAGTTTCAAGCGCATACAGCGAAGCATTGTTTCTGTTGTCAAATGCTATAGCTGCCGACGGCTCTGATATTCCGATCTTCGCCAGGTAGTTAGCAATTCCCTGTGTTGCCATGCGAACCGTGTAAATGTTCATGCGGTTCGTTCCCGCTCCCATCACGCCTCGAAGTCCACCTGTTCCAAACTCAAGGTTTGTGTAAAATCTATCTTCAATCTCCGCTTCATTATCCTTTATGTTTACGAGCTCCTGCTTCGTAACATCATCTACCTGATCGCTGCCAAGCCACATCTCGTATCTCTGCTTTGCGTCCATCTTCTACCCCTTTCCTGACCTCACAGGCCACACAGATTTTTCCTTTTTTATCTATCCACAATTTATCTTCCGTTCATTTTATTAGGCTATTTTTAGCTAATTTATTGTTATTTGTATAATATATTAAGCAGTTTTTAAATTCAATATTTAATCTTGCAATTTATATCACTTTGTTGCGCAGATGTATATTGCAGCCGTTTTATTATGGTGGTATTAACTAAAAGAATTATATTTTCTGCAATTGACTTGTAATATAACCGACCTTTTTTATTCCTTTACAGAAGCCATTTGTGATCTGCTCAAGATCAACCTGAGCGTTGTAGCCGGATTTGTGTACAGCAAGATCACGGAAGCACAGAAGGATCAGAAGGAGCTCGTAGTCCAGGTGGCATCCAGGGATCTGAAGAGCCGAATGCCGGAGTATGAACTGATCAGTATCATCGGTATACTGATCGATAATGCGCTTGAATCGACCGCCCCATTTGGCACTGCATATCTGTACCTGGACAGCAGGCAGAACCAGATAGAAATAAGAACAAGAAACAAGGGTTCCGTCAAAACCAACGAATTCCGCCAGAATATGTTCTCACCGGGATATACCACCAAAACCGGAGACGGACATGGCCATGGTTACAGTCTCTACAACCTGAAAAAACTGACCGACAAGTACAATGGTAAAATATATCTCGACACGGTAAATACCGACCAGGGAGACTACATACAGTTCGACGTCATCGTATAATGACAGCAAAGCGCCGTCCGGTCACCAGACCAGACGGCGCTTTTTTGTATTTGCTATATATTATTCTTATGCTACTCTGCCAGCTTGTTGAGCTTCTCAACAAGTGCTGTCTGGAGAGCTTCAAGCTTTGCATCTGCATCATCAAGGCTTGTTCCCTTGATTCCGTAGTACAGCTTGATCTTTGGCTCTGTTCCTGATGGACGTACACATGCCCATGCGCCATCCTCAAGGTCGTAGTAGAGAACGTTGGACTGTGGAAGTCCTGACTCTGTGACCTCTCCGGTGGCAAGATCTGTGATCGTGTTCTTCTCGTAATCACGAACCTTGAGAACCTTGAGCGTATCGATCTGAGTAAGTGACTCAGCTCTGAGTGAGGACATGATCTTGCGGATCTTCTCTGCTCCTGTAACACCCTTGAGCGTTATTGTGTAGAGGCCTTCCTTGTAATATCCGTACTTCTCATAGAGATCAAGCATGTGATCCCACAGAGTGATTCCCTGGCTCTTGCAGTATGCAGCAGCCTCGCAGAGACACATAACTGCAACCGGAGCATCCTTGTCTCTTGCGTATGTTCCAACGAGACATCCGTAGCTCTCCTCCATACCCATTACGAAATTGTATGAATTATTCTGCTCGAAGAACTTGATCTGCTCACCGATGAACTTGAAGCCTGTTAGAACCTCGATGAGGTTGACATTGTAATCTGCAGCCAGTGGATCAGCCATATTTGTGGTTACAATAGTCTTGACCATGGCCGGATTCTTTGGCATGAGACCGCATTTTGTTCTCTCTCTGAACTGGTATTCAGCGATTATAAGTCCTGACATATTTCCTGTAAATGGCATATACTTGCCTGTCTTTGTATCGAGTGCGTATATTCCAAGACGGTCTGCATCAGGATCTGTAGCGAGAACTATGTCCGCATTCTTCTCCTTTGCCAGCTTGAGGGCAAGCTCAAATGCCTTTGGATCCTCTGGGTTTGGATACTCAAGCGTTGTGAACTCAGGGTCTGGAAGCTCCTGCTCAGGAACAATGTATACGTTTTTGAAACCAAGCTCGGACAGGACTCTCTTTACAGGTACAAGACCGGTTCCGTGGAACGGTGTGTATACGATCTTGATGTTCTCTGACTGCTCCTTGATGATCTCAGGATGAATGATCTGCTTCTTGAGTTCCTCCATATACGCGTCATCTATCTCGGCACCTATGATAGTGAGAAGGCCCTTGTCAAGTGCCTCCTGCTTATCCATGGTCTTTACTGTATGGAAATCTGTTACAGCCTTAACCTCTGCGATGATCTCTCTGTCCTTTGGAGCTGTGATCTGCGCGCCATCCTCCCAGTACACCTTGTAACCGTTGTACTCTGGTGGATTGTGGCTGGCTGTTATAACTATACCTGCTGTACATCCAAGCTTTCTGACTGCATATGAAAGCTCAGGTGTAGGTCTGAGTGACTCAAAGAGATATGACTTGATTCCATTTGCACACAGGCAGAGAGCTGCTTCTGCTGCAAACTCTGGAGAATACTTTCTTGAATCGTATGCTATTGCCACGCCCTTGTCCTGCGCATTCTGCTTCACAATGAAGTTTGCAAGACCCTGTGTAGCCTTGCGGACGGTGTAGAAGTTCATTCTGTTGGTTCCCGCGCCTATCACACCTCTGAGTCCACCAGTTCCAAATACAAGATCACGATAGAATCTGTCCTCGATCTCAGCCTCATCATCAGCTATGGCTGCAAGCTCCTTCTTGGTGTCCTCATCGAAATAATCATCTGTCATCCAAAAATCATATGTGTCTCTGTAACTCATCTTTCTACTTCTCCTTCTTTTTTCTCATTTAGTATGCCCTTTTATGAACGTTCTGCTGTTTGCGCAATCACTGCTCAGCGCTTCCTATTTTCTCAGGAATTCTAGTGGATCTCCCTCAGCCAGAAAATGTGTCATGAGGTATGCTCCTCTGAGCGACACCTGTTCCTCTGACAGGATTCTTCTGACCTCACCTCGGTCTGCGAGTATGACCTGTATGTCCTCTGTGCTCTCCTTGCTGTCGAGATTTGGTGTTCCTGTAACTGTTCCAAATACAGCACTGCTCATCTCATCCGTAAATCCCGGGCCCATATAGAATGGCCTTCTGTAGAGTTCTTCTCCGCCCTCATATACATCAAGGGTAAGCCCTGTCTCTTCCTTCATCTCCCTGACTGCTGCCTGCGCCGGAGTCTCATCTCCATCCACCAGTCCTGCAGGAAGTTCATATATATATGTATCGAGTGGGTATCTGTACTGCCTTATGAGCACCAGCTTCGGCTCATCTTCCAGCTTAACTCCATATATAACTATTCCTTCCGGTTTTATATCGTGGGTCTTTATCTTGATGTCGTTCTCTTTATTCCTTGAAGCAAAGTAATAATTGAAGTCTTTTCCAGCCGTGTCAACCGCATCTATATGATAGAGGTTGAGGAACGGATTGTCTGTGAGTTTTTGTACACCTTTGTATTTCTCTTTCACTTCATCACATCCCTTCTGTGTATTTTAATGTATTCAGCCGACCATACATTCGCAAAACCGCACGGTTCCCGTGCTCTTTCGCTGCTGCGCAGCTATTTTGCTCATTGTATGGGGCGGTGACTCTATTCGAGTCACCACAGGATAAGAACACCTGATTCTTACATGCAAGCATGTCGAATCCGCTGTTCTTATCCTGCACGGCTGAATATTTACCTTTATTCAAAATTAGCATAGTTTTTACAATATATCAAATTCTTTTTTAAGTAATTTTATCATTTTTTAGCTATTTTTAATGTTTTTTAGTATATTTGCGTCATTTTGCCATATTTTTCTATGTGATTCCTGGTTTTGATGCAGCTATGTTCCTCCTGATTCTGAATATTTTTTACTCAAAAAATCCGGACACTTTGATCTGCCCGGATTCCAAAAATGTTATGCAATTTATACTCTACTGATTCTCTGTCGATACCAGTTGATATTCTGCATCTCTCAACCTGCAGTAATAAAATGTCTGTCCAGCCTCTTCTGTGTAAGTTTCAAATACTCCCGTCACTATCACCTGGCTCTGATCCGCCGGGTAATCATCTGGATATACGGCATCTCCACCAAGTTCAAATTCAAGTCCCTGACTGCAACATGCCAGAGCATCGGCTATAAGGCAGTAATTATAATATTTGTCGGTTATTGGATAATAGGATGCATAATACTTTCCTTCTATCCTTATCGTCTTGCCCTCATATTCCTCAGGTTTTGACATCATCTGATATACCGTCGCATATACAAGATCGCTTCCCATAAGTGTGAGATCCACATCCACACCCTCAGACTTGTATTGCGCTATAACTGAGCTGTCTCCATTCACGACCTGCCCATATGTTGGTTCTGATGTCACCTCAGTTACAGATGCGGATTCTGTCTCTGTCGTGGTTTGCATCTCTGTTGTGATCGTCGTCTCTGTTGTGGCTCCCGCCGACGACTTGCTTTCCACATCACCATCGCCTGTTTTCTGATTAAGCACCTTATCCACTGCATTCTGTGTGTTCAAACGACTGCCCGCAGTCTGAGATGCTCCACCACAGCCTGTGACAGTCAGCAACATACTCAGCACCAATATTGACATAATCAATCGCTTAAATCTGTGTCTGCATCCATGCATTCTTCTATTTCTATTCATATACATATTCTTATCTCCTCATCACTTTCCCTGCTATACTGTTAAATGCAAATATAACCATATCGCATGCAACGATCGTAGATCCTACCGGTGTTGAAAATAATATGGATACCAACATTCCAGCCAAAGTTCCCACAACCGAGAGAACAGCTGAATATAATACCACCGACCTGAAGCTATACATAACTCGCATTGCCGAAAGTGCAGGGAATACCAGAAGTGCCGTGATGAGCAGGGAGCCCACCAGATTCATTGCAAGCACTATTATCACAGCGATTATCACCGCCAGCGCCAGATTATATGCCCCTGCATTTTTCCCGATTGCCCTGGTAAAACTCTCGTCAAATGTGACTGCAAATATCCTGTTGTAGAACAAACAGAAAAACGCTATTACACATATTGACATAACTATACACAGCCACACTTCTCCCATTGTCAATGTAAGTATTGAGGTTGAACCAAACAACGTAGAGCACACATCCCCCGATACATTTGCTGACGTGGAAAATACATTCATTATCAGATAACCTACGGCTAAAGCACCGACAGACATCATGGCTATCGCGGCATCTCCCTTAAGCTTCGCATTTTGTCCCGACATAAGTATGAGAATTGCAGCAGCCACAGTCACCGGCATCACTATGATCGTGTTGTTTGTCAGTTTCAGAACAGATCCTACCGCCATTGCTCCAAATGCAACATGCGAAAGTCCATCGCCGATAAATGAAAATCTTTTCAAAACCAATGTTGCACCGAAAAGTGACGAACACAATGCTATAAGAATACCAACCACAAGAGCATACTTAACAAATGGATACTGCATATAGTAAATTAACTTATCAACAAGCTGCACTCTGTTCACCACCTTTCTCATATTCTGCCGAAATGATGTTCCAATATCTGCTGTTCTTATATTCCTCTCTGCTGCCCCAGAACGAACCCTCATGATTCATATGAAGCACATGTCTGGCGCAATCTATTGCCCTCAGATCATGTGATATCATGATCACTGCCACACCATTTTCATTTAACTGCTGTATCATCTGATAGAACTGTGCCGTTGCGACAGGATCAAGGCCAGTTACCGGTTCGTCAAGCAGAAGAAGGTTCTCAGTTGCACACAGAGCTCTCGCCAGAAGGACGCGCTGCTGCTGTCCTCCCGACAAATGCCTGTAACATTTCCTGCGTATATCCCATATTCCAAGTCGTTCAAGTTGAGATTGTGCAAGCTGCTTTTCCTTTCTGCCATAAAAAGGACGTGCTCCGCACTTAGGCAGCGTTCCCGACAAAGCCACCTCCCATACAGTCGCAGGGAAATCCTTCTGCACAGGTGTCTGCTGCGGCAGATAGCCTATATCACGCGATGTCAAACCATCGCCAAACTTTATCTCTCCTGAAACCGGTTTCAACAGGCCAAGCAGAGTTTTTACCAAGGTACTCTTTCCCGCTCCGTTCTCTCCAACTATACAGAGATAGTCTCCCTTGTCTATACTGAAATTAAGGCCTGACGCAACTGCACGTCCATCATATCCCACTGCCAGGTCTTTGCACGTTATATATGACATTTGTTTTCTCCTATAAATCTAAATTAGTTTTATTGTTCAGCAATTAATTCAATGCCTGAGAAAGTACGTTCAAGTTATCTTCCATCACGTTCAGATACGTCTCACCATCAGCTACAGTCTTTGCAGTCACAGACTGCATGGAATTCATCGTCAGGATCTCCTGATTTTTCGAATCTGTTGTCTTCTTTATCGACTCTGCTATACTGTGATCTGCACCCTCTATCGTCAGAATAACCGGAAGCTTTAACTCATCCACCTTCTGCGCAAGGAATGTTATCGTCTCAAAACCTGCCTCCGACTCAGCACTGCATCCCACAAATGCAGCATAGTAGGTAAGCCCATAATCATCCGCCATATATCGGAAAGGGAATCTGTCGCCAAACAGAATTGCCTGACGTTTTCCCTTAGAAACTGTTAGTTCGTACCTTCCATCAAGATCATTGAGTTCATCAACGTACTTACCTGCATTCGCCATGTAATCAGATTTATTATCTGGATCAAGTGCCTGGATATTATCCGCCAACACATTCGTCAACGCCACTGCGTTCTTGAGTGAAAGCCATACATGTTCATCATACTCCGGGCCTTCCTCTCCTTCCTCTCCTTCCTCTTCTTTCTCTGCCTGCATGCCTGGAACTACCTCTTCCTCTTTGACTGCAGTTCCCAAAGCGTCAAGCATATTTACAACCTTCATATCCTTATTAGTCGCTTCTTTCAGGGCACTATCCACCCAGCCATCAGACTCACCGCCAACATACACGAACATATCTGCGTCAGCTATCTTTGCTATATCCTCTGCAGTTGGCTGATAACTGTGAAGATCCATCCCCTGATCGAGCAGCATAGTAAGCTGGAACTTGTCGGAATCACCGCCTATAATATTGCGGATCCAGTCATACTGAGGAAAAGTCGTACATACAATGCTGTACGCCGCAGCATTTGCCGTATTTTCAGGCACACTGCCCCCTTTCTGATCAGAATCTGCTGCCGTCATTGATGCTCCGCAGCCACAAAATGCTGAAACAGTAAGTACCGATGCCATAACAAGGCCAAATATTCTATTTTTCATAATGATCAATAAACCTCCGAATTGATTGATAAAATTGACAGGCATATTTTGATGCCTATAATTGGGTAAATTTAATAAACTGCCTCTAGATCAAAAAACACCAATAATAAGTATTCGCCCTTATCTTTAGATGTATTTCCAGACGCAATTCTCAGTCAATATCCGTACTTTAAATCAATTCAGCAATTCCACCTTCAGGGAAACGAGCGTATCGGTACAATACTCGTGGGTATACACCAATACAACTCCAAGTGTGAACACACTTAAGAACGCCAGGAACACTGGCGTAGTTGACATTGTCTTTATATTTGAAAGGAACTGTGCAGCCTGCTGCAAATGCATACATATAGGACATTCCTGCCCCGTACAGTCATGCTCCACATTGCGCGCAATATAGCCGTAAGAGAAAAGTACTCCCGATACAAAGAACACTATAAGAATCCATGACATAATTCTCTTTTTACTCATTCTGCACACCTCCTTTTCATTGTAGGAATTTGGGGATATATAGTTTTCGTTGTGACCGTAACGATACAATCCCATCTGTAACAATCACGTTTAGTTTAGACTACAGCGACTCCACAACGCCTCTTACAATCTTTGCAAATACCACATATCGACGATCTGTCACAGTCGATCATAAATCCATACCTCTCCTGAACTCCTTTAGCTATGTGATTCATGGTATCGCGGTCAATATGTATAACTCTTCCACACTTAACACACTGCATATGAAGGTGTTCGTGACAACTATGATCAGCCTTTTCCATTCTATACATACTTGAACCACCATCAGCACTCTGATACTTTATCAATTTGTCCTGGGTAACCATGCGGTCAAGGTTGCGATATACAGTTGTTGTATTCGCATCTATGCCATTCTCATCCAAATACACACTTACATCAGCCGCACAAAACCCTCTGTCCTGCCTCTCTGCAGCAAATGCCTCTATAGCCTGACTTATTCTCGTTTTATACTCCCTCGCCATAATATTCCTCTTTTTTGAATTTGCAAGTCATTTGCATTTTGCTGTATCATAAATGGCTTTTAACTTTATGTCAACACTTTTTTATCACTTTTCCATCACTACTATCTTGTTTGATATATTGCTGACAAATGGTATTTTGCCAATGACTTTATATACCGGTATGAACTCAGCCATTCCTTCTACAAGACTGTGCTGTTCTATGTATCTGTATTTCGGTATGATCTCCGCCAGCTTCTTTCCATTTGACACGCCCCAGGAAAACCTGGCATGGCTTCCATGGATGGATTTCTCCTTGATATGCTTTGCCATGAACGGAGCCATAGTCTCTACGAGCACCGTAGCATGAGTAAATTTCCTGTCTATTATGTCGAATATTTTCTTCACATCAGCTTCTGTGAGATACATCGTAAGCCCCTCTATGATGACCAGCACAGGTTCACCTGCATACTCTACCATGTCTGCCCATTTGCCGTCCATGGCGGATTCCGCTATCTGGTACACCGGTCCGTCCTCCTGCAGGAACTTTTCCCTTACAGTCATGGTCTCCGGGAGATCAATGTTGTACCAGCCTTTATATTTACCCTCATTTCTATAGCAACGGGTGTCAAGACCACAGGCGATATTCACAACCACAGCACCCTTGTGCTTCTTCAGGAATTCTGATACAAGCTTATCAAGCACTATGGTTCTCGCTATAACTCCGCTCCCCATCGCCAGATCCTTGTCCGCCAGTGAAAAGTCATAATCCAGGCTGTCAACTATCTCTATGGCCTTGCCATCGTATATGGCATGATCCGGTTTTCTTGATTCTTTCGCTCTGGCATAGAGTGTCTGGAGCATCGTCTCCGGGACTCCCGTTATATCTACCTTTGATCTGCTTACTGTATTGTTCTGTGTGCTAACCATTTTCTCATTTCCTCCTGCTTTTTAATTGTGCAAACACATGAGAGGCGCTGCGCGCGGCGTTTACGTGCCTCACAACATGTCGTCAAGCGCAGCTTGATGACCTGCGCGCACATCAGTGCGCTTCCTCTGCCGGAATCCTCCCACTTACGTGGGCCCCTCCTTATAATGGAGCAAACGCATGAGAGGCGCTGCGCGCGGCGTTTGCGTGCCTCACAACATGTCGTCAAGCGCAGCTTGATGACCTGCGCGCACATCAGTGCGCTTCCTCTGCCGGAATCCTCCCACTTACGTGGGCCCCTCCTTATGAAATATAACATTTGTCATGTTTTGTTATGTTCATAAAAATAAGAGGTTCATCATCGATGAACCTCTTTCTTTAAACTCTCTATCAACTTTTCTGTACCGCCTGTGGCATGAATGCCAATCTTTTCTGTCAGATACATTTTCTTCTCCACATCTACATCCTCGTTCAGTATCGCCATGGCTCCTTCAAGCCGCATCTTCGCCAGCACGCGAACCAAAGTCTCATCCGGCTCGTATCCGAGCTGTGACCGGTAATATGCCGCAAATGAATGTCTCATGAACTCCTCAACCCTCTGGTGATAATTCTCATAGCAGCTGCCGTCAGCGCCATGCATGATGATCATTGCCTCTTCCCTGTGTGACAAAAGGAATTGCATCATGATCTTATCTGCATCTACGCCCGTGGCGGGGTTCTCAATCTCCCCCTTCATAAGTTCTCCAAGCATGGCTTCATATTGGTTCACAAGCGGTTCAAGTATCGCCTTGAACAATGCCTCCTTACTCTCAAATGAAAAGTAGAAGGCTCCGGTGGTAACTCCCGCACTCTTGCATATCTTTCTGAGGCTTGCCCTCTGGTAACCATTTTCAAGGAATTCCTCTTTACCTGCTTTTTTCAGTTTTTCTATCGTTTCACTGCGCTTGTCGTTTTCCATAACATATGTTATGTTAGCACAAACTAACTAGTCTGGCAACATATTTTTGAAAGTTATCTCTATTTGCCATCCAGGTATCTTCGCACCGTCTCAAGGCCGCCGAGTGGCACGCAGAACTTCTGGTCATGGTTCTTACATGCCTCATAGGTTTCATCCAGATCAAACCAGCTCACGCCGTCCAGCTCTTCCTTCTGGATCGTCAGGTCTGCTATGTCCACCGTTTTCTGATACACGAACACAAATGCCACCTCATTGTCCCTGAACATTTTGCCGTGAAATTCCTTCTCATACCGGATCCTGAATGTTCCCGCGAAATCAAGATCTGCGGCCTCAGCTTTGATGCCAAGCTCCTCTCCGAGTTCCCTGAGTGCCGACTCCATCGGTTCATCGCCTGCCTGTATATGTCCGGCAGAGGAAGTGTCATACCTTCCAGGAAAAGAATCCTTATCCATCGACCTCTTCTGCAGAAGAACCTTATACCTTCCATTCTCTTGCTTCGCTATCCAGATATGGGCAGTCCTGTGACATATGCCTTTTGCATGTGCCTCGCTCCTCTCCACTTTGTCTCCGGTAGGGTTGCCCTGTTCGTCGCATATATCAAAAAGTTCCATTATTTTGTACCGTCCTTATTCATTCATACATGAACCATTATTGTTTATCAACTCCGATTTGTAAAGCAAACAGCTAACATTTTTCTACTATTCTACACTTTGTATACTTTTATAAACGTTTTATAAAATATCAGTAATTACACTTGATATTGATCACTTTTTAGGATATTCTCAGATCACTATAAGTTACTAAATAAGTCAGCTCTAATTGACACTAACATTATTGAATGTTAGAATTCTTGTATGATATGATTATGGTAACCTTACCATGCGAAATGGGAACTTTAAGAGATGGGTGTTCTACCATATAAAACAAATGAACAATTTTAATATGGATGTTCTACCATACAAAATGGAACAATTTTATGGGAGCCCTACCATGCAAAAAGGTTTTTAAGAGCTGTGCATTTTAGCACAGCTCTTTTATATTCTCAGAAAGGCGATAATGGATATCCTAAATTTTTACTATATTGATTTAAAATACATAAGAAATCTGTCTCGTGCAGATGACAACGTAATGTCAGTCTCCCCTCAGGTAGGTAAGGAGAATCGACCATTTCTTGGAATAATCATTCTTATAGGTGGTCAGAAATATTGCATCCCCCTTACCTCACCAAAAAAGAAATTTGAAAATATGAAAAGCCAGATTGATTTCATCAAAATATTTGACCACAACAGCAGGCATCCTGAGTATTCTTCTAAAATCATAGGAATTCTCAATCTAAACAATATGATTCCAGTTAACAACTCAGTTATATCTAAGGTCAATCTGAAATTAAACCCTCACGATACCCCAGATAAAACAAAACGAAAGATTCTTATGCAGAAACAATTATCCTGGTGTCGGGATCATTCCGATACTATAATCAATAGAGCCAATAAAGTCTACTCTCTCATAACTGATTTTCCCGACAAAAATCGCAACCTTACAAAAAGATGTGTAGACTTTAATAAACTTGAGCAAATTTTATCTAAATACTCAGATGACTAAAATCCCTACACCACCAGCCTCGCCTTCGCCCTGCCGGTTCTGTCCTTTTCCACCACGATCTGCTTGTCAATCTTCTCCTTGAGTTCAGTCACGTGCGATATTATTCCCACCAGCTTGCGTCCCTCGGTCACGCTGACCAGCGCTTTGTATGCCTGTGGCAGAGTCTTTTCTGTATCAAGGGATCCAAAGCCCTCATCCACAAACATGGTATCTATCTGAATTCCGCCAGCCGAGGCCTGCACCTCATCGGAAAGTCCAAGCGCAAGGGAAAGTGAAGCCATGAATGACTCGCCCCCAGAAAGAGACTTAACGTCTCGTCTGCTGCCGTTGTAATGATCCACAACACAGAGGTCAAGGCCGATCTGGCTTCGCCTGTCACTGCTGTCCGTCACACGCCCCAGTTCATACTGACCGTCTGACATCTTCAGAAATCTCAGATTTGCACGCTGAATTATCCTGTCAAAATACGACATCTGTATGTATGCCTCTAGGTTTATCTTATTCTTGCCGGATACATTCCCTGAGGCAGTGTCATAGAGCGACTTCACACTGACGTATTCCTTTTCTTTTGCCAAAAGCTCATCGGACTTTCTGCCGATATTCGCCATCGCCGTTTCATTTGCACGGATGCGGCTGTTTCCATCCTGCATGAGAAGTCTGATCCTTCCCAGCTCATCTCTTGCTGCGTTTTTATCTTCCTCAAGCTTGGCAAGTTCAAGCTTCTCTGCTGACTCCAGCGTGTCTGTCAGAGCCTTTATCTGCCCCTCCAGCGTCTTAATATCCTGGATCACAGCATTATATTTCTTCTCAGAGACGTCAAATGAATCCTGCAATTTCTTTGCTCTGCCAAGAATCTCGTTCATCTGCGTTTCCGCCTCACTCCGATTCCTGAATCTGAGCCCCGCGGCCAGTTCTGTCGCCTGTTCTCTGTCTGAGACAACCTTTGCCGTGAGCGCCGATATATTTCTCTCAAGCTCCGCCAGCTTAACCTGCATCCCGGCAAATGTTTCTTCTTCCTGAGGAAGTTTTGCAGCAAGCTCATCCCTTCTGCTGACCCTTTTGCGTTCAGCCTCAATCTGTCTGTCAGTCTCCGCAATCTTCTCATTATAGTATCCAATATTCTTCTCAACCTTTTCCGGCAGAACATCTATATCCTCCGGATCGTCAAATTTCCTTCCAGCCTGCTCAATAATGCTGTTTCTGATCTCCATGACGCTGGCAAGCTTTACCTTTGCATCCGTAGCACTGGCATTTGCCCTGTCGCGGGCTTTGTCAGCATCCTTCTTCGCATCATCTAACTGTGCATCTGTCGGAGCCTCCTTTGGCAGCGATGCAAGGAGTTTGTGCTCCGTCGCACCGCACACAGGGCACGCCTGTCCCTCCTTCAGATCCTTTGCTAGGATCCCCGCCTGGGCATTCCTGTAGAGCGTGCTCATATGCTCATACATATCCTGCTTTCTGGTATACATCTCATTATCAAACAGATACTGCTTCTGTGCTTTGTACACCGCCTGCTTTCTTCTGCTGTATTCCATGAGCAGTCTGCTTATGCCATTCAGATAGTCAACAGCGTCAGCCATCTTCTCCCTCGATGCCGTGATTGCAACTATTTTCTCCCCCGCATCCGCAAGCTGTGTCTGCTCCTGCCTCAGCTTTTCTATGCTCTTCTGTTTGTCTGTCACAAGCATTCTGCCCTTCTCGGCCTGTTCATTTTGCCTTTGCAGGAGCTGTTCCTCGTCTGCAATATTTTTTCGCTTCTCGTCCAGTTTCTCATAGTTTGGAAGCTCGTTATTTATAACTGCTGCCTGCCTTTGGAGCTCTTCCGTCTCTGGGAGCGCTTCCTTTGTCCTGTTTAGCTCTGTCTCAGCAGTAGTTCTGTCATTCTGTACATTTGCAAGCTCCAAATGTGTCTTTTCAAGCTGCACTCTGGCTTTCTCTGTCTGCTGTGCCTTGCCTATCAGCGTGTCAAGTTCCCCGACCCGGGTCTCAAGTGTACCGATCTGCTTCTCATATGAATCCGTTCTTGCCTTCTCCGTTACAATAAGCTTTCCGATGAGTTTGATCACCTCATCAATTGGCATCTGGCCGTCCTTCGCTTTTTGGACACTGAGCCCAAAAGGGTCATCCTCTCCGCAGACTATCCCGGATATATACTGCTCTATACTCTTCTTCATATCGTCCCGTTCACTCTGAAGCTTTCTCGTCTCATCCTGAAGACGCTTCTGCAGAACAAAATACCTTGATGTGTGAAAAAGCTTGCTGAATATCTTCTGTCTGTCCCCGGACTCCGCCACCAACAGTTCCTTGAACTCGCCCTGGGCAAGCATGGATATCTGCGAAAACTGCTCTCTGTCCACACCCAACAATTCCTGAAGATATGAATTTACCTTCGTTCTGTTGGAGATGACCGAGTCATCCGGCAGATACAATTCTGCAGCCGCATCCTGCAGGGTAGTTCCTTCACCTTTTTTCTTACGTCTCTCATAGGAAGGATTTCTTTTAACTCTGTAAGTCTTCCCCATATGATCAAATGTCAGTTCAACGTAGGTATCTGTGTCCACATCGGCATACGTTGATCTCATCATCCTCGCATCACGGCTCGCTCCGCTCGGCTCATCATACAGCGCATAACAGATGGCATCGAATATCGTGGTCTTTCCCGCACCTGTATCCCCAGTCACAAGATACAAGCCTTCAGCCCCAAGCTGGGCCATGTCAAGCATCTGGACTCCCGCATATGGTCCAAATGCCGACATCGTAAGATTAAGTGGTCTCATAATCGCTCCTCTCTCCATATAGAGTCTATAATATCCTGAACAAAACTCCTCTGTTCATCGCTCATTTCCTTGTTGTTCTGCTTCTCATACAACTCTCCAAACAGATCTATAGGCTTTTTTCCTTCAAGCACAGCGCCATCGTCTATCGTCTGTGTCACACGGGTTCTGGTGTTGTCGTATCCAAGCTTCATCACATTTGGATAGACCGTTCTGAGTTTTCCCAAAGCATCCGGCACGTCATCCTCGTCCGTGAGAACCACATACAGATAATCATCCACAGCCGTCCCCTCATAGTTTCGCCTGTCCATCAGCTCGTCAAATGTTCCCTTTACCTCGCGCAGCTCATGCATCGGAACAAGCGGAACAGTCCTTATCTCTATTTTCTTGTTCTCAGGGATGTCAACAACTGCCACCGATTTGGTGTGGTTAGCCTCCGAAAGAGAATACTTAAGCGGTGTTCCACAGTATCTGACAGTCTCCCTGCCCACCTTCTGCGGCCCATGTATATGCCCCAGCGCCACATAGTCAAATGAGTCGAATACCGACACATCCACATTGTCCAGACCGCCCACATTCTCCTCCGACTCCGAGCGCACAGCCCCGGTCACGAACTGGTGGGCCACAAGGATATTTGTAACCTTCTCATCAACATCCATGTGCTCCACCGCCACACGGCAGGCATCCGTGTAATCTTTTATATCATCCGCCTCATCAGGGAATACCGCTCTGACCATTGCCGGCTTCACAAATGGCAGCATGTATATGTTCGCCAGCTGTCCTTTTCCATCCTCCAGCTTATATGGTCTGACCAGCCCATCTCCCATCATGGCTATATGTGCCGAATCATATACCGGCGATATATGGATTCCACTGAGATCAATCAGACTTGATGCAAATGCCAGCTTGGCCGCCGAATCATGGTTGCCGCTGATGATATATACTTGCAGCTTTCTCTTTGCAAGCGAGGTCAGGAAGCTGTCCAGCAGTTTCACCGCCTCCTCGCTCGGCACAGACTTATCATATACATCCCCGGCTATGATGACTCCATCCGGCTGCTCATCATCGATGATGCCCAATATTTCTTTTAATATATACTCCTGATCCTCCAACATAGAAAATTCATTTACACGCTTTCCTATGTGAAGATCAGATAAATGGATCAAACGCATATGTACTTCCCCTTTAAACAAAACATTCGTTGAAATAATTATAACATCACCGACAATATATCCCAATTATGTTTATCTTAATTTCGTTGATTTCGGTTTCTCCGCTACATGAAATACCATATTCGTCATATACTATGTAATATAGCACTAGTTTTCATCGGAGAACTCTCTATGGCAACTACTAACAAACTCAATTTTTTTCGTTTTTTCTTCATATCGATCCTCGGAGTGCTGCTGCATTTCACCTACGAGTGGTCAAATGACAATCCCGCTGTCGGACTATTCTCGGCAGTGAACGAGTCAACCTGGGAACACCTGAAACTTATATTCTTTCCAATGCTCCTGCTGACAATGATTGAATTTCTCTGGGCTCATATAAAAGATAAGCCCCTGCCGGAACATTATCTTCCAGCAAGGACTGTCGGTATCCTGTCAGGTATGGCATTCATTGTGGTCGGTTTCTACACTCTAAACGGTGTACTGGGCAGGAATTATGAATTTCTGAATATCGCACTTTATTTTGCTGGGGTTGTATATGCATTGCGCACCGAAAACAGATTAGAATCCAGGCAAATGTGCATAAACGACTACGTTTCCATGACTATCCTGGCAATTCTCGCGGTTGCATTCTTTGCATTTACCAACTATCCGCCTGAACTTGGGATATTTTCGGATCCTACAGCAGATTAACCACACACATCAAAAGCACCACCTGCATTACAAGTATAAGTGGCACTCCAACCGAGAAATAATTCTTCCTTATCTTGTGCCTAAACACCACCATTCCAAGCAGAGCACCGATACTTCCACCGGCAAATGCCATACCGAGAAGGACCGCTATAGGTATCCTGTATCCGCCCTTGACCGCTCTGTATTTGTCAATTCCGAACATGACAAATGTTACAACACTCACTGCCGCAACGAACCAAAGTGTCCATCTGTATTCCACAAACACATCCCAGAATGCAAAGCTCCATTTGCCCACAGGTCTGAGCTTCCACGTCATGAACACCGCAAGCTCTATCACACACACGCACACAGTGAACACTCTCAGCATCATATTCGTCTTGGAGGCCGTCCTGTCACACAACGCAAATGCTATTATCATGCCAGGGGCACCACCGGCAATGGCTATGATCCCCAGCAGAACACTGAGCGCCTTATGGCTTGTTCTCCTGCGTCTCGCAGCCGTCACTCCATCAAGGACAGCTCCTAGTATATTTATACATATCAGATATATGATCAACTTATCCATTATATATACCCACCTTGTCTACTGACATTGTATACATAGTTCCACTCTCCTATATACTTCTACTGATCTGCGATGAGCACCTGCGGCTGAACCTTTCTGATGTTCCCCGCTCTGATAAATGCTACCACAGAGAATAACACGCTCATAAATACCAATGGTATAAACAGTGATATCACACTTGTACTTAAATTAAAACTGTATATTCCAAATGATTCAAATCCTGCCTTGAAGAATGGCTTGCTGACGATAAGTGCCAGAACTATACCAAGCAGCGAACCCACAACTGCCGTCACGATAAAGCGGACCGCAAGCTGGCATCTGAGTCTGAAGGATGTAAATCCAAGTGCCTTGTATATTCCGATATCCTTCTGCTCACGCATGAGAACCTTGCCACACACGATTATGACCGTGACTATCACGAATACAGCCCCTAACATATATGTGAGCAATGTGAGTCCCTGTATTGCAATGTTGACTGTACCCGCCACTCCTTCAAAATCATCCTTTGCTGAATGTATTGAATACGTGATGCCCTGATTATCGCCATATCTCTTATCTATCTCCTGGATTATCGCATCACATTCATCAGTATTGTCAAGATCATAACATATTCCTTTGCCGCTCCATTCCTCCTCATCTGAACTGCTTTTGGCGGCTCCACTGACACCAGACTCACTTACGGTCTCTTCGCTGGCAAACTTACTATATGCAGCCTTACTAATTGCAAAGTTCTTGCCCATATCATTTGCCGAATCGTATATGCCGGAGATCACCATCTTCCTTGCCACGCCGCCGCGCTTGACTGTGACTGTGTCACCTACGTTCATGTGAAATCCATCAGCCACATACTGGGTTATCAGCACTTCATTGTCATATGTGCAGGTTCTTCCCTTTCTTATCGTGTTGATCATATCAGGGTCCTCCACTATATAACAATACATCTGCACATCATCGAACAGAAGGTACTCGCTGGACATTTGATATTTTCTATACGCTGTGTGTTCTGATATAACATTCTCTATATCCTTCTGCGTATCCTCATCGACAAACGAAGCAGTCAGGTCATACTTCGTGACTGAAAACATATCCACCAGCATATTCTGTGAATTAAACCAGCGCATCATATCATTCATAAGTATCATGAACATGGCAAGTATAGCAGTCACTATGATGGCTGCGGCATACTGTTTCTTCTCAGATATAAACTGTCTGTATGCAAGACTCACACCAAGTTTCTTGCCTGAGACCGGAAGCTTCAGAACGCTTGAGAAATGCACACTGTCCCGTCCACCTCTTATCGCCTTTATAGGTGTGGCCTCGGATATTCTCCTTGTCTTCAACATGATAAATGCTGCTACCAGAAGCAGTATCGCCAATATGACACACAGCACAAGTCCTACATTAATATCAGACGGAACTTCAAGTCCTGAAGAAGATCTTGTGGCACTATTTATAATTTTTAGTATTGGAATGGCCAGTGGTATTCCAGCAAACAGTCCAGCTGCCACAGTGCACATATACCCGGCAAGCAACGCCAGCTTCACCGATGCATTTGTCATTCCGACCGCTTTGAGTATTCCTATGTTAACAAAATCCATCTCTATGCTGCTGCCGATGTTGTGTCCTAGAACTATCATAGCCGCCACCAGAAGCAGCACAACAAATATAAGCAGCACCGCGGAGAATACCTTTGTCATAAGAAGCATGTAATTTCCCGCCTGCTCCTTTGATAAAGTTATCCAGCAATATGACGCGAAATCACTCACATTATTCAGTTCTCTCTCAAACTCCATCTCCGTGAGGTCCAGGCCCGGCTTTTTATCTATTATGATAAGCTTTGACAATTCAAAGGATCTCTTGTCATCTTCCAGTCCGCTTCTATTATCTTCCGCAGCCTTTGCCTTGAGATCCGCAAAATCCTCATCTGAGATCAATATCGTCTTTATTCCCATGACCGAAGATCCCATATATGGATCCTCGAAAAATGACGCAACTTTGAAGGTATAAGAACCGTTATCATTGCCCAGCTCGACTGTATCACCAATCTTGCAGTCATACATACCTATGAAACTGAACGGCACACTTACCTCACCTTTTTCAAGCCGGCGATCTGTCATTTTGTTATCCACATCATACTGATCATATGTGAGCACGCTGTCTGTATCATTCAAAACGAAGCTGCTGTTTCCGCCTTTTCCATTGCAGTCCTTAAGCAGCAGATATACAACATCTGCTGCTTTCACTTCCTGCACCGCATCACATTTGCCAATATTCTTTATTATCTTGTCTGCACTTGTTCCATAGGCATCCAGCCTGTTCTCCCCATAAAGTGCGGCAAGCATACCTCCATAACCAACCTCTTCCATAGCTTCCGAATCATGCCTTATGGAATTCGTGTAGTAAGAAAGCACTGAACAGAATGCCAGAGAAATGATAAGCATAAGCACGAACACACTTATATGCACGCCCTTGTTTCTTCTCATATTTCCTCGAAGCACCATCATGATATATCTCATCCCGGCACCTCCTACCACTGCATGGAACCAAGCCATGCATCTATCTGGCTCTCACGGCTCTTGCGATCTTCTTCAATATATTGTGACAGCTTCAGCTCACCTATGATCCTTCCGTCCTCTATGTAGATGATCCTGTTCGCCCTGATAGCAGCCCTCACATCGTGGGTAACCATGAGTATGCTCTGTCCCTCCACGTTGAGCTCGGTGAGAAGATCCAGCACATCCTGGGTATTTCTGCGGTTTAATGCGCCTGTCGGCTCATCTGCGAAAAGGATACCCGGACTGTTGATGACCGCTCTGGCAATAGCGCCCCTCTGTGCCTCTCCGCCGGACACCTGTGCAGGAAGTCGGTCAGCAGCACTTTCTATATTCATCTTTTTTATGAGTTCATCAGCCCTGTTTTCAGTCTCTTTTGTTCTCGTATCCTTATTCATATAACCCGGCACAAGTATGTTCTCTCTAATGCTGAGGTTACTAACAAGATGTATCTGCTGAAACACAAATCCAAACTCATATACTCTGAGTTCTGCCATGCGCTTCTCATTATATTCTGTTATATCCTCGCCATCATATATGACCTTTCCCGAAGTCGGTCTGTCCATCCCGGACAGACTGTAAAGCAGTGTGGATTTTCCCGAGCCTGACGCTCCCATGATGACTGTAAAATCTCCCTTATAGATATCCAGATCCATATTGTTGAGCACATGATTCTGCACGCCCTCACTGGAAAAGCTTTTGCAAAGGTCTCTTGCCTGAAGAATTATATCTGCCATTTCTCTCTCCTTTTTATAGTTGTAGCACGGGGGCATTCAGACATCCTCTACAGATCTTCACCTCGCCACCGTGCTACAACCATATCACCCTATTTATTAACAAGTCCTTAACAAACCTTTCTTGCTGCAAAATATAACACTGCCTCCAGGCCATCAGCATGATTTACAAGTTCCACATCTCCGCCCATTCTGTCCATGAGATAATGGACAATAAATAGTCCAAGGCCCGCTCCAGGTTCATCACCGGAGTTTTCCCCTCGATAAAACTTCTCATATATGAACGGCATGTCCTTATCCGGGATTCCTGTTCCATGATCCTTTATGGACAGCCTGTATACCATATCAGCGCCGCTCACATGGACATTCCTTGGAAGTTTTTCGGGCGATATACATTCCGTAACAATACTTATCTCTGTGTCTCTGGCATACTTAGCGGCATTTGACAGTATATTTTCTATCACCTGAACCACTCTTCCCGAATCTGAATGCTCAAGCACTGCCTCGGTTATATCTCCATTCACCACGATATCCATTCCGAGACCTATATCTGACAGGACCTGTTCCAGCAGAGGTTTTATCTCAACCTTATCACTCTTCACCACCAGTCTGTCCAGATCATGCAAGGAATGAATAAACATGTCATTCGTTATGGACGTAACCTCATCACATTTCTTCATGATGACCGACGCATACCTCTCCCTGCGCTCCTGGGTGGCATCCATATTCATGACCAATGCCTCCGCATATCCTCTTATAGATGCGATCGGAGTCTTTATATCATGTGACAGCGTGGCTATAACTGTCTTGTTGTTCTCTATCGCTTCCTGCTCTCTACGCCTTGCATGCACTATCTCCGTTCTCATATGGTCAAATGCCCACGTGAAGCTTCCGAACATATTTACCCGTCTGTACTTAAGTTCGGTGTCCATATCCCCTGCTGCCAGATGTGATGCATAATCCTCCAGCTCGTCAAATGGCCTGAGAACACACACGTATATGTACAGGAATAATACAATCACAACACACAAGACAACGATATACATGATCACTATATTCCTAAGTCCTGACTTGCCGGTATCTATCTTTTGTTCCCTGAGTTCATTCATTACAGCGTCAAGCTTTTCGTCAGCATCTGTGGATCCCGAATCATACAGTTGTTTCACTTCATTCAGTTCCACTATATACTGCCCATATTCATCATCTTTTATCCGCCGTGTCTCGTCCTGCTTCTCCCTGTAGAACAGCCAACCAAAAACTATGGTTATAGCGCACATGAACACGATCAGCATTTTTATTATATTGCTTCTTACTGAATGTCGCTTCATATAAACTCCCTATAGCTGCCAAGTGGACATCCACCTTACAAGCTCATATTATTCTCACTGTCTTTGTCTATTCACTATCTCCCAGCACATATCCCGTTCCCCATACCGTACGGATAAGCTGCGGATGTGAAGGATCTGTCTCAAGCTTTTCCCTGAGCCACCTTACATGCACCGCAACCGTGGATGGCTCCACATCGCTGTACACCCCCCACACGGCACTCATGATCTGTTCCTTGGTCAATACCCTGCCTCTGTTCTCCGCCATGTATACAAGCAGGTCAAATTCCTTCGGCTTCATATCCACATTACTTTTGTTTCTGCTCACAGTCCGTGCGTGCCTGTTGATCTCTATCTCGTTCCCGTCTGTGTTCATGGTCAACATCTCAGACTTATTGTCATCAACACCATAAGTTCTCCTGAGTATCGAACGGATACGAGACATAAGCTCTTTCAGTGAATACGGCTTTGCGATATAGTCATCTCCACCCATATCAAGGCCATTCACCTTGTCATCCTCACTCGTCCTTGCACTTGCAAATATGATTGGCACCTGCGAAGTATGCCTGAGTTCTTTACAGAATGAGAAACCTGTACCATCGGGAAGATTGATATCCAGAAGTATGAGATCACATTTGTTATCTGTCAGCACTTCATATGCATCGTCTATGCTGGCTGCGTACAGAAAAGCATAGCCGTTGTCCTCCAGCATATCCTGTATCAGCATAGACAGATCAGCGTCATCATCCACTATAAGTATTGTTCTCTTGTCTGTATGCTTTTCTGTCATCCTATACCCTCCAATATCTTCACTGTAGACAATTCATATTATATGACTCTAAACTGCCCACATATCGTCTGTAATATCATCCACAAGCAGTGCATACAGCCAACTATTTTTCTTTATTCACCAGCATGTCATATGTAACACCATATTTCTCCGCTATGTCACTGGCATATGATTTACCAGCAGGTGGCGCTATCTCGATCTTGTAAGATCTTTGTGAGCCCTCATTGTGTACGATCAGCGAATATACCTTGCCCTCTGTATGCCCTTCATTCATCTCATCCACATCAAAGCCCAGCTTATGCATATGGGTGTTGTATATCGTTCTCGTTCCCTTTGTCAGAATCGCTCTCACGGAATCTCTGGCTATATAATAGCCCTCCTCAAATGACGTAGTTGAAAACGTCTCATTGAGAAGTATCAGGCTGCTGTCACCCGCACCGTCAAATATCTCCTTAAACCTCTTACACTCCTCACCAAGTCTTCCAAGATCCAGGGTCTTGTCTTCGTCAGCAGGGAAATGTGTAAATACGCAGTCCACTGGAGCAAATTCAAATTCATCACCTGGGATATATATACCCCCCTGAGCCAGTACAAAAAGCTGACCTATCGTCTGTGTTATGGTCGTCTTTCCACCCCTATTTGCTCCTGTCAGAATATACACTCTGTGCTCGCTGTCAAAGTCCAGATCATTGGTCACTATGTGCTCCGACTCCTCCGTGTCAAATGCCGCAAGCTTGATATTGTATATGCCACGAGCCTTCATATAATATCTGCTCTTTGAATCGTCCTCCTCGGAAATATCTGCGTTCGGCTGATATGCAGAGTTCACAACCTTTGCCTTGGAAAATGCTGCGCCGCGTTTCTGCAGTTTTTCTATGTACTCAGCCCATCTTATATAGTAAGTGAGCTCAGGTATGAGATCCGTCATATCAGTTATAGTAATCGACACATACTTATTTAACGTCTCCCTCATCCTCTTGACAATTCTTGTTATGAGCTTGGTGACTACCCTGTCTGTATACCGCGTAATATCTTTGGATTTGTCAGAATCAGGAATACCAACCATTCCTGCCGCCAAGTTATTTGCACCTCCAGTTACCACTCTTCCCTGAAGTTCCTGCTGAAATTTGGATAATGCTTCATTTACCGCATCTAACGGCTGAAATCTGAAGTCACTCTTAGCGTCGAGGTTGTCACTTATCTTATCTCTGGACATCAAATGACCGTAGAAATTGCTCAGCACACCGCCCCTCGTAAATTGCTTACTATTTACAGATATCAAGCCAACGCCATCAGCCTCATATCTGCTGTTCAGATTAACTCCTATAGTTATACTTCGAACCTCACCACTCACCTTTTTCAGCTCTGATATGTCCTTCTTCAGCTCACTGAAACCGTTGTCCTCATATATATTCTGAACATACTCCTTAAGACCTGTAAATCCCTCGGAATGCAAGTTTTTATCCTTCAGGCAGGAATATAACGAATCTACGCATTCTATGTAATCGCCTATCTCATCAAGTCTGTGCATAAGATCCCATATACCTGAATTCTCATCATAATCGCGTTTAAAGCTGCCGTAATCCTTGAGAAAGCTTATCTTCCCAAGAATCTCCATCATATCGTCTCTGAGTTTTTTATTTCCAATTATGTCGTCAAACACACCACCTCTGTACTTTGTAACAGATGAATCTGCATATATCCGTGACATAACTCCCATTATATAATTCTGTTCAGACTCATTTGCCGACAGTTGTCTGCATATCATATCAAGCCCAAGGTCATGCATGACCACAGGGCTCAGTGCCCTAAATGAATACTCACCATCCGGTACCAGAAGACTGTATTTTCCTGTTGTATTTTTCCCCATATCTACACCTTTCAAGTAATGCCTAAAGCCTGTCAATCCAGCTCATACCATATATCTTCCGCCAAGCTCAATTCTAATTTCTGCCTATCACCTTCATATACGCTGAAACCATCTCCACGACGCCGTCCACGCCGAGCTTCGCCTCATCAAGGCACAGGTCATAATGTCCTGAATATCCCCAATTCTCTCCTGAGTAATAGTCATGATAGCTTCTTCGCTTGGCATCAGTCTCCTCCACAAGACTCTTTGCCTTTGATTCTGATATGCCATGCTTGTCCATTATCCTCTTTATTCTGCTGTCTTTATCTCCGCACAGGAATATTCTCACTGCATCGTTCCTGTTCTTGAATGCAAAGTCCGAGGCTCTTCCCACTACAACGCCATCCTGTCCGTCAAGCAATCTCTCAAGTACATCCTCCGGGGTCTTTCTTCTCTTCACGACAAAGTCATCTGACACCGACTGCATCATAGAATCTATAGCCTTCTCTCCAAAGAAAAACGGATATTTGTCATACACACCCTTCTCCTTTGCCAGCCTTATTATCTCTTTCTTTGTGTAACAGGCTATACCATATTTTGAGGCAAGTCTTGCTGCCACCTCATCGCCGTCACATCCACACTCTCTGCCTATTGTAATTATCATTCTGTGCACCTCCACTCGTCATTCTTATATAATAGAAATGTCTCATCTCTATAACTCATCAAACAATACACCCCCATTATATTACAATATAGCTACAGCTGCATCCTATAACTTGCAATATCTACCTCTTTAGAATCCCCGTTCCATACATACGAAATGCTTATCAAAAAGATCACACTCTCCAACCGTTTCAAAGCCAATCTTGGCGTATGTCGAAAGCGCCACCACATGTCCTTCTCTGACAAGTATATGAACGCCCTTCTTGCCTCTGCTTTTCAGGACATCACAGGCATAGTTCATCATAGTCTTCGCAATTCCCTGTCCCTGCATATCCTTCCTGACGCACAGCCTTGAAAGTTCTCCCGATGGAGCCAGATCTGCTCTCCAGCACGTAAGTGCCTCAACAGCATCGTCGTGATCTATGGATATTGTGGCTACAATCTCTTTTTTGTCATTCTTCATAACAAACAGATCCTCGTTCTTCAGGTCAAATACTATGGTATTCTCGTCAGGATAATTCTCGCTCCACTCACACGGTCCGCCTATCATGGCGTGATAGAGCGAGAGCAGTTCTTCTTTGTCTTTTGGTGTTGCATTTATTATCTTCATATGTCTGATCCTCTTTCTAAAAATGATTACAACAAATCAAGCAGTTCTTTATTGTATATACTATCATCCAGTTCTGGTTCATTCCAATCTGACGCACACATCTCTGAGAATCTTAGAACTGCATTAGCTATCTTAAAACCATCCTCATCTGTACTAAGCAATAGTTTTAACATCGTATATATTTTATTACAAACATCAATATTAATTGCTTTCATACAACTATCCGGTATACCTCTAAAATAGTCTTCCCCTTCGCATTCCCCCGCATGTACATCCTCTATCTTTCCATTTCTGTATACAGCCACACTTAATGCTTTTGCCAACCTTTTCAACACAATATCTCGTATAATTCCTTTTCTTTCAATAAATTTTATTTCTTCATCCGTTTTTAATTTCTTAATCTCGTTTACTACTTCTTTTTCATACAAACTGTATATAGTTTCAAATACCATTATCTTCATACCTCATTATTGTCAATCTATTGTTAATCATAAAGTAATCTATCACTTTCTTTTTAAACGTATCGATTTCGATCCCTTTAAGATGAATAATATTTTTCTCACTCCACTATTCCCTCACCGTATCCTGTGAAAAATACTCCTTAAGCAGAGTTATTATCACCTTCTGGCTCTCCCTGCTATGTGTGATTGCATAGTATCTTCTGCCAAACTTCGCTTTCCGCTCTTCCTCACGGATTCCAATCTCCGCCCCTTTTGAGGTAACCCGCTTCGTCTTGCTGCCATCATCCATGTCCAGTTCTTCAATGTAGCCATTTTGCTGTAGCAGACCATTGATAAATGCCGCTGTCAGCTTTTTCATGCCTGTGATTCCCTGTTTCTGATTCAGTTCATTTATACGATTCGCCAGCTCAGAAACAATACATTCATCGACGATCTCCACATCATCAAGCATGTTCGGATCAATATAGAACTCTTTCTTCCTGACTGTTTTCTCTTTTCTGCGCTGCTTTTCCGATTCCACACCTTGTGTCCCTAAGTCACCAGGATTGTCAGAATCCAAAGCTTCCGCTTTCATGCTCTCCACATATTCCGTATGTGCAAGGCAGAATTCGTCTATAATCTCTGCAAATGTCTCTCCATAACTCTCCGTCTTCTGCACTCCCATACCATATACGTTCTTCATATCCTCACTGTTTCTCGGCAACTTAATGCACATATCCTTGAGAGTCTTATCCGAACAAATGATAAATGGCGGCACATTCTGCTTCCTTGCGAGCTCCAGGCGTCCAGCCCGGAGAAGTTCAAACAGTTCCATTCCCTCATCTGTCAGATCAGCCATCACCGCCATCTTTTTCACAGCACGTTTGTCTGTTATGTATGACTGCTCAGTCTCTTCCTCCGTCACAACACAATTACTGCATTTGTCACATGTGCAAGGGCTTTCATCTCCAAAATACCTCAGTATATACTGTCTCAGGCACTGATCCGTTTCACAATAACGTATCATTTGATTCAGCTTCCGCTGGTCATTTGCCCGCAGTTCATCATCGTCTATGCCTGCATTTGCAGAACTGACCTTATGTTCCAGCAAACGCTTGTTTATCATGATATCCTGCTTTGAGAAGAACAGTACGCACTCCGCTTCCTCACCATCACGTCCGGCTCTTCCAGCCTCCTGATAGTAATACTCAAGGCTCTGCGGCATATTATAATGAAGCACATACCTCACATTTGACTTATCAATACCCATGCCAAATGCATTTGTCGCCACCATCACACTGAGCCTGTCATATGTAAAATCCTCCTGACTCCTCTTGCGCTCCTCCATCGATAATCCGGCATGATACCGACCGGCAGATATTCCATGTGCCACCAACAATTCGTGTACCTTCTCCACATTCTTCTTGGTAGCACAATATATGATCCCGCTCTCTCCCTCATGTCTCTTGACATAGTTCAATACACTGTTGTCCGTCTCACGTCCGCCTTTCCTGTTCACAACCTTGAAGAACAGATTCGGTCTGTCAAATCCTGTGACAATCGTGACAGGAGATTCAAGTCTAAGATTCTGGACGATATCCCGCCTTACTATATCTGTTGCTGTAGCGGTAAACGCACTCACAACAGGGTGCACTGGCAGCTTATCTATAAAATCCGCTATTTCCAGATAGCTTGGTCTGAAATCCTGTCCCCACTGGGATATGCAATGAGCCTCATCAACTGTCACCATTGCAAGACTTGCCTTGCCGGCAAAATCCAGAAACTGCGCAGTGCCAAGTCTCTCCGGGGTAACATACATGAGTGTATATCTGCCCTGTCCGGCATATTCCAAAGCTTTTCTGATCTGTCCTTCTGTCAATGTACTATTGATATACGCAGCGTGAACTCCCGCCTGGTTCAGTGCCTTAACCTGATCCACCATGAGTGATATGAGCGGTGAGATAACTATTGTCACTCCCCTACCGGCAGCTCCCATCAACAAAGCCGGCAACTGATAACAAAGCGACTTACCGGCTCCGGTTGGCATAATTCCAAGCACATCCCTTCCTGCAAGTATTCCATCTATAAGCTCCCGCTGTCCTGATCTCAGACTGTCATATCCAAAATAGTGTTTTAATGTCTCCTGTAAATCCAATCTATGTCCTTTCCGCAATATAACTGTTGACTTTTCCTGTAGCATGTTTTATTCTTATTCCATTAAGAAATGGGTTTTCTACTGAGTAATGTCATCTGACTGGAAAAGGCTACCCGTTTCTTTTTTTATATTCATAATATCGTATAAATATTTTTTTCCATCCTCGCTATGCCTTATAATCATTGCCACATGATAAACATTATATCTTATTACTTCTCTACGCTCACTGTACACAGGCAAAGCAAAGCGGGATTCATACCTATACCAACCATATTTTGCATCTTTTTCGTGCTTTTTCTTCGAATTTTCTGTATGCCGTTTTTCTGTTGCAATTTCAATAAGCTCTGGTATTCCCTGGGCGGCATTCGCTTTTGCCTTAGCATTTGCACCTTTCAATACTCTGGTATATTCTGAATGTGCATACTCATCCGGCAAATCAGCCCCTATATAAATCTCATCTTCCGTATCTGAAATCAAATAAAATTCTCCAACAAATCTTTTTAAATATGCTTCCACATCGTTCCACTTTATTGATTGCTTACCCATAAAAATAATATCATTGATAAACACAATATTATTCCCATCCACATCCTGTATAACGGCAACATTTCTCTGTGGTGTCCCGGTCGCTTTTCTCTCTGTCTTGTCAATAAGCTCCATATATCTGAGCATATGCTTTCTCACATAATTATCCGATCTGCGATAACACTCAATGAGATATTTCTCATCAGCACTATAATCGACGCTGCTGTTCTCAGCCCCGTCTTCTCCAAGAAGCTCTGCCAATGACATGTCAAGTGCCTTACAGATAACAACCAGCTTGTCCGCCTGTGGATTGATCTTCTTCTTTTTCCAGTCATTTATCGTGCTGGTTGAAATCCCCGTTCGCCTCGAAAGCTCTGACTGGCTCATACTCAGTTCGTCAAGCCTTGCAAATATCTTCTCATATACCTTCAAAATATGTCCCCCTGCTTCTTCCGACTTTTCGGACATTGTATCATATATTCACCCTTGCTGCAATATCTACAGCAAGATCGGACCTGTATGTGAATCTTACGGTCGCACCGTGCTGGTAATCGGCGGGGAAAAAGCTCTAGCTGCCGCCTACCAAAAGATAGCTGCGGCTGTCGCCAAGACAAAACTTACTATAATTGGAAAGGAACTGTTCGGAGCAGACTGTACCTACGACAATGTGGAGCGTCTTCGCGCACTCCCTGTCTATCAGCAGGCCGACATGGTATTTGGAGTCGGTGGCGGCAAGGCACTGGACACAGTCAAATGCCTGTGCATAACTGACGACAAACCCGTATTTACATTTCCAACCATCGCATCCAACTGCTCTGCCTGTACATCGGTATCCATCATGTACAATCCGGATGGCACATTTTTGAAGCCGCACTTCTTTATAAGACCGGCCATGCATGCGTTCATAGACACCGAGATAATCGCCAAGGCGCCAAGCTGCTATATGTGGGCCGGCATAGGTGACACCTATGCGAAATACTACGAATCGACCATATCCTCCAGGGATGAACGCCTGGAACATTTCACATCGATTGGAGTTGCCGTAAGCCGTATGTGCCGGGATCCACTGCTGTCCTACGGGCCCAAAGCATTTGCCGATCATCAGAAAGGGCTGTGCACGTATGACGTTGAACAGGTCATCCTCTCCATAGTGGTGACCACCGGCATTGCCTCTATCTTCCTCACAAAGGACTGCACCCCGGACTACAACAGCGGTCTGGCCCACGCCATATTCTATGCGCTGACCAATTACCCTGTCATAGAGAAAAATCATCTTCACGGTGAAGTTGTAGGATTTGGCGTCCTGATCGCACTTATTGTTGATGGACAAATGGATGAATTCGAGAAAGTATACGAGCTCAACAAAGCCATACATCTCCCGGTATGCCTGAATGACATAGAGATCACGGAAGAAGAGTGGGAAGAAACCATGAATCGCATACCGGATATGTCCGATGTGGCACATTATCCATACAAGGTGACAAGAGATATGCTGGTCAAGGCTATGAACGAACTTGATATGAGGAACAAAGAATAAGCTGATATTCAATGACAGGAGAATCACATAATGGAGAAATCAACGCAGTCGAAAAGTAAATATTCCATAATATTAGGAGTTGCCTTTGTGTGGTTCACCACCCACTTTGGCGGCGGCTTCGCATCAGGCGCCCAGATATACAGCTACTATGTACGCTATGGAGTCTGGTGTCTCATCACGCCAGCCATCGCCATGATCTACAATGCGGTATTCTTCGCATACTGCCTGTATTTTGCAAGAAAACACGAAGTCTATGACTACCGTTCATACAACAATGCCCTCTATGGCAGATTTGCCCCTATATTCTCAAATCTCTTCGAAGTGCTGTACATCTGTGTCATGTGTGTCGCGCCTGCAGTGGCATTTGCTACAGGCGGCGCGACCTTGAGCACTCTGACAGGTCTGCCATATCTTGTCTGTACACTCGTCATAGGCGTATTTATATTCATAGTTGCCATATTCGGAACTGACCTGGTGCGCAGAGTTGCATCCGTTTTATCCATATGCATCATCGTCGGACTGCTCATCGTGTACATTCCGAATATCATCGCGAGCTCACATGAGATCAGCCAGACCGCATCGACCATGAACTCCGACGCATTTCCTCTTGGCAAGGCACTTTACTCCGCATTCCTGTACGGGACTTTCCAGCTTGCAAATGTAGCTGTATTCGTGCAGCATGCCAGATCATTTGACAAACCGAAGGACGCGGTAAAAAGCATGGGAATAGGATGCGTGATAAATATAATCATGATGACCGTTGTCGTTCTTGGAATAATGACTGTGGCATCAAATCCTGACATGGCAAAACAGAGTGTGCCTACTCTGTTCATGGTTCAAAGCGGCGTGGGCAGTCGATTCCTGACACCGCTCATCTCCGTTCTTATAATACTAGGTGCCGTGTCCACCGCGGTGAATATGGTAGCCGCAATGGTCGCAAGAATTTGCAGCCAAAAATCCGTTAAACCTGCCAACAGTCCTGCTGCAGGCTCAGCCCGAATAACCCGCAAAGAGATCATAGCTGCGCTGATCTGCTGCCTTGCCGACTTCGGAATTGCACAGTTCGGTCTACTGACTCTCATACAAAAGGCTTATAGCTTCCTGGCATATCTGGCAATTCCTGTTATTCTGATTCCTTATGTGGTCAGGATGATATGGGAAAAACTAAGAAGTAAATGGATGCACAAGCCATTCGCCTGACTCCGTGACTTTGTAATATTTGTCCTCATCTGTATCGACCAGAAGGACTGGGATAATGCCGCTGTCCAACACCGTTCCATCAATGTAATAGTGAGAATCACCATCATAATAAATATCGTGGAACCTTGGATCCCCGGCTATTTCGGCTGTGCCAACGTGACCGGCTACGACCTTCATATCAAGACCTTCTATCTTCCCAGTCTCCGCTGGGTATTTGTTAACATAAGTGTCCTCGCTGGTCATCCATTCCCACATGTCACCAGCTTCCTCATCGATACCGGCATGGACAAATATCGTGTTCCCCTCTGTAAAATACCTCGGAAGATTCTCGATCCATCTTATATATCTGTCATCATCATGTTCCCGGGCATCATCTGCGTCATCATCAAAGACTCCGATCAGCCGGGTTATACTTGAATCGCCCAGAAGGACAAATTCTTCATGGTTACCCATAAGAGCAACTACCTTATCAGGTCCATATTCCTTCTGCAGACTCATTATCCTATCAAGGACTGCATAACCATCTGTGCCTCCATGAATGTAGTCCCCAAGCAGGCAAAGCATAGTATCAGGCTCATCCAGATGATCTCTCACCAATGCTAAGGCGTCCTCGAACTCTGCCATACAGCCATGTATATCACTCATACAATATATCCTCATAAGCGCTCCTCCCTGTTCTCTTGAACATCAGTCTCCTGTATAGAATTCCTTTCCGTCATCAAGCCTTATCGCCGCAAGCCGCCCGCTTCTTCTCACCGCACCGCAGTCGATGGCGATATGATTATTCTGTCTGTATATGTATCCAGGTCTGGGATTACCCGGTATGCCCTGTGTCGGGGTATGGCCTGTCACAACATAAGTGTCGTCAAAATACTGAATATCATACTCCGCGCTTGCCCATATGAGTTCCTCAATCGTGTAATTCTCGATCGGTTTACCCGGATAAAAATCTCCTAGTCCGCCGTGCACAAGTAGATACTTCTGACCAGCTACCGATATCTCCTCTATCTCTGGCATATCCTCTATGAAGTCAATGATCTCTTGCTGCGTCGCTCTGTCCAGTGTCCGAAACCCGTCTATGGTCGTCTTGCTGCCATTATACTGCCAAGTCACAAGATTCTCCAACATCTCCTCAGATACTCCAGCCAATGACTGCTCCGTTATCTCAGTAGTCATAAAAAACTTAAGACAGTCAAGCGCCATGTCCTCGTGATTGCCAAGCATGCATATCACATTTGGCATGCTCATTATCTTGAGCAATGTTTTGATCGGATCTGGCCCCCTGTCCAGAACATCGCCCAGAATATACAGAGTGTCCGTATCCCTCAATTTGATCTTATTCAAAAGCTCGATGAATCTACTGTACATTCCGTGTATATCTGAAATTACATATGTAGACACTTAAATCGCCTCCCAAATATTTATAATATTAATCCCACCATATATGAAGCTCTCCTTTTTCTCTTATTATTTTTCGCATTTCTTCATATCCGCCGCTACAAACCGCATCTGCATGAAGGTCCTCACATTCTTTGATCAAATCCTCTATTTCTATATCAGATAGCTTTCGGTTCAATACAAAATCAACGCTGTTATATGATAATCCAACTATCTCCGTGCCAAATCGCTCTTGCCATTCCTTAGCTCTATTATACATCTCTGCTGCTGTCGGCGTCGAGTTCCATCCGCCCCAATAATTTCCAAGTACTGCAAATACCTCATAAGTGTGATCAATATTTTTAAAATCAACAACTACTCCCGGATTAGGGTTACTGATATCAACAACCCTGTTATCACAATAAAATTCGTTCTTGTCTGTCTGGTGTATATACTTTTTAAAGAACTGGAACATACAAGGTTCATCACTCGCTTCAATATTTATCTTTTTTCCCATATGTGAATCTCCCCTTTCATCCTTGCCCCCTGACCGGTTAATTTATGCTATGCGTAAAATCTCTCGCCCGTCTCCAGACATATACACGCCAGAGCACCATTTGGCAAGCCACAGCCACAATCCAGCATATACACATTTCCCAAATCATTCGTCCAAATTGAATGTTGTCCATCAAGGTATCTACCATGTGGATTATTATACTGGTAGCTTGAATCTGTATGACCTGTCTTACAGTTATACTGCGTCAATATCTGTCCGCGCTGTATTTGACAGAACAATTACCATTTGCTTGTTCATGTAAGAATCACACTTTCTTTTTTCTAACATTTTTATAATATTTTTATCACTTTCATCCGAATTATCCTCCATGCCTATGCCATATAAAAACATGTCATCATAATTACTAGGGATATCTTTTCGATATTCATATACTTTGTATGACCAGTCTTCTCTGTTAACGACAGCAAAATTCCTACCTATCTGTAAGTACGGTTTAATATCTTTGAACAAAAGAACATCTTCTGCTTTTCTTTCTATATTGCGCGGAGCTTCATGAATAACAATCTCAATCGCAGGTTCTATAGTATCATCTTTTGTTGAAGTGATTACGCCATCCAAATCCTTTGGATCAGCGTACACATCCATACTAAATTCTACGTCGATCATTCCAACTCCATAAACATATAGATTCTTATACTTTTCAGCCGGAACATCTGAAATCATCAGATAATTGTGGTAATACCCATTCTCAAAACAAATTGACAACCTAACGTTTCTTGCTAAGTATTGCCTAAGCTCATTAAATTGAATTGCCATAGTGTATCATCTCACTTTCTTTTATAACTCTTTTTCCATAGCACATGAACATATTTATTCATGTTCTGTTCATCTCTCGTTCATCTGCACCTGACACCTTGCGTCTCATTTTGTACCTGCTCCATCTCTATACTATTTTAAATTATAAATACTTAATATGCTTTGCTAACAGACAAATTCCTATATATAACGGACAATTTAATCAAAAAGCACCTCCAAGATACTTGTTTGTCCAGTCTAGAGCATATTTGTCCGCTCGCTTATTATATTTTGGTGTATGATTAAGCAAAAAGATAAAGGAGGATATCATGAATATCAATGTTGATATTAATTACGAACCGCTAGTCTACTGGGAAACCATTCCTGCCGATTGCTTTCCCTTCCAGGATTCAGACCATCATGTTTTCCTAACCACCCCCCCTCTGAGAGGTGGGGCCATGCTTCACCGTTTTAAAGTGGCAGACGGTACAGAATACTCAGGTATTTATATAGGTGCACTCGAGCAGACATCAGCCTATCGCGAGCATGAGGACATGATTATCAAAGATTGGATTCTCAACGGCATACGTTGATCCAATATGACCAGTAATTCCAGCCACATGACGCATCCCTGATTAATGCTTAGGTGAGTTCATGTGGCGTTCATCTGCACCTGACACCTTGTGTGTCTGACACATAAGTGTGATCAATTTTATTATTAAGCTCTTGACTGCCCAATTCATGCATAGAATCTCTCACCTGTTTCCAGGCAGATACATGCAAGCCGGCCATTTGACAGACCACATCCGCAATCCAGCATGTACACATTTTCCAAATCATTCGTCCAAATTGAATGTTGTCCATCAAGATATCTACCATGTGAATTGTTATACTGATAGCTTGAATCTGTATGGCCTACAAGTGATACATACCCTTTCACGCCCTGGTGCCAATACTCTTCCATGTCATAAAGACCTTCCAGATACAACGTATCGTCCTGTTCTACAAGTGCCGGATCAAATGTCATGGCATGCGCAAGAAGATATTTCTTTGATCCAATATTGATCTCTATCTGCAGGGGCAGCCCCTTTATTAAATCAGCCAAGTCCTGCATGTCCACTGGAGCAAGTCTATCCTTCATCAGATCAAACGAGTTGTATTGATATGGTGGTATATTGCATCTCTTCTTTTCAACCATTCCATAGTAAGAATAAATATACTCCGCGAGCATGTGGTCGTGATTACCTCGAACCCACTTCACGTTTACATGCATGCTTAGCCTCAAAATGCTAAAGTAAACGCCAACTGGATCTGGATTCTCCCCTCCGCGATCAAAGACATCCCCAAGCAGGACGATTTCATCCTGCACTGAGGGGGCTATCTGGCCTATTATCCTATTAAACGCTTTTATCGAATTGTGTATATCAGCAATAATATAATGATACATGTATATGCCCCCTACCACTATAATAATCTTCCAGCAATCTTTCCTTCATATCATCATACCAGGCTCTCAATGTAGATTGGGGGTAGTATAGTTCGTCTCTGCTATTTTTATCAATCTCTATAATGTTTTCAGTCTTTACCCCCATGTGAAAGATGACCTTTCCTTCAGCGTCACCGGAATACTCGTTTACTAAACAGGCATCAGCATCCTTGGCAATTCTTCATTTGTTCCCATAATTATTTTCTCATTTATTCTTTATCTCTAATCTATTTTTACGTAGTTCTTCGTTGGTCATAGATCTGTGATGTGATTGTACAAATGCCACTGCCCTCTTTATTCCTTTCACCATTTTGATTGCTTGTTCTGAATATTCACCATAGTCCGTTACGATATCTACATGTTCCGGATCTTGCAAAACCATAGCTAACACGCTATCGAATCCATGGACGTGATCCATCTCGCCATTATACATAAAATGATATATTAACCCCATTCCAGAGAACTCCGTTGCAATATAATTTACATCTCCACTTTCAAAACCATATCCCATCTGCACACACCAATTACCAGTAGCCTCATCTTGAACCGGGATATAATTACCAAGATATCTTTGCTCTAATAAATCATCTGAACCACCCGCATATTCAGGCTTATTATTATCGGTTTCACCCATAGCATCCTTTTTGCTATATAAATTCGTAAGATAATTGAGATATGCCCTTCTTTCATCTTTTTCATTTAAAGTTATACGCTCAATGTATATTGGATTAATGTGCTCGTGTTCAAACTCTCCCTGATAAGCTGCTCCGTCAAACTTAATATCTACACAAACCTGAACATCTGAATAATCCCCTTTAACATTTTTATAGAACTCATATTCTTTATCAGAATAATTGAGAATTATTCCTACTTTTTCACAAAACTCAGTTGTATTCCAGTCACCATAGAGGCATCTTACAATATCCCCATGTCGAAAGTCATGTGGAATAAATACAAAGTCAAAAAAAGATTCATTATAAGATAAATTCTCTAATGCCTTTGATATTCTATCTTTTAACGCGTCATCAGATATTTGGTGCATAAAATTATTTAGCCATTTTACTTTTTCTTCATATGAAATCATAATATGGTTTGCAACAATCGTTGCCTTCTCCAAATCCGTGAATTCATAATGAATGCTATGCAGGTAAGCTCTTGTATCTTTTGACGGTATAAATTCATCGATAAAATCTTTCCCCATTCTCTTCTTCTCCTTTCGCACGTGCAATATAAAAGTTCCTCCCTCTATTACTTGTGTGTCCAATTACAGCCAGCAGTATCCCATTATTTCCAGAAAAAGTCTCCCCGCCTTAATGTAATCTTCCTCAACTTCATACTCTTTTTCTTCAGACCATGCATAATCCTTTAAATATTCGCTGATAGATGGATTTAACTTCCTTTCATCGTAATATTCCATAGCCTCCACCTCAAATTCTTTAAGTTTAAGCAACTCATTTTTATCACATTCATTCCATGAATTTGTCTTAGTCCTACGATTGTTAGTAGGTAAATTTACTTCCATACTTATACTTATCGTTTTATCAATATAATGTCTTTAACAGTCTTTTACCAATAAATTATAAATAATTATTTGAATGTAGAATGGACAATTTAATCAAAAAGCACCTCAAGATACTTTTTTGTTTGTCCTTTGTAGAAGCATATTTGTCCGCTCGCTTACCTATGTTTTGGGGTAAAATTTAAGCAAATTATGATAAAGGAGGATATTCATGAATGTTAACATCAATGTCGATTACGAGCCACTGACCTACGTGGAAACTATCCCTGCCTCTTGCTTGCGCTTGCCATACCCCAAAAATCTAGATTCAGATCATGAGGTGTATCATACTTCCCCAAGGCTAAAGGGTGGAGCAACACTTCACAGGTTTAGAAATGCAGCAGGGGTAGAGTACTCGGCTATCTACGTAGGCCGAGCTGAACAAAAGTCAGCAGAACGTGCACACGAATACATAATCATAATAGATTGGTATCTCTATTGCGTGGAGAACGGCATACACTGATTCGATACGACCAATGTTGCAGCCACATGAACACATCCCGGATAATGGTTCATGTGGCGAATCATCATATCTCACTTTCTCTTATAACACTTCTCCCATAATTTTTCCTTTATATTCCGTGGCGATTCCTCCCTCCATATTGGTTCTCCCCAAAATCTATAATCCCAAATATACCACGAGCCATACTCTCTACGATAATAATTAGATTTACCGGAATACGCATCTTCAATATTATTTTTCACAGAACGACGAATCTTCTTATTTGCCTGTCTCTTGGCGTATTTCGTTTTACCACCAACTTTATATACTGGTGTGTGCTTATAACTCCTACTCATTGTAAAACCTCCCATATCCACCAGCAAAATGCAATCAATTCTTCCTGTATTCCACGCATCGCCATATCTCCAAGAATATATACCGTACATATACTTTACTCTGAAATATTCGGGCGTGAATGGACAAATATGCTTCTACAATGGACAAACAAAAAGCACCTCAAAAGAGCATAGTGCTACAAAGATTACAAATGTATATATAAATTACAAATAATGCTTGCAATTCGAAAAAACAGTGTTACAATACATTTAACACAAACAGCTACAATTATTACAAGGAGGCATAACTATGTTAGACAAGATTAGACCTGCGAGAGAGGATATCAATTATGAGTCACTAATCTATAATGAATGTGACGAGAATGAATTGCTTGAAGAATTTGAATCTGAGGCTATCAACTATTATTACGACGAAATGCTTGGTGACTACGATGAAGATGACAAGAACGAAGTAAACGACGGTTATGATTTCTAACTCATTTTCGGCTGTTGCTTGTCGAATGAGAGACTGGCATGTATCTGCCCGGAAACAGGTGAGAGATCCTACGCATGAGCCCTGTTGAATACATAGTACATCTTGGCTCCCCCAAATAGCGTAGCAGCCATCAAAACTGCTACGCTAAAAAAGTCCAACTTTTTGGCGTCCCATACTGAGATACTTTCACTATTATTTAACTTTTTATTTTCAGTCTTTGTTCTAGTATATTCAAATAAGTCTTTTCAAATTCGATATAGAACAATTGCATCTCTTTTTCAAAGTTATTCTTTGCATCTTCGTCCACGCCCTTAGTCCTAAAGAAGTCTCGTCTTTGTGCTACCTGCTTTTCCACCTCGTCTCTACTACTTCCAATCGTAAAATTAAAATTAATGTTTTTATAGTTACCATTGATAATCTGTTCATATAATTCATAATCCGTTTCTGCAATATCATATACACAATCAAAATAGCCTATGGCAGGATTCGCCTCCAACCAGAGACTTGATGTAATTCCCGGGAAATCACCGCCTGGATAACTGTCATCACTATCTCCATCACCAATGATACGCCTAAATGGTTCCATAATTTCCTGCCACAGTGCATATGCATTTTTATCCTCATCTTTAAACAATATTTCAATGTTTTTCTCTATCATGTTTACCTGGTTCCAGTAGCATTTGTACCCTAACGCTTCAGTTGTATGTGGTATATAGTAAAAAAAATTCGAATTGACCATTATGTCAATTAAAGGCCTAAGTAATGAATCTATGTATTGATTTTTCTTACTTAAACTTTCCTGTGGATCACTCAGAAACTGTGTATTAAAGAAAAGCTCCATATCTTTGATCAGGCAGATACATTTCTTGTGATCATATTTTGATTTATCTTTTTTTATTAATGCTTTAAAATAATTATTGAATGTTCTGCACGCATTGCACCCTTCTGCATATCGCTTTTTACCTTCTTTAATTAACTCTTCCTCCAGAAAGGCAGTTATCTTATCATCAAAGCGCGTCTTACTTCTATAAGGCTCTTTATCAAAATATTTATCCATATATGTAATTATCTTATCTAGCCGCACCTCATAATTATTATCACCTTCTGTTAAATTTATTTTTAAATATGCATACTGACCATATTTGCTCCTGAATGTTATCGTTTTTCGATTTTTCGCCATATTCTACCTCTCTAGAAATTCCACTATTTTTTCTATGTTTCCTGACTGGATCAACCTTGCTGCCGTCTCATTTACCCTACGCAAAAGCTCAACTCCATCTATATTCTGTACCTTAACAACCTTCTCTTCCCTCTCTGCAGGAACAAGTCTTTTTCTTGCCGCAAGTATGCATAATCTCGTCATGTATGAAATTCTTACTTTCTCGATACCAAGCTGCTGTTTCAAACTTTCAACGACAATATTAAAATCCTTCTCATCAACAGTAAAGCTCATTGTTCCACCACATGACTGATCATCGACTTCACTATCATCATCATTAAATTTCAGCTTTTTAATTGTGTTCCAGTCTGGAATATCTTCTGCGGCATCTTTATACGCAAAAAACAAAGCTTCGCTCGGGGATTTCTCGACGCGCATATCGTTCTCAATAATTTTCTGTATTCCAATAATATCTGCTTTCGTAGGTCTAATACTTTTGTTTAGCATAGTTATGCCTCCTCATATAATCAAGTCTTTTTTGTTGAAATTATAGGTTTTTTCAGCCTTATATATCTCAGTGAATAAGCCGGAGCTATGAGCATTCCGATGTATCAGGTACTGAAATAGCGGTTTATAGGTATACGAAATAAAACGTCTTTGACTCACGCTTTACTGGCCTTGTGTATACCCATCCCTCTATGGCAGCTAACCTCCTATATCCACCAGGATCATCTCTGTCTCCAGAGGTCCTAACTTCCTTCGTCCTGCCTGCCCATAACCAGGGTGTCAGCTGTGCTCCTTTACGGGGTCTTGCCCCATGGTGTCTATTTCTGCCGACTACTGGCTCATTCTTTGTTTTTTGATTACTGACTCGCTTCCTGTTCCAGCACTGTGTTCAGTGGACGTTATCTGTTACATTCTGCTTTATTCAGTGGCTGTCCACGTGACAGCCTCCACTATAGTTACTTGTCTTTCTTATGCAGCCTGTAGATAAGCTGCTGGTCTCTTGATGTCACTGACCATCTTCTTGGGATCATACTCCACACCTTTGGTCAGCATGGCATAAAAGACACGTATCAACTTGGCTGATATTGCCATAAGTGACTGCATTTTCTTCAATGGATTCAGCCTTCTGGTTGTGTAATAATTATGGAGTTCTCTAAACTCCGGATTCTTCGCCACAAGCGACATTGCAACCTCAAACAGCAGATATCTCAATCGTTGTCTGTCCTTTGTGCTTTCCCGAACTGTTCTCAACCAACGACTTATCCTGTTCTGGATTCTCGTAAGTTCTGACTGGATCTGAAACCTCATATTTGAAGCGGTTCTCAGATCTGCATATACACCCTCAGGCAGATATGGGATCATATATCGTCCCTCTTTTACCAATCCTGCGATTACCTTTGGATCCTTACGATCATTCTTTGTCGGATTATTGTCATCGAGTTCTTTTGTTTTTTTTACATGATGAGGATTCACAAGCACCGGTTTCATTTCATTATCCTGAAGATACTTTCCAAGATTAAACCAGTAGTGTCCTGTCGGTTCCATCCCTGGCACAACCTTATCCTTTTCATGCTTTTCCTTGATATCGGAGATCCATGCTTTGAACATTTCAAATCCGGCTTCGCTGTTACTGAAGCTGAATGGCTTCTTTGAATACTCAATACCTCTGTAATCAAACGCTCTTGCATAGTGTGTTTCACTTCCTACATCGATTCCGATTACCAAAGTTTTTTCTGTTATTGCTTCTATTTTTTATTCTGTGTGTTAGACTTCATTGTAGATACCTCTCTGTTCAATAAGATTTTTACTAACCTGCCAGTCAGTAGTCTTATTGTACTCTGAGGTATTTTTATTTTTCAACGTCTACATTTTGAATTATACAGGAGCTCCTTTTATGTAATTTTCGTGCTAATTGTAGTATAATGTATTCCTATCCGAATGTCAACCACCAATTGTATTTATATGTAATTTTTGTAGTGTTATGCTCTTATTCGTAGCATTTGCAGCCGGAAAGGAAGGCACTAACGAAATAAAGACACTTAAATATATGCGTAGCACCAGACTCCAAAAGAAACATTCCACGAATAAATTCTTAAGGCGATTGTCTTCTGATGACAAGTGACACTCGGGTTTCTCAAGTTATCGTGACAGTCTCAACTGTCTCGTACAAGCACAGGCTTCAACTCGCTGCTCATGCAAACAAAATGCCAGATACGGATAGATCATAATATAATTTATGTTCTATCTGTACCTGGCTCTTTTTGCATTTCTAATGTTACTTTTCAGCCCCTGATCAGCCTTTTATGGCTTCCAGAAAAAACATTGCCTCAATCGCCGGTGTCTTTGATGCATATTCGGTATTTTCTATGCCATTGGTAAGCAACAGCCGTTCCCAAAGCTTAGGATAATTTGAAAAATCAAATGTATTGTCATCCAGTATCACGTATTCATCTATCTCGGGATGTTCCGCCAGATAGCTCTGAATGCCCTCTCCTCTGCCAACCCAGACATCGGTTGTCTTTCCAGACAGGCTTAGTCCAAATTTTCCCAGCATAGATACAAGATATGAGAAGTCATCCCCGTCTTCTCTCATAAGCTTCCAATCTGAAGTCAAAACGATCTCCGCATCTCCAAACTGTTTTAACGCCTTTTTCAGCAGCCTCACTCTGGACTCATCTATCCCGGTTCTTCCACTCGGTGCCCCCACAACTGTCGTCCGGGTATTCAATACACCATCTACGTCCAGAAACAATGCAAAGCTCATATGGCTTCTCCTTTCTTGTGAATGCCAGCACATATATAATGCGCTGGCATTTACCATTTATAAATCTCTCTTATCAAGATCAACTTATATCATATACACTTCTAAGCCTCAGCTTATCCACACTTCCACTTATAACCTTTACAGTCTTTGAATCTGCATTCAGGTCAAAATAATTATCCGACAGAATCAGATCCTCATTCTGGTTCAGGATCTCCACACTCTTCGCATACGCATCCGCACTGACTGTGATATAGTCGCCATCCACTGTCGCCTGCAAATGAGGCTCCTCGTAGCAGAAATACTTCGGATATGAGAATATGACAGTCCCCTCTGATATTACCTGTCCTTTCATGCTTGCCTGATAGCTCACATACTGATGGTAAATGTCGATACCAGGAAGTTCAACCTTGTCAAGCCATACGCTCGTCAGCGCTGGCGCAGTGATCTCCTCCTCGTGGGATTCAAGAACACGAGCTGACGCATCCCTCAACTGCCAGGACACAAGTATTTTCTCTGTGTTCATGGTTTCATTTGCCACACAGAGGCGTATGGACTTCGGGAATTCAAATGGGAGTCTCACCAGCTCCTGTCCGCTTCCAAGCATGCCCTCCTCTTCACAGGAGATCATGATCGGAGCAAAGAAACGTCTTGCATAGTAGTGAAGTGCCTTTAAGCGCTGGCAGTAATCCACACTGGACCAGGATGCAACCGGCCAGCAGTCGTTGAACTGCCAGTACACTGCTCCCATGCACCTGTCATCATTTCTGTTTCTTCGAAAATGCTCGACGCCATACCTGATAGCATCCGCCTGCAGAAGCTGCGATGCGTAGATAACCGTCTCGAAATCAGATGGATATCTATATGTCTGTTGCATATAATTCATTATCTTTCCATTTGCCGAGCCATTTCTCTGATGCCGCTCCATAATGTATGAAAAGATATTCATATCACGCTCATCATCCGTAAATGTCTCAACAGTCTTCTTTGAAGGAAATGACTGGAAACCGAATTCGGAAAGATATCTGAAGCAAAACTTTCTGTACTCAGAAAATGGCTTATCACCATGCCACACAGCCCAATAATGCACATCTCCGCGGTTCTCGTCTCTCGGATCATCAAATGAACCACCTGAGGACGGGCTCGCTGGCCAATAAAATACCTGTGGAGCATACTGCTTCATGATCTGCGGGAGAATTCGCTCGTACATAATAATATAGTCCCGAACCTCGCTGTCCTTGCTCACCCATTTTCTCTCCTTAACAAACTGCTCCATCTCATTATTGCCACACATAAGTCCGAGTGACGCATGATGACGGATCCTCTTTAAGTTGTCAATAAATTCCGCGGTGATATTTGCCTCAAATTCTGGTGTGAGATCGTAGACAGCACACGCAAACATGAAATCCTGCCACACCACAAGTCCCATCTCATCACACATATCATAGAACCAATCGTCAGGATAATATCCACCGCCCCACACTCTTATAGAATTGAAGTTCGCAAATACCGCCTTCTCAAGCAGAGTCCTTGTAGTCTCAGGTGTCACACGTCCAAGAAGATGATCCTCCGGAATGTAATCGGCACCCATGGCAAATATATTTACGTCGTTTACGCAGGTGGCAAAGCTCTCACCCCATTTGTCCTTTGTGCGGTCCATGGTTATTGTCCGCAGGCCGATCTTTCTCGTCCAGTTGTCAACCACCGTACCATCATCTTTCACAAGGTCAACGGAAACAGTGTAAAGGTTCTGCTCACCATACCCACGAGGCCACCAGAGCTGTGGGTTGTCTATATGTATATTCTTCGTGATATCTTCATTTAATATTCTATTTATAATTTCGTTTCCAACCGGATCTACTACTCTAACGTTTGCACTCAGCTGTCCCGTCTCTGATCCAGAACCAATATACTTCCGGGCAAATTCTATCTCCGGCTTTATATCAAGTTCCACTGAGTCCTGATCATGATGCTGCAGGATTTCAACAGAATCTATCCGTGCGGTATCAATTCCAAGCAAGCTGACCGGCCGCCATATTCCTGCATCTGGAAGATGTGCGCCCCAGTCCCAGCCAAACATGCAGTGAGCTTTTCTGATATGTACAAATCCGTTCATGGCATTCTCGGTTCCCCGTGTTGGAGCCTTCGCAAATGCATCTGCGATGAACTTTGTCGGCGAATAAAAATATACACTTAATATATTATCCGTCTGCTTCAGGGTATCCTTTACCGAATACTCCCATGTCCTGTGCATATTGTCGGCGTGTCCAAGCTTCACACCATTTAGCGTGATATCCGCAATGGTGTCCAGCCCTTCAAACCGAAGGATAACCTCATCCGATCCCAGCAGCTCATCATCACACGAAAAGCTGGTGCGGTACTCATAATCGTAATCCATCAGCTTCAGTGCTTCTATCTCATTGTCCTTCCAGAACGGATCTTCCATCTTGCCCGCCTGCAGCAGATCCCCATACACCGATCCCGGCACTGTCGCAATGATCCAATCGTCATCGCCTACGCGATGCATTTCCCAACTGTTGTTTACATCAATTTTTTTCATTTTTTCTCCACGGGGACGTTCCTACTACAGCATCTTCTCTGTCCACTCTTTTTCTTTAAATCCAGTCAGCATGAAACCTTCAGCAACGACAAGCGGTCTCTTCACCAACATGCCATTTGTCGCAAGAAGCTGCAACTGCTCATCCTCGCTCATGTCCGGAAGCTTGTCCTTCAGTTTCATCTCCTTATACAGCATGCCGCTCGTATTGAAGAATCTCTTGAGCGGAAGTCCACTCCTACCATACCATTTCTTAAGCTCATCATATGTAGGATTATCATCCACAATGTGGCGCTCCGTGTATTCGATCTTATTCTCGTCCAGCCATTTCTTTGCCTTCTGGCAGGTTGAACACTTTGGGTAACATATAAATTCCATGATTATCCTCCTTTTCTATTTAGCTTATTGATGCAAGCCTCAATTTCATCATATCAAGTTACTTAGTGATTTTCTCTCCAATATTTCTGACAAATGTCACACATCCCCATGTCATTTACTCTAAGTGGGAAAAAATACTTCTTTATGTTTCTTGAAAATACAGTATTATATTCTCCATTGCCATCTCTCGAAGTAATCTTGTCTGGCATATCAGGATTATAGCTCATTGAGCCACAGCAAATGCAGGTATTCATCCATTTTGCCATCTTGGGGTATTGTTTCAGGTAGTTTAGGACTTCGGTTTTTCTGTCCATGGAGTCTCCTTATCTTCTTTATCCTTTTTAGGCAATGCTGGATGCTGCATTGGCTATATTACAGCCTCATTTTCTTTATGCTCATTTACAGAAAGATTTTCCATCAAATCTTCACCAATTTTATAGACGGATAACTTATCGATTGCCATTTGAACCTGAAACTCATTTAGTTCGATCTCAACATCGTGAATGTTTCCGCTTTGGGGCAGTCTGACATGAATAACTGCAAAATGCTGATACTCCTCAGTATTATAAATTCCATCCTCATACTTCTTAAGACGTACTATTTTTCTTGATATTCCTTCCACCAACCGATAATCTATTGCATATATTTTTTTCTCTGTGAATCCATGTAAATGTGTAGTTCCAAATGCTAACGCATTTGTTTTATAGAAAAGCATCTGACTTTTTAAATATGACGCTTCAAGCTCCTCATAATCAATATCGCCCTTCAGCCACTTCCGTACCGGCATTCCTATATACAGTGAAAACTCTAGCCAAAACAAGAATCCGAATAGGCAAAATCCTATGATAGCCATATAATAACGCCCTAAAGGAATAAGACACAAGGTACAAAACATTAGGAACAATGGCAATATCATTTTGACAAGATATTCCCGTCTTTGAAATCTTTTTAATAAATCCAGTTTCATGCTTTGATATTTAGGTTTCTCAAATGTGTGCTCATTGAGATAGGCTACATATTTCTCATGCCACTCAGGGCTTTCAAAATAACTGCCATTCATATATTGTGCTTTCATCTCACGAGCTTTCGTATCTGCTTTACTTTCCTTGCAATACGCATAGAGCAAATATGCAATGAGCATCGGACAAACAATGCATGCCGCACATTTTCCAGCCATATCTCCTATGACAAAAAACAGAAATAGTCCCAGAAGAACTGTAAAAACAATATACACAACCAATAATTTCCTAGTCATAATAAATGGAAATCCGTCTCTTTTTCTCATATAATTCTACTTTCTCCAACTACGAACTCATTTCTCAACAATGGATACAACTATTCGCGTACACATTATCCGTCAGGACCACCTAAATACCGCATAAACTCATGGTTTCTTGCTTAGCAAGCAGACGGTCTTCACATGAAAAGACAGCACTCTATGAATTACCGATTTGTGTCTGGAAGTTACTCATCCGAACCCATCCACATCATCACTGGTTTCATGCTACTTCTTCGCATTCTCTTCCAATTCCAACATGTACTTATCAAAATCAGACATGAACAGCCTATCCTGAATAACACGATATTTTTCAAATTCAGTTTCAGCTTTTGCCTTGGCAATCTCAGCAGTGATTTTGCCTGCATCCTGAAGAACATCTCTGTCGTCGGCCATCAAGAATAAATCCAAACGCTTTGCCCAATCCTCCATCGTCATTGGAATATGACGTTCCGCCCGATCCTCTGCCAAATCCAGATAAGCAGATACAATACGCTCTAATGAACGCATTTCCTTCTCTGAAAGATAATTCTTCGCAACACTCACATCACTTTTTACAATCTTGCCTTCCGGCGCTGCTGCCCAAGTAGTTAATCCCATGTGTGGCTTATCTGCATCAGCCCGCTCATAAATCAACTCTGCTGCTGTATGTCCGTGAACTGCATAATGCATCTTGTTTTGAACCTTTGCAAAGAACTGCTTTGTTGTTTTTGCTGTTCGGTCATAATCAAGAGCTGTAGCATAGATGTCCGTTATTTTCTGATAAAATCTCCGCTCAGAGAGACGGATCTCACGAATCTGCTCAAGCAGGCGGTCAAAGTATTCTACTGTAAGCACAGAGCCACCATTTTTCAGACGTTCGTCATCCATGACCCAGCCTTTAATAGTGTAGTCTTTCACGATACCATTGGCCCACTTGCGGAACTGCACCGCTCGCTCATTATTAACCTTGAATCCGACCGCAATAATCATTTGAAGATTATAATGCTTTGTATCACGAGTCACCTGACGGGAACCTTCCGTTTGAACTATCCGGAAATTCCGGATAGTTGAATCTTCCTCAAGCTCTGAGTCGGAATAAATCTTCTTAATATGCTCATTGATTGTACGAACATCCACATTATACAATGTGGCCATCATCTTCTGTGTCAGCCATATATTCTCATCCTCATAGCGCATCTCAATACTGTCCTGCTGACCACCGATAGAGGCAACATAGGTTAAATATTCTGCTGCACTGGAACGGATGGTTATTTCATCCTTTTTCTTTTTCAAATAAGAGGTCTCCTTTTGCAAATACTTATTTATTTCTCCAATATTTCTGACAAATGGCGCACATCCCCATGTCATTTACTCTCAGTGGAGAAAAATACTTCTTTATGTTTCTTGAAAATACAGTATTATATTCCCCATTGCCATCTCTCGAATTAATCTTGTCTGGCATATCCGGGTTATAACCCATTGAGCCACAGCAAATGCATATATTCATCCATTTCGCCATCTTGGGGTATTGTTTCAGGTAGTTTAGGACTTCGGTTTTTCTGTCCACTTGGTCTCATTAGTAATCTTTCTTCTTATTCTCATCAACTATAATCCAACGTCCGTTTTCCTTCTATTGCTCCATGCCTCGTGGTTGTTGCAATCTTTGCAACAACCACTTTTTCATCTAATTTACCTGTTTCAAATATTTTTTCAAATGTCTGCTTATTCTGGACTTATCCACCCCAAATATCTCAGACATACCTTTCTGAGATACCCAAATGCTTTCATCCGCTATATATGCATCAACTGATACATCACCTTCATCTGAATGATATAACACCATTTCCATTTGTTTATCAAAATCAGTCATAGAATTCCTTTCTGAATCATATACTTTTGATGTGACATTTTTACATTACCCTGATTCACCATTGCGTACTGCATGGTAGTGTCAATTTGGGAGTGACCAAGTATTTTCTGCAAGTTCAAAGTATCAGGCGCACATTAACACGGTACTAGATGCACCTACCCCCTTGTGACTTCATCTTTAAAGACATCTTAATTATAGTACATGCGGAAACAATTCTAAGATAGTTCATCCATCATAATTATGTCAACAGTGTTGACACTTTTCATTATCCTTATAATGCTAAATAAGACTACATGCCTTTTTATATCCACTATAGGGTGTTGTCAATACATTCAAACGTAAACAAAAGATGTATTATTATATTTTACTTTATCCCACCATGTTAAACCAATTTACCAAACGTCATTCTCGGAGTATCTTTTCCACATAATTTATTAACACAAAAATTTACAATCCGACTTATCGAAAACAATTTTTAAAACGTTCAAGTATGTTTGTATAATAATCTCTTTCACCTATAAAATGCATATCTCCAATTGCATCGTAGTCGCCCAACACCTTCAGCACACTTTCACATCTTCCTTCAGAATTTTCATTATTAAGCAACGTATATATTACCTTGTTGAATTTCTCCCTGTCATTCCGATATGTTGCTAATAACATTTCTAAATCCTCAATTGTCATAATATAGCATCCTTTATCATTAATAAATATATCAGGTATAGACGCCATTATAATTTGCATATTTGTTGCACTTTCATACAACAAGAAAATTTTAAGTATTTGCTTTTCTCCTTGAAACTCTTCCTCAGAATTTTTTAACTGCTCATATGCCTCTAAAATATTTCTTTTGTAGAAAGTATCAATCTGTTGAATATCCGGCACTTGCTGTTTAGCACCTATTCCAAGCAATCCCGATTTTAATTCAAATAATAGAATTGCATTATCAAATTCAACATAATAATCTGCACTTTTTTTCTTTTGTACTGGAATCTTAAACCATTGTTTTTCATCCAAATAAGTATCTGCTAACTCCTGAAAATAATCTTCAAACATTTCTCCAAATGAATTTATAAATTTCTGTCCCCAATTATTATTTCTATAATAATCTCTCATCAGCCAATAAAGTCCGTCAGCAAAAGTCATTGCCAACAAATAAAAACTTACCATTATATTTTCTTGAGTCTTATCTGTTTTTACAAAAGGTTTACTGTAAAATATCTGCTTACCTATCGGCGAATTCCTTACATCTTTATATGTAACACTATAGTATCCTACAACTTTTTCTATCGCTTCTTTTGTTATAACACCTGTTTCAGATCTATTATATAGTTTTTCTGATGCGGTCAACGGGCTAGGATTTTGACTACATAACCATAGTATCATCATTTCAACCGCTAATAACTCATCAACGTTCAATCCAAATAATTCATCTGTTATTTGATTGATATCTATAATTTTTTCTCTGTTTATATTTGGAGACCCAATCAATATGTGATAATTTCTACAAAAGTTCTGAATTGTCCATGCAAGATTCTGATACTTAAATTGCTCATATGTCATACCCATCATAATTTTGAATATATCGGCTGAATCCGCATCTTTTAGAAATTCACTCTTCGAATGTTCATTTTCATATCCTCTATACAGATTCACAATCATACCCATGTCTTGAGATAATAAATCATCATGCCTATAGTCATTTGAATTTCTAATTGATAAATATGCCATATCCTGAATATCCCATGCAGATAGCATCACATTTACCTGTTTATGTATAAACCCAGACTTTATTATGTTTAGCGGAAATTTCATACAACAATTCATGTCTTTCTCATTATATCTCAATTGTTTTTTTAAAATTTCTATAGATTTATTTGAAAATAAATATATAAAATCTCTTGTTGAATATTTCTTAATAAAGCTAATAAAATTTTTCATATCACTTCCGCCTTTATCGTACTTATTCATAGGATTATTTAATGTTTTGACAAATGCTCATATAAAATTTCATTTGCTTATACCACTCTACGTTAGTTATAAAAGAATGATGTATGTGACAAACTTCTGCCAGTTCATCTGCACCTAGCACCATTCATTATTAGGTTAATCGCACATGATAATAACGTATCCTCGTTCTCGACTTTTGTTTTCATTTTATATTCAGAAACTACATCCCCAAACGGCTTCTTTTCCCATTCAGGAAATGCACTTCCATCATCTGCTTTGAATCTTACTTCCCGACTAAACAGCTTCTGCATCACACCTTTTTTTCGTTCTTCCCATGCAGATACAGTTTCCTTTTGTTTCTCAATCACTGTATCAATCGTTGATAAGAAGTCTGCAATTTTCTGTTGTTCAGGGAATGATGGCATGTTTACTGTTATCTTTAACATTGAATCTTTCAATAATTTTTTTCTACTGGCTCCTGCTAACTGCGTCCATCTTCTTATGTCTTTATGTTCTAATGACGCAAATAAAAAATAAGAATTTCCATTAGCTCTTAATACATGTGCATGATTATTTACCCAACTTTTCCCGGTAACGTACTGAGCGATTGATTTTGTCTGAAAATCATCAAACGCATCCCCATCTTCAAGCAATAATACAAGTTCTTCATCAAATAAATAATCATCTATATACCCTTGAATACCACCAGCACCATAATAAGGAATTATGCCCACTCGCTTCTTACGTTCTTCAGAATTTACAGGAACACGCTTGTTATCCAAACATTCTGCTACTTCATCAATCGTTTTTTCTTCCCAATCTGGAAACTGACTTCCATCATCAGCTTTGAATCTCAATTTAGGTTCAATCATTATGATTCCACTTCCTTTCCAGTATCTTTCACATCAAGTTTGATTTGTCTACTGCCAGGAATCAATGCTTCTGTATAGGTAAATGACCGAATCTTATAGCTATACTTTCCACTGCCGGAATCATAAACAATTCTATATCTTCCTAAGCATCGAGAACAAACAATCACACGACTTATCTCTTTGTATTTATCAAAAATGTTAATCATATCACCAGTAATAGGCAATGCATTCATTTTTGTTTCTCCACCATTATCGAATTTAACCGTGAAATGGTTATTTTCAATGCCTATATCTATTAAAAACCAAACTTCATCACATTTCTTTTTGTATTCGGGTACCTTACTTGCATGATGTTGAAAAATCCCTTTTAGATTATTGATAAACGTCTTATAATCAAATTTTGATACAGCATTTAAACTTTGATTGATAGATATTTCAATATCTTTTGCGGATGCATCCGCATCAAATTCATCATTCAACAACTTTGCATGGTGCTTTTCGTACATCTTTTTTCGTTGTCCATCAAACTTCATGTTTTCAGAATCTGTATGTTCATTCAAGATGGTATCTGCCCGAAAATGTTCAACTCCAATCTTATGACCATTCTTTGTCAAAACAAAATCTGGTCGTTCTCCTTCATCAACCGCATATCCTTTCAGTTTACGATTGCTTTGGAGAAAGGCATCCAATGCATTTCTCTCTAATGATTTCTTTTCATCAGACACATTTATTCACCTGCCTTTACAGTCCAAGCTGTCTCATAAAACTTTCAGCCTTATCAATCGCAGCTTTTGTTTCAGAATCCAGTGTCTTAATCTGAGCTTTTACAGCATCCAAATCCACAGGTTCTTCTTCCTCGAATGTATCAACATATCTCGGAATGTTCAGATTGTAGCCGTTCTCGATAATCTCACTCATATCTGCTACATGAGCAAATTTATCTACGTCTACACGCCTTGCATACGCATCTACAATCTTATCAATATGCTCCTGTTCCAAGACATTCTGATTCTTTCCAGCCTTGAACTCTTTCGATGCATCAATGAACAGAATATTTCCTGAATTGCCGTTTCTCTTGCTTTTCAGCACCAGTACGCACACCGGGATTCCTGTTCCATGGAACAGATTTGCAGGCAATCCGATAACAGCATCCAGTCTATTCAAATCTTTGATGATATATTTTCTGATTGCTTCTTCTGCTCCACCACGGAACAATACACCGTGAGGTAACAGTACAGCTACACGACCATCTGAATCATCCATGTGATAAATCATATGGAGTCTAATTTCGAATGATCATACACTGTTCCAATCGCTGTATAAGTTTCCCCATTAATCATATATTCCTGACATGGAATTGCTACCAAATAACCGTCTTTTTTCACTTGTTCAAATTCCAAAGCGACCAATTTCCCAATATTAGATCCGTTTCTCAAATCCAGCAAAAGCTTACTAGGCATATCAACTTTCAGTTTTGTTCCATCTGAGGTTATAGCTTTTCCATTTTCCTGTAGAAATAAAAGTGTACTCTCAGATTCTTTTTCCCATGCATTAAAAAAGATTCGGTTATTTTCTGTTTCAAGGGATATTTTCTTCTCTTTACACAGATAGCCCTCAACAAAATGTAACTGTCTATAGTATCCACTCACTTGCATATCATAGGTCTGTTGAATCTGTTCGACAACAGCTTCCATACTGATTTCTCCATTTACCTCAATATATGTATTCATCCTATTCAACAGAAACTTTACAAAAACAAAACTTGAAAGAATGAAAATTATGACAAACAATGGCATTATTATTTTTTTTCTCTTAATTATCTCTTGTTCTATTTGCACTTTATTTTTCAACCTCTATATAGTCTTCTGGTGCTGACGGTTGCTGCCCATTTGACATGGCCGCAATCCATGCACTAGATAATGTTGTATCCCCTATTTGCCCAATAGCACATTTTGGATTAATTTTTTTCAAAATAGATTTTGTCGTATCCGTAAGAAGAATGGAATATTCTTTTTCTGTGTCTATTTTTTTATCATTTATTGTTATATCCTTTAATGAGAATCCGTTTTCTTCGTTTTTGACAATTATTTTCATACCAGATGCAATCGGCAACTCACCATGCTCTTTAAAATAGCTATATAAATCAGTGTCATTATTTCCAATAATAAATTCAATATCCTGATCTGGAAACTGCTCATGGATATAAGAAGCAATATTTTTCATTAAACGATTCTCCCACAGATACACGGTAAGGTGATCGTTTTTTTTAGATTGTCCATATCCAGCCAAAATACCAGTTACTAAAAGTACACCAGACACCAATGCGGCCAGATAACATTTTGTTTTTTGCATACGTCAAATTCCTTATTCTTTCGATTAAAACACATTTCAATATTTTCGTTTTACAAGCTCTTTAGCTTTGTGTCACAGATTTTCATCTGCTTTGTCTCAATTCTTTTTATTATAGCATTTTATTTTTTCACGTCCATATTTTTCACGTTAATGTAAAAAATGAAACACTTACATATATACAGAAACAAAGAAATTAATCAAGAAATATGGAACCCGAGATCCATTTGAGATCATGGATCAGATGAACATTATTGTCGGGGAAACTTCCAGATATAAGACACTGAAAGGATATTGTTTTATGAGCTGCAAGACGATACACTCTACAATATGACGGATAATACAGAATACCAGGCTTATCATATGCCGATGGAGATTCAGAGCAATTTCCTGGCGAAATAAAGTAAATAAAGATCCTGTTCTATATATCATAGTATGAACAGGATCTTTTTATAATGATTTATTTTCTATCTAAAATTTTATTAAACCGACTAAAGACTCCATAGTTTGTGTGTTTGACTTACTGTTTATATCTATCTTTTTTAGACATAAACCAATAAAATATAACACAAAATGCTAAAGCAAACACAACACCAAAAACATTTTGAATCACTCTAAGACTAACCGCTCCTTGTAGTCCATAAGTCTCTGCAGCAATGGCTAAAGCACCAAATGTGTTAAATACTGCCTGCCAGCCATATTGTGCTGAAAATCCTACACCGATTCCACCAAGAATTCCTATATATGCATAGATTGACGAAGGAAGCAGAAAATATAATACTGTAAAACATATAACACCTGCAATATTTCCGACAATCCTTTTACGGACTCTGTAGTGCATATCTTCCATAAACGGCAAAATCACGGACATGGCCGCAATACCAGCCCACATAGCACGTGGCATATTACAAAGTTCTGCAATGCAAAGGACAATCGGTACGCATAAAATCTGACATATCTGCCATTTTGTTCTGGAAGAAGTGATATCAAATTCTTGTATCAGATCTTTCAGATTTCTTTTATAAGTTCTGTTTTTATGATTTCGATAAAATACGAAGCAGGTAAGTGCTGCACCTAAAGCCATTCCGACTAATCGCATCTGATAGCTTTTTCCCGTAACATCATAACCATATAGCAGCAGATACCCAAGAACCAATGTAGATTGATTAAACATGAATGGATTATGGCATCCGAACAGAATCAACACAGCCAGTGCCGCAATATTTAACAGCATTCCCAATACCGGTGAAGACTGATTTGCTAAATGCGGACATACAGTCATAATTACAAAGAACAAAGCCAAAAGCATCGTAGATTGTCCGGTGCGGATCCCCAGATCCGCATTTCTAAACACCATGAGACATAATAAGACTACTACACCTACAATGCTGTTCTCATTTCCAAATAGGATGCTGAAAATACTAACAAAGAAAAAACAAAATGCCATTGTAACAGCTATCTTCACCAGATATACCCACATATGATATAACTTTTCTTTTAGTGTTTCACTCTTTTTCAACAGGTTTTTAGAACCTGCCTGATTTAACTGCAACTCCTGATAAAATGTCATATAAATTCTCCCATCTTCTAATTTATCTTAAAACTATATAATCTCATCTTTCTGCTTTGGCAGCTCTATAACAAATCTGCATCCACCATATTCACGGTTTTCTGCTTTGATTGTTCCTCCGGCACTATCTACAATCCGTTTTACAAGTGCAAGACCTAGGCCATTTCCTTCTGCTTTATGAGATCCATCTACCTGATAGAACTTGTCAAATATTCTGGATTTTACATCATCCTCTATTCCTGGTCCTTCATCTTCCAGAATGAACTTAACAGAATCCTGTTCTTGTTTCAGAAACATCATAATTGTCCCCTTTGAAGGGCTGAACTTAATCGCATTATCCAAAAGATTTATCCAGATGTGCATAAAAAGTTCTTCATTCCCAGTATATTTAACTTCCTCCAATTCTACCTGAAAACCAATTTCTTTTTCTGTCCATTTTGTTTCCAATGAAAGAAATGCCTGGCGAATCTGTTCATCCAGACGATATTCTGTTTTTTTCATTGGTATATTCTGATTCTCTAACTTGGATAACAGCAAAATATTACCAACCAATCCGGAAAGTCTTTGGGTGTTAAATAAGATTTTTTCTACATATTCCTCTTGATCCGGAGACAGTTCTTCTCCCTGAAGCAGCATTGTATATCCTTCAATGGCATTAATCGGGGTCTTAAACTCATGAGAAACATTAGATACAAAATCCATCTGCAGCACCTCTGTTGCACGAAGTTCTTTTGTCATAACGTTAAAACTTTGATAAGATTCTCCAACTTCTGCTATACGGCTGTTAGTTTCCAAATGCTGTTCAAAATCTCCCTGAGAAACTTCCTTCATTGCTTTACTAAGTCTGGTAATTGGTTCCAGCAACTTTGCATTAATAAAGGAAGTAATCAGCCCTGCAATCAATGTATTGAAAATCAAAAGCCAACCAAGCACAGGTATGCTGCCTGGCAGATTAAAAAAATGATTCAAAAAAGCAAATAATAATGCAGATATGACTGTTGAAAATACAAGTGCCAGCCAGATTGCACCAGTCAGACAGGATCGGATCCGCAATCCTTTTTCTTTCTTTTGTTCCATTATTTTTTCACCACCTTGTATCCAATTCCACGCATTGTTACGATTTCAAAATCAGGGTTATCTTTAAAACGCTCTCTGATTCTTCCTATATGTACCTCTATCGTATGTGGGTCTGCCTCCGTCTCGTATCCCCATACTTCATCCATCAACTGTTGTTTTGTAAATGTTCTGCCTGGCGAAGCTGCAAGCTTATATAAAAGCAGGAATTCTTTTTTAGGCAAAACAAGACTTTCCTTATCAGTTGTAACCGTCATTGCATCATAATCAAACTCTGTTGAACCGATCACAATTTTGTGTTCATTCAGTATCTGTGCACGGCGAAGCAGTGCTCCGACTCTTAAAACCATTTCATTCACATTTACCGGTTTTACCATATAATCGTCACTTCCCGAAAGAAATCCCTGGCGCATATCATCAAAGGAACCTTTCGCAGTGATCATAAGTACCGGTATCTGATATCCTGCTGAACGGAGTTCCGACACCAGTTCATAACCATCCATAACCGGCATCATAATATCGGAAATGATCAGATCAATATACTCTTTATCCAATACTTCTAATGCCTGTGCTCCATCCGATGCACTTTTGACCTGATATCCATTCTTCTCAAGCACTTTTTGGAATAGCTGGCTTAATTCTTTATCATCTTCTACAATTAATATTTGAAACACGATCTTCTTCCTCCTTTATCAGAACAGATATCTTGCCCATCCAAGCAGATGCTGTACCAAAAGTACGTTTCTCTGACGCTTCTTTGTCAATTCAATTGGCTCTACATGATACGGATCACGATAGGTTCCATCTTCCAATACCTGTCGGGACACTCTTTCATATTCCATCATGCCCTCTTCCAACTGTTTATTAATATCTTTACTGCGTATTACAAGCATCAGTTCCGTATCCAGATATGCACTTCTCATGTCCATATTAAAGGAACCGATTACAGACAGATCATCGTCAATCAGAATACTTTTTCCGTGGTATGAATAACCGCCTTCATATTCCCAGATATTAATTCCTGTACTTAAGATTCTATTTCTGTTTTTCGCATAATCGGCAGACCCAAATGGATTCCTATTATTCGCAACTGAATTTGTCATAATAGAAAAATCTGAAACGTTCTCTGCAATCTCCTCCAATGTATTATACATCATATCATTACAGATAATATATGGCGTGTGGATCTTCACACGATTTTTTGCATTTTTCATCAATTCTCCCAACTGATACCACACTACTGGTTCTTTGGAACCTGTGTGAATAGGATTTGACACTAATGTAATCTTTTCTGTCTCAAAAGTTTCGTCCGTATAATCGGTCTCGCAGATTCTTTCCTTATTCTCCTCAAAATATTTCTGATAGCTGTTCTGCAGCTCTAAAACTGCGTTCTTTACAGATTTTCTATTTGCCAGTTTTTTATTGTTATGAAAATAACCACTGTCTTCCTGATTCCATATGGTTTCAAAATACTCTGACAACTGGTTAACTGAATTTTCTTTCTCAGGTTCATCGCAAACCACTAACACGTCTCTGTCATAGTTCTTATGTCCCGGAAAATCACCCAGGAAATAATTGTGTGTATTTCTTCCCCCAAGAATATATCTCTTTCCATCTGCAATCAAATATTTATCATGCATTCTACCCATCATTTTCCACGGTTTCAATGGATTGGCCTTATTATACAGTTTAATTTCAACATTCTCATGGGAAGATAGTCCATAGAAATACGGATTTCCTTCCATATCAATCCAGCTCTCCATCCGGACCACGGTCATAATTAAACCTCACATCATAAAAAATGTGTTTCATATCGTTACTTAAAGCTTGTAACACTCGAAACCCTTTCATAGAAAACTTTCCTTCTTTTATACCATTCTCCACACAGGGCTGTCTCGCCCAATCCATCATAAACCAATTCTCCATCGGCATATTTACACCATATCCGGAATCTGACAAAAAGTCATTTATCTCATTCCAATTTATCTGTAACGGCAAATCGTTTTCTTTCGCAAATAAATAGTCATCACGCTGTAATTCCTGTTTTTTTCGCTTTCTTGTATTTCTTTCATAAACAATCCAGTATATTACCATTGCTGCTATAATACACACGCTAAATATCTTTGTAATCATGGTATTTCCTTTATAAATAATCAAGTATACTACGGTTACTACCGCAATACTTATGCTGAGTACCTTTATAATCAAACCATTCATTGTGTATCTCCCTATCACTAAAAATTGGAAATTAACAAGTCGACAAATTCAAATAAACGCGTGCTTTTATAGCTCGCCTCTCAAACGTGCTTCTATATCAGATGCCGTGTATAACACATCCGTTACAATTACCCTTTCGTCACGGATTATGTAAAACACTGAATAATTATCGACGAGCATTCTACGCAACTCCATTCTCTTTTCCGGCTCAGAATCCATAATCCTAAATCGTTCTGGGAAAGTGTCTAATGTAAGTATTTCATCAGCAATGAGATTATATTGCCCCATTGCATTATCCGGAGCAAGCAAATCTATAGCAATATAATTGTATATATCTTCCATATCCTGCAAAGCTTCTTTTGTAATCTCTACCTTATATTGCTTCATTAATGCCTCTCTCTAAATGCCACAAACGCACTAGCTGCATCCTCAACATTTCCTTTCTCTATATCGGCATATCCTTTTTCTAACTTTTGATGAATCTGTGTAACAGACATCATATCTGCATTCACTGAATTAGCTGCTTTTGGTAATACAATAGAAAAGGGAATTCCTCCTACTAATGATATTTGTTTTAAATACATATCTATAGCAGTAGCCATTGGTATCCCTAATTGTGCCAATACTCTTTCTGCATTTTCTTTTACATCTGGATTTACTCTTATATTTAATGTTGCTGTTTTTCCCATAGAATACACCTCCATCTTTCTTTTATTGTAACGTCTTTTGCGTTACAAGTCAATCTATGAAATATATTTTCGATGCGATAGCTTCACATTGTTTTGATTAACCATTGCATATCTGAACGTTGTATCTATTTGCTCATGTCCCAGAATTTTCTGTACCTGTTCAATCGGCATACCTTTCTCAATTGCTCTGGTGGCCATAGTCCTTGGGTGTACCTTTTCTACACCTAACTTCTTCCCCATTTCTCGTAATCGTAACTCCACACCGCTTTCAGTAAGTCTACTGTGTGGTTTATTTAACGACACAAATAACGCTATATTATTATCTGTCCTTGATTCAATATACTTCAACAAATGAATTTTGGTCTTTGATAACTATATTAGAACTGCCAGCAAGATAATAAACGCAACAGTCAGACATATTGGCAATCCCTATAGTTACCATCATTTGCTGTAGAAGTCGCATATCTCTGTCGTACTCCGCTTTTTGTCTGTTAGCGAGATACAACGTTCCAATTAGCAGTATACTAATAATATTTACATAGCTTAATTGCGGTCTATTTAGCTTGTTTCTTGACTACTCAGGAAAAATATTTCTACCCTCGCCCCACCTGTATTTTCAGAATTTGAAAGTTTAATACCTCCACCATATTTTTCAGCCACAGTTTTTGCAAAAAATAGTCCCATCCCATAATGGGCTTCGCCATTTCTACTTGTGTCATCCATAAAAAACTGCTCTGTGCCATGCAATAATGCTTCTTTTGTAAATCCTGATCCGCTATCCTCCACAATGAATGTCAGCCGGCCATCCTGCTCCTTTGCGTCAATATAAATGATTCCATTTTCTTTTGTATGCTCCACTGCATTCTGAATCATATTCATTACGGCCCGGAACATTGGATCATAAGCAATCGTTACCTTTTTATCACTTTGTCCCGCCTTCCAATCTATTTTCTGGTGATAGCTTTCTACCAGTCCGAGTGCCTGTTCCTTTATATCTGCGAAAAAATCTTCTAACCTCACCGTTGTATAGGTAACATCACTGCAATTCCATGATTTTGTGACATCTATCAACTGTTTTACATAACTTTGTATCTGTGTTGTGCCGTTCAAAACATAAGTGATATTATTCTTCTGTTCTGTGGTCAGTTCAGTCTCTGAAAGTAGTTCTGCATTTCCCCGTACAATCGTAAGAGGTGTTTTAATATCATGCGCCAAAGCAGACATCTGTTGTTTCTTTTCCTGCTCTGTTTTCCACTGCTTTTCTAAAGATTCTCGCAATGCATCTCGCATATCATCGATTGCCGATAAACAGTCATCAAACTCTTTGATACCGGAACAGGATGTCTCATATTCCAGATTTTGATCCTTTATTTGTCTGATTGCGTCTAATACAGGCTGCATCTGCTTTTTGATTCTTTTTCCAAAACGTATGGACGGAATGATGATAATCGCTACCGCTCCAATCACTGACATAATACTCATCACATTCTGTGGTCCTATAAAATGCTCCCTCAAAAAAGCTGAATGATATTGAGGTGTCAAGCGATATTGCAATACAACATATTCATTTTCCCTTACAATTACTTTATAAAAATATTTCCCGGATGCGTTTCCGTACTTTGCAACATTCCATGCTATCTGTTCGTATTGTTCTGACAGATCTCCACCTATTTTCTCTCCATTCTCTGAAAAGATTACATAATCACAAAGTGCAGGAATCATCTCAGCAGTTACTTTATCCGCACGTAAAATCGTATCATATGCTTCATTAATCTTTTGCTCTGCATAATTCGCCGGATAGATACAGCCCACACTAATCAAAAGGTACAGCAGCAGCCAAGCAACAATCACCAAACCTACTAATGATCCAAGCATGACCAGTACATATCTCATAAAAATCCAGCTGAGTGCATTGCTTCTCTTTACTCTTCCCATTTATATCCAATCCCCCAGACTGTTTTTATCGGTGTATAATCATAATCCGCAAATTTTGCTCTTATATTTTTGATATGCGTGATAACGGTACTGTCATTACTCTCACTGTCAAAACCAAAGACCTCTTCTAAAATCTGTTCTTTCGAGAAAACCTGTCCCCTGTTTTTAGCCAGGAATTCACAAATTTCGTACTCCGCTTTCGTAAGAGGAAGTTCCTTATCATCAACCAATAGTTTCTTTTGAGATATTTGAATACAGACCCTCCCAAAAACCATCCGGACAGAATGTTCCCTGTGCTCTCTTCTAAGATGTGCATGAATCCTTGCCCGAAGTTCCATCACTCCAAATGGCTTTGAAATATAATCATCTGCTCCCAACGAAAGTCCGTTCACCAGACTTTTTTCCTCCGTTTTTGCGGTAAGAAACAAAATCGGACAATCCACAAGTGCCCTGATTCTTTTGCATAATTCGAAGCCATCAATTCCAGGCATCATAATGTCCAGTAAAATCAGGTCATAACGATGTAATTCTTCCATATTAATTTTTAGTGGATTACTTACTTTGGTAACCAGATGTCCATCCTTATTCAAAATGCTTTCTATCATTTCCAAAATTGCCGGTTCATCATCAACTGCCAGTATTTTTGCCATAGTTTCCCTCGATTCTATTCCGATATTCTGTTTCCTTCCCAGTGGTTTACCCACCAAAAATAGTATACCATACTAATCCCTGTAAATATTAAGCAACCTGGTATGAATGACAACCATTCACCTACACTAGTTTCTCCCAATACAGATTGCAGATAAGTATATGGTGCTCTACCCGTCCAGCAGACAAATACATATTTCCACACATAATCTCCAAGTCCGGTAAGCATCAATGCACTAATTAGTCCTGATATAATCCCTGCTCCAATGGATACCCCTTTTCCAAACTGAAAAGCCAGAATCAGCTGCCACAGATAAAGTGGAACACTGCTTCCCCACAGCAGCAATGCTGCAAATATACATCCTTTCATGATTTCGATATCGCTTGATGCGATTCTTCCAAATCCAATTCCGAATATGATTGCTGTCAATAGGATAGAGCACAGACACAAAACCAGTAGCATCAACAGTTTCGATAAAAATGCTGCAGGTTTATCCGGTAAAGACAACAGATTTTGAAAATCACCTGCATTTTGTTCCTGTTCCATCACACTTGCTGTAAAAATTCCAATAAGTACCGGAAGTCCTGCTCCTATTGCCTGATAAAATGCAATCACTTTCATATTTTCATCCCATGGTGAAAAAAAGTAATATATTAAAAATATAACGCTGGTTATAATCGGAATCAGTAAGTGTGCCAGAATCACAGATGTTCCTTTCATCTTTCGCAAGTCTGCATTAAGAGATCTTCCAATCATCTTATTTCACCTCTCTTCTCTCAAACCATTTCAAAAACAGAACCGTTACAAAAACAAACCAGATGATTGAGAGACACATTCCCGGAACAATGACTCCCGTATCCAAAAGAGGATTCCCTGCTTCTGCGGCAAGTCCATTTGGTAAAACATGAAGCAACGGGCACATCATTCGCATAGGGATTGCAGAAACAAGTACATACCAGATTCTGGTTTGTGATATTACCACACCGCTGACGGTAATAAATAGGCAGACGAACAGGTTTACAATCATTCCAAATCGTTCACTTAAAAATAAAGCTACCGGAATCTCCCATAACTCAGAAACCGTCAGAAACAATACTGCAATCAACGCTCCTCCAACTGGAACATGTGTCGTTAGAAGAAAGCCTCCAAGCGTTGCTCCTGCAAACACAATCACATTAGAAAACAAAATCATGTACCCAATATAAATAATTTTCCCCAGCAACAATTTTCTTCTGTCTGTGGGAATAGTCATTAAATGATAGTATTTTATCTTTTTCTCCTGCGCCACAGAAAGATAACAAAATAGAGCAATCATCCCCGGCAGCAAAAGTGTATACCACCAGTTCCAAACACTTTCTGCATAAGCATTTGTCATCCCAAGAGTAAATATAAATGCCGTGACAAATGTAAGAAGAGGAAATCCCCAGATAAACTTTTTTCGCATGGTTCTTTTGGCTTTTTGATGTTCTGCTTTTATAATATTAACCATGGATTTCACCTGCTTTCTGGTTTTTTCTTACCACATTCATAAACAAATCTTCAAGATTATCTCCCTGCTTTAATGCTCCTTCGTATCCTAAGATTCCACCTGAAATAATCCCGACTTTATCTGCAAGTAACTGTACCTCTGAGAGAATATGACTGGAGAGAATTACAGTGATTCCCTGTTCCGGAAAAGACCGGATCAGCTCTCGTAATTCCTCGATGCCTATTGGATCTAATCCATTCGTAGGTTCATCCAATATCAAAAGTTCCGGTTCTCCAAGCAATGCCATTGCAATGCCTAGTCTTTGCTTCATCCCCAAAGAAAACTGTCCTGCTTTCTTCTTTCCGGTGTTTGTAAGCGATACAATCTGCAAGACCTCATCAATTCTGTTTTCATCTGTACTAAGCAATAATTGTCTTACCTTCAAATTCTCTCTGGCGGAAAGATTTTCATAAATAGGCGGATTCTCAATTAGCGCTCCTATTTTTGATAAATCTTTCCTATCCCAAAGTTTTCCATCAAAATAAATCTTTCCTGCAGTGGGTTTCATCATACCGGTCAGCATTTTCAATGTGGTAGATTTTCCCGCACCATTCGGTCCAAGCAGTCCATAAATCTGTCCCTTTTCGATATTAAGCGAAACATTATTTACCGCTTTCTGTTTTCTAAAATATTTACATAGATTTTGTGTCTGCAACATCATTTCCATCTTTACTATCCTTCCTTCTATATTTCATTTCTCACTGAAATATAATCTATCAGGGAAAAATAAAGATTTGATGAAGATTTATTCCCGTATGGAATAAACCAACAATTGAATATCATTATCAGAACTCGGCTTTCCACTAAAATCAGCAAAGCTGTTACAAATACAAAGTCCCAATTTACCGAATATCTCCGTGATTTCATCCAAACTATATAACCTTATAGGATTTCCTTCTTTCATTTCAGGCTTATAAAGTGCTTCTCCATACATATAGTCTACCTGCCCATATATCAGTGTTTTTCTATCCTTCTCCCATTCAAAAGCAGATAATGTAAGTCCCTTTTCTCCTGCATCCCATAACTTGCAACGGGTAGAAATAAGAGTGTTCCACTCTCTGCCACAATCCTTACACTTCCACCAAGCCTTACGATTGGCAAAGACCGTAACCTGAGTTGGAAGTAACGGATAATTTCTGTCGGACCACTCGGCTGCTATATCCGGCAGAAGTGTTGCAAGGTCATTAAATCCTCCCATCAAAATACTTTTCTGTCAGATAAGTTCCGCGTTTGAGACGCTCGTCATCCATAACCCAGCCTTTGATGGTATAGTCCTTTGCAATTTGATTGACCCATTTACGGAACTGCACCGCACGCTCAGAATTTACCTTAAATCCTACTGCAATGATCATCTCTAAGGAATAGTGATTTGTGCTGTAGCTTTTTCCGTCGGCGACAGTTATTCGAAATTTTCGAATAACTGAATCCTCTTGTAACTCACTGTCCTCAAAGATTTTCTTAATATGATAATTTATAGTGTTAGTGCCGACATCGTACAATGTTGCCATCATCTTCTGTGTCAGCCATATATTCTCATCCTCATAGCGCATGAGGATTATTCCAAGATTATTTATGACTTGAAAGACAGTTACAAAGAGCTTATCTATTATCTGTATATTCGAGATTACAGCACTCTTTATGTTGGAAATCTGTTGGGACAGACTGACCGTAATATCAGAGGTGTGAGAAATACCATCTTAGGTCAGATAACCAAAAAGGTAATTGCGGTGCTTTTAGAACGACAAGAATTTGATATCCCTCTATGGACAACAGAACAGGAATTTATGGAAAAGTACAAAGAGAAAATACCTGACATACAAAGAAAAGCTAAAAAAGAAAAGGAAAAGATTATCCGTGAAATCGGTGTGCTGGCAAGAAAGGTATTAAAGCAGTACCAGAAAAGCATAACAAATCAGACCAACTGCTAATCTATTATAAGAAAAGCCACAGAATAGAAATAAAGTAATTACATTTCCCTTTATCTGTGCTATGATAGTAATAGTTTTGAATTTTATTCAATTACTTTTATATAGAAACGAGGAAGTATATGATGAATTTATTTGCAAACTCCAGTTCCAACTGGGTAAAATATGATAAATACGAATGGAAAAAGGCAGACAATGGAACTCTCTATATCACTCCCACAGAGGATGCAAAGCCATCCCTTTACAATCCGGTTAAAGAATATCAGGATATGGTTCTGGCTGCCATTAACATAGGCACTCTTGCCATGAAGGAAGAACCGAAAGAATCCCTTCAGGCTTCTATTATTGATTTTGCCTGCAATTATGGTTTGCTCGGACTTATGACCGCATTACCTACCACACCGGAGTTTATTACATATGAAGCAGTATATTTACCAAAGAACCATTTTATCAGGGAAGAAAGTCTTAGCACAGAAAAGTACCTGTCCTACTTTTTTCCTTTTGATAATATTGATTTTGTAAAGCATGGTGTTGAATCTTCATGGAGTACTGACAGTTCGGAAATGATTGCATTGATTATGGCGATGAAGAACAAACCGCAGGCAGTTCTTATGAGCTTTCAGAAAGAATATGCAGAACGCTATGACTGGCTTGTGACAGTATTCAGAGATTGGGCATTTACCTTTTTCTCAAGTTTTCTGTATTATCAGGATTATGACCGGTTAGATGAAAACGAAAGAAATCTGTACCGACAGGGAATGGCTGTATTTGGCGGTATTGCACCAACTTATCACATAGAACTGCTGGACAAACCTACTATTGTGTGGGAATTCCACTCATTACTGCTTGGTATCCAAATGATGTTTTCATTTATGCTTACCGATGATAACTCTACTCTGAAAGTATGCAAGCACTGTGGCAGTGCCTTTGTAGCAACCAGAAGCAATATGGAATTCTGCTCTCCTCAATGCAAGAACCAGTACAATGTGTATAAGAGCAGGGCGAAGAAAAAGGAGGATTAAGTCTATGAATAACTCAAATATCATTATGTACACAACCGAAGACGGACTGACCAAGATAGAGACAACTTTTGAAGATGATACAGTATGGCTGTCACTTGACCAGATGGCTGAATTGTTTCAGCGTGATAAATCAACCATATCCCGCCACATCAAAAAAATCTTTGAAGAAGGGGAATTACAGCGAAATTCAGTTGTTGCAAATTTTGCAACAACTGCCGCAGACGGTAAAATCTACAATGTAGATCACTATAACCTTGATGTCATCATCTCCGTTGGATACCGTGTAAAATCCCATCGTGGTACACAGTTTCGTATCTGGGCTATGGGAATTTTAAAGGAATATATGAAAAAAGGATTTGCTCTGGATGATGATCGCTTAAAACGATTGGGTGGCGGCAATTACTTTGATGAACTGCTTGCCCGTATCAGAGACATCCGTTCTTCTGAAAAAGTATTTTGGAGAAAAGTGTTAGAAATCTATGCGACCAGTATCGATTATGATCCTCATGCTGAAGCCTCTGTCCAATTTTTCAAGCAAGTTCAGAACAAAATGCACTGGGCAGCCCACAAACACACCGCTGCTGAAGTAATCTATCAGCGTGCTGATGCAGAAAAGGAAAATATGGGACTTACTTCATGGAGTGGTGATACCATACATCGTTCTGATGTGGAAGTTGCCAAAAACTATCTCTCGGAAGCAGAACTGGATGCCCTAAACAAAATCGTTACTGCGTACCTTGACATTGCCGAAGTCCATGCCCTTAATCAGGAGCCTATGTATATGAAGGACTGGCTGGAAACCATTGACGATTACTTGAAAATGACCAGAAGGGATATACTTACCACCAGCGGTCATGTCAGCCATAAACAGGCTATCGAAAAGGCTCATGCTGAATATGATAAATATAAAAACCGACTGGAGGATAGCCTTTCTCCGGTGGAGAGAGATTTTATTAAAAACATTGGAACCTTGGAAATGATTGCGGATTCGCAATCATAATTCGAAAGGTGGATTGCCCCACACTCATTTTAGGGCAATCCATCTCATTTCTCTGTATCCTTTCAATTTTCCGCGATTTATCAACCTCAAATAAATGCGTGCTTATTTAATCATACTTTAAACGAATCTATCCACTTCTGGGCTTCTATTCCTGGATCATAATCTTCAAGTGCACTCAATTCTTCCCCATATCTATAATTTGAATCAAATGCACCGGAAGCAACATTATATACATACCTAAATTCTTGAGGCATAGGCATATCGTATTCTTTACATATATCTTCAAGTTCAGGTATAATTTCATCCTCTATCACATCAAATATCTCTAATATATCTTTATCCGATATACCCGCTTCAAGATTACCAAGTATTGAGCCTTTTACTCCGAAGGCACATGTTTCCATTGCTGACCATTCATCCGATTGAATGAAAACATATATTGTATCTACATTATCACCTATAACCTCTAAAAACATTGATATTATTTCTGATTGTTTTTCTGTAAATGCATCTTCAAAAATCATAATTGCCCCTTCAGCAAATTTAGAATTTCAGCTTTCCCTTACCAAGTAAGACAAAGTCTGTTCCCTTTGTCATCATATTCTGTATTCCAATAATGCGGAGCATTCACTTTCGTATAAATTAAAGCCTACTCCCATATTATTTTTGTCCTGCCTATACTTTTTTCCGGTGCAAAATAGAATTTTACAAAATCGCCTTCCTTTACGTTGTGTTCTTCCTGTTCTGATTTTGTTATTGCTACATCTGCAATTGTAATTTTATTATATTCATTATTTTGCAGTACCTCGTTAAACCATAATAGCCTTATGTCTATTTTATTTCCTTTATCCTTCATTTTCGCTACCATTGCTTTTTGTACCCATGCATTTTTCTCAACAAAATTCACTTCTGTTGACATTAAAATATTTCTCTGCTCCTCTGTTAATTTAGAAACCATATCTATGCGTTCTTTACTGTCTTTTCCTGCCACTATAAAAACTACGGCAATAAAAATAACTACTACAACTGCTACAATTAAGTATGGCATAAAACATTCCTCCTGCTTAATTCCATTTCCAAGCTTTAATAACCTGAATAAAGGAAATTTCATTTTCCCTTATTTTAACACATCAATTACAGATATTCTATCCTCAAAACTTGTAAATTTTATCTTTTCATAAAATTCTGCTTCATCGAATCCGAACAAATTCTCTGAATTCTCATATTCTTCATCCGTCGGTTCTATGATGAATGCAGGAGTCAATGACACCCCTTTTAGGAATTCATCTTTTATTCTAAGCATAGTCACGCACCCTTTTTTGTCATTCTTACCTAACTCCATTGCTTCCCTTAATCACAATCAACATTCAATCTAAATTTTCCACAATGAATACATCTGAACAAATATCCAGCCAGGGAACCGCCCTTTTCTAACATTTCATTATCAAAGTCCATTCCCTCTACTTTTTTGTATTCTTCAATAATACTTACTAAATTCATCTCTTTTAATTCCGCATATCCTACATCACCTAAATACTCACAATAGTCATCGCAACATGCCAACCAATATTCGCCTTGCCAAGAACAATATCCCGGTGTTCGCCTAAACAATTCAGTCCTTTTCTCCTCATCTGATATTTCCTCTGCGTATTGGATAAATTCACCATCATACTTTTCTGCTGCCTTACCATTTGCCACACATTCCATGCAAATACAATCCACTTCTCCACTGCAGTACATAGTTGACACATACACATCTGTTTTGTTGCCACAACACTGGCATACATTATTATCGAACTGAACTGCATCTAAAACTTTTTCTTTATCGTAAACATTAGGATGATATTTAAATTTGGGTAATTTCAAAGAATTATCATTCATTTTTGTATCCTCTTCATCTTCACAACTACATCAACTCCGGACAGTTCTCTACATACTCAGAAAACAGACCCCCACCAATCTCATAATCTCTTAATGCAACTTCCTTGCTACTCATAACCTCAGGGTTCAGTTCGTCAGGCAGAATACAAAGCAGACATTCTTCATCCGACATCGGTAAGTCATATTTGGAAATGCCGTACTTTTCATTAAAAACCCTGCCATTTACCACATAAATTTTCAGATGCTCATTCATAAGCAAGCGCTTCTGATTTAATGTTTCACTATAAAATCGGTTATATAAAAAATCAAGCATCTCGTCACTTGGCTTTGAAAAGTAGCAAAGTGCAGTCTGGGAATTGAGCAAATCAAGAAATGCTATATCCTTCACATAAATAAGCTCACACCGTTTTGCACCATCTGGTACTTTGTAAAATGTGCGCTTTACGTGGTTTTTCCACAGACAGTAAATCCAGACATCGACATAAAACAATAAAAATGCCAAAAAAGGTAAACCGAAGTATGTCAGGACACACGTACCACCAATAAACAAAACGATCATAGTTATAATAACAGCCACACCTTTTGCCGAGCCATATATATGTATATACCATTCTTCGATGTATTTGTACCGATAGGATTCTTCTATCTCTGCAGGGTCTTTCATTTTTTTCCTGCATTTAATTACAAAAGGCGACAGAGTTATAATCGCAAAGGCAAGCATTGCCGAAAGTACAATAAATGCATAGCTTACCTGCTCATTTTCCAAATTAAACCAAACATACAGACAATCAACCGCCAATATGAAAAAACCAATGTATTGCCAAAATAAATACGGATGCTTTTTTATGAATTTCATTCTATACTTAAATTCCCTTTCCACTCCAATATACCTATTACAACTTATCCCACACCCAATCGGGTGCTGAATAATGAATATTCAAATTGATAGATTTAACCCCCTGTAACTATGTCGTCCAAATATCTTCCAAACACCATATGCTCATACGAAAACTGCTCCGTATTTTCTGCATTGATATTCAGATCGCCCATAGCGATACATAAAATCTGCGTATCATCATTTACTTTGCAGGCAAATCGCTGATTCCACAGCTTTCCTGTAAGGTAATACAGTTTAAGTTTGCCTTCCGGCAATGCATTCATGCCGATTAACCAGTTGTACAGAATATTGAAAAATTCTTCATCCGGAATAGCTTCCATTCCAATAGTAAGTGCAGATTCCTCGTACAGTTGATTCAGAATCTCTACCTGTTTAACATCTATCTTTTCTATATTTTCCGCTCCCACAGGCACCGAATACAGCAGCTTCATAATACGTTTTTTCCTTAGCAAAGCATATGTAACAGCTGCTCCAAAGCATAAAAAAATTACAAGGAGCATGATAACTCCTGCTTTTACGTTCGCTCCCATCAAGCCAAATGCAGCTATAGTCAAAATGAGACACAAAAAAAATATTGTTCCAAATATCACATCAAAACGTTTCTGATTTTTGTTGTTTCTGTTTCTTGTGTTATAGGCTCTAAACAGGGCATCTTTTATACTCTTGTTAATTGTGTTCATAATCTCACTTACTACTTTCTATCATTATTCTGTTCAAAAAAACTCACCAATTCTTACACAAATAAACGGCTTTCCAATACCATTTGGACATTTCTGTGCTTCAAAAAAGCAATCTATACTTTTGCGAATTTCCTGTGCAAGTTATTTTCTAAAGCCGATTGTTGTACAGATTGCCAAGGCTGTTATCTATCTCATATCCGCACACACCATTTTGCCCTTAGAATCCACATCTACATCAATCTCATGTCCGCCAAATACATAGCCATCATCATATCCTATAGTATAGGAACCATTTTGATTCACAAAGATGTATTTCATGCGTTCTTTTAATGCGTTTGCAAATTCTTCCGGTGTAGAAAAATGAATTTCACATTCATCTTCATAGTCTTCCAAGCACTCCAAAGCAGCGTCATACAATGCTTCATCAGCTGCAATATATTCTCTAAATGCTTCATCTCTTGACACAATATGCTCCACAAAATCTCTTGCAACAGCCAAAGGCTTTTTCCAGGTTGCTTTACTGCTCCACTCTACCTCAATATAAATCGTAATATCATTACCTAAAAAATGATACGTTCCTTCAAACAGCCCTTCTGATTTCTCTAACACCAATTTCCCCAAAACATCATCTTCTAAAACAATCGGTGCCAGATATTTTTCCTGCTTTTTATCAAGCTTTGTTCCGGATACATTTTCTTCTAATACCTCTTTTACATACAAAAATGCAAGTTCCCCAAAGGTACTATACTGTAATCTTCCCAAAACCTTATAAATCACACCATCTTTAAATCTGTTAAAATATTCGCTGTTTTCATTCTGTGCCTCATACTCCTGATTTGATATAGGCCATGTCATAATCTTTATCTTCTTTACCACACAATCAGCATTTATATCATATATTGCAACAGCAGAACATGTAATAATATGATACTTTTCATTCTTGCTCAAACGTGAAGAACCACCGTTTCCAGCAAGGACATAATACAAGCTCTCCTCGCCATCAAATTTATTATCTTTCTGATAGATTCCATTCATATCCATACACATTCCTCCTACTTAATTCCCTTACCAAGCAAGGCAAAGTCTATTCTCTTTGTCATCATATTCTGCATTCCAATAATGCGGGTCATTTACTTCCATATAAGTTATACCCGGGATATCCGTCCTAACCTTCGTCTTTAGTGTCTTATTTAGAAAAATAAATGTTGTTTCATCACTATCACTGAAACGACCTCTATAGGTTTCACGTATTGTATTTCCAGCCTCAAGCTCTGCCAGCAAAATATCATATAGTTTACTATGAGATTTTTTAAATCTCCGGATATTATTCCATTCATAAAGAAGCTTCTTAAGATCTTCGGTACTTACGCAAAGAGGCTCGTAATCGTCAACCAAATAACATGTTATAACGGTAATTTCCTTTTCTATGTCCGCAGAAAAAACATTTCCAGCCGTATTATATATTTCAGCTTCACCGTCAATCACTATGTCTACACTTCTTTCCATCAAATCCGGAAAATCAATAAGACAGCCAAGCAGTGCTTCATACTCATTCGAAAGAGCAGGGCGAATTATTTTGTTTCCATCATCAAAGGTTTGCACATCATATGTATGTTGAATCAATTTCTTCTTTCTCCTATCACATTTCTTTGGCACAGGCTCAATATATAAACTTCAAAATGTCACGTGCTACATACTTTCTTTAATTTCTCCATACCAGCTCATCAATTCTGACACAGGGGATATTCCACTTTTGGTATAGTCATCATAACGATAGGACGCATCAAATTTATGAGTTGCAACATCAAACTCCAGCTTATATTCATTCGGACATTTTTGTTGGTACATATCACACAACTCAACTAGCTTACTAATATCTTTTGTTCCAATTGATAAAAATTCATCAGAGGCTTCATCATCAGCAAAATTACCGGCAGGTATGACCCTATCTCCTTTGACAAAAATAGCATTGAACATTTTCTGTGATGCATCCTGATAAATATAGATATATATTTTATCAACGCATCCGCCCGTATATTCCATACACAGAGAAACAAATTCTGACTGTAAATCAGTGAACGCATCTTCAAAAACCATATCAACATCTCCTTCATTAGCCGCAAAGCCTGTACATCTTATCTTTTCATTAAATTCTGCTTCATCGAATCTGAACAAATTCTCTGAAATTTCATATTCTTCATCCATCGGTTCTATGATGAATGCAGGAGTCAATGAGACTCCTTTTAGGAATTTTTCATATACCATTCTGTTATCCAAATCAAGATGTTCAGATTGTAAAAAATCATTTATAAGCTCCGATGTATTCGAACCGTATTCATCTCTCTGGTAATCTTCTATAAACTCCTCAAAACCATCAAATACTTTTTTCGTAATTGGAATATATTTGTACCATAATAGTATATTTATAAAATCATCTACAGAAGCTGCGATATATCCGGCTCCACCTTCCGAATCAATCATGGAAACATATTGATTATCCACCAATACACATACTCCACCATCACCATCACTGGCAAATGGAATAAGTTCATAATTCTGTTTACAGCCACCCTCCATTAGAGATTCCAAGTCATCCTGTAATTCGTTAGGTTTCCATATTTCCAATCCACATTTCCAATATATTTCATCCTTAAGCTCGGTGCTATTATTTATCCTGTCCAAGTAATAAAATAGTTTTTCTTTCTGTGTCATTTTTCAATCCTCCTTTTCTGCTGCAAAATCTACTGCTTAAATGCGAAAGTTTCTTATTTTTTAGACTTCAAATGAGCAGAGTACAACATATCCAAAAACAAAGAAAATGAATCCGCAATCTAAATTATAGCAAATCCGATGCTATATATTTTGAATCGCAAAGCTTTCTCCTATTCCATCCTTTTGCGTATTTCCCTTGCAGGTTACTGTCTACCATAGCTATAACTGCCTGATTATCATCAAGTTCTCTGATTACCACAGGCATTACATCAAGACCTGCCCATTTACTGGCAGCCTTTCTTCTATGCCCGGCAATCAGCTCATAGCCGCCTTCTGCTCTCGGTCTTGCCAATGCTGGAACAATGACACCCTCTTTTTCAATACTCTGCATCAGCTCAAAAAGTGCCATATCATTTTCTACCTTAAAGGGATGCCCCTCAAAGTCGTGTAAATCCGCAATGGGAACCATCTTTATATCCGTTTCAGCCATTGCATTGTGGTCTTGTTGCGAACAAGAATACAATTCTTCCTTTTTCTTCATAAATTCAATTACCTCCTAAAAAATACTGTTTGCCAGATAATCTCTGTCAAAACAAAACGAGCCGCTTATTTTCAAAATCACTTGAAAATAAGCGGCTCAAACCTCTTTGTTACCTTATTGAATTGTTAGTTATTATTGATGAAATATGAACGATAGATTTTTGTGTTTCCGAACTACACCTTCACAACCACTTGGACATTTACTCCGTTGGAAATTGCCTTTTTCTTCTCTTTTCGGTCACTTTGTGAAAACAGGACATGTCGCTCAAAGTGCCTAAATTCAAGGAGTTTCAGGTATTTTTCCTTTGGAGCAATGTCACGCACTCTACATGCCCGCTATGGCAAAACTGATCAACAACCGCCACCTTTTTCGCCTCATACCCCTTCTCCTGAAGTATCTTCACATCCCTCGCCAGGGTTGCCGGGTCGCAGCTCACGTAGACGATACGCTCCGGTGCCATGTGGATCAGAGTGTCCAGAAGTACCTGATCGCAGCCCTTTCGCGGTGGGTCTACGACCACAACGTCCGCGTGGGAGCCGTCGCCACCCTTCTTATATATATCTGGAACGACTTCCTCGGCCTTGCCGACGAAGAACTCGGCATTTGTGATCCCGTTGATCTCGGCGTTATGTCTTGCGTCATCTATAGCCTGTGGAACGATCTCCACTCCGTATACCTTCTTTGCCTTCTGTGCGAGGAACAATGATATGGTTCCTATTCCGCAGTACATGTCCCACACGGTCTCATCGCCTGACAGGTCCGCATACTCCAAAGCCTTGTTGTACAGGACATTTGTCTGGACAGGATTTACCTGATAGAAAGACAATGGGGATATCTGATATTTGATGTCGCCGATATAGTCCGTGATGTATGACTGTCCCCAGAGGGTTATGCACTTATCACCGAGTATCCGGTTCGTATTCTCCATGTTGACGTTCAGGCAAATGGATGTCATGCCGTCTATCTTAACCAGTTCATCTATCAAAGCCTCGCTGTGCGGAAGCTTGTTGCCATTTGTCACAAGACACACCATGATCTCTTTGGTGGTAAATCCGACTCTGATAAGGATATGTCTGACCAGACCTCTTCCGGTCTCCTCATCGTAGGTTGATATGTGATTGTCCTCAATGAAGCTTCTGACGATAGCAACTATCTTGTCATTTATAGACGCACCGATAGCGCAGCTCTCTGTGTCTATGATATCGTGGCTTCTTCCAGCGTAGAATCCGATGACAACATCGCCGTTCTTGTCCCTTCCGACAGGGAACTGTGCTTTATTCCTGTAATGGAATGGATTGTCCATGCCGTAGGCTGGCTTTTCCATGATGGCTTCCACGTTCTCCATCTTGCCGATCCTCTGCAGACAGTTTTTCACCTTGTTCCACTTGTATTCGAGCTGCTGCTCATAGGAAACCTGCTGCATGGTGCATCCGCCGCACCTCTTCGCTTTGTCGCACACCGGCTCCACACGGTATGGAGATGGTGTGATGAGCTTCATCAGTCTTCCATAGGCTATGTTCTTCTTCACCTTGACGATCTTCACCTCCGCCAGATCGCCCACCACGGCATCCTTGACAAATACAGTCATGCCCTGAACATGTCCAATGCCCTCTCCATCATTGCCCATGTCCTCGATGAGTACCTGGTAGTTCTCATTTTTGACAAGTGTGACCTTATCAACATTCGCCATATTCCGGATCGATGTTTTTACGCACGAGCCAACATTCGATTCATCTGTTCCAGATGTTCTAACAACTGAACTGGCATTATTCACTGCCTCCCCGGTATTTTTTCTCTGCACACCATTTACTCGTCTGTTGTTCTTAGGGCTTCTATTGTTCCTAATATTTGACATACACTATCTCTCTTCCTATTGCCGTTATTAATTATCCGACGTCTTCCTTATATTAGACTGCAATGCTCTGTTGAAGCCCAGCCAGCCATTGTTGTCCTTTGCCGCATCCAGCTCCTGGATAAATGTCTGAATCTTGGCGTCTGTGTTGTCCGCCATGGACAGTGCCAGAGCCTCGATGAGTGCCGGCTTCTTTGGTGAGCCGTACTCAAGCTCCCCGTGGTGAGCCAGTATGCAGTGCTCCAGCTCATTTGCCGCCTTGGCAGGGAAATTGTCTATGGTATTGATCTTATCGCGGATCATCATCGTTCCCATGACTATGTGTCCCAGAAGCTGACCTGCGTCTGTGTAGTCGTTCTCAGGGAACTTGGAGATCTCGTAGACCTTGCCAATGTCGTGGAGAAGTGCCGCTGTAATCAGCAGATCCCTGTTGAGCACCGGATAATATGTGGTGTAGTAGTCACACATCTTTGCAACTGCCAGTGAATGCTCAAGTAAGCCTCCTATGTATCCATGGTGTATAGATTTTGCCGCTGAATGATTCTTGAATTCCTTGACAAATGCAGGATCCTCGGCGAAGAATTTCTTCAGAAGCACCTTGTAATAATCCTTGTCGAGTGATTCCACGAGAGCCATAAGATCCTTGTACATCTGCTCTATATCTTTCTTGGTACACGGCATATAATCAGCCTCTGAGTATTCTCCCTCATCTGCAATACGAATCTTCTTGATATTGAGCTGAAGCTCATTGTTAAATGATGTGACCTGACCATCCACCTTGATAAAGTTCTTTGACTCAAAGTGTCCTATCGCATTGCTCAGCTCCCAGACCTTTCCGGCTATACTTCCTGTCTTATCCACAAGCTCCAGGTTGTAATATGTCTTTCCTGATTTTGTAGTTCCTGTCTGCTTGTTCTTGCAGAGATAGACATTCGATATCATGTCGCCTTCGTTGAAATCTGTTATAAATACCATTTTTCTTTTCCTCTTTCTATGTTTAATTATTATTGTATGCTTTAATTTTAATCATATATAAGAATACAATAGGCGGTTATGAAAATCCAGTATTTACTGAACATTTCCACAACCGCCTATATTACTATATTCCCCCACATCACATCTTATCATACTCATGAAGCTTATCTGAAGCAGCCTTCCCATTCTTCCGTGATTCTTCCCTGTCAAGCTTTCTCACTCCAAACAGCCCCTTGATGACAAATGCTATTCCCACGCAAAGTGTTCCAAGGATCAGTGTGAGCTCAAGTCCTGACATATATCTCAGTGAAACATTCAATGATATTATGATGCATACAAAGAATGCTATACAAAGTCCTGTGAACACAAGTCCTGTTCCCATGTTCGGCTTAACCAAAAGTGCGATAAATGCGATGACCAGCAGGACAATAAAGATTCCTCCAATATTCACACCACCACCTATACGAAACAGTGAACTTAAAAGTCCCCAGTCGGACACGACGACATTCTTAAGAAACATCACACCGCCTGCTATCATCAATACTATCCCCAACAAAAACTGCAATAACTCTTTCATCCGCTTTTTCTCCTCTTCCTTTTGTAATACGTAACTCTCTTTGTCTTAAGTCATATATCGCTTTATTTTTCCCAGATCAAACTGTATTTTATAATATCAGCTTTGTGTTCCTCCCGCAACCACAGCCGCTGAATTAATCAGGGAAAATGTGCCTATTTCTACACCTGCAATATGTTGACGCTCTATAATTATAAGGGGTATAATCAATTATGTATGTGTAGAATTAGAGACTTTATGTATATTTAATTATGCTTTTCATGCACTTATCATGTTTAGTACCTATCCGATTCAAAATCTACATATTATATACATAAAATATAGAACACGACATTAAAAACAAATAAGGAACACAGAAAATGAATCTAAGAACATTAAGAGTTATAGAATACAACAAAATAGTTGAGATGCTGACAACATTTGCCTCATCACCCATGGCGAAGAGGAAGTGTCAGCGCATAAAGCCCCGCAAAGACCTCTCCATGATCGAGACGCTCCAGCAGGAGACAAGGGATGCTCTCCGCCGTCTGAACACACAGGGCAATCTGTCATTTGCAGGACTTAAAGATATCGGAGCATCTCTAAAGAGACTTGAGGTTGAGGGAATCCTCACAACCGCAGAACTGCTTGATGTGGCAAGCATGCTGGACCTCGCACTCACCGCCAAGAGATATGGTGAGAACGAAGGCACCAGCATGACAGATACGAGAAGACGCAGCAAGGAGCAGATCGAGGAGGAGAAGGCCTCCAACAAGATGCTGGGATTGAGCATGAACCCGGATGGCACCACATGTCCGGACAGCCTGCGCACGAGATTTCTGGAGCTCATGCCTCTGGAGCATCTGTCCAGAGAGATCCACAGATGCATAATTTCCGAGAACGAATTTGCCGATGACGCTTCATCAGGGCTCAAGGCCGTGCGAAGGAACAAGCGTCTGACAAATGAAAAGCTGCACAACCAGCTTGCAAAGCTTGTCAGCGATACCAGCAAGCAGACCATGTTCCAGGATAACCTGGTAACCATGAGAAATGGCAGATACTGTATCCCGGTCAAGGCCGAGTACAAGAACCATTTTCCTGGTATGATACACGACCAGTCGTCGACCGGAGCAACAGTGTTCATCGAGCCTATGGCCATCGTGAACCTGAACAACGAGCTGAAGGAGCTGGACAATCAGGAGCTTGCCGAGATTGAGAAGATACTTGAATCTCTGTCAGCGCAGACCGCAGCGGAGATCGAATACATAAAATACGACTTCGACACTCTGGCTGAACTGGATTTCATCTTTGCAAGAGCTTCATTTGCAAGAAGCTACAAGGGAACCGAACCGGTATTCAACACCGATGGGATCGTCGATATAAAGCAGGGAAGACATCCGCTGCTGGAGAAGCACACCGTCGTACCTGTGGACATCAAACTGGGTGAGGACTACAACCTCCTCATCGTGACCGGTCCTAACACCGGTGGTAAGACGGTATCGCTTAAGACTCTGGGACTCTTCTCACTCATGGGACAGTCCGGACTTCATATTCCGGCACTTGACGGTTCAAGACTGAATGTATTTGACGACGTATTTGCCGATATCGGAGATGAGCAGAGTATAGAGCAGAATCTATCCACATTCTCATCCCACATGAGCAACATCGTGTACATACTGGATCACGTAACTCCGGGCAGTCTGGTCCTCTTCGACGAGCTGGGCGGCGGTACGGACCCTATAGAGGGTGCAGCACTTGCCATCGCCATCCTGTCACACCTGAACGACATGGGTGTCAGATGTATGGCGACCACACACTACAGTGAGCTCAAGACATTTGCCATGAGCACACCGGGTGTCGAGAATGCAAGCTGCGAATTTGACGTGGCAACACTCCAGCCGACATATAAACTGATGATTGGTATTCCTGGAAAGTCAAATGCTTTCGCCATAGCGAAGAAGCTTGGAATCGACGATAGCATCATCGAGAGCGCCAAGGCCAATATCGACAGCGATACAGTTGACTTTGAGACCCTGATTGCGGATCTTGAGAGAAGCAAGAGGGAGATTGAACAGGACAAAGCCGACATTGCAAGACTCAAGGAGGATGCAAAGCAGCTTCAGGAGCGCGCACAGATGAAGGATACAGAGCTCTCAGACAAGAAAGCCGAGATTCTGGCAAAGGCGCGCCAGGAGGCATCCGAGATCATAGAGGAGGCGAAGGCTGAGGCCGATGCCGCCATCAGGAAATACAACAAATGGACCACTAACCCGGCAAAGGCCGATGCCAAGGCGATGGAGGCCGAGAGACAGAAACTCCGCGCGAAGATCAACGACCTCGGCAGGATGAACGAGGAGAAGCGCAAGACTGTAAAGTCAGATCACAAGGCATCCGACTTCAAGGTTGGCGATACCGTACATGTTATCAGCATGGATTCCGAGGGAACCATCATGGCACTGGCTGACTCCAAGGGTAAGCTGAAGGTCCAGATGGGTATAATCAGCGCGGCTCTTCCACCTACTGATCTTCTGCTGGTTGAGCATGAAAAGAAGAAACCGCAGAAGGCCACAGTCACAGGTGGCAAGAGCATGAACAGGATGATGAATATCAAGCCTGAGATAAATGTACTCGGTATGACGGTCGACGAAGCCACATCACTTGTGGATAGATTCCTTGATGATGCCCTTATGGCTCATCTGCACAGAGTCACCATCATCCACGGAAAGGGCACCGGAGCCCTCCGAAAAGGAATACATCAATTTCTGAAATCACAGCCACATGTCAAGTCCTTCCGTCTCGGAGAATTCGGAGAGGGTGATGCGGGAGTCACCATAGTGGAACTTTAAAATAATGCTTCAACAATGAAATCGGTGTACGCCTTCGGATTTTTTACAAACTATATTATTATAAATTTACTGGGAGGGTTATATATATGAGCAAAAATAATATTCTCATCGTTGACGACGACGAGAACATCGCAGAGCTTATATCACTCTACCTCAACAAAGAGTGTTATGAGACCGAGATAGCCGCAAGCGGAACGGAAGCTCTACAGTTATTTGAGGAATATTCACCTGATCTGGTTCTCCTGGATGTCATGCTTCCGGGAATGGATGGCTACCAGGTGTGTACAGAGATAAGAAAGACATCGAACACGCCTATCATCATGCTCTCTGCCAAGGGTGAAGTATTCGACAAGGTGCTGGGGCTTAAGATCGGTGCAGATGATTATATCGTCAAGCCATTTGACTCAAATGAGCTTGTGGCAAGGGTCGGCGCCCTTCTCAGAAGGTCAGCCATGACTGAGAGTGCACAGAAGCAGCCACAGAGCGCAGCTTACGATGTCACAAGTGCGGACCATGTAGGTACATTTGTGGAGTATGACGGGCTGGTCGTAAATATCTCCAACTACACTGTAACCTTTGAGGGACACAATCTCGAGATGCCGCCAAAGGAGCTGGAGATCCTCTACTTCCTCGCCAGCAGACCAAATCAGGTATTTACCAGAGAGCAGCTTCTGGACAAGCTGTGGGGATACGAGTATGTGGGCGACACTAGAACCGTGGATGTACATATCAAGAGACTTCGTGAGAAGCTGAACAACAATCATAACTGGAGCATTGCCACTGTATGGGGCATAGGCTACAAGTTTGAATGGAGATCATAATGAAGAAAACAGCATTTGACAAAATCGTGGTCGGATTCGTAGTGCTGGTTGTGATCATATTTGCACTGCTCATGGTGTACAGTATATCAACAGCACAGAATTCTGTTCTCTCAGAGCGCAAATCCACCATGAAGAACGAGATCACAATGCTTGCCGACGGCGCCATGACTGATTACAGCAACGGAGCCATTGACAGCAAGGAATTATACAAGGAGCTTCAACATGCGGCGGATACCCTGGACATGGGAATCTGGCTCACCGATGAACGCAGCAACATTATTTTCAGGTCGGGAAGCTCTTCAGGAAGCAGTGAATCCGGTGGGTCTTCCAAGGATTCAGATTCACACAGCAGCACAAATGACAACCTCAAGAATTATGTGGAACCGGATGAATTGTTTGCATCATTCTGCTTCGAGGATACATTTGGCGGCTATTTCTCGGAGGACACTCTGGTGATCGGCCAGCCTCTCTACTCGTGGAACAATTACATGGGAACTATCATCCTGACATCACCTATGACATTCAAGCAGGATATAAAGAGCAGGATGCTTTCAACGACATTTGTGCCATTCCTGATCCTCATGCTGATCGCCATGATCGCGCTTATGCTCATGTCAAACAGCCTGCTCAAGCCTATACGTGAGATCATCAAGACGTCCAAGTCATACGCCCAGGGTAACTTCAATGCCAGGGTAAATGTGACCGCGAAGAACGAATTCGGCGAACTTGCGAGATACATGGAGGAGATGGCAGATGAGCTGAGCCGTTCAAATGAGTACAGGAAGTCATTTATATCAAATATATCCCATGACTTCAGATCGCCACTCACATCCATCAAGGGTTACATAGAGGCCATGCTGGACGGCACTATTCCACTGGAAAAGCATGAGAAGTACCTCGGCATAGTGTTAAATGAGGCACAGAGACTGACCAAGCTGACACAGGGACTTCTGGAGCTGAACAACTTTGACTCATTTGACCTGCAGCTTGACAAGTCCAACTTCGATATCAGGGATATCATCACACCGACCATCAACACATTTGAGAAAAGGTGCAAGGACAGGGGAATTTTCCTGGACAGCGTATTCCTCACCGACAACACAGTGGTATACGCCGACAGAACCAAGATACAGCAGGTTATATACAATCTGGTTGACAACGCCATAAAGTTCACACCTGAGGGACGCCAGATCAGGGTTCAGGTGACTGAGAAGGACAACAAGATATATACAAGCGTCAAGGATGAAGGCGTGGGAATTCCAAAGGATGCCCAGAAGAAGGTATTTGAGAGATTCTACAAGACGGATCCGAGCCGTGGCAAGGACAAGACCGGAACCGGACTGGGACTGGCCATAACCAAAGAGATCATCAAGGCTCACGGCGAGCAGATCACCCTCACATCCGAGGAGGGCGAGGGAAGCGAATTTATCTTCTCTCTTCCTAAGGAGAAGGATATGCAGGTGCCTATCAAGCCTGTGCATGTCGAGCACACTGAACACCACTCCGATACAGACATATCATCGTCTGGCGTGAAGAGCAATGGCAAATTCAGGATCAAAGATTCATAACATATCGCAGAATATTAAAGCCCGGGTATTACCCCAGAGAATGTCTCTGTTGTAATACCCCGGCTCTATTTATTTCACTTTACATTTCCTACCATCTATCCACACATTTTTCACCTGTGAAACATCTATCGGCTTAGTGAAGTTCAACTCCATTCTCTGTATGCTGTCGCCATCACCGGTCTTGCCGATTCCATATACTACATCTTTCAATTCTTTATTGTCTGTCATCTCAAGTATTATATTCTCCAGCGAGTCATCATCGACCGCCGCATTTTCAGCAATGTCAATGGTTATGCCCTTTGTATTTATTGTACATTTTTCAATGCCATCTATGCCGGATACATCCACACTATGTCCCTGCATATCATCCTGAACCTTAAACTGTAAGGTCCAAGGGCCATCCACCTCGTCTGCTACATAGGTGACCGCGCCATCACTTGATTTATTTTTGTTGAACAGGGTAATGCTGTTACATCTCATGGTGATGACATCCCCCACCTTGTATGCATTTTTCTTTTTTAACTTGTATACAATATCAGACATTGTCTGCTTGTTCGTGAGCGAGATTCCATCGCCAGGAGCCGTGCTGCCCGCATATTCACTGACGATGTTCGCACCGCCTTCTATTATCTGCATCTGAGCATCAAAGCTCTCATATTTTTCTGTGTCAAAGTCATCGTATGTTATCACCATCGCAATGTTGACCTGATTGCCATCCACTGCTACCTTCTTCAGATCAAAGCTTACTTTTGCATCGGACTCGGTTATCACCTTTACACTGCCCTTATACTCGTTATTTATGTAGCTCTCGTCCACATATTTTGATGGAATAACACTTCCTGTCTCCCTGCTCAGACTGTCAAAAAACCATGCCAGCGAGCCGTTCTCTGCCGCATATGTCAGTCCGCCTCCCGACAGGATCAGAACAGCCGCCACTGCCGCTGCCGCCGTCTTCCATCCATGATTTCTTCCGGTTTCCCTCGCCTTCACCTTGTGCCTGAGCCTCTTCACACAGGCATCCTTCTCTTCATCCGACATATCCATGGTCTCAATGTCCACATTTACATCGTTCATAACATCATATACATTTCTGTCTTTTCCGTTTTTCATGATCATTCACCGCCTTTACACTTGTTTCAATCGACTTCTTGCTCTGGACATTCTGCTGTAGATAGATGATGAAGATACCCCATAATCTTCCGCTATCTCATCTACACACTGGTCATCCCAGTAGTACCTCAGAATGATGTCCCTGTCTTCGTCCGACAGACCACTCAGCAGCTTTTCCATGCTGTCCGATATCTCCTCATTGAGTATCTCCAGCAGGTTGTCATTTGCAAGCTTGTTCTCATAGTCTGCTATGTCTTCCTCCGAACATCTTCTGCTGTATCTTCTCAGATAATCTATGGATCTGAATCTTGCAATTGCCGTTATCCAGCTTCTGAACGAGCCTTTGCTCTCGTCAAATCTGTCTATATTGTTCCATACATCCAGAAACACATCGTCCATGCACTCTTCAATTTCCTCCGGCATGCCCGAAAGATTCTTGTACACAGCAGCTTTCACCTGCCCTCCATATTCCTGAACCACAAACTCCAGAGCTTTCTCATTATGCCGTTTCAGCTTCGATATATAATTGTTCCTAGTTACCATATCATTCACCTCCCCGTGTGTTTCTAATATATATTCCGATCAAAATCTGTGTTTTCTTGCGGTAAAAGCGATTTTTTTTATAAAAAAGCTGCCAGTTTTTTGAATTATACTGACAGCCATCTCTTTAATTATTATATTTGTTATTCATTTCCTTTACAGCCTCACCGATCTGGGCTCTGAGCTCTGTGGGATAAATGACCTCCACCGAGGTTCCATACTGCATCGCCCAGTGCGCCATCGCCTGACGGCTGCACACAAGCCGCACGTAAGTTACATCATCATCAGTCTCCCTGAAGCCTTCGTACTGTCTGGCTATATTTTCATCGACCACATCAAAGTTTCTTCCAAACCAATCCACCACATCCGATATGGCAGCCTTTCTGACACGCATCACTATGGTCACCGGCTCATCGGCAAACATATAGATATGCTCAGCCATATGCTTTGGAAGGTTGAGTCCATGCTCCATTCCCTTTACCTCTGTGCGGTTCTTCACAGGCCTGTCAACTATCTGGACCTGTGTCATCTTATCCACTCTGTAATTCGACAGATTGTCATACTTGTCGTAATTGCAGATGAGGTAATACTTTCCGTCATTCGCCACCATCTGATACGGATTGACTACGTACGGCTCCTCCCGCCTCGGATGAAGCTTCTTGTCCTCACCATAATTATTGTAAACAAATGATATCTGCTTCTTCTCAGATATGGCATCGTCTATCATTCCCACGTTGAACAGTGTCTGCTTGTTGCTGGTGTGCTCGAGACCCGGAAGACTGCTCACATGCGTCATCTTGTTTGTAAAATATATATTTGACAGACCTGCTATCTTGTCTATGAGCTGACTTGCCTGACCAGCCGGTATGGTCTTGGAGAACAGGATACTGTCTATCATCATTCGAAGCTCTGCATCGTCAAACTCGTGGTTGTAATACCAGTTCGACGTGAGTATCTCCTTTGTGCCATCCTTCTTTTCTCGCTCAGTCTCGGTGTACTCAATGTCATAGCCATAATCCACCAGACAGTTGAGATTTGCCTTTACGGATTTTCTGTCCACAGTTATATCATAATCCTCTTTGAGCTTCGCAATGATATCCTTCTGATCCATGGTGTGGTCACAGTCCGTATATTTCTTCAGTATATCCAGAATGCATATGTTCAGCATCTTTTTTCCACTTGTAGGATACGCCATGTATATTCCCCCTCTATCACTACATGTCCCAACTAAGACGATGTAGATTTCCCGCTTCCTCTAGACCTGGGAAATCATTCTGTCTGAGTGCTTCATACAGCACTATTGCCACAGAGTTGCCCAGATTCAGTGAACGAATGTCTGGGAACATCGGAATCCTGATAGATGTATCCTTATAATCAACCAGGATCTCCTCAGGTATACCCGCGCTCTCCTTGCCGAACATGATGTATGCGTCATCCTCAAACTTCACATCTGTATACTTCTTCCTGGCTTTGGTTGTCGCCATGTATATCTTTGCTCCGGGATTCTTTGCAAGGAAATCCTCGAAATTCACATACGTTGTCACATCCAGCTTGTCCCAGTAATCAAGCCCGGCACGCTTCAGCTGTTTCTCATTTATCTGGAAGCCCAGCGGCTCTATGAGATGCAGTCTTGCGCCTGCTGCCACACATGTTCTTCCTATGTTGCCTGTATTGGCCGGGATCTCCGGCTCATGTAATACTATATTTAGCATACTACTCCTCCTATAAAAACCTTGGCGGTGTAAGAAATCTCCTCTCGTCGTCGTGCACCACAACCCTATCGCTTTTTTCCGTAAGATGGCCTATGACTGAAGCCTCATATCCTGCCTCATAGAGCTTATCAGCCAGCAATTTTCCATCCGGAACTACGAAGAGTGCAGAACCACAACCATCTATCATATACGGATTATCCCCGGTGTGCTCACATATCTCTATTGTTTCCTGAAGTATCGGTATATTGTCATGACATACCTCAAGCCCGCACTTCAGCGCATCTCCCATCTCCCAGAGAGCTGCAAATACGCCGCCCCTCGATATGTCGTGTGAATATATACAGCCATGATCTAATGCTATGTCAACCTGGCCGCCAAGCAGTATAAGCTGCTCGAGCTGCTCCACAGGTCTCAGATAGCTCTCCGAATACCTCTCAAAAAGTTCCTTCTGATTGTCATAGTAGAGCTGCAAAGTTCCCCCAACGCCAGTCTGTCCACACATAACAATGTCCATACCGGCCAGTCGTTTTGATCCACACAGGTCTAAATCATCATATCCTGCATGTTCCTGACCTACAGATATTCCCATCATTGTCAAACTTATAATTGGCTCGGCAACAGCACTGTTCACCTCAGTATGTCCCGTCACTATGTCAACGCCGTACTCCGCACATATGCCCGCAAGCTTTCTGAGCAGTTTCTTCATGCGTCGTTCATCGTCATCAGGCATAACTATGGTATCTACTGCCGCCCATGGCATATATCCGCCAATCCTTATACTGTTGTAAAGTCTCGCTATATCAAGTCTGAGTCCCATATACCCGCTGTCACAGCACACACCAGCCGCAACATTCACGCTTTTAGCTGCGCCGGTGTCTCCGCTACCCCCATCACGCAACAAGAGCCGGGCATAGTCATCTCCTATTCCGGCTCTTGTCACATCGTCGTGGACAGTACGTGGCAGACTCTTAAGTATCGATCGCACCGTCTGGTGCTCTCCAAACTTTCCTCTCATATCTACTCTCCAATTCGACCTGTTTTCCTATTAGAATGCTGAAACTAAAAGTGTAACAACCATAGCGATACACAGAACCACAACAATTATTCTGGATACCAGTGTCTTACCTTTCTTGCTGCTAAGATCTATCATCTTTCCACACTCCTTATCAAAGTATCTTGCTCTACAAAATTAACTTAATAATAACAAAATATAAACCGTAGTTCAACAGCAATTATTTTTACAATCCCTGCCCCTTAAGGTAGTTGATAAACTGCTGTGCAGTACGTCCGCTTATGCCGCCATGTGCAAGCTCCCACTTGTTTGCCTCTGCGCAGAGCTCCTTCTCGTCCATGGTGATGTGCTCCTTCTCAGCAAGTCCCTTGACGATCTCAAAGTATTCCTTCTGTGAAGGTGCGCTGTAGCTGATCGTGACTCCGAATCTGTTGACCAGTGACAGCTTCTCCTGAATGGTATCACTTCTGTGAATACCATTGTTATTCTCCATATCATTCCTGTCGTTCCATGTCTCCTTGATGAGATGACGGCGGTTGGATGTGGCATATATGAGCACATTGTCAGGTCTGATCTCAAGTCCACCCTCGATGACAGCCTTGAGGTACTTGTACTCTATCTCAAATTCCTCAAATGAAAGGTCATCCATGTATATGATAAATCTGTAATTTCTGTTCTTGATAAGCGATATGACCTGCGACAGATCCTGGAACTGATGCTTGTATATCTCTATCATACGAAGTCCTCTGTCATAGTACTCGTTGATGATCGCCTTGATCGTGGTTGACTTTCCTGTTCCACTGTCACCAAAGAGAAGTGCATTGTTCGCCTTGCGGCCCTCCACAAATGCCTCAGTGTTGTCCACGATCTTCTTCTTCTGGATCTCATATCCGATGAGATCATCCAGCATGACATCCTCTGTGTTATTTATAGGTACAAACTCCAGATCTCCATGCTCACGGGTGATCCTGAACGCTTTGTTGAGACCGAACATACCAACACCATATGCCTTGTAGAATGATGTCACTATGTCAAATATCTGGTCCTCGTTCTCAGCCTCCTCTATCGCATTGCTGACAGCCTGAACCTTCTCGCTGACATTCTTATTGTACATTCTCTCCTTCTTGCCAATAGACCTATAGTTGTTGATAGTTGAGAAACAGTCTATTCCAAGTGCGCTCTCTATCTCTGAGAAATCAAAGTCGAACAGCTTCTTGAATATCCTGAAATCATTCTTGGCGAAATAATTAACGGTTCCGTCATTTGCTCCTACCTTCTCACTTGTTATACTGAATGAGTTCTCATTGGTGATAAGTATAAATGCCAGATAGTTGTGCCACAGATTCTTGTCGAATCCATAGCTGGTCGCAAGATCGAGCAGTCTCTTGATCTGATCGTATATGCGGGCACACAGCTCCGCATTCTCACACCTCTTGAGATCAAAATCCTCAAATATTCCAGACAGCTTCATAAGTATGCTGTCCTCTCCTAGATCTCTGTATAAAACCAATTTCGCTATGTCTCTGTACATGTGTATATCCTTCTTTCTGAACGGCTATATGTATCACCACACAGATGATGCCATATATGAGCCGTCATTTTTTTCTCTTCTTGTAGTTTTTATTTCTGTTACTGTTTCTGCCTGTGTTATTTCTTTCTATGTTATTTCTTTCTGTGCTATTTCTGCCTGTATTATTTTTTCCAGAATTGCCGCTTCCGGCTGTACCGCTCGGTGCATTTGACTCATTCGTCCCGGTCTGCCCGGCGTCCACCTTGCTGACATCAGACGCACATTCCTCATCCAGCCTTCCATTCCATCGCCCCTCGGGGATGTTGCATGCCAGATTATATTTCCTCCACGATATGCCCTTGTCTCTGAGTCTCTTAACCACATATTCTTCAGACATCGCATACAGGACGGAGAAAAGCGGTACAAATATGAGCATACCCAGAATGCCCAACATATCACCTCCAAGCATGACCGCCACAAGTACCCATATAGATGGAAGTCCCACCGAACCGCCAACAACATGAGGATATATGAAGTTTCCCTCTATCTGCTGCAACACGACAAATATGATCAGAAACACTATGGCACGCTTCGGATCCTCTACCAGGATCATAATCGTTCCGGCAAAACATCCGACAAATGCTCCAACAACCGGGATCAGTGCAAATACTGCTATGATGATGCTGACCGTAAGCGCATACGGAATACGGAATATGGTCATCGTAATGAAAAACATAAGTCCAAGTATGCACGCCTCAAGGCACTGACCTGAGATAAACTTGGAGAAGGTCTTATCCGCAAGAACACAAGTCTGAATGAATCGGTCCGCCTTTTCTTCCCTGAACACCGCATACAATACACCCTTTACCTGCTTCTCCAGAGTCTCCTTCTGAGCCAGTATGTAGCACGCAAAGAACAGTCCCACCAGAACATCGACCACGGCGCCTACCACACTGCTGGCAATGGAGAACGTGGAAGACAATACACTGCTGCCGCCGTTCTTCACAATACCAACCACATTTGATATAAGTGCATCCCAATTAATATTGATACTCTTTATCTTATCCACTATCTCCGGCTGGTCCTTCATCAGCTTGATCGCCTTCCTCTGTATATCATCCATGGCCGATGGCAGCTTCTCTGCAAACATAGTTATAGTCTTGGACATCTCAGGTATGATCATAGTTATTGCAAACGTGAGAACAGCTATTATGCACAGGAACGACAGTATGAGGCACACTGGTCTCCTGAACCTGTACAGTCTGCTGTCTTTATTCTTAAACAATACCTTTTCAAGTCCCTTCATAGGTACATTCACCACAAATGCTATGGCAAATCCTATGACAAATGGCATGAGTATATTGATGAGCCAGCTGAACATACTGGACACCTTATCAAAATTAAACAGTACATATGCAAACAGCACCACACCGCACAATATAATCACGGTCCTCACTGTATCCCTCTTATTCCAGTTCATGAAGTCCTCCTAATAATCCACATTATTATTCTATGTAGTCATCAATTACATATCTATTCACCCAGATGTATATCTCCAAATGCCTCGGACAGGGAATATGTCAGATTCTTCTTGGGCTTGTACACATCGATGACCGGGGCCATGATCCTGAAAAAATTCTCCTCATCCTTTGAGAGCTTGAACACCTCAGCGGTATTCCTGGCATCCCACAGGGCATCATGCTCTGCCCCCTGAAAGTTTTCTCCCAGATAAAACACAGCGTCCGACAGTGATATCCTTCTTGACGTTCCTATGAGCTTGGCATATTCCTTCTGGAAATCCTTCCACCTTGATATGATACTTTCCAACCCGGGGTGCGTGTATTCCTTCAGCCTGGCCTCCTTGCGGAGCTGTCTCAGGTCATTCTCACTCCATGCGTATATCACATCGGCATCAGCACACCACTCTATAAAGCTCCCCATGGCAAAAGCATATGAAGGAGCATCCTCCACCATATCATCTGTTATTCCTGTGAGCTTTATTATACGCGAAGCCATGGTTCCATATGCCGGCTTCACATAACTCTTAAACGAATCTATCTCATTATAATCTTCATCCAGTTTAACCGCACCGATCTCTATGATCTCACTCTTACATATTTTCTTTTCCTTCTTATACTCTGAATCTATCATATTCATTTCAAAGTCCACAAATACGTATATCATACACTGTATTTCCCCTTACATTGCCGATTTAATCATTGTAACACTGTGACCGGAAAACTGTAAACAAGCATATTAGGTATTTGTCAGCATTTCCGCAAATATTTGAGTATATTTTTGTCCTATTATGAGTTAAAATTTCTGTGACGACATAATCTGCACTTATACGGCAGCATACGACACGAAAGGAATATACATATGAAAAATATAATCTTTGATATTGGCATGGTCCTCGTAGACTTCCACTGGAAAAGCACCATGGAGAAGCTTGGCATACCAGCGGACGTGATAGATACTCTTGATCACAACATGATAAACCACCCTATGTGGAATCATTTTGACCTGGACGATATGCCTGAGCCAGAGCTCATCAAACGTTTCAAGGAACTCAGCCCGGAATGCAGCAGCTACATAGACCTGTTCATGAACAATCTCGATGAAGTGGTGGACATGTTCCCGGGAGCCGACATGTGGCTCAAGGATCTCAAGTCCAGAGGTTACAACATCTACCTCCTGTCCAACTACCCAAGAAGACTGTTTGCACTCCACACGCCTAGATTCCACTTCCTGCCTTACACGGACGGAAGAGTGGTCTCCTATGAATACCACGTGACCAAGCCAGACGCCGCCATCTATGAGCATCTCTGCAACAAATATAACCTTGTCCCTGAGGAATCCATTTTTCTTGATGACAGGCAGGCGAATCTCGATGCCGCCGCAAAGCTTGGTTTCCACACTCTTCTGGTCACAGATCCTATAGGAGTGAGGGGTGCACTTGACGACATACTCGCACGCGAATAAGGAGATGCCAGATGAAAACAGATACAACTCAAAGCAGACACTGTGGTCTGCTGTGGCGTTCCATATTCTTTCCGCTAGCCTTTATTTATATGGAGCTCCTGTTTCACATTGCAATTTATGGATCTGCAGGCAGCAGCATACTACATCCCCTGACATTTGCGCTGGCATGCGGACTTACCCTGTCAGCACTGACCTCCTTCTGGCACAGATATGCAAATGCAGCCATAGCCTACCTGCTGTGGAGTATATTTACGATCTACTATATTGCACAATTTGTATACTATAAGATATTCAGAACATTTTTGAGTCTGTTGTCCATCGGCGGTGCTCAGGATGCTATGAACTTCAGGACTGTGCTTTTTTCAGCATTGCGATCCAACTGGTATATCATAGTGCTGTTCCTGCTGCCACTTATATGTCTTATCATCATGAACAGGTTCTGGTTTTCATTTGGCAGATGCCGCATCGGGCAGAAGCCTGGTGTGCTCAGGGCAGTGCTGGTGCAGCTGGGTATCTCCGCAGCTGCATGGGTACTTGCCATCTGTATTCTGGCAGTGCACGGGACTGCGGCCTACACTCCATATGCGCTGTTCCACGGACGCTATGTACTTGAACTGTCCATGAACAAGCTTGGAGTCATGGTCACCACGGGAAGAGACTGTGTGACCATGGTGACTCAGAGCAGCCAGAGCAAGACATTTGAGCTTGCAGATATTGGAGATAATCAGTCAGATGCACAGACTGCCGCATCAGATATCAATGCCGCATCTGCGGACGAGACAGATTTTTCATCAGCTTCTCAGACCGGCGGCTCAGATCAGGCGGCAGGATCAACCCAGGCCGACGAGCCTGTATATGTTCCGCAGGTCGATGAAAGCATAGATTTCCAAAGTCTGTACAATCAGACAGATGACGAGGAGCTTAAAAGCCTGACGGCATATTTCTCGGGGGTACAGCCAACTTACACGGACGAATACACCGGCATGTTCGAGGGGTACAATGTGGTATTTGTCACCGCTGAAAGTCTCAGTACATATGGAATATCCAGGGAGGCCACACCGACACTGTACAAGATTTATCACGAAGGCTTTGAATTTACTAACTTCTACAACCCACTGTGGTATCACAGCACCATAGACGGCGAATATACCAACTGCCTCAGCCAGTATCCGGCATCCTCCAAATGGAGCTTTGAGGCATCCGCGGACACCTACCAGCCATACGCCCTCGGCAATATGCTGAACGCACAGGGCTACAAGAGCTACGGCTACCACGACTTTGATGCCACATACTACGACAGAACAAGAACCCATCCGAATATGGGCTACACCACCTTCAAGGCCATCGGCGCAGGATTGGATATTCCTGACCACGTTATGTATTCCGATCTCGAATGTATGGAGGCTGTGTATGGGGATTTCATTCAGGATGACAAATTCAACATGTATTTTATGAGTTTCTCCGGCCATCTGCCTTACAATTACGACAATCAGTATATATGTATGATTAACAGGGATGGAGCCGAGAATGTCCTCTCCGAAAAAGGGTACTCAGATGAGGCCATAGCCTATGTTGCAGCCCAGATGGAGCTTGACAAGGCTCTGGAATTCCTGATGGATAAGCTGGAAAAGACTGGCAAGCTGGACAACACTCTGTTCATCGTGGCACCTGACCACTATCCTTACGGACTCAGCGACGGCACCTACAACGAGCTTGCGGGCAAGGACATAGAGAATGATGACTTTGAGCTTCACCACAACCAGTTTGGTATATGGAGCTCATCCATGGAGAAGCCAGTAGTTGTCGACAAGCTCTGCTCCAGTGTGGACATACTTCCAACTGTGTTAAACCTTCTCGGAGCCGACTTTGACTCAAGACTTCTGGCTGGCCGCAACATTTTGTCCGACTCCGATGAGCTTGTGATCTTCGCGGATCAAAGCTTTATGACCGACAAGGTCAGATATGATGCCAGCACGGGGGAGACCTCTTACTTCGTCCCTGAGTCACAGATCCCTGATGGATACGTGGATCAGATGATCGAGGAGGTTGAAAACCGACTGTATATATCGGACGAGATGATAAACACGGACTATTTTTCATTTGTATATAACAGATAAAAGGCCGAGACAATCCCCGCCAGCACATCGGCGGCGGCCTGGACAAAAGCCACTCCATCTACGCCATACATGTGCGGCAGTATGAATACCAATGGTATAAAACATACTCCCTGCCGCAGGGCGGATATGAGGGTGGCTTTTCCATATGCTCCAAGAGCCTGATAGTACATTCCGGTCACCAGACACACAGCTGCAAACGGCATGGATATGGCATGCGCCCGGAGAGACAGCGCCGCAAGCTGCATAGCTTGAGTGCCACCTTCATGCAAGAATACACCGGCCACCTCGGATACCCACACCCAGGTCGCAGCACCCATAGCGCACATGAATATCACCGCAGTTATCATGGTAAATCTCAGCGACCTTTTCACTCTGGATTCAAGTCCTGCACCATAGGCAAACCCGCACACCGGGGCAAATCCCTGCCCATAGCCCACCAGCGCCGCAAATATGACTGCAAATATCTTATTTGCAACTGTGACGCCCGCCATGGCTCCATCTCCGTACTGCCTACAGCTTCTGCTTATCATGATCGCCGCAAGGCACATGAGCCCCTGTCTCAGGAAGGATGGCAGCCCTGTTCTCACTATACGCACCCCATATCTGAAGCTCCACACATCAGACACATGAAGCCTTACCACGCTGCACCTTGACCTGACACATATATACATTATGGCAAGACTTATCCCCTGTCCGGCAAGGGTCGCTATGCCTGCACCGGCTATTCCAAGTCCAAGCACTCTCACCAATATATAGTCAAATAACGCATTTGACAGTCCTCCTGCCAGAATACCCAGCAGAGCAAGATACGGCTGCCCCTCAGCCCGCAGGGCATTGTTCAGAACATAGGCACCGCACATGACCGGAGCCGCGAGCATGATATATATTCCATACTGCCCAGCAGGAGCAAGACTTGTGTCCGTGGCCCCCAGAAGTCTTACCACATCCTCCCTGAACACGGCAAATATAACCGCCATGACCGCGCCCGACAGTATTCCTCCCGCCAGTGCCGTGGCAAGCGTCTGCTCCGCCTCACGCTTCTTCTGCTTACCGAGGAGTCTCGCTATCTCACTTCCAGCTCCCATGCCCCAGGTGTAACCCACAGCCTGTATCAATGCCATAACAGAGAACATGATCCCAACTGCGGCCACACTGCTTTCTCCAAGATCTGAGACAAAATAAGTGTCCACAATATTGTAGGAGGTTGCAATCAACATGGTGAATATTGTAGATACCGAAAGTGACAGTATGAGCGAAGGCACAGGAGTCTCAGCCATTTTGCTGTGATTCTCCTGTGCCTTCTTCTGTGTATCCACACTCTCAGGAATGTCCATTCCCGAAAGTATCAATCTGTCATATATTCCATTATCGGGTCTGCTGTGTAACCGCCGTCTGTTGCTGCGCCTGTCCATGTGTGTAGTCCCTGCTTTCTTCCTTACTCTCACGCAGGAATTTCTTAACCTGCTGCAATTTCTCCTTTGCATCGTACACACCCAGCTCATACATGGCCTCGATCATCTCCGGCTTCTTCTCAAGCCTTGATATCTCTATAGTCTCACTCGGTCTGATTATCAACGTATCACCCTCCTTTTCAAGCTCCTCCAGCTTGTCCAGGGTCTTGTTGTAATACATGTGTCTCATGTGACATCTTTTAACGAACTCAGGGTACTCCCTGTACCTTCCGGCCTCCAGCCTGAGCATCTTGTCCGGGCCCTTGCGGTATCCCTCCGGTCTTGTCAGAACTACTATATTTCTCCTGTAGCCCATCCTTCTGAATGCAAATATCGGTATGCTGTCGGATACACCTCCATCCAGCAGCTTCATTCCATCAACCTCTACAATATTGGACACCAGTGGGAGGGATGCCGAAGCCCTCACCTTATTCACATCCTCAGGCTTTCTCATATCTGTACACTCCAGATACTCCGCCTCTCCTGTATCCAGATTAGAACATCCCACATAGAGCTTCGTAGGATTTGCAAGGAATGCATCGTAGTCAAGTGGATCCAGTTTCTCCGGGATATCGTGGTAGCAGAACTGCTCACCACATATATCTCCTGTAGTTAAAAGGGAGTACAGGCTCATGTAGTGCTTGTTGTTCCTGTACTTCATATTGTAACGCATGTTGCGTCCCCTCTGTCTCGCAACAAAGGAGAGTCCATGTATGGCTCCCGCCGACACCCCTATGACACCGTCGACCTCTATATCATTGTCCATGAACACATCCAAGACTCCGGCGGTATATATGCCTCTCTGGCCGCCGCCCTCAAGTACCAAACCTGTCTTTGCCATATCGATCACCTTTCATCCAAATATTTATATGTCCGTCTTTGTCTGAAAAATCCTCAGACTCCTGTCAAGAATCCCATTCATATGAGCTATAGCAGTTCCATAATTCGTCATCGGGATACTCTGCTGCTCCGCACTTCCCTGACGACTCTTCATCTCGCGTTCATTCAGCATACAGCCTCCGCAGTGTATCACCAGATCATATCCTGTCAGATCCTCCGGGAATTCCGTTCCTCTGACAAATGTAAATTCAGGCTCAAGTCCCGTGTATCTGCGTATCCATCCTGGCAGCTTTACAGTTCCTATATCATCACACTGTCTGTGATGGGTGCAGCCCTCAGCTATGAGTATCCTTGGAGGTCTGCTGTCCGCATCTGTACGCTGGCCTTCATCCCTCAGCCTGTCCAGGACATATGCGCCATTTACCGCCGCATCAAGCTGCCCTTTAAATCTTGCCATCAGTATTGAGAATGACGTCAGATATATGTCATACGGCACGATCTTCATAACCTTTGCAAATGCCTGGGAGTCAGTGACCACCAGAGATACATTCCCCTCCAGCCGTCTCAGAGTATCCTCAAGCTCCGTGTCCCTGCACACCACAGCCGTAGCTCCGGTCTCAAGAACATCCCTTATGACCTGCTGCTGCGGAAGTATCAGCCTGCCCTTCGGAGCTGCAGAATCTATCGGTATGACCAGCACCACCATATCACCCGGCTGTATCAGATCTCCGACCAGTCTCCTGGTCATGGTGTCTGTCACCGTGAGCTTTCCTATCAATTCCTTCAGCTCCTCTATTCCCTGTCTGTGCTCTGCGCTGACCCATATGGAATTCTCCGCTGAATTCTGAACCTGTGTATCATCCTTAACTAGATCACTCTTATTGTACGCAATTATATAATTTATATTCTTCTCTTTGAAAAGCTCTGTGAGCTCCCTGTCCGCCGCCGAAAGGCCAACCGAACCATCAACCACCAGCACAGCGACATCTATCTTCGCAAGCACCTGTCTGGTCTTCGACACCCTGAGTTCACCCAGCTCGCCGGTATCGTCTATTCCCGGTGTATCTATGATGACCACCGGTCCAAGCGGAAGCAGCTCCATGGACTTGTACACCGGATCCGTGGTGGTTCCCGCCACATCCGACACAACAGCAAGGCTCTGCCCCGTCACTGCATTTACCAGACTGGACTTGCCTGCGTTCCTGCATCCAAAGAAACCTATATGCACTCTGTTTGCCGACGGCGTATCGTTTAAACTCATTTTGCTCCTCCACAATGTGTTAGAATCTAAAATCTCTGTCTCCGTGCTTTATCCTGTCAAGTCTCTCGACCACTATCTGTCTGACTTTCTCATTCGGAATGTTCTTAAGCTCATCCTGTATGAGTCTCCTGCCTATCTCCGCAGTCTCCGGAGATGCATAATCTACCAGATATTCCTCCAGTGTCATGAGCGCATTCGGATGACAGCAGTTCTGTATCTGTCCGCTCTTGCACAGGCTCATAAATCTGTCACCGGTTCTTCCCTCTCTGTAGCACGCTGTACAGAATGATGGTATATACCCCTTGGTCATCAGCCAGTTGACAACCTGATCCAGAGTTCTCGTGTCGCTGACATCGAACTGCTCCGACTTCTCATCCTCTGGCTCCGGCTCATAGTAGCCACCCACACTGGTCTTGGAACCACCGCTTATCTGCGACACTCCAAGCCTTATGATCTCGTCCCTGACCTTTGGATTCTCCCTTGTGGAGATTATCATTCCTGTATAAGGAACGGCGATTCTGATACATGCTGCGATCTTGCAGAATACATCGTCGCTTATTCCGTTGTCAAATGCCTCAGGATCTATGTCATCAGCCTTCTTGACTCTTGGCACACTGATGGTGTGCGGACCAACTCCATGAACAGCCTCAAGGTGCTCCGCATGCATCAGCAGCCCCGCAAATTCGTACCTATACTTGTCCAGACCAAAGAGCACTCCCAGACCCACATCGTCTATACCACCTTCCATAGCACGATCCATAGCCTCTGTGTGATATGCATAGTCATGCTTTGGTCCGTAAGGATGAAGCACCTCATATGCCTTTTTGTCATAGGTCTCCTGGAACAATATATATGTTCCTATCCCAGCTTCATGAAGTTTCCTGTAATTCTCAACGGTCGTTGCCGCTATGTTTACATTTACACGGCGGATTGCTCCATTCTTATGCTTTATACTGTAAATAGTATTGATACATTCAAGTATATACTCTATAGGATTCATCTGAGGATCCTCACCGGCCTCGATGGCCAGTCTCTTGTGCCCCATATCCTGCAGTGCTATGACCTCCCGTCTCACCTCTTCCTGGGTGAGTTTCTTTCTGGCTATATGCTTATTCTTGATGTGATACGGACAATACACACACCCATTTACACAGTAGTTGGACAGATACAGCGGCGCGAACATAACTATTCTGTTGCCGTAGAAGTCCTTCTTGATCTGCTCCGCCAGATCATATATCTCATTTATCTTGTCCGGCATCTCACACGCAAGAAGCACGGATGCCTCCCTGTGGGTAAGCCCCTTCCTGAGCTTTGCCTTCTCTATGATACTGTCGATAAGCTCCACATTGTCCTTGTTCTGATCCGCATAGTCCAGCGTCTCACGGATCTCGCCATCATCTATGAAGTCCTCTGCCTTCATGGATCTCACATCATACATTTTTTGTCAGCCTTCTTTCTTGTATACTGTATGCCCTTCCAATCTTATACACACAATATTATTCAGTGATCTCCGCCTCTGTTGTCTCCTCACTGTCAGCATCCCCGGAATCGACCGGCGTACTCATGCTGTCTATTTCATCCGGCATACGGACATAGTCCACATACCAGCCATCGTCGCACTTCAACATACATTCCTGAACGTGTACCGTGACCTCGCCGCCATCCTTGCCTGTCACTATCCAGTCGGCTTCCACACTTCTGTACTGGGACACGCCCTTAACTCCGTTGTCCGCAAATTGCTGCTGCACATCCTCTATATTGCTCACCGCCTGTATATCGGTGACCTTGCACTCGATCGTATCTATATCCCCGACCTGCTCATCTGTATACGCTCTGAACTTGTTTATATATATGTCCTGTATGTCACTCACCGACAAAACCTTTGACGAATCCTCAAACTTCTTCACGTATCCCGGGGCTATCATGTCAGCCATCTCTCCGCCATCGCCAAATGCGTATATGCGGGCGGTCTCCTTTGCCAGCTTGTCCGCCTGATATGAAAATCTGTAATAGATCACATAAAATACCGCAAATACTACCACGATCGCCACTGCCAGAACTATTATAAGCTTCTTGAGGAATCCGCTTTTTTCATTACTGTTTCTCTCTTTACTCTGTCCCATATCTCTACTTCCCAATCCTTGTTTTTGTGGTTAAATACCCTTTTATATTGTATTCACCTGATTTGATATAGTCAACACCAAGCTTCCGTAACACCCGAACGGGCAGATCATCAACATGACCTGCCCGTTCAGAATAATTATCCATATATCGTTACCAACAATTCATTGTCTCCATCGTATCAAGCTTCCTCTGGATCTTGTCAACGACCATATCCCTGATCTCTGTGGTAGTCTTATCAGCTATAACCTCATATGGGATCGGCTCCAGAAATGCAAGCTGTGTCGTCACACGCCTCAGTGACCATCCCTCAAATGGCTTGAAGGAATCATACAGCACGACTGGAACGATAGGACACTTCGCCTTCTTGGCGATCTTGAAGCTTCCCGGCATGAACTCCTTGAGCTCATTGTGACTGTGATCGTATCCTCCCTCCGGGAATAAAATATATCTCCTTCCCGCCTTGATTTCCGTGGATACATCGTTTATAACCTGTACCTGCTGCTTTATGTCTTCCTTGTCAAGTCTCTGTGCCTTCACAAGATCCGTAAGCTGATCTGCTATGAACAGCTTCGACCTCTTGGCATCCATGACATACGTAATCGGTTTGTCATGGGAAACTATAACTCCCAGTACATCATACTTACCCTGATGATTGGCATACATGATATATCCGCCCTCCTTAGGAAGGTTCTCCATACCCGTGGCAACCGTCTTGATAAAAGCACGACGTCTCACATGATTGCACATAACCTGTGCCATCTGATAACATATATCTTCACCATATTTTTCCGGGTGTCTAGCATAATACGACATCTTTGGCACATAGTACATGATCAGAAACAAGCACGAAACTATTACCCAAATAAATCTTAACATAAATACCTCTAACCAAATACCTTTAACTCAAAAATGTGTGCATATACATGCACACGTCCTCTTTTTCATAAACTCTTATATACATAGTTCACTGTATATACAGTTCACCATATACTATCTAGTAATTTTCTCAGTAAAGGCAAAAGTTGTCAAGTAACATTTTACCTATTGTGTCTGCACATAAAAAGGCAACGCCACATCGGTTTCATCGTCCCGCTGCTGGCACTGCCTTTTATAATAGACTCGAAGTCCCGCGCTGACGCGCTCTATGTTCGGCTTACGCCGAACGACTTCTCGTTAAAACCGCTTGAAACCCCCAAATGCCTGCAAGCAGGCGCTTGGGGTTTCTGCGCTGGGTTTTATATCTTTTCTGTTACTTTGAGTCTTGTGAGTGCACGGGCAAGGGATGCCTCGCTCTGCTTGTATTCTTTCAGACTCTCTTTCTGTCTGAGTCTCTCTTCCGCTCTGATCTTTGCCTCCTTGGCTCTGACCCTGTCGATATCCTCCGGCTTCTCTGCGGAATCCACGATAAGGACAACTCGGTTATTTACTATCTGAACAAATCCTTCGCCCACAACACCGATGACCTGTTCACCTTTACTCGTGGTGATCCTGATCTCTCCTATGCTGGTAGCTATGACCATATTCTCATGATGTGCAAGAACCGCTTTCTCTCCATCTTCAAGTGGAAGAACTATTTTCTCTGCCCGGCCGTCGAAGAATATCTTATTACTGGAAATAACTCTCAGATAAAATGTATTCATCTATGCACTTCCTTTACTGGCCCTTCTCGGCCTTTTCCTTTACTTCCTCTATAGTACCTACATTGAAGAATGCCCACTCAGGATACTCGTCCATCTCACCGTCAACGATCATCTTGAAGCCCTTGATCGTATCCTTGAGACTTACATACTTTCCAGGAATACCTGTGAAGTTCTCAGCAACATGGAATGGCTGTGACAGGAATCTCTGAACCTTTCTGGCTCTGGTAACTGTAAGCTTATCCTCATCTGACAGCTCCTCCATACCGAGGATTGCGATGATATCCTGCAGCTCCTTGTACTTCTGAAGTATCTCCTGTACACGTCTTGCAACATTGTAATGCTCCTCGCCGACTATATCAGCCTCAAGAATTCGTGAGCTTGACTCCAGCGGATCTACTGCCGGATAGATACCCTGCTCAACGATCTTTCTTGAAAGAACTGTATTTGCATCCAGATGCGCAAATGTTGTGGCTGGGGCAGGATCTGTAAGGTCATCGGCTGGCACATATACGGCCTGGACTGACGTGACTGATCCTTCCTTGGTAGAAGCGATTCGCTCCTGAAGCTCACCCATCTCATTTGCAAGTGTTGGCTGATAACCAACGGCTGATGGCATACGTCCAAGAAGTGATGAAACCTCTGAACCTGCCTGTGTAAATCTGAATATATTGTCGATGAACAGAAGCACATCCTGATGATTTACATCACGGAAATACTCTGCCATTGTAAGTCCTGTCTCTGCAACTCTCATTCTGGCTCCAGGTGGCTCATTCATCTGTCCGAACACCAGGGCGGTCTTGTCGATAACGCCTGACTCGCTCATCTCTGTCCACAGATCATTTCCCTCTCTTGAACGCTCTCCAACACCGGTGAATATTGAGTATCCACCATGTACGGATGCGATATTCTGGATAAGCTCCTGGATAAGGACTGTCTTACCAACTCCGGCACCGCCGAACAGACCGATCTTACCACCCTTTGAGTAAGGTGCAAGAAGATCTATGACCTTGATACCTGTCTCAAGTATCTCGATGACAGGACTCTGATTCTCAAATGTTGGCGGCTCTCTGTGGATTACCCAGTGCTCTGTGTCTGAGAGATCCTCCTTGCCATCTATTGTCTCACCAAGCACGTTGAACAGACGTCCAAGTGTCTGATTTCCTACTGGAACTTTGATTCCTGATCCGGTCGCAACGACTTCCATATCTCTTGAAAGTCCCTCGCTGGCGGACAGCATGATACATCTTACTGTATTATTTCCTACGTGCTGTGCTACTTCCATAACACATTTTTTTCCATGATTATCTACTTCAAGAGCATCCTTGATGTATGGCAGATCGTTGTCTGGAAATTCTACGTCTACGACAGGTCCCATGACCTGTACTATCTTACCATTTTTCAAAACATCAGACCTCCTTTACAATTATTTATTGAGCTTATTAGCTCCTGTCTCTCTGAGCTCTGGCGCCGCCCGCGATCTCTGTGATCTCCTGCGTTATGGCTGCCTGCCTTGCTCTGTTGTATTTGATATTGAGATCATCCAGCATCTCCTTGGCACTCTTTGTGGCTGAGTCCATCGCCATCATTCGGCTGTTCTGCTCACTGCAGAAGGACTCTACCAGAGCGCCGTATATATATCCCATGACACAGTTTGGTACGATTCGGTCAAGCACTGCCTTCGGTGAAGGCTCCATGGTAATCTCCTCGTGGAACACATCCGCAGGAACGCCTGCGAAGTCAGTCCTCTTCATAGGGAGGAGCTGTATCATCTGCGGTTCAACGACCACACTGCTCTTCATGTTGGTATATATGATGTATACCTCATCTATATCGCCATTCTCATAGTTCTCAAGCATCTTGTCCGCTATGACTCTGGCTCTGTGAAGACTAGGATTCTGCGCTGTATACTGGAAATGTATATCTATAGGCACTCCCTTCTTTGCGAAGTAGTGTCTTCCCACCTGGCCGACTACATACAGCTCACTGTTTGGGTGGGCTGCAAGCTCCTGCTCAGCGATCTTGATTACATTGTGGTTGTAGGCACCAGCCATACCTTTGTCGGCGGTAATGACCAGATAACCTCGCCTTCTGTCCTCTTCCTTGATTCCCTCTCTGCTGTCGAAATACAGATGCTCCATCTCAGGAACATGTCTGAGCATTCTGGCAAGAGCAACCTGGAGTGTGTAGAAGTAAGGCTCCGTGTTCTCAAGATCTGTCCTCGCCTTTTTAAGCTTGGAAGATGAGATCATATACATTGCATTGGTGATCTTCTGAGTATCCTTGATACTCTTTATTCTATTCTGGATTTCTTTGGTATTTGCCAATCAAATCACCTCTCAACGAATCTTCTTATTTCTCCTGAGATCTATCTCTCGATAAACTCCTTAGCGGCTGCGACTATCTTGTCCTTCAGCTCATCGGTAAGCACCTGCTTCTCCTCGATCTCATCCACGATATCCTTATGGGCACTGTGGAAGTATTCAAGCATCTCAAGTTTCTTCTTCTTGACCTCTGAAACCTCAACTGGAAGGAATACCTTATTGGTAGCTGCTACCAGAATGATAACCTCCTCGGCCATTGACAGCGGATTACACAGAGGCTGCTTTAAAAGCTCCATAAGTCCCTTGCCATACTGAAGCTGTTCCTTGGTGTTCTCATCAAGATCTGAACTGAACTGTGTGAACACCTCCATCTCTCTGTACTGTGCCAGATCGATACGGATACTTCCTGCGGCCTTCTTCATCGCCTTTGTCTGCGCTGCACCACCAACTCGTGATACCGACAGACCGACGTTGACAGCAGGTCTCATACCTGAGAAGAACAGATCGCTCTCGAGGAATATCTGTCCATCTGTGATAGATATAACATTTGTAGGTATATAAGCAGATACATCGCCTGCCTGTGTCTCGATAATAGGAAGGGCTGTGATGGAGCCTCCGCCAAGCTCATCCTTAAGCTTACTTGATCTCTCAAGAAGTCTTGAATGGAGATAGAATACATCTCCAGGATATGCCTCACGTCCTGGTGAACGTCCGAGAAGCAGTGACAATGTTCTGTAAGCAACAGCGTGCTTTGACAGATCATCGTACACGATCAGCACATCCTTGCCCTTATGCATGAAATACTCAGCGATCGCTGTACCTGAATAAGGCGCAATATACTGAAGTGGTGCTGAATCACTTGCTGTAGATGCAACGACTATCGTGTAGTCCATGGCATCATATTTGTTCAGGTTATTTACAACCTTGGCTATTGTTGAAGCCTTCTGGCCTATAGCCACATATACACAGATGACATCCTTGCCCTTCTGATTCAGAATGGTATCTATCGCTATGGATGTCTTACCTGTCTGTCTGTCTCCTATGATCAGCTCTCTCTGTCCTCTTCCGATTGGGAACATGGCATCTATCGAGAGGATTCCTGTCTGAAGCGGCTGGTTGACCGACTTACGATCAACTATGCTTGGAGCCGGATTCTCTATTGGACGATAATCCGTTGACTCTATGCTGCCCTTTCCATCTATAGGTGCTCCAAGGGCATCAACTATACGTCCGATAAATGCATCGCCTACAGGGATGCCTGCACGCTTTCCCGTTCTGCTGACCTTTGTTCCTTCTTTGATTCCTGTATCACGACCGAACAGAATACATCCTATCTCTGTTCTTCTGATATCCTGAACCATACCTTTGACACCATTCTCAAAAACAACGATCTCACCGTACATGGCATTGTCTATACCGTATACGGTTACGATTCCATCACCTACATAGATGACCTTACCGACTTCTTTGTCCCTGGAGTCAAAATCATAATTCTCTATCTCTTCTTTGAGTATAGAAATAATATCCTCTGAACTAATTGAACTCAATTTATCACCTCATAACCAGTTTCTGTCTAAGGGATTTGTACCTGCCCAGAATGCTTCTGTCGTACTCGCGGTCTCCCGTTCTTATGACAAATCCACCTATCAATTCTTTTTTCTCCACCATAGAAAGCTGTACCGCCTTGCTTCCATACTCTTTCATAAGGAAGTTCTCGATACCTGCCTTCTGCTTATCAGTTGGCGGTGTGACATAATAGAGAGTTGCCGAAAGGATATCCTGCTGCTCTCTGGCATACTTCTCATACTCGTCAAATATGTCATGTATCATGTCAAATCCATCGTTGTCACACAGGGTCTTCATGAAATTTACCAGATCCTTATTGCCAAATCTGTCAAATACCCTGTCAACGACCTTGCGCTTGTCCGCGTGGCTGACCACCGGATCTGCCAGTGCATATACCAGCTCCGGACTACCATCCACAAGCGCCTTTATCTCCTCCACCATGTCCTGACTGATTCCAAGCTGATAGAGGACAATTCCGTAATTAATTGCCTTCTGTGTCACCTGAATCACCTACTTCATTCAAAAACTCGTCATACATGGCAGCTCCTGCTGATTCCGCATCACCTTCACCGCCCACGATCTTGCCGGCTGCTGCCATTGCAAGCTCTGCGATCTGTGACTGCATATCAGAAAGTGCCTTGTTCTGCTTGATCTCTATGGTCTTCTCCGCATCCTTTATCATCTTGACTGACTTTGCATCAGCCTGATCTATGATACGGCTGTACTCATTCTGGGCCTCCACACGGGATTTCTCACGGAGATCCCTGCACTCAGCATCAACCCCTGCAAGGGTATCCTCATACTGAGACTTGAGTTTCATTGCTTCAGCCTTCTGATTGTTGGCATCCGATATGGTGCCAGCGATCATATCTTCTCTCTTCTTGATGACATCGTTGAGCGGTCCTATCAAGAACTTCTTCAAAAGAAGAAACAGAACTATTAAGTTGATAATGGTGAATGCTATTGTAGAAAATTCTATATCAATCATATAGCCACTCCTATCTTTCTGTTTCTATTATCCGCATCTCTTCTGCAATTCCAGATTTCTATTAGATATTTCTATTAAAATATCCATCTGACCAAAAATCTGATTACTTAAGAAGAATGATTGCAAGAAGTCCGATTACGAAACCGTAGATAGCTGTTGCCTCTGCAAGGGCACAACCGATGATAAGAAGCTTTGTGATCTTTCCGTCTGCCTCCGGCTGTCTAGCTACAGCCTCAACTGCCTTTGATGTTGCAAGACCGATTCCAAGTCCTGCGCCAAGTCCTACTAATGCTGCTATACCTGCTCCAATTGCTAATAATCCGTTCATATCATTTTCTCCTTCTTATTTTCATTTTTAAAATCAGATAATCTTTACTCCATCGCTTCCTGCATGTAAAGCGTAGTCAGGAAAGTAAATACAAATGCCTGTAAAAATCCATCAAAAAAATCAAAGTACAGGCTGAGTGGGATAGGGACAATGAGTGGAACTACTGCCTCTATCAGCTTCATGATGACGAATGCTCCGAGAACATTACCAAAAAGTCGCATACACAGCGACAGCGGCTTGATGACAAGCTCAAGTACATTAAGCGGTGCAACTATTGCTACCGGCTCTGCAAAACTCTTGACCCAGCCTTTTGTCCCCTTTCCTCGTATTCCTGCCACCTGTACGAGTATGATACTCATGATGGCCAGTGAGGCTGTCACATTCAGATCCTTTGTCGGTGGTTTAAAGCCAAATACACCCATGATGTTGGCCATGCCGATGTACAGAATAACCGTTATCAGATACGGAACATACTTCATGCCCGCCTCTCCGATAACACCTTTGAACAGGTTGTTAAAAGTAGTTATTATGGTCTCCAGCACAAGCTGTTTCTTACCCGGATTCTCAACTTTGAGATTCCTTACAAGGATAATCGACAACAGCACAAGCACTGCCATAATGATCCATGTTACCACCACAGATTCCGTTACCGGTATTCCACCAAATATTGGTATTGTAAATACTGTTTTGCATTGGAGTTCATTGGATAACTCTTCTGCCAGATCCGTAAGACATCACTTCCTTTCACACTGTTTTATTGTATGTCAAAATGCTATTCCAGTTTATTATTGGTTTATTATAGAAATAGCATTCATGGCATCTGCCTCAGACAGCCCCACAAGTACGTTCTCTGTGTTGATCCAGTGAGAATCGAGTTCATGAGCCTCCCAGTCCATATCCATGTCATCAAATATGACATATCCCTCTACGGAATTCGCAACCACATAATCCTTGACTGCACATGCTCTGGTATAATCCCCGTACTTGTTTCTGAGCTCATCCCCTGAAGAAGTTGCCCCATATACTTCCATTCCAGCATCCGCAAGTCTGTCTATCAGTTCCCTTACGTGTGCCTTACTGATATCCTTATCAATCACCTGTTTTCTCCAGTCACTTGTCATGACCAGCTTCGCTCCTGTGGCATCCACAACCATCTTGAGGTTAGCCACATTCTTAGGATTGATAAACTCCCCATGCTTCTCACACAGAAATTTCTCCGAATTCAGTACGCCGTCTACATCAAAAAATACTACATTCATACGGTCATACTCCCCTATCTTTTTTTCTAAAAAGCTACTCTCGCTCCTTGCTTGCGTATTTTATCACCATTCAAAACAAATTTAAAGTCATTTATTTGCCCTTATAGTCAAATTTTAATCATTTTTTATTTTTGTATTATTTTTCGTAACAAAAACAGTTTTTTGTCACAGTTTTCCCAAGAAGCCCGCATAAAACCTAGTGTATCACCAGTTTATACTTTTTTTATAATTTTAACATTTCGTTTATAATTAGCTTTTCTTCCAAATCATCAAAGTAAAATTCGCCACTCCCATCACCCTTCCGCCAGAAACAGGCTGGGTATTCTTCCGCGGCTGTATATCATCTGCTATATATGTGGTATCGGTAGCGAATACGACTGAGCTTCGGTGCTTCTTGCCGAGTTGGAAGCCGCATCGCCCTTATCGCGGCCGGAAACGAGTGCATATAGAAGCTAAGCCGAAGCGAAGGAAGTAGAGCGTGATACCACATATATAGCAGATGATATACCCGCCCCGCGGAAGAATACCCAGCCGTCCGTCCTTCGCCCCCACGAAAAAAGGCTATCTCGTGTTCGACGCCCTAACGCTCGACACGTGATAGCCTTGTTCCCTCTGCCGTAATCCGTCACCCCCATTGTGACAGACTATTGTAGAAAATGACCCCCTTGTCATCTCTCGATGTAACAGATAAATTCATTATATCATATTTAATTTCATATTAAAGAGCAGTTCATACACTTTCCTGCGCATACACAAATCGCAAAAGTGTATATTCTTACACTTTTCAACTGGACAAGCCTGTTTCTTCTATTATATAATGTTACTGAGGTGAATTACATGCAGCAACAATACGATATAGGGAAAAGACTCAGGGAAGTCATGGCTGAACGCGGGGTTACGATCAGTCAGTTAGCTGAGTTGACAGATGTCTCTGAGGATACGATAAAAGCCATCAGGAGCGGCAAGACCAAGAGCCCGGGAATACAGCTTATGATATCCATCGCAGACGCACTTGGATGTACCATGGATGGATTTCTCCATAGGCGCAGCCTTACGGACGAGGAATTGTATCTCCTGCAAAAATACAGAACACTCAACATCCACGGCAAGCGGATGGTCATGCTAATGGCGGACTCTGAAGATCACATGCAGAAGAAGCTTCCTTCAGCGGATGCGTACCGCGCCAAAACGCGCAGGATTCCGTGTATTTCCTCAACTCACACGCTTGCTTCCAATTCAGACTACTCAACACACGCGACAGAATTTATAGAGATACCCGCCGATTATTTTCCAAATGCAGATTATTGTCTGAGGCTCACGACCAATATGCTCCATCCTATCTATATTAAGGATGATATTATAGCCGTGGAACAAAACTTTCCTCATTTCGGAGATATTGCGTTATTCCTGAACGAGAATGGAGTCGAGATGATCAGAAAATATACAGAAAAGGATGGCTCACCATACCTTGAAGCTGTCAGCAGATGTGATAGATCCCTGTATCTCACAAGTGATATCATTTGTCTGGGAACGATCCTCGGAATCGTCCGTCTGGAGGACACAAGAAAACCGCCTATTACATAAAGGCGGTTTTTCTTATATATAAATATTATGATGTCGATTACTCTGCTCCACCGGTGATAAGCCATGGTGACGGCTGGGTAACGAACATGTTGTCCTTGTTGGTTTTGGATACAGATATCTGAATAGCCTCCATATTCTTTATTCCGAGCTTGTCAAATATGAGCTTTGCCTGTGCAAGTATTCCAAGATCAAGTGTGTATATGACAAACTGCATATTCGGATTGATCTTGAGCAGTCTCTCCATATCTGACTCCAGATAATGATTTGCAACTATGAATGCCAGTCTCGGAACAGGTATGGCTGCCAGAGTGTCCTCGCTCATATCTGGGATTATCTGTACATTATGTACTCCGAACTTGTCAACATTCTCCTCCATGGATCTTCTCGAACCCTCGTCCGGCTCAACGGCTATAATGTTGCCCTCGCTTGCCACGATCGCAGCCTCAATGACTATACTCTCGGCCTGGAGTGCCAAGATGGTGTCATGCGTATCCACATCCAGCAGACTCATGATGACTGCTCTTATCTCCTTGCCGACATAGTGTACTGTTCCAGCCGAGAAGAAATCATTTGCAATTCCGTATCTGACGGATTCCCTTGTCTTCTCATTCATGATGAATATAACTGTTGGCCCTGTTATCTTCCTGTTCAGCACCTTCTCCAGCTTGTCATGATGAACCTCGCCGCCGGGCTCCACACCCTCTGCATACCACATGTCATACTCGCCAAAGCCCTTCTCCCAAAGCGTATACAACAGATCCTCATGACTCTGATCTGCAAATATAAGAACTCTCTTGTGTGTGTCTATAGTCGGAACAACGTTCTTCTGCTTTCCGCATATATTCAGCATCTTTATCTTCTCAGGACTGACCTTCATCATGTCTGCAAAATAGCCAAGCCAACTGAGCATATCCTTGTTCTCGTACATAACCATAACCCTCCTTTAGTTGTCCGTCCAATCTTTTATATAGCACATTTATTATACTATTTTATCGATCTTCTGTACACCCAAAGAGAGGCAAACAGACACTTTTTTGACTGTCATCAACTTACCACGTTCAGCTTGTGATCTCTATACATATTGTATACGGACTCCGGAAGCTTATCGTCGGTTATGATGGTGAATTCAGGCTGGAGATCACTGAGCTTGAAATCTCCCTTTGTCTCGAATTTCGTGCTGTCCGCCAGCAGAAATACCTCGCTAGCATGGCCTATCAGCATGCACTGATTCTCATAGGTCTCCCTTATAAAATCATGTGCGCCATCCTCGACCGAAAGTGCCGAAGGTACTACAAATGCCTTTGAAAAATACAGTTTCTGCATCGCCTCATGTGTCAGGAAGCCATAAAACAACTTCTCCTTCGGGAGATATTCACCGCCCAGCAGGGTTATCCTGTAATTTCCACATTCCGATAATATGGAGAACACCTCCGAGGAATAGGTTATGACGGATAGTGAGTCAAAATTGCGCGCCTTCAGTGCCATGGCGAACAATGACGCCGTGCTGCCTGAATCTATCGCTATGGTGTCTCCATCCTTCACATACTCAAGCGCTTTCCTGGCTATCTGCTCCTTGAGTTCCATATTGGATGTGCCCCTGACATCCATATCCTCAAACCGGTATCTCTTCTTCACAGAAACCGCACCGCCGTGTACCCTCGTGAGCATGTTGTTATTTTCAAGATCCTCAAGATCACGTCTCACCGTCTCGGTCGACACGCCCAGCAGCTCAACCAGTCTGGCAACAGTAACCGAATGATTAAGATTTACCTGATCCAATATTATCTGTTTACGCTGATCTGCTAACATCTGTCCCCTCCCTTACTTCCTTATAAACTGAGCCCTATGTTTTCTGACCTGCAACATGATTGTATCAAAATAAGCGGTGCCGTGTAAACCTTTATTCCGACATATCCAGTCCATACAGCCTGCAGAGAACCGCAGTATATCCCTCTATACAGTCGAGGATCCTGTCGATCTCCACATGCTCCTGTGCCTGATGCGCCTGACTCATCATCGCACCCGAATATCCTATAGTCGGTATGTTGTATTTGCCGCATATAACGCTTCCGTCGGTTCCAAACTGCCAGTATATCTTCTCAACATCCTGACCAAGCTCCTTAAGCGTCCTGTATGTCAGCTCGACATACTCATTATCCTTGCCGGTCACCCACGCCGGATGCTGCTTTGCCGCCTCCGTCTCATAACCGGTGTAACACGTCCTCTTATTCATTCTCGGATGAACGACAGCTCTGAGCTCAGGATCCTTTTTCTTCTGCTCATCCAGGAATTTCTGAACCCTGCTCACCGTATCCTCTATGGTAATAGGTGGCACATATCTCTGATCCACTGTGATTTCACAATAGTCCGGCACACAGGAATACTTCTGTCCCGGTGTTACCACCACATCAGTGATGACCATGGACGTCTTACCCATCTCATGTACGAGCGGTTCACTGCCAAAGTTATGCATGATCGCATCCATTATAGGGAGCGCTTTCTCAACAGCATTTATGCCCTCCTGCGGAGCGGACGAGTGCGCCACCTTACCGTACACCTCTATGACAAGCTCGATCTTGCCTCGCTGTCCGATGGCAAGATTGCCGTCTGACGGCTCCCCCAGATAGCACAGGTCAACATCAAGGCCGTGCTCCGGAAGAGTGTGCTCCATAAGATAAATCGTTCCGATACTCTCCGCCGGCTCCTCATAGACGACTGTAGCAAATATAAGATTGCCCGATATCTTCGCCCCGGCATCCACCAGCTTTTTGATCTCCATAAATGCAAAGAATTCCGAAGTCAGGCCAGCAAGCATATCGCTTATGCCTCTGCCGTATAACTTTCCATCCTCCACCTTCGGCTCAAATGGCAAATACGGACTCCATGCATCTATGCTTCCCTCAGGCACAACATCCATATGTCCAGTCAGAAGCACGTTTGGACCGTCACCCTCTCCGCGGATGACTCCGACCACGTTGCCGCACTCATCGCGGAAATGCTCAATACCAAGCTCATCCATGGCCTGCATAAACACCTCCGAGGTGGCTTTCTCCTCCCCGGAATATGCCTGTGCGCGTATATTCTTACTGACAAATTCTACCCATGAATCTTCCATATTCTTATAATAATCCTTCATGCTATACATCTCCCTTTCCTGAACCGGTTTCATAATACGATCTGCTGATCATCAACTGATACGGGTACTCTTCTCCCTCGCAACGTCGAGCCAGTAATCCAGCCTTGAATCGAGCCAGAAATGCTGCAGTCTCGCCATCTTCTGTCCATACCAGTTCATGTAATCAAACTCCACGTTGGAGCTGGCCGCCTGATACAGTGCCCAATACGCCCACTTGATATCGCAGGCTATCTTGTTCAGCTTCATTCTAGCAAATGCTCTCTCATCAACCTTGCCTCCGCCGTATATCTTCATCATCTCCACGTCCATATCCTCGGTGAAATAGTTCACAGCAGATATCAGCCCCAGATCCACATAAGGATCATTCATGGACGCATACTCATAATCTATGATCTTCAGATCATCTGTCTCCTCGTTGTACATCAGGTTGTTTGTCCAGAAATCATTGTGGCACGGACACAGCTCCTCACTGCCCGCCAGCGCCTTCTCAATAGCAGAGAGCAGATACTCCATCTTGTCATTAAACGGTGATATATAGCCGCCCTTCTTCGCCCTTGCGTTCATATCCCACGCCTGTTCAAATATGCTCTGCTTCAGGTTCAGCGGCTTTGTCTCGAGATGGTGGAAGTCCCTGATCCTCTCGAATATCGACTGGAATATATCTTTGTCATACACATCGCCAAATGTCACCTGGCGGTAGCCGTCAAGCCACTGGAATATCTCAACACCTGTATCCTCGAAATAATAATAGACTCTTGGGCCTGCCTTGCTCTCGTCCGCGATCACATTTGCCTCGTGGCATACTTCACGGTTTATGTAATCCGTGCCGGCTCCCGGTATCTTGAGGAAGAAATGCTCTCCCTCCACATCCACTTTGAAATTCGGATTCGTTATTCCTCCTGAAACGGGCTTGTAACTGATCTCCTTGCCCTTCCAGTCATCGACCCTTGCGATCGCCTCATCAATTGTTGTCTTGCGCATAAAAAAGCCTCCTCTCCTACTTGCTCTCATCAATCAATGCTTCTCTTCCAACCTCTCCGGTTCTAACCTTCACAACATTTTTCACATCGTATACGAATATCTTGCCATCGCCATAGTTACCGGAGTACAGCACCTTCTCCGCAGTTTCCACAACCCTGGACACAGGTACAGTGCTGACTATGACCTCGACCTTCACCTTAGGGAGCAGGTTCAGATCCGCATCCGAGCTGCGGTAATATTTGTCATTATTTCCCTTCTGTATACCATATCCGGTCACATCCGTGATCGTAACTCCAGTTACATTTATGTCATTCATGGCGTGAAGCAGTGCGTCAAGCTTGTTCTTTCTCGCTATGATGACCACCTTGGATATGTTAAGATTCTCCGCATTTTCTGTGCTGTCAAATGCCTTGCCATCGATCTCAGGCACATTCATCATAGGCGCGCTTATTCCGTCTGAGGACAGCACCTCTGTGTAAGTATTTGAAAATCCGTGCTCACTGATATCCAGTCCATCCATCTCATCCTCAGCCGATACACGAAGGCCGATGGTCTTCTGAACGATCTTGAACAGTAGTGCCGAAGCTGCAAATACATACAGGAACACAACTATTCCGCCAAGGATCTGGATTCCGCACTGGTAGCCACCACCGCCGAGCAGCAGGCCCTTTGTCTTTGTGGCGGTTCCGTCTGAGAACAATCCAACCGCTACAGTTCCCCACAGGCCACCGAATCCGTGTGCCGCGATGGCTCCCACAGGATCATCTATCTTTACCACGTTCTCTATGAAATGCATTCCCCCAACTACTATCGCTCCGGCCACGATTCCGACCAACACCGCAAGTGGTGTACTTATAACGTCGGCTCCCGCAGTGATAGAAACCAGGCCTGCCAGAGCGCCGTTGAGTGTCATGGCGATATCTGGCTTCTTCTTCCACGCCCAACTTATACACATCGCTGTGACTGCTCCAGCCGCAGCGGATAGATTGGTGTTACAGAACACCTTGCCAACTAGCGACACCGTATCTCCTGTCAGTGGCAGAACCGAGCTTCCGTTGAAGCCGAACCAGCCAAACCACAGGATAAATATTCCAAGCACTGACAGCGGCATGCTGTGTCCCGGTATCTTCTTCGACTTTCCGCTTCTTGAATACTTTCCGATACGCGGGCCGAGCATCCACGCTCCTGCAAATGCAGCGGCACCGCCCACCATATGTACAACTGTGGATCCGGCAAGATCATGGAATCCGAGCTGTGCCAGCCAACCGTCTCCCCATATCCAGTGTCCCGATATAGGATAGATCACCAGACTTATCATCAGACTGTAGATACAATATGCTGCAAATTTAGTTCTCGCCGCCATGGCACCCGACACGATGGTCGCCGCCGTCGCAGCGAATACTGTCTGAAATATCAGGAATGCCCAGAATGGGATCCCGTCAGGAAGCATGCCGCCTCCATATACCGATTCCATTGCCACACCTTTGATCTTACCCAGTACAGCTCCGTCGCCGCCATACATAATTCCGAATCCTATCAACCAGAACGTCACCGAACCGATACAATAGTCAACCAGATTCTTCATGGCGATATTTCCTGCATTTTTTACCCTCGTCATGCCGGTCTCAAGCATCGCAAAGCCCGCCTGCATGAAGAAAATGAGTACCGTTCCTACCATAATCCATATCGTACTGACTGCACTATATTCCATCACGATTCCTCCTTAATCTCTGTTATATCTGTCCTGCCTTGTGACAGCGAACCGTATGTCCCGGTGATACCTCTGTCTCCTCCGGGCGCTCCTTCATGCAACGTTCATCCGCATATATACAGCGTGTACAGAACGGACATCCCGGCATCGGCTTTGCCGGATCAGGTATATCACCTGGCTTAAGGTCTATGTCAAAGCCCGCATCCTCAAGTCCCTTGCTTATACTCGGAGCCGCCTTGAGCAGAACCTTTGTATATGGGTGCTGCGCATTCTTGTATATCTCGCTGCTCGGTGCACTCTCGACTATCTCTCCGAAATACATGATCTTTATCTGATCCGCGATCTGTCTCACCACAGCCAGATCGTGGGCGATCAACAGCATGGACAACTTATATTTGTCCTGCAGATCCATCAGCATATTTATGACCTGTGCCTGCAATGACACGTCCAGTGCCGATATAGGCTCATCGGCAAATATGATCTTCGGTGTGACAACCAGACACCGCGCTATGATTATCCTCTGTCTCTGTCCACCGGATAACTGATGCGGGTATCTGTCAAGGAACATCGGTGCCATTCCGACCTGTGAAAGTGTGTCCAGAATGATCTTCTCCCTCTCCTCCTTGTCCTTCACTCCATTCAGGATCAATGGCTCCTCAAGTGATTCACGGATACTCATTCTCGGATGCATCGATCCCAGAGTGTCCTGAAAGATCATCTGTATCTTTGCCTTCATATCGCTCTTTTCCTGGGGCGTCATATCGTCCACTGATTTCCCTTCAAATATGATACTTCCGTCCGTCTTGTCCTCAATTCCCAGCAGGACTCTCGTCAGCACCGTCTTGCCACAGCCCGACTCTCCGACGATCGCAAGTGTCTTGCCCTTTTCCAGCTCCAGCGAGACATGGTCGACTATGTTCTTCTGTCCGACAACCTTGTTGAACATTCCCTTTTTCACCGGATACTGCTTCAACAGATTATCGCAAGATAATACTATATCCTTCATATGATCACCCCAATTCTGTATCTTCGTTAATGTCATAATCCAGTGGGAAATGGCAGGCACACATATGTCCCTCTCCAACCGGTTTCAGTGCCGGCACCTCTTTATGACATATATCTTTCGCATATTCACAACGGGAAGCAAATGGACATCCCTCCGGGACATTTGACATATCCGGCGGGAATCCCGGAATGGATTTCAGTCTCTTCGTCTTACGAGCCTCGAGAAGCGGAACAGAACGGATAAGTCCAACCGTATAAGGATGCTTTGGATTTCTGAGCAGATCCTTCTTGGATGCCGACTCCACGCATCTTCCCGCATACATGACAAATATGTCGTCTGAGAACTGGGACACCACGCCAAAGTCGTGGGTGATTATCATGATGGAGATGCCGGTCTGCTTCTGCACCTCACTGAGGGCTTCGATGATCTCCGCCTGAATGGTGATTCCAAGACTTGTTGTAGGCTCGTCCGCTATGAGCAGATCCGGGTACAATATCATTGACATCGCTATGAATATCCTCTGTCTGAAACCCGCTGAGAACTCACACGGGTATTTCTTTATGACCTCCTCGCCGTTGGTTATTCCGACAAGCTTGAGAACTCTCATTATCTCCTGTTTTGCCTTTTCTGAACCCGATGGGGTATGTGCGTTATAGGCCTCGGCAAGCTGTGCTCCAATTGTCATGTAGGGATTGAACGATGTAGTAGGATCCTGGAATATCATGGAGATCTCATTTCCACGGATGCTCTTCATCTCCTTCTCCGGGAGCTTCAGTATATCCTGACCTTTGAACCTGATCTCGCCGCCTGCTATGTAACCCGGAGATTCCACGATCCTCAGTATCGATCTCGCCGTCACGCTCTTGCCGGAACCACTCTCTCCTATTATTCCAAGCACCTTGCCCTTCCGCAGTGAGAAGTTGACTCCCTCAACTGCTTTCACGACTTTGTGCGGACCGGTCTTGAAATAGGTCTTTAAATCCTTTACCTCAAGGATCACATCTGTATCTTTTTCTGTATTATTATCCATACTGTTATCCTCCTATTTGCGAAGCTTTGGATCGAAATGAACCTGAAGATTGTCACCGATAAAATTCAGTCCGAGAACCATGATGATAAGAACGATGCCGGGGATCATGATATACCATGCATCAGATGCAATATAGCCACGGGCATCGGACATTATGTTTCCAAGGGATATCTTTGGCGGATTTATACCGAGTGACATGTAGCTGAGCAAGCTCTCGTTGATGATCATTCCGGCGATATCAAGCGGTATAAGAGGAAGCATGGCAGGGATCAGATTCTTGCCGATATACTTCGTGGATATCCTCCATGAGCTCGCCCCCATGAGCTTTGCCGCTGCGATATAATCTGTGCTCTTCTGGGGTATTACATTTGACCGCACCGTTCTCGCATAGGCCGGCCACAGTGCCAGACTCAGCACTATGGTTACCGACACCTCATTAGGTGCGAACAGTGTGAGTGCGATCATGGCAAGTACGATAAATGGGAATCCCATCTGTACATCGGTGATTCTCATCAGCACTGAATCCAGAGGTCCCGGACTTGTGAGACCGGATATGATTCCGACTATCAGTCCTATGAGAGCGGCCAGCAGAACGCTGCAGAAACCAATTATGACTGAGGTACGGATTCCATACAAAAGTCTCGAGAACAGATCACGTCCTATGGCATCAGTTCCCAGCCAGTGTGCCGGATCCTGAAATGGTTTCAATAATCTGATGGATGGATTTGCCTTGCCCGGGTCCGACGGCGCGATGAGCGGCGCAAAGATTCCGGCAAGGAGATAGATTCCTACAATAATGATTCCAAGTGTAAATAATTTGTTTTTACCAATCCACTGAAGGACTGATCTAAATTTACTTTTTTTCTTCATAATTACAGTCCTCCCTGTGCTTTTCTCATTCGTGGATCAAGACGGATACTTCCAAGATCAATGGCAATATTCAAAACAATAAAGAATACGGAAAACAGAATGATAATTCCCTGGACCAGGTTGTAGTCTCTTCGAAGGATCGCATTTAACACCGTGTATCCGATTCCCGGGAAGTTAAATACATACTCGACAACAACGATACTTCCTACCAGAAAGCCAAGCTGTGTTCCTAGGGATATCAGTACAGGGATAAGTGAATTCCTGAGTGCGTATTTGAAATATATCGCCACTGTCGATATTCCTCTCGCATATGCAACCTTGACAAATTCCTGATTGTAACTGTCGATCAGTGAGGAACGCACCACCTTGGTGAGCACCGCCGTAAGCGGAAGTGCCAGTGCAACTGTCGGGAGCACGCAGGATGCAGGTCCCGAATAATCCATTGACGGCAGCAGTCCAAGTCTGACTGAGAAAATAATGATCAACACGGAGGATACCCAGTAGTTAGGCATTGACTGGAACAGTACCGCAATACTCGAGATGAGACGATCCTCCCATTTATTTCCATTTAGTCCTGCGATGGTTCCCAGGATCAGGGATAATATGATCGATATGACCACTGAAGATATCAGCAGTATCAATGATAAAGGTGTGGCCTGCTCCATAACATTCAGGACTGTATCGCTCTTGAAATATGACTCTCCAAGATCTCCATGGAACAGATTCACCATGTACATTTTAAACTGCTCCGGGATGGACTTTTCCAGTCCCATACTGTCTCTGATCGCCTGCTGCTGTTCTACTGTTGCTGTCGGAGCCATGACCTTCGCCGGATCTCCCGGTATCATTCGAAGTATTACAAAGCTGATAAATATAACGCAAAAGGTAACAAAAATGCCCTGTGCAAGTCTTTTTAAAACGGTTCCCAGCACTTTGATTTCCTCCCTTCTTAAAAAGGGCCACATGCTGTATCCTTACACATGCAGCCCCTTTTTGTGAATCTAATATATTGCTATACGCTTACTCTTTTGTGACATTTGTGAAGATATAATCTGCACCACTTGTGTACTCAAGACCCTTGACATTTGATCTTACTCCGAAGATAGTCATGGACTTGATGATAGGGATATCAGGCATCTCCTCTGCCAGGGCCGGAAGGTACTCGTCCTGAAGGATCTGCTTTCTCTTATCTGGGTCTGTCTCAGTTGCGAATCTGTCCATGATGTCCTGAAGCTCTGCCGTAGGCTCATAGTGGCTGATTCGACCTGCTGCATACCATGAATTCAGCTTCAGCTCAGGCTCGATACCTGATGGCTGCCATCCACAGTCGATCATGTAGCAAGGAGTTTCTTCATATAACACATCGCCCCATGATGAAGTATCAAGTGGAACGACCTTACAGTTGATACCGACAGCCTGTAAACAAGCTGCAATGTACTCGTAATATTCCTTTGTTTTAGGGTAAAAACCAACGGATGTGTAAATGTTGAGCTCTGGAAGGCCCTCGCCATTCTCATAGCCGGCTTCCTTCAGGCACTCTGCAGCCTTCTCAGGATCATATTCACCAACTCCGCCAACTGCCTTGTATCCCCAGATAGTTGAGGAAATAAAGCTGTCTGCCTTCTCTGCATATCCGCCAAATATATCATTTACGATTCCGTCATAATCGATCGCGTAGGCTATCGCCTTTCTGACGAGCTTCTCATTCATAGGCGGCATCTTGAACTTTGGAATAAGGTGCTTACACTCTGTGGTGAGAAACTTGTCAACCACGATATTGCTGTCTGACTCAAGCACAGACACCGCATCGGAATCAACACGCTCGATGACATCGGCCTCACCTGACTGCAATGCTGACAGACGTGTTGTGGCATCCGCAACGTACTTGTACTCGATCTTCTTTATCTTAGGAAGAGTTCCCCAGTAATCGTCGAACAGCTCATATGTCGCTGTATCGTTCTCAAAGCTTACCATCTTGTATGGGCCGGTTCCGTTGTATCTCTTATCCAGAGTGTTCTCAGGATCTGCAAGATCGTCAGCGGACATTATCGGAGTTGAACAAAGCATGTTGACCAGAGAGCCAAGAGGCTTTCCCGATGCCGGAGTTATGGTAAATGTATAATCGTCTATGACCTTACACTTTAACTCATCTGCCCACCATGAACCGGATACGTTCTGTGAGCTTGAATATGCCTCACATGATGCTGCGGCATCCTCTGCGGTAAAGTCTGAACCGTCGTGGAACTTTACGCCCTCACGAAGCTTGACCGTCAAGACTGTCTGACTGTCGTCATATGACCACTCAGTAGCAAGATTAGGCTGTGGCTCCTGTGTCTTCTCATCCATGACCAGTAGATGTTCCAGAGCTATGGCCTCTGCGTGAAGCATCATCGTGGAAGTGTGCTTCAGTGGGCTGAGTGATGCCTGCCAGTTCTCTGCTCCCAGGATCACCAGTGTGTCCTTGTCCGTCTTGGACTCAGAGCTTGTTGTCACTGCCTGTGTGCTCCCATCTGTACTTCCTCCAGAGCTTCCACATGCAGTCACCGTAAGTGCCAGTGCGGCTGCCAAAAGTATTGAGCAAATCTTCTTTTTCATAATTCTTCCTCCTTTTCGTGTGTTATCTATGACTCAAGCTGATGCAGACATTTATCGAGGGTTGATGCTATCCAGTCGATATCGCACTCCTGGAATGCCATAGGCGGACGAAGCTTTAAGACATTTCCATAAGGGCCTGCAACAGAAGTCAGTACATTGTTGTCTCGCAGAAGTTCGATGGCATCCAGTGCCTTCTGCTGATCCGGAGTCTTCTTGCCGTCATTCTTCGCAAGCTCAAATCCAATGAACAGGCCTGCGCCTCTGACGTCTCCCACAGAATCAGGATGTCTGTCCTTTACCTCCTGCAATGCTTTCAGAAGCTTTGCACCGACCACCTTGCAATGATCCTGCAGCTTTTCTTCTTTTATGACATTAAGCACAGCCTGTGCGGCTGCGATAGCCACTGGATTTCCTCCAAATGTATTGAAATATGGAAGTTTGTCGCTGAATGCGGCGAGTACCTCATGCTTGGCGGCAAGTCCTGATATCGGGATTCCGTTACCCATAGGCTTTCCTGTTGTCACCATGTCAGGTATGATCCCATGTCTGGCGAATCCCCAGAACGCATCTCCCGTTCTTGCAAATCCCGGCTGCACCTCATCAGCTATGAATACACCGCCATTCTTATGTACCACATCGATGGCCGCCTTCAGGAAACCGACCGGATTCGGATGTACTCCATCTGATGAGAATATAGAATCTGCAAGGAAGCATGAGAACTTATATCCTGCAGCCGCAAGCTCATCGATCTTCTTCTGCATCTCTCCTGAGTACCATGCGGTGAACTCCTCAGGTGTACCGCCATGTCTGTAATAGTCAGGTGTCTCAATGAGTCTTACATTCGGAAGCAGTGGCTGCTCACTTCCAAGGGCTGGTGAACATCCAGATGTCAGAGCACTTGTTCCGTGGTACGCCTCCCTTGAAACTATGATTCCGGTGCCGCCCGTGTATTCCTGTGCCACTCGGAGTGCCAGGTCATTTGCCTCAGAACCGGTACACATGAACATTATCTTGTCTATCTCGTCCGGCATCATCTTCAGCAGATCCTCACTGTAATCAATGATCCTCTCATGCAGATAACGTGTGTGGGTATTTAAAAGCTTCATCTGCTCTGTAACTGCCTCGACCACAGCAGGATGGCAATGACCGATTCCTGCCACATTGTTGTACATGTCCAGATATTTATTCCCCTCTGCATCCCAGAGGTACTGTCCCTGTCCTCTCACAAGGTTGACCGGCTTTCTATAGAAAAGTCTGTATGCGCCACCCATCCATTTCTCACGGCGGTTTATCATATCCCTTGTCGTGTTACTGAGCAGTGAACTGTAGTCATCACTGTAGCTGTTAGTGTCCATAATGCTTGATTTAGTAGCCATATTCCACCTCCAAAAGATTTCCCTGTTAAAACAAAAGGGGCACAGAGATGAAACTTTACAGTTCTATCTCCGTGCCCCTTTGCACTCTAAAATCAGATACGCGCTTCTGTTTTGCTTTGTATCATAGCCACGCCATGTGGGATTGTCAACACATTTTGTGGGTTTTTCTGGTTTTCATTTGTTTTTCATGTTTTTTTGTGTTGTTTTGTGGTTTTATTAGTTTATGTCCCCCAAATATTTATTTTATTAACCTGGGGCAGCGCACAAAAAAACATCACCCCTGTGTCTGAAGTGATGTTTTCCTGTTATATGTAATTATCAGTAATCCTGCCTGTATTATGCCTCGAACTTCTTCACAAGTATACTTGCGTTGTGTCCGCCAAATCCCAGTGAGTTGCTGAGCGCATATGTAATATTCTTGTGTACACCTTCGCCCATGGTGTAGTTGAGATCCATCTCACCCTCTGTCTCGCGGAGACCAACTGTTGGATGGATGTATGAATCCTCTATGGACTTCACACATGTTATGAACTCAACTGCTCCGGCAGCTCCAAACAGATGTCCTATCATGGACTTTGTGGAATTGATGTTCACGTTGTATGCGTCATCGCCCATAGCATACTTGATGGCTCTTGTCTCAAAGAGGTCATTGTGATGGGTACTTGTTCCATGTGCGTTGATGTAGTCAACGTCAGCAGGTGTGATTCCGGCCTCCTCCATGGCAAGCTTCATGGCACGTCCTGCACCACTTCCATCCTCCTTAGGGGATGTGATGTGATATGCATCACAGGTTGAACCATATCCGACTACCTCAGCCAGGATCTGGGCACCTCTCGCCTGAGCATGCTCAAGTGACTCAAGTACAACAACTCCTGCGCCCTCTGCTATTACAAATCCACATCTGTCCTTGTCAAATGGTATGGACGCTCTCATAGGATCCTCTGCACTTGAAAGCGCTGTCATTGAGATAAATCCTGATACATTTGTCTCACAGATAGGTGACTCTGCACCACCTGCAACCATGACATCGGCCTCTCCTGCCTGTATATATCTGTAAGCCTCTCCTATAGAGTTTGTTCCTGTGGCACAGGCTGTAACTATGTCAGTACATTTGCCCTCAAGGCCAAACTGTATTGCAACATTGCCCGCAGCCATGTTGGATATCATCATAGGAACCATCATTACACTGACTCTGTTCGCTTTGCCCTCTACAACCTTCTTGTGCTCCTTCTCTATGGTTGCCACACCGCCAAGTCCGTTTCCTATACATGTTCCGATCCTTGTTCTGTCTTCCTTCTCAAGGTCAAGACCTGCATCCTTGATCGCCTCGCCTGTAGCTGCTATGGCATACTGACAAAATGGCTCCATACGTCTTGCCGCCTTTGGATCCATATACTGCTTTGGATCAAAGTTCTTCACCTCAGCAGCAAGCTTGCACTTGTAATCGCTGACATCAAACTTTGTGATCTCTCCGATACCAACTGTATTCTTCTTTATATTATCCCAGAATTCTTCTACACTGTTTCCTATAGGTGTCACAGCACCCATGCCTGTTACAACTACTCTTTTCATCTCATACCTCGTATTTTTCATTCTATCTGCTGACAGTGCATTTTTGCACCCCAGATAAAAACAATTTTACCACAATGTAATATATATAACAAGGTTAAATAGTTTTGATTACTACATAGTTTGCTATTTGAGCAGTCCGCGGCTCTCCTTCAGGGTGAGTATCCTTCGGACGCTCTCGTCTATCCTGTCCTCTGACAGCTCGCCGTCCGCCACTGCCTGTTCTATGGAATTCACCGCCGACGCCATATCCTTCGGCTGCAGTATCATATCCATTCCGGCTTTTACCGACATCACTACCGCATCATCCACACTGTAATTGTCCGCTATGGATTCCATCTCAAATGAATCGGTTATGGCAACTCCTTCAAACTTCAGTTCATCCCTGAGAATACCGGTCGCTATCTTGTATGAGAGAGTGGCTGGAACCTCGTCTATATCCGGGACGATAAGATGTCCGACCATGACAAATTCTGCCCCCGCCTCTATACCCGACCTGAACGGCTGCATCTCATCCGCCATAATCTCTTCCTTTGTTCTATGCACATAGGCACTGCTATAATGTGAGTCCTCCGCCGTGTCTCCATGCCCCGGGAAATGCTTCAGGGTGCACATGACTCCTCCGTCGTTGAAGCCCTTCACCGCATTTCCAACGAGCTCTGCCGCCTGGGCGTAGTCATCACTGTATGCGCGCTCGCCAATAACCGTATTGTCTGGGTTCGACCATACGTCCGCCACCGGCGCAAAGTCGAGATTGAAGCCAAGCGCCGACATATCATTTGCTATGGTGTATGCGTTCTCATATGCCGTTTCGTCTCCGTCGTCCTTGTAATAGTACATGGAGCCTATATATGTGGTTCCGACAGTATCCATCAGGCGGTTTACTACGCCGCCCTCCTCGTCGGTCGCCACAAATAATCCTATACTGCTGTACTTCTGGGAGTTGTCGATCATCTCCTTCACCTGATCCTGACTCTCAAGGTTCTTCGCAAAGTACACGATACCGCCAACAGGATAATTCTCCAGAGCCTGTCTGGTCGCATCCCCTGCCACAGTCACGCCGTCCTCTCCCGTGAGCTCCTCCGGAGTCACAAACATCATCTGACAGACCTTTTCATGAAGCGTCATCCCAGCAAGTGTCTCATCCACCAGACTCGGCTTCTCCTCCTCGGTCACCTCCGTCGTTTCCTGGCTATCCTCGGTCTGCTCTTCTGTCGTAGTTCCTCTCTCCGTGACATCAGCAGCTACGCCTGTATTTCCATTGTCATTTTCTACGTGGCCCCCGGCTTTCCCCGCACTGCCTCTCAGCATGAAGATTCCCCATATTCCTGCTGTCAGGCACACCATTACGATCAATACCACAATTGCTTTTTTCATTGGTTTTCTCCGTGATTCAATTACAACTGGAACACAACCACCAGAAGCATCTTGAACTGCTCCTTGCCGTATACGGCATGTGGATGCTTTGCAGGCATTACTATTGACTCGCCCTCGTGGAGTTCATACTTGACACCGTCTATTGTCACCTCGCCCACACCGTCAAGGCACGTCACAAATGCATCTCCGTCAGACTCGTGTGTGCTGATCTCCTCATCCTTGGCAAATGCAAATAAGGTTATACTCATACATACATTCTGGGCAAGTGTCTTACTTACGACCTGTCCCTCCTGATATGCCACCTGATCCTTGAGCTTAAGTACCTCTGACTGTGCGATATTCTTCATGATTCCCATGTTCGTTACCTCCTGATATATTCTGATATATTGTTCGCTTATAGTATTATTCCACTTTTTAGTATTCTAGTATGTTGAAAAATCAACGTACTAGAATTGTTGTAATGATTTATTATGACATTTGTACGAATCAAAACAACCTGGCATGCACACATTACTATCAGAGTACATCTGATCAATAACAAATGCCCAAAATATGACAAAAAAAGCCATTTTTCTATTATAAGTATAGTTTTATCTTTTGTAAACCCAATACCATTCAGCTATTATTAATTAGTGAGGGTCACTACGTTTTTTTGGATTTAAAGGAGCTCTGATTATTATGATAGGTGAACAATTAAGAACACTGCGCACCGCGAACAAGATGACACAGAAAGAGCTTGCAGGGGAGTTATCAGTGGCATTCCAGACTATAAGCAATTGGGAGAACAATTCCATCGACCCGTCTGTGAGCATGATTCTCCGCATCGCTGAATATTTCAACTGCTCCACTGATTATCTTCTCAAAGGGGATGATTCAAGTGCCAAGTATATTGATACAACCCAGTTGACAGAACATCAGCACGCACAGCTTCTTGGGCTTGCAAAGGAATTCTCCAAACTGAACAAGAAATAAAATATAACTTTATAATGTTCATATTACAGATACAGGGTATCACAACATTGTTGCGATACCCTGTTTTCTATTTGTATTATTCCAGATCGTGATCTGTATATCCTACAGGCTCATTCCACCGTCAACCTTGATGACCTGTCCTGTTATATATGATGCCTTGTCCGAAGCAAGGAACGCTGCTGTCTCAGCGATGTCTGATACTTCACCAAGTCTCTTGACTGTGATATGGTCAAGCATAGCCTCCTTTGCCTTGTCTGAGAGTGCATCTGTCATGTCTGTCTTGATGAATCCAGGAGCGATGGCGTTCGCTGTGATTCCACGGCTTCCGAGCTCCTTGGCTATAGACTTGGTGATACCTATAACTCCAGCCTTGGATGCTGCGTAGTTCACCTGTCCTGCATTTCCCTCTATACCTACTACGGATGACATGTTGATGATACGTCCGTACTTCTGCTTCATCATGGTTCTGTACACATGCTTGATACAGTTGAATGTACCCTTGAGGTTGATATTGATAACATCGTCGAAATCAGCCTCCTTCATTCCAAGTACAAGATTGTCTCTTGTGATTCCCGCATTGTTCACGAGAATATCTATTCTTCCATATGTAGCAACTGCGAACTTCATGAGTGCCTCTGCCTCAGCGAAATCTGCCACATTTGCCTTGAAAGCCACTGCCTCTCCGCCTGCTGCCTTGATCTCCTCAACCAGGCTGTTTGCACGCTCCTCTGAGCCATTGAAGTTTACTACTACCTTTGCGCCATATCCGGCAAATGTCTTTGCTATCTCACGTCCGATACCTCTTCCGGCACCTGTTACTACTGCTACCTTATCCTTAAGCATTCAGTTCCTCCAATTTCGCTAAATCGTCTACAGTTGCAATATTTATACTCTTTACCTCTCTGTTGATCTTCTTCATGAAGCCTGTGAGAGTCTTGCCTGGGCCAACCTCGATAAATGTATCAACGCCGTCAGCTATCATGTTCTCTATTGTCTGCTGCCATCTTACTGATGAGTACACCTGTCTCTTCAGGAGCTCCTTAACCTTTGCTGCGTCTGTGATCTCCTCTGCGTCTGCATTGCAGTAGTAAGGAGCAAATCCCTCTGCAACATCCACGCCCTGAAGGAAGTCGTAAAGTTTCTCACCTGCAGGCACAAGCATCTGTGAGTGGAATGGACCACTTACGTTAAGTGGGATAACTCTCTTGGCTCCAGCCTCTGCAAGTGCTGCTGATGCTGCCTTAACAGCCTCTGCCTCACCTGATATAACGATCTGTCCAGGACAGTTGTAGTTTGCTATCTGTACCTTGCCAGGTGTGTTCTCACATATCTCGGCAATCTTGTCAGCGTCCATTGCTATGACTGCTGCCATTCCGCCCATTCCGAGAGGTACTTCGTTCTGCATAAGGATACCTCTTCTTCTAACTGTCTTGATGCCGTCAGCGAGAGTCATGGCTCCTGCTGCAACAAGTGCGCTGTACTCACCGAGTGAGAGTCCTGCAAATACATCAGCCTTGAGACCTGCGTTCTTCAGGTGCTCATATATGGCAACCTCTGCAGCAACCATGGCCGGCTGTGTGTACTCTGTCTTGTTGATGTCATCGTTCTCCTCGAAACAGATCTTCTTAAGCTCTATATCCAGAACGTCATCTGCCTCGTCAAATACCTTCTTGCTGTCCTCAAAACTGTCATAAAAATCCTTTGCCATGCCCACATACTGTGCGCCCTGACCTGGGAATATAACTGCTGTCTTACCCATTTCTTTTTTACCGCCTTTATTATATTTTGTAATTGATTTACATTCGCATATCATTGATGTCTGTCTGTACTGGATTTTATCAACCATCTCTCATGCTACATCCAGAAGCCAAGTCAACCATCCCTTATTATAGAACAGGGCTCCGCAAATCGCAAGGTCAAGAATTAATACTGCGTTAATACTTCAGCTTGCTCCGCACTTCGTAATGCCGGATTTTTTCAAGCGAGCTCGAAAATCCGGCATCGCTTGGCGGTGTATTAACGCATAAAAAAAGCACATGCCATCAAGCCCCACGGCTCAAAGCATCTGCTGTAAATAAACTCTCATATAATATATATAACCTTGGATGGTCAGTCAGGACTCATGTCCTGGCTGGCTACCAAAGTTATGTCATGTCCGATACATGACAACTTTGAATAACAAATGTATTCAAAACAGTCCAATCTGTTCAGTTAGCAATATTACTCCTCAACACCCTTGCTCTTAAGGTAGTTAAGTACGTCCTCAAATGTAGCTACGTCATCGAGCTCCTCAGCAGGGATCTCAACATCGAACTCATCCTCAAGCTTCATAACGATCTCGTAAAGATCAAGTGAATCAACACCAAGATCATCCTTGAAGTTTGTGTCAAGCTTCATCTCGTCCTGTGAAACTCCTAACTGCTCCTCGAATATTGCCTTAACCTTATCAAACATGTTTTAATCCTCCTAAACTATAGTAAATGTTACCATTATCCTCACGGACGCTTATACTATAACCTAAGGCTACAGTAAAGTCAACACGAAGATTTTCATTGTTTTTTCGCTTATTTTTCAGCGTCAGACTTGATCGCATCTGTCTCATATATGAACTTAACTGTGCTCTTTGTACCATCGATCGTACCTGTGAAGCTTGTGTAAGTTGTGTCGTCTGAGAAGAGTGCCTCTATATAATCAATGTCTGCCTGATAGTTGCCTGCAAACAGCTTTGTGATCTTCTTGATACCCTCTTCGTTGAACTGCTTCATTCCATCGCTGAGAGTCTTTGAACCTGTTACAAGCTCCTTTGCTCCGTCATTCAGAGTCTTGCTTCCGCTGTCAAGCTGTGATGCTCCATCACTGAGGGTCTTTGCTCCTGCTGCGATCTGGCCTGCACTTGAATCAAGAGTTCCTGCCGCTGTCTTTAACTGGCTGCTTCCATTTGCCAGTGTTAAGCTTCCCTGATACAGTGTGTTCATATTTGTTGATATTGTAGCTGCTCCATCGCTGAGAGTCTTTGTACCCTTCTTGAGTGCTGCTGCACCTCTTGAGAGATCTCCAGTTCCCTTTGCGATTGCCTTGACACCTGCATATGCGGAATCGATTCCTGTTGAAATGCTTGAAGCACCGTCACTGATGGTCTTGAGTCCTGTTGACAGCTCGCCCATCTTGGTATCCAGTGTCTCAGCACCCTGCTGTAATGCTGTTATCTGTGCTGTTGTCTCCTCTGAAGTCAAAGTAGCTGTGAGGGTCGTTCCTATCTGATCGATCGCATTGAGAGCACCCTTTGCCTTTGCAAGGCCTGTGTACTGTGCAAAATATGCATCGTATGTTCCATCGCCCTTTGCCGCATCCAGAGTAGTCTTACCTAGTGCAAGTGCTCCTTCAAGCTGTGACATAGCCGCATCTATTCCGGCCTCGCTTGTTATGGAACCGCCGAGCTGGCTGTATACATTTGACTGAGCCTGGCTTACGATCTGTGATGGCATTCCTGTCAGCATGGTGATCAATGTGTTCACACCATTATTGAGCTCTGTAGCGCCCTTTGCAAGCGCCTGTGAACCTGCATATGCATTGCTTGCTCCTGATGCCAGTGAGCTTGCGCCCTTGGAAAGTCCAGGATTGCTGTCTGTTCCCTCAAAGCCTGCCTGAAGTTCCTTTGCACCACTGCTCAGCTTGTCAGCTCCGCTCTTGAGTGTGCCAACGCTTGTATCGACTGTCTTTGCTCCTGTTGCCAATGTCTTTGCACCATCGTTGAGAGCTGATGAACCATCCTTTATGGACTTGATTCCATCGTCCAGAGTTCCCATGGCTGTTGATATCTGTGAAGTACCTGCTGCAAGCTGGCTTGTGTAAGTCTCAAGTGAAGCTGCACCGTCTGCCAGTGTGTCAGCGCCCTTCTTCAGTGAGTAAGTACCATCCTTCAGAGTCTCCAGACCATTTGTGATCTTTCCTGAACCCTCCTCGAGCTGATCTGCAGAATCACCGAGCTGACCTACGCTGTCTGTGAGTGAGCTCACATCTGCCTTGTCCTCAACCTCGTCTATGGCATCCTCTGCGCTTGATCCAAGAAGGTCACTTGCTGCAACCGTCATGGTCATTGAGAGCTCGAAGTCTGTGACATCCGCTGTAACCTCAACATAATCAGGTACATCTATGTTATCAAGTGCTGTCTCTATCTTGCTGTCATTTATACCATCCTGTAAGCACTGCTTGAATCCAGGAACTGCATATCCGACTACGATCTGGTTGCTTCCCTCTGAGATGACCTTACCATTCTCAACCTGAACGTTTGAGAACTTATCTACAGGAAGGATCATTCCTGAGAGCATTACAAATGGTGAGATGACCTCTGTATTCTTGCTGTCCACTGTAACTGTCTTCTTGGTGTTGTTGGTATAATCAAATCTGATGGTGACCTTACCGCTCTTGCCTGCAAGCTCTGAAGGCTCTATCTCCTCGCCGTCCAGCTTGTATGTTACCTTTACGTCAACAGGGAGCTCCTCATTTGACTTGCCCTGATAGTAGATATCTGATCCATTTGCAGCCCATGTTATAGTGCCATCGCCGTTGTCCTTGTATTCCTCATAGCCCTTTACGTTCTGGATGTCTGTGAGGTTTGTCTTGTCGTTGAGTCCCTCTGCACCGTCTGAGTTCTTCAGCCATGTGCTGACTGTAACGTCATTTGCATTTCCATTTGCATCGGCAAGGACATATACTGTCTCTTCCTTGTCTGCGTCAGATGCGCCATCCTTGGATATCTCAGATGTAAGTGCATCCTGAAGTGTGTCTGACTCGCTCTCGGTTGTAGCCTCGGCCTTGTCTGAGGATGAGCTGTCATTTGTATCTCCGCATCCTGTTGCCAGTGATGCCATCATAACTGCTGATAATGCAACGCATATATATTTCTTCCATTTGATCATATTATTACCTCTTTTCATAGATTACAAAAGTTCCGTAGTTACATCTGTTTATAACTGCTATGCCTGAGTGGCTGCAGTGTCCTCATCGCTAACCTTCGCTGATGGTCCATCCATCAGGTTCTTCCTGTATCTGAACATGATGACCTTATCGAAGAGCATCAGTGCTGATGGAAGCATCAGGATAACTGCACACATACTTATGAGTGCTCCACGAGCCATAAGTGTACACAGCGCGCTGATCATATCTATATCTGAGTAAAGACCTACGCCAAATGTTGCAGCGAAGAATGAAAGTGCGCTGACAACTATGGACTGTACTGACTCCTGGCATGCTGTTGCCACGGCGTCAAACTTTCTGTATCCGTTCAGTCTGTTTCTCTTGTACTTCGTTGTCATCAGTATGGCGTAATCAACCGTCGCGCCGAGCTGGATAGTACCGATAACTATTGAAGCTATGAACGGTATCTCTGTTCCGGTGAAGCACGGGATACCCATGTTGATGAATATCGCAAACTCTATGACTGCCACAAGTACGATTGGCAGTGATATTGAACCGAATACACAGAGGATGATGATGAATATCGCTCCGATGGATACTGTACTTACAGATGCGAAATCCTTATCTGTTATAGTGATAAGATCCTTTGTACAAGGAGCCTCACCAACCAGCATGTTCTTCTCGTTGTATGAATCGATGGTATTATCGATCTCTGTACACTGATTGTTAACCTCATCTGAAGCAACCTCGTACTCTGATCCGACGAGTATCAACTGCCAGTCATCGCTCTTGAGCGCCTCTGTGACATCTGAAGGTATGAAGTCGGTTGGAATACCTGCTCCAATGATGCTGTCAAGTCCGAGACAGAACTTAACTCCATCGATGTTCTCGATATCTGACATCATGTTTCTTGTGTCCTTGTCACTCTGATCATTTGTGACAAGTATCATATGTGTTGAATTCATGTTGAATACCTCAGCCAGCTCTGTGTTGGCCTGAACACTCTCCAGGCTGTCTGGAAGTGATGAATCCAGCTTGTAATAAACCTTTGTATGATTGTATCCGTATATTGCAGGGATCAGGATGATCACGAACAATACAAGGAATACTTTGTAGTGCTTAGCTATGAATTTTCCTAATCCCTTGAACTCTGGAAGTATTACTCTGTGTGTTGTCTTCTCTATCGCCTTGTCAAATACAAGGATGAGTGATGGAAGTATCGTTACACATGCGATAACTCCGAGTACGACACCCTTTGCCATGACGATACCAAGGTCAAGTCCGAGGGTAAAGCTCATGAAGCACAGTGCAACGAATCCGGCAACTGTTGTTATGGAACTTCCCACAACTGATGATATTGTCTCTGCGATGGCGTGTGCCATAGCCTCTTTCTTATCCGTGTATTCCTTCTGCTGTGCCTTGTAGCTGTGCCACAGGAATATGGAGTAATCCATTGTAACTCCGAGCTGAAGTACCGCAGCCAGCGCCTTTGTTATGTATGATACCTGACCCATGAGGATATTTGATCCAAGGTTGTACACGATCGCCATTCCTATACTTGCAAGGAAGAGTACCGGGATCATGATAGAGTCCATTGTGATCGCCAGGATGATACTACTCAGGATAACCGCTATAAGTACGTATATCGGGGTTTCCTTCTCTGACAGCTTCTTGGTATCGACGACAACCGCTGACATACCGGACAGGAAGCACTGCTTGTTTGATATGCTTCTTATCTCCTCGATGGCATCCATTGTGCCGTCCGCCGATGTGGTATCATCAAATATGATGGCCATCATGGTGGCATTCTTTTCGTCATTATTAAATGCATCATAAAGGCTTTCAGGAAGCATATCCTTTGGTACTGACAGGTCTGCAAAGCTGTCATACCATATAACCTTTGATACATGGTCTACTTTTTCAATCTTTGATTTCAGTGCGGATACATCTTTGTCTTCCATCCCCTCTACCACATACAGCGAGAAGGCTCCTGTACCGAACTGGTCAACCAGTATATCCTGACCTTCCATGGTCTCGATATCCTTCGGAAGATATGACAGAATATCGTAGTTTACCCTGGTCTTGATATAACCGTATGCCGCTGGTATGAGAAGAACTAAGCTGAGAATCAGTATTACGACCCTCGCACTTACTATCTTTTCTCCTAGTTTTAACATAGCCATAACATCTCCTTTTTCTATTCTGTGGTGGATTATACAACCTGATATTTCTTAAATAAACTACCCAAAATACGAAAACGTTTACATTTTGTTACAAATATGCTAATCTGTAACAAACGTTTGAACACATATTCAAAATTGATTATAAACAAATTATAAACTGAGGGAGGTTTGGGAAAGTGCCTAATCCAAGCGAGGAAAAGACTGAAGATAAAATTATCAAAAGCTTCAAAAAGCTTGTAAACGAATATTCCTTTGATAAGATCACTGTCACGATGATCGCTGAAGACGTCGGAATATCAAGACCGATATTCTACAGACATTTTAAAGACAAATATGAGCTGATGGATTACATGCTCTACAATGAGGTGACCAAGGAACTGGAGGTACTGCTTGAGCACAACATGATCCTTGAGGCCATAAAATATCTCTTCACACACATTATTAATGAAGCGAAGCTTTACAGAAAGCTTTTTGAGACAACCGGGCAGAACAGCTTTGAGCAGGTCATGATCGAACAGTTCACCAGTTTCTTCAAGGAACACCTGAAGATATTTGACACGGATCAGATTCCTGACAATCCTATGCTGTCTCCTCTTATTATATGTAAGTATCTGGTAATGGGTCTCACCGTTGCCATCAAGGGATACCTGAACAGCCCGGAGATCACGAGTATCAACGTGGATCAGGCTGTGGAGGCTTATTACTTCTTGGTGTCACACTCCATATTCGAGCTCACCAAGGAGGACTTCCGGCCGAAGCTGTTCCAGGCGGTGGATCGAAATTACATTACGCTGCCTTCCAAGAATTAACTGCCGGACGCCCATGGGTGCTGAGACGGACGCCCATAGGTGCTGACGAGGGATTGTGCCCATCCGGGAAAGCGCAAAAAGCCTACACGGTGGTAATCTACTTTTTCGTTAACACCTATGGGCTGGTTTTTTATAACATTAAATTACACTATATGTCATTTAATATTTTCATAATTATACAATTCCTCCTTATTCCTTCTTTTCCATTTACTTCTATGTTTTCGCTGCATGATGCATTCTGATTTTACTTCCGGCAGTTATTGGAAGCATGTGGAATTACAAAACTTGAAAATACAGGTTGCCAGTTACATATACATACGTCCTTATACCTCTTATCATTTAGCCTCTGACTGTAATCTGGCTTGATATATCTCGTTATTTCGGATGATCTCGTCAGCGGTGCACGGCATGTAGTTGTTGATCATGCAGCCTACATTGTAAGCACGTCCCTGGCCGGTCATGAAGCTGTACACTTCAGGACTGCTCTTGTGGATATGTCCATAGAAATGGTATGCCCCGCTTTTCTTCTTATTCCACTCAGCTATCGGAAAGTGACACATAACTATCAGCTTACCTCTGTCGCTCACATAGTCCATCTTCTGTATATCGTCGAAGTAGGACTGCAGCTTCTCACTTCCCATTATTACCTGATCGTGATTGCCAAGGATGAGGCGCTTGTGTCCTTTAAGTCTTGCAAGGATCGGCTCCGGATCTTTCAATTTAAAGCAGAAATCCCCGAGAATATACACTGTATCATTCTTTCCTACCCTGCTGTTCCAGTTATGTATCATTCCATCAGCCATATCATCCACATCTGTAAATGGTCTCTCATCAAATTTTATAGCATTTGCATGTCCAAAATGAAGATCTGACGTATAAAATATCATACAATATCACCTCTCATTCCTACTCAGCGTACCATGTAAATATATGCAGCAGCCTGGATAATTTTCTATGTCTGGCTGCTGCCATGATATAACATAACCCGTCAAACATTCACCGTGTTATCTCTTATGATCACCTATATCAGGCTATCGCCTTCCGCCTGCTTCATGTCATTATAAAACCATCTTCTAAGCGTGCATATATCCCTCGGAACATTTGCGGGATCCTCTGTATCGTGAAGCTTTCTCACCCACGCATAGTACTCATTTGCAAGAGGGGTGGTGAGTGCCGATGTCTTCTTGATATATCCGTTTCTGATAGCCTCATAGGATATTGTCCTCATAAACTTCCAGAAATTGTAGTATGCAAGCTTGAGCTTTGTCATATATCCGGCGCTGTCCTCGATGACAAACCCCTCTATGACTCTGCCGTTATACTCGTAATCATCCTCAAGGATATCATAATACCAGTCATAGAACTCCTGCCAGGTTGCAAGCTCGCAAGCCTTCTTCTTTGGTGTCAGGCCGAACCGGTGGGCTGTATCACACATCGCATCGTAATCATACTTTGCATAGTTTATCTGGTTGTAAACTATATCAAGCAGATACAGATTGCTCTCCGGGTACTCTATGATGTGAGGATCATGCTTCATATCAACACACTCAAATACAAATGTCACATTATTGTCCTTCGCAAACCGCTTCATATTCTCTATATTCTCCGGTGTCACCTTCTCATATATCATATCCTTCAGCCAGCCGGCGGATGGTCCCTCTATGGTGGATTTGCTCGCTATCAACAGATCGTCGTTGTACTCATCGTAGCTCACGAGTCCCAGGAAACCGTTCTCCTTGACATAGGCAGTCACCGGAAACTGCAGCTTATTCTGCAGCATATCAAACTTTGTCTCAGGGCGCTCATTGATATTAAAGAACTTGTCATACGCCCTCGCTGCGACTCTTCCCTTGAATGTGTCAATGTACAAGCCCCTTGCTCTTGTGGTCTGCTCATCCCACACCCTGTCATTGAATGCCTTGCTCGTGAAGTTGAATGACGAAATATTGCCAAATGTCTTCTCCTGTATGTACCTGTTCCCCCGCAAGGAGATGATCACATCTGCAACAGAGCTTGTGGTAACGGTCTGTTCCTCCTGTATCTCAGGTGCCTTGAACACATCATTGTGGATCTCCACCTCATGGATTCCATCAGCATCCACCCGAACGCATCTGAGTTCCCCGCCATACTCGACTCTGCCCTCAAGGTTGAACACTCTGTCATTCACCCGCACCGGGAGCAGCTTGGTGTTCCTGTGTCCATGGATCTGATAGTAATTCGCCGGCATCTTCCCGTAGAATGTCTCTGCGATCTTCTCGAAATCATTGTAAGCTCCGACTCCATGTATCATCTGATCAGTTGCCACAAATGTGAGATTGTCGGGAATCACACTGAGTCCCGCATGGGTCACCAGATATACATTATCACCGTAGCTATAGTAAGCACACTGTCCAAACCTTCTGTAAAGCTTCCGCACCTCCTTCTTGTCGATTCCGGAAGCATCGAGGATTGGTCTTGTCACAAGCTCAAACTCCTTCGACCTGCCGGTGCAGTCATTTGCCCACAGCCACAGCCATCTCTCGTGATTGCCCTCAAGCATGAGAACATTCTTCCTGTCCATGATAGATATCAGGAAATTTACAACCTCCGCATTCTCCACGCCTCTGTCGATATAATCACCTGTAAATATATAGAACTCATCATCCTTTATACCGCCATTGTCATCCAGATACTTCATCAGCGCTGTATAGCATCCGTGAACGTCCCCGATGTGATGGATCCTCTTATACTGGGAGAAATCCCTCTTCTTCATCCAGATGCTGTCAAGCTCGTCCGGCTTTATGACCGTGATTCCCGAAGGGATCTTTTGTGTGGCAAAGCGGGAGTACATCTTGTCAATAACGTCATCTGATACCCTCTTGAACTCCTCCCTCCCGGCATTTCTTCTCTTCACCTCTTCTATAGGTATATCTGTAAAATCTACACAATACATTCTGTATCTGTACGTCTCACACATATTCTTATATCTGTTTATCTCCGAAGTCTTGGAATTCGTGGCATCTATCACCGTAAATTCGCCCTTCTGCATGCGGATCTCAAGAAGGCTGAACAATGTCTTCCACACCGTACCATCATTGTTCTGACTGATTCCTCTCGTACCATCCACCTGCAGCACCGGACTCTGACAAAGCAGTCTGATGTCGTCCGCTGAAAGTGTGTATGGTTTTAATCCATTCTGCTCGATCCATGTAGATTTGCCACAACCGGCAGATCCCCTAAGCAAAAGCAATACTCTCATATTCTATCTGCCTCCTTCTTTACAATACTATTTTGTCCAATATACCCTATCTCCCTATATTTTTCACCCAACCTGTAGTTTAATCTATCTGTTTTCTAAATTGTGTTTCTTGGATGGTGTTTCTTGGATCGTTACAAAGTCATGGACAAACATAGAATTCGGCTCGCCGCAGATTTAGACGATAACACGGGCAAGCAATTCCATTTTCAATCCATTTTCTGTGCAAGCATTACTCTTGCAAATAAAAAAGCTCCCCGGCAAATGATTCTTTCAATAACATCATTCGTCCAAAGGAACTTTTTTATATTTTTATGTCATATATCTTTGTCTTGTATATCTTTGTCTTCCGGCCATCAGGCACGAACAAGCACCATCGCACTCATCTTCGGAGCTTTGATCGTGAGTACGTTGTGCTCCACCATGAAATCCTGTGGCTCCAGCGTGTACCCCTCTTCATTTGTCAGCATGACTCTTCTGAGGATCGAATGGTTGTACACTCCGATCTGACGGATATGAAGCTTCAGATCCACATCCTCATAGTTGGTGTTCATGATGACTACCACCTGCTTGTTGTCAGTAAATCTTCCATAGCAGAGTATCTTGTGTCCGCCGTGGAGATATAATACAGAGCCAGACTTAAGTGCCTCGTAGGACTTGTGTATTCTTATCATATCCTTGTGGAACTGTATAAGCTCCTTGTCCTCGTGGCCCCACGGATAAGTCCTTCTATTATCAGGATCTGTCCATCCGCACACACCAGCCTCATCTCCATAGTATATGGTAGGAGCTCCCGGCCACGTCATCTGGAATACGACAGCCTGTCTGAATATACCCTTGTCCACGCCCTGATCAGCAGCATCCGCTCCCATGGTGTGAAGACGTCCGACCTTTCTGTTGGTTCTCGTAAGGAATCTGGAATGGTCGTGGTTGGACAGCTCATTCATGGACACGTCTATCGATGGTCTCAGGAATCTGGACATGTGATAGTTCATCGCGCCCTTGAACGCGTCATAATTACCCAGAAGGTCACCGCGGAACTCGTCGCTGTGCTTCTCAACACCGCAGAGGAACCATGTGATAGGCTCCATGAACGCATCGTAGTTCATGACAGTATCCCACTGATCTCCCTTCAGCCAGCTCTTTGGATCACCATAGTGCTCAGCCAGAATTATCGCATTCGGATTTGCCTCTTTAACATTTCTCCTGAACTCCCGCCAGAACTGGTGGTTGTACTCTGGGGAATGTCCCAGATCCGCAGCCACGTCAAGTCGCCATCCATCTGCATTATACGGAGGTGACACCCATTTCCTTGCTATCTTCATGATGTACTCAACCAGCTTCGGCGAATCCTCGTAGTTGAGCTTTGGCAGGGTGTCATGACCCCACCAGCCATCATATGTTGTATTGTATGGCCATGCATTGTCATTGTAGAACTTGAAGAAAGTGTTGTAAGGGCTGTCCTTCGATACAAACGCACCCTTCTCGTAGCCCTCCTGATTCTCGTATATACACTCCCTGTCCATCCATTTGTTGAATGAACCACAGTGGTTGAACACGCCATCCAGGATGACCTTCATGCCACGCTTGTGTATCTCCTCAACCAGCTCGGCAAAGAGCTGATTGCTGGCCTCAAGATTCTTTTTATTTGTAACTCTGTTGATATATCTCGACGACTGCTTGTTCTCAAGGCATCCGCCCGGAAGGCAGTCACCCTCATCGTCAACTATTCTTCCATAGTGTGGATCAACGTAGTCGTAATCCTGTATATCATACTTATGGTTGGATGGTGATACGAATATAGGGTTCAGATATATTACATCCACTCCCAGATCCTGCAGATAATCAAGCTTATCCTTGACACCCTGGAGATCTCCGCCATAGAAACGTCCCACATCCATGATGCTCGGCCTTTGATTCCAGTCCTTTACCTGAACTGAACCGGTACCTATATATGCGTACTCATTATCCAGCACATCATTGGAAGTATCCCCGTTGCAGAACCTGTCCACAAATATCTGATAAAATACCGCACCCTTTGCCCACTCCGGTACCTTGAATCCCGGACATATCTCAAAGTCGTACTCTCTGTCGTTCTGCTTCGTAGGTCCCAGCTTGTCATAAAAGCATGTGACCCTTCCCGAATGTATCTCAAAATGATATCTTATGAATGGCAGACCTCCAGGTATCGTTGCGGTATAAAAGTCAAATATTCTGTTGGAACTCTCCTTTGTCATCTGTATCTTTTCTTCATTATATATAAGGAACACTTCATCCACATTATCGGCTGTAGTCCTGAATCTGACATTCACATCCTGATCCACATCCGGCTCCTGTGGGCTGACATAATATTTGCTTCCGTCCGCAAACAGTCCGCCTTTATTTAGTATGGGCTTTACATTATATACATAATCATGTATCTTCTGCCCATTGGTCTTCTTTTCCACCATACAATAAAATCTCCCTTGCACATACTCTTTTTTATATTAATACTTTTCGGGAGATTAGGCAACAAGATAAAACATATATTAGCTGCAAATATACAGCAGGAATCGCCTCATATCAGACCATCCTGCCCAATTTCTGTTTTCACCAAAAGTAAAAGAGACAGTCACCGAACGACTGTCTCTTTTGGAGAAGGTATTTTGTTACTTTTATGGGGTGTAGCCAAAACTATATAATGTATTGGGGGTTACAAGTATTATTATATACAATTCCCGTCAAAAGTCTGCCCAAACATTTTTTTATTTGGCAAATGTCATTGTGCAATATCACAATACATTTCCTGAATATTACCTGATTTTTACTTTTTATTGTTCACATTAGACAAAACACCTGGCATTTTCTAAAAACCGCGTCTCTTCAGGTCACTCACAAGCTCCACATAAAATTCCCTCACATCAAATGTATCTATATTTTCCCTGTTCAGGTCTATCACGTCTCCGTGGGAGATTCCACGCCTGCCCTGAGGCTTCAGATATATGAAGTTTGAGCCCCATTTGAAAGATTCATATCCGACAAGTCCATCGTTCTCACCATCAAACTGCTTTACGAATGCGTTGGTGGTGTTGAGCGGGAAGCGTCCGCCGGAAGGCTTCTTCATACATGAACCCGTGCTCTGTATGTATACCCCCTGCGGATCAGGGAGCTCTCTGTTCAGGTTTTCACACGCTGATGCCGTGAGATCCGTCACCGCAGCTATGAAGTCCGGGTTTGTGTCACCCAGCTTCTTGAGTGCAGAATTGTAGGCATTTGCCACGGTCTGCTGCTGTTTCTCCGGTATCTTGCCCAGAAGATAATCCGCAAATTCGCATCCCCTATGCGGAGTGTTAATCGTTGTGAGTGATGCTACATAAGGGGCCATGCCGAGCTTCGATATGGCATATCTGCTGTCAAGGCCTCCCTTGGAATGGGCTATGATATTCACCTTCCCGCATCCTGTTTCCTTCAATATCTGCTGTATCCTGTCAGCTATCTCCCGTCCGGAGTCAGCCACAGATGCGGCGGACTGATGGTTTCCGTAGAATATGGTCGCACCATTCGCCTCAAGTGCCGCAGGGATCCTTCCCCAGTAATTCAGATACCTGAAATCCCTGAAGAACACTCCGTGTACCATGAGTATTGGATATCTGGTGGCGCAGACCCGGTCAGCCTGTCTTGCCTTATCCTTTATAATCTTCTCGTTCTCCAGAACCGTCTCACCTGATGCCAGACTTATCAGCTTGCCAAGGACTATCAGATGTACCACCGGAATCCAACCGCACAGTATACCGATCACTCTCCATTTAATACCGAGCTGCCTGGATGACACATATATCCTTATTATTCCAACCCAGAATGTGACCGCCAGCACAGTCACCGCCGTGAGTATGTACAGAACCCAGTTCTTCCATGTCCACGCACCAACATCTATCACATGCACCAACATTAGTATCAGCACAGCCACAGACATGACCGTTGCCGCCAGGAAAGAGTACAGATTCTCGCATCCCCTCTGACACCTTCTGATCCCACTCGACTGGATATTTTTCAGTCCGAGAAATGGCATAGCGGTCAGCAGTACATATACTGCTATGAACACCACAACTATAAGCGGCATGAGTGGTATATTCCACTCCGGACACCTTGCCAGCAGATATACATTTGCCAGCAGGAACGGTATCACCGCATTTATCCCTCTCTTTATTATCTTCATCCCTTGTTCTCCCTTCCGTCATATATCCAACATAAGCCAAATGCCCGCAAGAAAACTGCGGGCATCTGTATTGTCTTTATATATTACTGTTTGTCTGTCTGAGTCTCAGCTTTCTGCTCTGCAACAGCATTATCTGCTGCATTTACATTCTCTGCTGTACTCTGCTCTGCACCGTTGCTCTGAACATGTGCATCTGCATCCTTAGCATCGTCTCTATCGAACAGTGCTTCAAACTCAGCTCCTGTTATTCTCTCCTTCTCAAGAAGAAGCTTTGCAGACTTGTGAAGAACATCCACATTCTGCTCCAGAATCTCATAAGCCTCCCTGTAACACTCGTCAACGATCTGCTTAACCTCCTCATCTATGGCGGCGGCTATCTTTTCGCTGTATGGCTTGGTATGTCCAAGATTTTTCCCGAGGAATACCTCCTCCTGATCATCGCTCTCATAGTTGATAAATCCAAGATTTTCGGACATTCCATACTTCGTAACCATGGATCTTGCATAACCGCTGGCCATCTTGATATCCTGTGAAGCACCCGTGGTAAAATTGCCAAATATGATCTTCTCTGCAATTCTTCCGCCCATGCTAACTTTTATCTCGTTGAGCAAATGCGCTTTAGTAATATATTCCTGATCACCCTGTGGAAGCGGCATGGTATATCCTCCGGCTCCGGTACCTGTAGGTATGATAGACACAATATGCACCGGGCCAACATATGGAAGGAGATGGAACAGTATCGCATGTCCCGACTCGTGATATGCCGTGATTTTACGATCCTCCTCGGAGACCACATGGCTCCTCTTCTCACCACCGACTCCAACCTTGATATATGATTTGTCGACATCTTCCTTATTGATATATTCCCTGCCGGCCTTCGCAGCAGAGATCGCAGCCTCATTCATCAGGTTCTCAAGATCAGCTCCCGAAAATCCGGCTGTTGTTCTGGAGATCTCGTTGAGATCAACATCTTCTGCCAGAGGCTTGTTCGCAACATGAAGCTTGAGGATTTCCTCTCTGCCCTTGATATCAGGAGGATTGACAGATATCTTTCTGTCAAAACGTCCCGGACGGAGGATCGCTTTATCCAGTATGTCCACACGGTTGGTAGCTGCAAGAACTATGATTCCCTCATTCGCTCCGAATCCATCCATCTCTACAAGGAGCTGGTTCAGAGTCTGCTCACGCTCGTCATGTCCACCGCCAAGTCCTGTACCTCTCTGTCTGGCAACGGCATCGATCTCATCTATAAATACGATACATGGTGCGTTCTTCTTTGCCTGTGCAAAAAGATCTCTCACTCTCGCTGCACCGACACCGACGAACATCTCCACGAAGTCTGATCCTGAAATACTGAAGAACGGAACCCCCGCCTCTCCTGCTATGGCCTTTGCCATGAGTGTCTTACCTGTTCCAGGAGGGCCGACAAGAAGAACTCCCTTCGGTATACGTGCACCGACCTTGATGAATCTGCCCGGGTTCTTGAGGAAGCACACTATCTCTTCGAGATCCTCTTTCTCCTCACTGAGACCGGCAACATCGTCAAATGTTATTTTCTTCTTATTATTTTTCTTATCTTCCTTCTCTTTCTCATCAGGCTCTGTCATTTTCGCCCTGCTCTTGCCAAAGTTCATCATCTGGCCTCCACCGCCCTGTGATGATCTCACGAACAGCAGCATGACAAAGAACATGACGATCATGACAAGGGCATACGGAATTATCACACTCCATATGCTCGTCTTCTCCACATCGTTCAGGCTGCATCTGGCAACGACCTTCTTATCGTCATCCGAGCTTACGGTCGCATTATACTTGTCCACACTTGCCTGATAGTCGTTATAAATCTTCACGACATCATTGACATCTGTGGAATAAAATGCAAGAGTCTTTCCGTTGGTGAACTGCACCTGAACTACCGCCGTAGGAATCTCTGCATTTGGCTGTATCGACAATGCCAATATCTTGCCATCATCCAAATCCTCTGTCAGATCTGTGTAACTGTAAGTGGTGGTCACTTCAATCTTGTCGCTCTGCATCCATCTGTTTATGAGGATGAAAGCAACTATCAGGATCAACAGATAGATTATCATTCCATTCCTGAATTTTCTCTTATCCATATTTTCCATGTATATGCTCCTTAATCAATATATTACTGCTCTATGACACCTATATATGGAAGGTTTCTGTACTTCTGGGCACAGTCAAGGCCGTATCCCACAACAAATCTGTCAGGGATCTCAAAACCTGTCATATACAGCTCAACCGGGATAACTCTTCTGTCCGGCTTGTCAAGCAGGGTCACAACCTCAAGGCTTGCAGGCTTTCTCTCGCCGAGAAGCTTCACAAGGTATGAAAGGGTTCTTCCCGAATCAAGAATGTCCTCCACGATGATTACATCCTTTCCCTCTATAGACTCATCAAGGTCCTTGTTCAGCTTGACAATACCTGATGACTTTGTTCCATCGCCATAGCTGCTCACAGACATGAAGTCCATGGTGACCGGACTCTTCATTCTCTTCGCAAGCTCACACATGAAGAACACACTTCCCTTAAGGATTCCGATCAAATGTATCGTCTTTCCCTCATATGCCTTATCTATGGCTGCTGCCATCTCGCTTATTCTGTTTTCCACCTCACTGCTGCTGAGCATAACACCAATCTGTTCTTTCAACTCTGTTTCCTCCTGTTAAAATTCAACTCAATTATCTTTTGTGTATCTTCTGTCACTTTATAATTCTCGCCAATCCTAAGTCCCACGGCCCACACGACCTCCTGCCCGGATGTCACAAGTGGAATATGACGCCGCTTGTCCACCGGTATCTTACAGTCAGTATACAGACGGTTGAGCTTCTTTCTCGAGCCCGCAGAATTAACGACTATATAATCCCCGTTTTCAAATGTCCGCAACTGCAGACACTGTTTTATTTTACCATAATCAAGAAACTTCGTACACTCTTTTTTTGCAAGATCAAGGGCTTCAGGTCTGTCGTAGATCCTGACCGTAAGCCTTCCCTCACACAGCTCATACTCACCATCACAGGTGATGTCTATGTCCACGCAGCCCGGCAGCCCGCCGTCCTGACAGCTCTGGTCACCGGCGCGGTTCTCACCGCCGGCAAATACCAGTCTGCCGTACTCCAGCCACACCCTCGCACCGGCAGGAAGATTGATCCCCGCCCCGGTGTCAGCCGAGTACAGCTTCGTAACCTCCGACACATGGCTCATGCCGATATCCTTCAGGCCTCCGCACACCATTCCGATGAGCTTTCTTATGACAAGCTCCTGCACGAGCCTGTCCTGCTCCTTGAGAGCCGCCATGTCCAGCTCATATCTCCGGTCAGTGCTGTCTCCGGTCCAGCCACAGCCTTCACTTCTGACATCAATTCCCTGTCCCGTCAGGAAATCATCAACCAGTCCGGCAGCAAGCCGCTCGTAATCAGCCGCCATCATGGCCATCTGGCAAATGTGCTCCGTGGCCTGTCCATTTATCTCATTCATAAGAGGAAGTATCCTGTGTCTTATCTTGTTCCTAGTGTAATCATCCTCATTGTTGGTGGCATCCGTACAGTATCTGATCCCCTTCCGGTCAAGATATTCCTCTATGTGGCTCCTGTCGCTCCCAAGAAGCGGTCTCACTATGTGATCCCTCACCGGGGCTATACCCTTTATGCCGCCCATTCCGGTTCCCCTCGCCATGTTGAACAGAACCGTCTCAGCCACATCGTTGCGGTTGTGGGCGACTGCGATCACACAGCCCTCATCCGCATACCTGGCACGCATCCTGTCAAATGCATCATATCTTGCATGGCGTCCGGCCTCCTCCACGGTCTGTCCGGCCTGCTCCGCAAGCTTCCTGACATCGATCCTGTAAGAGTCGCATGTGACACCATATTCACCACACAAAGTCTCAACGTAGCTCTGGTCACCATCCGCAGCCTCACCGCGTATCATGTGATTTATGTGTACAACGTGTATATCTATTCCCAGCTCCGCCCTGTGCCTTGCCAGCACCGTGAGCAGGCTCACCGAATCCGCGCCGCCGGACACACCGCACACGCAGTGACTTATACCATCAAACATGTGGTATTTTCTTATATACTCAAGAACATCTTTTTCAAATACATCCATACATTTATCCTTCTGTAAATATCATAATTTCATATTATAGCATAGAGTTACTCAGGCTGCGCTACTTTTCTCAGATCCTGATATCACCGCCGCCATGACCGTCACATCATCCCGAAGCGACACATCCCCCTGTCCTATCATGGCGCCCAGTATATCATCGACCATCCGTCTGCTGTCACCCACTCTTATTCCCTTGAGCACATCCTGCATGTGATCGGACACATCCATATCCGAGAGCCCATCGCTCACCATGACCACGGCATCCCCCGCCGCAAGTTTCACATCCGCCATGTCGCACTCGGCATCGTCCAGCACGCCCACGGGAAGAGTAGTGCTCGTTATCTGGCGGACCTCATTTCCATCATCGCCTGGGTGTATCACATAGGTCACCGACGCCCCCTGCTTGAAGCTCCTCATGGTGCCGTCGTACATGTCTATGACCACCATATCAAATGTCGTGAATATTCTGCCCTTATTTCTCCTGGACATACATCGATTGGCAAATGCAATGCTGTACTCCGGGGCAAATCCCGCCTCCAGCAGCTCCTCCATGGTGTCCAGCATCATGCAGCTCTCGCAGGAGGCCAGGCTTCCGCTTCCCATGCCGTCAGACAGCATCATCACCAGCCTGCCATCCTCATACTCCTTCACCGAGAAATTATCCCCCGACACCGGAGAGCCATATTTCTTTATCCTTCTGACATGGTAACGCCCCTTGTAACGCGCCGCCTCCTCGTACACGGCAGATCTGTACTCATCGAAGAAAAGGCTCGGCGAATCCATGCCCGCCCTTATATTCTTCCTGAAATACCCACTCAGTACATCAGCCACCTGTCTTGACAGCACCATGCCCTGACCTGACGTTCTTCCCGCCACATAGTATCGGCTCCTGTTGCCACTGTCCATGGATGCCGTGACCCTGACCTCGTCCATCCCCAGCGATCTTATCTGCCCCAGCAGCTTTTCATCGGATATCTCCCTCGCCTCACCTATCAGATCTATCTGTCTCCTGAAGCCATCCACGAGTTCGCCGATCTGTCCCAGGCTTATCGCCGGCTCATCGCTCCCGGCAAATGTATAATCGAGCCGTCTGAACACATTTGCCATATCTTCTATCTTGCAGACCGTGAGTCTGTTAATCTCCGCAGCAGCCGCCTGAAGACACGCCGGATCTGTCTCCTCGTCCATGGCGCCCAGCAGAGCACCAGGTATACACGCAAACAATACGACCGGAACGGCGATATTTATATAGTAAAATGCGGTCTCCCGCCCAGAGCCGTTCCACAGCACTGTTCCATCCGCCACGGAGGCAAGAACGCACCCCAGAACATAGAACAGACTTGCAGACACCTTTCTTCTCCCGGTGAGTGCCCGGCCTATGAGCATGACCAGCGTCACAAGGAGCATCCACATGAGCCACCTGCTGTCATTCAGCTTGACCGACACGATGCTTCCCGCCACCGCCGCCATTCCGCATCCGTACACCGCTCCAGTTCTATACACCGCGTACAATATCAGAACCAGAGCTAGCATAAATGCCGGATTCACACCGTAGATATCCTCACCCGGAACAACCCACAGAACGACCGCCGCCAGCGCCATGAGGCTCACTATGCCCTGACTTATATTCCAGCTCTCATCCCTCTCCACATCCGAGGCATCCCCGCAGATATATGTATATAGAAGTCCAATCCCCGGTTTCAGTATCACACTGGCACACATGAATATCGCAGCCTCCACCACTCCATAAGCTGCAGCCATAAGCATGTTATCCGCATATACCACTATGTTTCCCATAAGCACGGCAGCCGACATGACGACGATCACCCTTACATACGATCTGGAATTTCTGGAGTACACGATCTTCATAAGACACATCGCAAGTCCCAGCAGCACCAGATATTTCTCCGTCACCATCACACCGGAATACACAGGCCCCGGTATCATATACTCATATGCGTGCAACAGCCCTGCTATGCCCATAGATCCGGCTGCGACTCCCGCCGCACACCCGATGCAGGTTATCATGTATCTCCCACACACCGCACAGGCCGCCACATACACAGCCAGAACCACCGGGGCTATCCCCCAGACCATGCATAAGCCGCTGACCATACACAGAATAGCCACCGCCATCACTCCGACGAACCCATTCACCTTTTCTCTCATCAACATTTTCCCGCCTTCCTGTTCATAGTGACAAGAAGTATATCCGTCAAATGCGCAAAAAAATAGCGAATGCTGAAATCAGCATCCGCTATGTTCTGACTTTATTCCTCAGGCTTTACCACGATCTCGTCAGGATATATGAGACCGAGCTGTGATCTGGCCACATCCTCAACATACTCATCTGTCTGCATATATTTCTCACGCTCTTCAAGCTTCTTATAATCTTCCTTCGCACTGTCAAGCTGTTCCTGAAGCTCCGCAGCCTGAACCTGCAGGCTCTCCTTCTGTGCTTTCAGGCTCTGTGCTTTGTACAGTACAACCACTGCCAGCAATATCAGACAGCTCACAACCAGAACCATTCCAAGCTTCGTTGTGATCTTGTTATTCTTTTTTGACTTTGATCTGCCGACCGTCTTATTCATTAGAAACTCCCCATTCATTACTTTATTACTTGTCTTTTCTTGTAATAATATACAAAAAGTTCGTAGCCAAACGAACATATTGACATAATTTTACTATTTAAGACTAATTATGTCAACGCACTTTTTGCCGTCACATTTTCACATTTTTTGAATCTTGTTTTTTCTTACACAATATATGGTTTGCAATTTTCGAAGCAGCCCAATTTATAGTAAAAAATACAAGTAAAAAGCTTGAAAAAAATCCTAAAAAAATATATAGTCTCAGATCTCCGTCACAGCATATGTAACTGACCGCCATAACTACTACACTTAATATCAACCAAAGTGTAATATCGCATATCCACGCCACCGCGCGGCTGTTCCTAAAGAGCTTTGAGATGAACCAGAACAGCGATCCCAGTACACCTGAGCACGCTCCGGCTGCAACACATATCCCATATCCCCAGAGCTGCCCTGCCGCCATATCGCTCATCACTTGAACAACCCCTTTATAGAAAAAGCACCTTCCTTGTCACCCGAATATATCATGGAGTTGATATTTCCTGTGAGATCCAGCATTCCCTTGTCAAGGTCCAGATTTGTCGCCTGCATATTCTTGCCTATTATCTTGAGTTTCCCCTGCTCGGTCACCAGCAGAACCAGATCAGGATCTATGGATGTGACCTTGCTGATCCCTGTCATGGACAGACTGTTCCTGTTGTCCATGACCACCTTGTGGGTTTTTGCCTTATTAACTTCCCCCATGTTCAGAAACCTTCTCAAGCTATTTAATAAACTATATGAGCCCACAAAAAAAATATGCTGGAATACACTATGTATATTCCGGCATATTTTTACACATACTCAAACATATCCTTGGCATCTTCCTTTTTAGTGGAATCTGCAATCATTGTAACTCTGACCTTCACCGTCTTGTTGCCAAATTCTATCTCGATAACATCTCCAACCTTGACATCGGTTCCGGCCTTAGCCACTTTGTCGTTGACCATGACTCTTCCGGCATCGCATGCCTCGTTCGCCACGGTTCTTCTCTTGATGATTCTGGATACCTTAAGGTATTTATCAAGTCTCATATCAAACCCTTAAAGATTAGTTGATTGAATCCTTTAATGCCTTTCCAGCCTTGAACTTAGGTGCCTTTGAAGCAGCGATTGTCATTGTCTCGCCAGTTCTTGGGTTTCTACCCTCTCTAGCTGGTCTCTCTGATACCTCGAATGTACCAAATCCAACTAACTGAATCTTCTCACCTTTCTTTAACTCATCTGCTACAACGTCTGTGAAAGCCTTTAATGCTGCCTCAGCGTCCTTCTTTGATAATTCTGTCTTCTCAGCGATTGCTGCAACTAATTCTGTCTTATTCATTAGATAATTCCTCCTTTAAAAAATAAATGCTCTCTGTCATCCGCCTGCTACCCGCAAAAGCAGAAAACTCTGAGCTCAACATGTATAGTTATACCTAAAATGGTTATATTTGTCAAGGAAAATAAGGGATTTCGAGGCCGAAACCCCTTGATTTTACTCACTTTTTGCCAAATTCTTGCATTACCGGCTACCCTTCCATCTGTTTGCCCAGAAATGCCGCCGCGATCACCGCTGCTTTTTGCTCTATCTCACCTATTCTGTGTCCGCTGTCACGCACTATCACGATGACAGAGCCCACTGCATCGCCCTCTGATATAATGGTCTGCACCACCTGTCCATCGTAATCCAGGTCGTCTGTGGTTATGTGTATGAACTTCGCATCGCCTTTGCGGGCAACTATCGCTTTCCTGTCGTTTATCACGCTCTCAAGCTCACTGTGAAGCTCCTTGCCCATCAGCTCCTTCTTCGGCATTCCCGCCACCGCTATGACTGAATCCCGGTCCGTGATGGCAACCGGCAGTCCAAGGCTCTGGGATATTGCCTCCACATACTGCTGTGCAAATGCAGTCAGATCAGCCATGGGCGAATACTTCTTGAGAACTATCTCGCCCTCCTTGCCGGTAAATATCTCCAACGGGTCCCCCTCTCTTATCCTGAGAACCTTTCTTATCTCCTTCGGAACGACTATCCTTCCGAGATCGTCTATCCTTCTCACTATTCCTGTCGCCTTCATAAACAGTATTAACCCTCCATTGCATGTTAAATAATTGCTTTGGAGTTATTATGTGGAAAATCATCAAAATTATTCTTCCACGATCCCAGCCAGCGTCATCTTTAGATCCTCTGCGCTTATCGGCTTGGCTATGTATCCGTTCATGCCCACCTCAAAGGCTTTCTTACGGTCTTCGTTGAACGCATTTGCAGTCATAGCGATTATAGGTATATCCGCCAGGCGTCTGTCGTCCAGCTTTCGTATGATCATGGTTGCCTTGTAACCATCCATGTTCGGCATCTGTATATCCATGAGGATGAGATCGTAGTATCCCGGCTCCGCTTTCTCCAGCATGTCTATACACTGGATTCCGTCTGCGGCTCTGTCGACCTCCATGCCCGCACCGGCAAGTATCGTCATTGTTATCTCAGCGTTCAGATCGTTATCCTCCGCCAGGATTATCCTTCTGCCCTCAAATGAATAATCCTCGTTGCGCTTCTCTACCGAACCAGCATCCTCAACATTCTGGGATATACGATGCTCAAGTGTAACAGTAAATGTCGTACCCTTTCCCGGTTCACTCTGCACATCTATATCTCCCCCCATAAGGTCGACTATCTTCTTAACTATAGCCATGCCAAGTCCTGTTCCAAACTGTCCGCTCTCCGTGGATGTCTGTTCCCTGCTGAAATCCTCAAATATATGCTCCAGGAAATCCTCCGACATTCCAATTCCCGTGTCACTGACCACTGTGCGTATCCTCACATAACCATCCCTGTCGCATGGAAGCTCATCGATCTTCACCGCAACGCTGTCTCCTGGAAGAGAATACTTATATGCGTTGTTGATGATGTTCATGAGTATCTCTTTTATCTTCACTACATCACATAGAATATTGTTATGCTTCACATTCACATTCCATGTAAAGTCTATGTTCTTCTCCTTCATCTGACTTTCAAACAGCCAGTACACCGAATCAAGACTTTTAAGTGATATACTGCTCTCGTCCAGTTCTGTCTTGCCGCTCTCTATCCTTGCCATCTCCAATACATTGTTGATAAGGGACAGCAGATAATCACTTGATGATCTGATCTTGGCTATATAATCGCGCGCCTTGTCCTGGTCGGACAGGTTGTCATTCAGAAGGTCTGTGAAGCCTATTATCGCGTTCATAGGGGTTCTTATATCATGAGACATGGAGTTGAGGAACACCGTCTTAGCGTTGTTAGCCTTATTCGCCATATCCAGGGCATTCTCCAGCTCGTGGTTGGCCTTCTCGATAACCTCAAGCTTCTCAACCTTTCTGATATCCTCCATGCAGAGCTCTATATACACGAACATCGCCGAAAGCGTCAGTCCAGCCAGAACATAAGAACCACCCGCAACAATCTGCAACACTGAACATATAAGCGCAGGTATGAGTGCTATAGTTAAGATGACGGCAGATCTTTTCTCTCTTCTGGTAATGGAATATACTATCGCACTGACGAGTGTCACAAATACATAGGTATATGGAAGTACCACCTGAAGTGCGAACAATGCTCCTCTGCGATACATGCCCGTATCATCCACGTAGAAAAGCCAGCCTGTCCACCACGAGACCACACACAGCACAATCATCAGAACAAGCGGAATACTGCGCAATGCCCGTATTATCTTTTTTTCCACAAATAATGAATTCTGTATGCTCTCGAAAAAATAAAACCATTCATATGTCACAAATGTCTCTGCGATCATGAATCCGCAATTCAACACAAAAACCACCGTGGCCGGCATACGCACCAGTCCTGCGTCAACCATTCTTACAGGTATATTTATTATCTGGAAAGCAATTACTCCGAATACAAAATGAGAAAACGATCTTATGATCTTATTATTTCTTTGATTAAGACATCTCACACCTATATAGAGCATGATTATCAGTATGGTGTATTCACACATCATCGTCTGCAAGTGCTGTGTCATATTTATCCCCCCCTTAGCGCAATACGCTGAATTCTCTGTTATGACTGCTCCATACCTCGTAGAGCATTTCCTCAAACTTTCCTATGTTCACCGGCTTGGACAGATGTCCATTCATCCTTGCCCTTGGTAGCATTGAACTCATCAACCAGATCATCAAATATCGCCTGCTGGGTTCCATTGTAGTAATGCCATATCTTCAGTGATACCGGATGATCTGGATCAAGGTTCACCTTCTTCGCTGTATCGCCGTCTGAATCACCACAACCAGCAAGCATACTCACGGCCATAACAGCTGCCATCATTCTGGCAATAGTCCTCTTCTTCATCTCATAAATCTCTTCTATTTTCTCACACTACAATGATCTATTCAACACTCTTAAGAGCATTTACAGTTATCTTATACTGCTCACTGACCTTCTCATACAAAGCCTCATATCCATCAAGCTCTCTCCCCCTGAGCTTCTCTGTCAGATCCGAGCTCACTGTATACAGATTCTTAAGTCCAAGGTTCAGACATATCCCCTTCAGTGTATGTGCTGCCCTGAATGCCTTCTCAGCATTCTTCTCCGCAAGAGCCTCTGTCAGTTCATTGTAGCTTCCATCATCTATAAACTTAAGTGCGAATCTCTGTATAAGGCTCTCACTGCCAAGTCTGCCAAGTACATCCTCAAAATCTGCTCCTATTGTATCATAACACTCTCTGATGTTCATATCTGGTTCTCCTTCTTCATCTCATATCTGCACACAAGCTCTTCAAATTCCTGTCTGGACTCCTTGAAGCACTCTATAAGTCTCGGTGAAAATGTTCCACACTCTCCATCAAGTATCATCTGATATGCCTTGCCCTTCTCTATCGCTTTCTTGTACACGCGATCACTCACAAGAGCGTCATACACATCCGCTATGGACACAAGCTGTGCCGATATCGGTATATCCTCACCGGCCAGTCCGTCAGGATAGCCCTTTCCATCATATCTCTCATGATGGTGGCGGCATATCTCATAGCTGATCTTCTCGTATTCCTCACTCCACGTGCCTGCAATCTGTGTAAGTATCTCACAGCCCTTTGTCGTGTGGGTCTTCATATATTCAAACTCTTCATCTGTAAGCCTGCCCGGCTTCAGGAGCACACTGTCCTTAATGGCTATCTTGCCTATGTCATGAAGTGGACTGGCTGCAACTATTACAGCTATCTTCTCCGGTGTAAGGCCGTACTCCGGATATTTCTCCGCAGCCTTCTCTGCAAGTATATTGGTAAATTCCTTTACCCTCTTGATATGCTCACCGCTCTCAAGATTTCTGTATTCAACAACCGTGCCTAAAACATCCACTATCTTCTCATTGGTCTCACGTATCTGCTCTGCCTGAGCCTGAAACAGTTTGTTCTTCTCCTCCAGCTCTCTTGTCTGCAGTCTGACTTTATCCTCCAGATGATTCTTGTACATGAACAACTCGGCTGTGTTCTTGACTCTTCTCCTGACCGTAACACTGTCAAATGGCTTTCTTATGAAATCCGTAACACCCATCTCAAGACATTTCACCTCAACATCCCTTGCGGATTCAGCACTTATGACGATAACCGGTATCCTCTCCAGCAGACCATGCTCTCTCATATAATCCAGTACAGCGTATCCATCCACATTCGGCATGATGAGATCCAGCAGCATAACAGTTATCCCCTCGCTATCCGTTTTCAGGATCTCTATCGTCTGTACACCATCTGATGCCTGCAGTACCTCGTACTCATCGCCAAGCGCAACCGCCAGAATCTCTCTGTTCAGTTCGATGTCATCAACAATCAAAACTTTTTCTCTCATTTGATCCACTCCTCAATGTAGTATTATCACTTGCAACTGCTTTTGTATTTTTCACATATTGGATCTTTTGTATAATTACGCAAAATCTTTGTAAATACCCGCATTAATTCTATTGTCTTTAACAAATATTGTCTATGGAATTAATTGACATTAATATGGATTTTTTCTCTCAAAATAGGTAAAATTGTCTTAAAAACAGAGCTTTATGTATTAATATATCAAAAATCTACACACCTAAAGGGGGGGTATTTTATGGATAATTTTGTTATACTACAGCAGATGGTTGCCATTGACAGAGCCCAGAACCGTTTTGAACTCCGAGCATCCATACAGACTCTGCTCCGTATCATCGGAAGTTGCACTTCGTCAGAACGAGTTTATATTTTTGACTGGGATGAGACTGACAACGTATTCCGCAACTCATATGAGTGGTGCGGTGACAATGTGCAGCCATGGATTGACAATCTTCAGTCCGTGGATTCCGCCGACATGCCTTACTGGCTGGAAGCATTTGAGCGCGGCGACAGTATGATCATAGATAACGTGGAGGATGTGAAGGATCTCATGCCTTCCGAGTATCAGCTTCTGGTCATGCAGGATATCCACTCTGAAATAGCATTTCCTATCTTCTATAAGGACCAGCTCAAAGGCTTTATCGGTGTGGACAATCCCCACATAGAGAGTTCGGAATCCTTTATAAGTCTGCTTGGGGTTGTGGGCGGTCATCTCGGAAATGTAAGGGAGACTCTCAGAATGACCGAGCTTCTTGAGCAGCGCAATAATTCTCTCGAAAAGAGCCTGTCGGATCTGAACCGCGAAAGGACGTTCATGTCTGTTCTGTGCACGGACTACATATCCGTCTACTGCGTGGATCTTCAGAATGATTCTCTCGAGCCTTTAAAGCTTGACCCAGCGGCAAATGCTGCCCACATACACGACATCAAAGCTGGGAAAACATTCTGCTACTCAGAGCTGATCGGACAGTATTACGAAAAATATGTCATCAAAGAATCTGCCCCGGACTTCACAGAAATCCTCAGCGCAGAGCATATACAGAATCATCTTGCCGCTCACCCTAAGCTTTCTTACAGATACCGGGTGACTCCGAACGCAGCGGGCCAGGAAAACTTTGAGGCTGAGATATTCCCTTTTTCAGCGGCTTCATCTTCAAGGGTGCTGATTGGCTTCAAGCAGATAGACGAGCTTGTGAGCTTTGAACAAAATTCGAGGAGGCAGCTCCAGGAGGCACTTGACGAGGCTAACCTGAACAATGAGATCATATCTGCCATAAGCAAGATCTACTTCTCAATATACAGGATAGATCTTACACAGGACATGTACGAGGAGGTGTCCAGCGATAACAAGGTACACAGACTTACAGGCCGCATGGGAAGAGCTTCCTCCAAGATGAAGGAGCTGTGTCACCGCTTCGTCGTTCCCGAATATCAGGACAAGATACTTGATTTCTTTGATCTGTCGACCATCGCAGAGCGTCTCCACACAGACGAGACCATAGCCATGGATTATCTTGCCAACGACGGCAACTGGCACTCGGCAAGATTTATTGTGAAGAAGCGAGATGCTCTTGGCAACGTGACCAACATACTGTATGTAACAAGGCTTATCAGCGAACAAAAGAGACGTGAACAGAGCTGGATGCTCCTGGCAGAGGAGGCCAACAAGGCAAACGAGGCAAAGTCCGAGTTTCTGTCCAAGATGGCTCACGACATAAGAACACCTCTGAATGCCGTAATGGGATTTGCCGACATAGCAAAGCGATCACTAGGCGATCCAAGCAAGATAGACGACTGTCTGGGCAAGCTCAGGACGTCCGGGGCTTATATAGAACAGCTCGTCAGCAACATCCTTGACATAACGAATCTGGAAAACGGCAGACAGCAGCTTAAGCCTTGTGAAACATCTGTATCCGAGCTGTGTCATACTCTGAACATGGTTTTCGATCAGGCTCTCATGAACGACGGACTCAATATAACCTTCAACTGTCACGATATATATCACGACTGCATCCTGGCCGATGGACTCAAGCTGAAACAGATCTACTCTAACCTGCTGTCTAACTCCATCAAGTTCACACCTGGTCATGGCGACGTTGGGTTTGAATTATATGAGGAGAATATACCGGGCTCCGATAAGATACGTCTCGTCGCCAGAATAAGCGACACGGGAATTGGAATAAAGCCTGAATATCAGGCGAGCATGTTCAACAAATTCTCCCGCGAGACAGACACCAGGATCAGCAAAGTGCGCGGAAGCGGTCTGGGGCTCGCCATAGTGAAGGAGCTTGTGGATCTAATGCAGGGTACCATCACAGTACAGAGCAATCCGGGTGGTGGAACTATCATCGAGGTAAGCATCGACGTCCCTTATATCATAAAGGATGATCTGTGGTCTGGACAATCCGGTGATAGCAGCGACGCAGAATCCCTGTGTGTAGGAATGCACCTTCTGGTGGCAGAGGATAACGAACTCAACTATGAGGTCGTGTCTGAACTTCTGGGTATGAATGGTATTTCCTGTGAGCGCGCTGAGGACGGCTCCGTGTGCGTTGCCATGTTCTCCACATCTGCTGCCGGAACCTACGACGGCATCCTTATGGATCTTCAGATGCCTGTGATGGATGGAATCTCGGCGTCCTACGCCATAAGAAAGCTTGAGCATCCGGATGCACAGAACATTCCTATCATCGCCATCACCGCCAACACATTTGCTAAAGATCTCGAAAGATGCCGTCTGGCGGGCATGAACGAACACCTGTCAAAGCCGCTGAACATAAGACAGCTTATAAGCATCCTCTCAAAATTCAAGAAATAAAAAAGTCAAGAAATAAAAAAGTCCCTGTATGATATTTCAATCATACAGGGGCTTTGCCGTTATTACTTATTCATGATCGCATCTATAGACTTAATGCATGCACTCCTGAGGCCTGACTCCTCGAGGGATGCAACACCGCAGATGGTTGTTCCCGCAGGGGAACATACATTGTCCTTCAACACGCCGGGATGCTCCCCTGTCTCTAGCTGAAGTTTTGCTGAACCAAGTATCATCTGTGATATGAGTCTGTACGCAGTCTGTCTAGGCACACCATACTTAACCGCTGCATCCGCATATCCCTCTATGAACAGATCCACAAATGCAGGACCACAGCCGGTTACTGCGCCTCCTATTCCCATGAGATTCGATGGAAGCTCCTCCACAATTCCCACAGCCGCGAACAGCTCTTTGATCTGTGTCCTTTCTTCCTCCTCAAGGGAATTCTGTGCTTCAAAGAGCATAACTCCCTCATATACCATTGCCGGAGTATTCGGCATCACAAACTGCACTCTCACCGAACTGTCAAAATACTCACTGTACTTCTTAAAATCCCAGCCAGCTGCCACCGACACAAGAGCCTTGCCGTGAAGTCTCTCTCCTATCTCAACGAGAACGTCATTGATCTGATAAGGCTTGCATGCCATGATGACCGTATCCACGGCATCCACCAGCTCTGCAAGTGTCTTACACGGAGTAAATCCATACTTCTCTGAGTTCTTCACCAGCTTGTCATAGTGTGGTGCATATGCATATACACTCTCAGCCGCTATCTTCCCTGAATTCACAAATCCTGCACAGAGTGCCTGTGCCATATTACCCATGCCTATGAAACCTAATCTCTCCATGATACATCCTCCTTCTTTCAAGCCTTTATATATTTTGTCTTTTATATCTGTCTTACTCAGCCATCCGGCGAAGCTTCTTTGCACGCTTCTCCTGATAGAGAAGTCTGTCGACAGTTGCAAGCGCCTGGAACACATCCACATCCTTGCCATTATCTATGGTGCAGAACATGAACAATCCTCTGGTACCTTCAGAAGCAGTCTCCATATATCTGTTGACCATCTCCGGGCATCTGTCTGCAAATCCTCCGATTATGCCCTAGTGCAGCAGACTGCTTATAGTAGCCGCCACATCTTTATCTCCTATGAGAGATATGTTATTTATACAGATAAAATCATTGACCTTTTTGCTCTTCACAAAGTCAAGGATGTTTACCTGTGAATATCTGTAATCTATGATATATATTTTGGAGTAGTGATCCACGAGAAATGGAATAAATGCATTTCCGTAGGACTCCTTCATTACTACACACGATGAACCGTCTGTCACCTTCGGGTTCTCTATCACTGCCATCGGCGTGTCACCGCCCACAAATGTAGAATACATGGTTCCCTTATCCCATCCATTCACATCCATTATGACATTCCACTTCTGCTCCGAGCCATCCTCGTTCCAGTAGGTCATGTCATTTGTTCCTATCGGTTCGTAGGCGTATATCGTATCAGGATTATTCTTCATGTCAGAGTTCTGCAGGGTGCTGTAGAAGCTTCCGAGGAATCCCTTGAAGGTATCCGTCTTCCTCTTGTCACGTGGAATGGCCGTTATGCCCTTCGTCTTGCAGAAATCCTCATACGCATAGTACGCGCCATCCGCGGTCCAGTGGTGATCTGTCCTGAAGAATATATATTCATCCTTATGCGCCTTTAACGTGTCAAATATATCGACCGTCTTCACGCCATTCATCATGCCATAGTAATACTCTATCGCCTGTTTCTGATCGGAACCGCCAAGCTTATCCAGCTCGTCATCCGATAGCAGGACACCTGAATTGTTCGGCACAAGAATATCGTACACATTTGTCTGGCCCGAGAGCTGTGCCGCTGCATTGTTGATAGCATCTATATATTCTGTTGCGGAGTCCTGAACGAAATAGTACAGGCTGTACGCAGAACCATCCTTCACATACAGGTTGTCCTGAAGCTGCTTCTGGAACGCATTGTCCATAGCCTTTGAATCTGGTGGATCGACCGTCTGGACCGAACCGCTCTCAGTTGTCGCATCCTGCTTGTTCTTCGATGTCAGACTCGCAGGAAGTCCTATCTCAGGATCCTCTGTCGTAACCTCCGTGGTACTCTCAGTTGTCGCCTTGCCTGCATCATCAGGAGTGGCGGTCACCGCACTCTTGTCCACATCAGGTATCTCATCGCCCTTGGCATTTCCTCCAACCACCTGCGTTCCGAGCTGTATTCCGTACAGCTTCTTAAGGCTCTGGTCAGCCGACACAAGCTTATCCCTCATAGGGTATGTGTCAGAATACCACAGTGACACGTCCTCGAAGTATGATCCGTCGAGGAATGACGTTATGGTGAATGACGGAAACTTTGCAAGTGTCCTCTTCTCCATCATGGATTTCTTAGGTCTGACAAAAAACAGCAGACCGATAAATGCTCCTATCGCCATAACTGCGGCAAATATAAGAACACCCAGAGTTCTGAATTTCTTTAATTGTTGTCTCTGACTTCTGGTATATCTTCTCTTCATAAAAATCACCCATTAAAACTGGAAATACAGGAAAGGATTATAGCTTGCACCCACAAGCGCCAGCACTGAGATCACGAGCATAAGTACCGGTGTTATCATCTCAGTTACATTGAACACGTTGAATACAAGTGGGTTGACCTTTCCAACTTCTATAGCCCATTTTCTGAGTCTCTTGCCCAGATCCGTACACGCAATACATGCAAATATCAGGAAGAATATGTTCTTCACAAATATTGTTCCAAGTGCCATATTTGCAAATCCCGATGTTCCTATTCCAAACATTCCCGCAAGCACTGTTCCAAGCTCACGAAGGCTCTCAAATCTGAATATGGTCCATCCGAACAGGATAACGAGCAGCGTATATATTCGGGATGCCACAGGGCCGAGTCTTCCGCCCAGATAAAACTTCTCCAGAAGGAGGAAGCCCAGATAATAAATTCCCCAGAATATATAATTCCAGCTTGCTCCGTGCCACATTCCCGTGAGAAACCACACGATAGCCATGTTGCGGATGTACTTCGCTGTGCTGCATCTGTTGCCGCCAAGCGGTATATATACGTAATCCCTGAAGAATGAGCTGAGTGATATATGCCATCTCCTCCAGAAATTATTTACCGATGTAGCCATATATGGGTAGTTAAAGTTCTCATCATAGTGGAAACCTACCATCCTTCCCATTCCGATGGCCATGTCTGAGTATGCTGAGAAATCAAGGTATATCTGAAGCATATACGCTATCATTCCAAGCCACATTCCAAGTGTCGTCTGAGCCTTGAGGCTCGCTACTCCCGCCGGGAGCAGGGTGTCGGCTATGCTGGCACAGGAATTGGCCAGTATCGCCTTCTTTGCCAGTCCGACTGAAAATCTTCTCAGTCCCATGTATATGTCGTTCGCTGTTATCTTCCTGTTGTCTATCTGATCAGCAACGGTCTCATATCTGACGATAGGTCCCGCTATACACTGATGGAACAGACTTGAATACAGAAGGAGCTTCCAGTATTCTCTCTGTGGTCTGACTTCGTTCCTGTACACATCCACCACATATGATATGAGCTGGAATGTATAGAAAGAGATTCCTATTGGGAGAGCTATTCCAGGCACGGTCTTCGGCACGCCGAACACTGCCTTTATGTTACCGAGGAAAAATCCCAGATACTTGAATATCGCAAGACAGCCAAGCATTATCACAAGGTCACACACAAGATAAAACTTCTCAGATCTCTTAGTATATCCGGCACGTGCCTCATCTATGCGAATGGCAAACAGCCAGCTCACCAGAGTCTCTCCCGCCAGGAGCAGAAGATATCTCGGGCCTCCCCAGGCATAGAACACCAGTGAAAATATCAGCAATACATTATTGCGTTTCTCAGGGCTCACCGCAAAATATGCTATCAGGTTTGCAGTGAGAAAAACAAACAAAAATATTAAACTCGAAAAAACCATAAATATTCTCCCATCATGTCAATCGGCTGTATTATACTTCACAACAGTCAACAACACAATATTAATAATGATTAACTGTACGCTTCGGAATAGGCGCCTACAGATCGGCCATCTGCACTTCCCTGTTCTTTGATATTCCGTTCACCATGAAGCTCACTCTGCCGTTACCGATCACGATATTTTTCTCCTCTGCACCTATATCAGTTCCCACACTGTTGATCACCTGTGTGTTGATATCCGAGTTGGAGAATTCCAGTCTGGCGGTGTGGGTGCTGTTACCCATGGCGTAGGCATCCTTGCCCTGTGCCACCACCTTGACGTAAGCGTACTGTATGCTGACGTCCGTATCGCCCTCACGGCAGCCTATACCATAACATTCATTTGCCCTGATGTTCATGGTAATATTGATATTCTTCATGGCAACCCTGCAGGACTTTCCATTCATGGTTCCTATGACTGCTGTAGAGATGGATGCCCCGGATATCTTGCCGGATATATTGTCAATAGCTATATCCGCGCTTCCGTTATATGAGCCTATGGATACACTTCTGGCGATTCCATTGTATATCTCCATGTCGCAGTTCTCTATGTGAAGAGTGCAGTCGCTGTCCATACAGCCTATCATCACACCCTCCTGACCTCTCTGATCTATCTCGTATCGTCCGTGTCCAATATATATATTACCGCCAAGGCCGGATCCTATTCCAATGCCCCTCATTCCGGTGGCCGTTATGGACAGCGTTCCATCCTGATTGAAATACAGATCTCCGTGTCTCGACGCAAAATCGTTTCCTATTCCAAAGTATCTGCCACCCGCAAGGGTGATCCTCAGATCTCCATCTCCCGCAAGCTCGAGCTTTGACGACTCGGCTACCTGTATACCGCCTGTGCGCAGCTCATTGTCCCCGGTGAGGACTATCCTGACATCGCAGTTGTCTTCTATCTTTATACAAGGTATGCCCTTCTCTCCTCCAAGGCTTATGCTGTCCACCCTGAGCTCGCCTCTGAAGCCGTCTCCTATGGTTATCAGCATGTTGGACTTGAAGCCCGGTGTACCTGTCATGTTGACGTACCTGTACTGGTCATCTATCTTCTTGAAATCAAGCGCCGTATATTTGTTAAATGCAAGCTGAACCATCGATATCTCGTCTTCATCGGTTATGACATAGGTCTTCTTGCCATACTTTGTGATCTCGTTCTGATTGTACTGGACTATCTCGTTTATGATCCTCTTATCTATCTCGGCAATCGCCTCCGGTGAAGGCTTCGCCGTGTAGTAACCCTGAATGAGATCTGCGCCAAGTCTGATGACCTCCTTGAGTTCAACATCCAGCTCAACGCCCTCCGCCAGAGTGACGATATCATTGTCATGCGCAAATTCTATAATATCCTTAACAAAATGCTGCTTCTGCGGATCCTCATGTATATTTGTCATGAGCATCCTATCTATCTTCACGTAACGCGGCATATATCTGAGAAGATTGTTGACATTTGAATAACCTGAGCCATAGTCATCTATGGCGGTCTCTATGTTCATCCTGCCGTACTTGTCCTTTATCTGATCCAGTAGCTGGTCGCTCATCTCAGCCTCCTCGGTGAATTCCACGACCACCTGTCCACCAAATTCCCTAAGTTTGCTCTCTATGACAGCGGTGTCCTCCTCCGACAGCCTGCAGCCCGGTATACTGTTAAAGAATATCTTTCTGCCCTCAAGTTCCTCTCGCTTGTCCTCAACGAGTCTCAACACATTGATAAATGTGGCTCTCTCCACATCGCTCAGACGTCCAAGTCTCTCAGCACTCTGTATTATGTCGAGAGGAGACATGTACTGCTCTCCTGCCGATCTCATGAGCACCTCATAGGCATAGATCTGACCTGTGCGGGCATTAACTATAGGCTGGAAATGATATGTGAGCAGATTCCTGTCAAGAATCTCCGTGGCAAGCTTGTCCTTCTCTATATCCTCCTGTGACAGCTCTGCATTTCTCGTGCTCTCAATGTACGCCTTCATCTTGGCATTGTTCTTGTTGCTTATGAGTGCGTTCACATAGTTGTCCAGAGCCTCCGCATTCGCAACCATCTGTCTGTCCACCGCATAGCATATCTCCATGACAAAATTGTCGCCATTTTTTCTGTTAAACTCCCTGGTACGGCTCTCCACACTCTTAACTATGGCGTCTGCGTGATCCTCCGCATCTCCCATCACCTGATATGCCACGATGAACTCATCGTTACACATTCTCATACATACGTCGGATTTCTCAAGGGATGCCGAGATCATTCTGGCAAGTGCCTGTATGGCCTCGTCCCCGACCTTTCTGCCGAGACTTGCATTTATCTGTCCCAGTCCCTTTATATCTATAGCCAGCAGCTCAATGCTCCTGCCATGTGCAACGGCATCGTTACACATATCCCTGCACCTCGCCATAAATCCGTTATAATTGTACACTCCGGTCAGATCATCACGGATCTGCGATGCATTGACCTTGTCCAGAAGCTTCTGAAGACTCGCCTGTCTGTAGAACGCCTCCATGCCCTGCATGATCTGCTTGATCCATGTGCTATATGAAATATCGTACGCCCTGCACTCGCTTCCATAGCTCACAACCGCATATCCAAAACATCTGTCGTCGAAATTGAGTGGAGTGAATATGTAAGCCTCAGGTCTGTCCCTGTCTGCATCCAGCTCAGGTATCAGTCTGGACACGTCAAAACAGTCATCGAAATCTATCGCACCGTCTCCATCACCGCAGCTTCTGATGACCCTGTACATATTCTTCGTGTATCCGACTCTCAGTGCATTTGACCCCATCATGACCTCAGGAAACTTCCAATATTCATTCAGGCAGAGACTGAAACTGCTCATGTTGCCATCCGTGTGGGCATACTGGAATATGGTATTGTAGAATTCCCTGTAATCTCTCTGGGATAACAGATCCTCCATCATATGGTTATAGTATGAACCATAGCTTCTCGGCTGAGCGTTCATATCCCATGCCGTCACGTCTCTCTTTCCCGGCTTCTCCGTACACTGCTCACATCCACAGCTTTTTCCCCAGTGTATAGACGCACTGCTCCTATAGTTCTCCAGAGATCTTCCGTTTATCTCTGCGTCTATCCATTTTGCGGCGTACTCGCCGTCAACCTTTGCAGGTATATCAACCGATGTCAGCGGTATGACTCTGTCATCGTTCGTCTCCGCAGCGTCATATCCCGTTATCGCTATATCCTCAGGGACCCTCACGCCTCTCTGTTCCAGCTCAGCCGCCAGCCCCAGTGCCATGTGATCACTGGCACACACCACAGCCTGTGGAAGTCTGTCTCTGTTCTCTGTTATCTCCATTGCGGTCTGGCGTCCTGAGTCAAACCAGTTATTGCCATAGTAGACCGACGATTCATCCACATCGATACCATGACTCTTCATGCTGTCAAAGAATCCCTGCTTCTTCAGCTCGGAATTGGCAGTATTCTCCCAGCCATCAAGCAACACTATATCACGGTATCCGTGCACTTCTATGAGATGATCCATAAGCCCGCATATATTCTTTCTGTGATCAATATTTATGGATTTATATCCTTCTATCTCGTCGCCGACTATCAGTACCGGGCCATCAAACTCATGCTCCACACGCCACCGGAGTCCCTCCTCTGTTCCCGGCGTCCTGATCCTGTCAGTACATATGACCACCGCATCATATTTGTCAAATTCTATCAGGTTGAATATGTTGGCGTCCCCCACTTCTCTGCTAGCTGTATCCTGATACTTCAGATACATTGAGAACACGCACACATCATAATCAAGCTGAAATGCCTTCTCAAAAAACCCCGAGAGGAATCTACCCTGGGTGTACTCATCAGCCTGGGCTGTCAGTACCGCAATCCTCTTCCTTGTCATAACATATACACCCTTTACCCTTTTAATTTTTACCCCCTGGGCATCGTATCCACCAAATAACATGCCCATAATTAGTATAATTCTATCACGTTCTGTCGAAAGTGTATATCTTTTTTATTTTGCCGTATCACCCATGCTTCCGGCACGCAAAAAGGACGCATATACGAAAAATCTGTATTCCGGTATGCGTCCCTTTGTATGGCTTTATAATATGCTCTATCTCACGATTAGAACTCTGCCTCAACACACTCAAGTGCTGCTGCGATTACCTTGTCCATATCATAATACTTGTACTGTCCAAGTCTTCCGCCGAATATTACATCCTTGCGTGTCTCTGCAAGCTCCTTGTACTTCTCGTAAAGCGCATTGTTCTTGTCGTTGTTTACAGGGTAGTATGGCTCTACGCCCGGCTTCCACTCTGCTGAATACTCACGGCTGATAACTGTCTTTGGCTGCTTTCCAAACTCAAAGTGCTTGTGCTCGATTATTCTTGTGTATGGAACATCTCTGTGTGTGTAGTTCACAACAGCATTTCCCTGGTAGTTCTCCTCATCGAGTACCTCTGTCTCGAATCTTACTGAACGGTACTCAAGCGGTCCGTACTGGAATCCGAAGAACTCATCGATCATACCTGTGTATACAGTCTTGTCTGCGATGTCAGGATTCTCCTTGATAAAATCGAAGTAATCTGTGTCAGTCTTGACCTCAGCGCCCTCAAGCATCTTCTCAATGATCTGTGTGTATCCGCCCATTGGGATTCCCTGGAAACGGTCATTGAAGTAGTTGTTGTCGTATATGAATCTCAGAGGCAGTCTCTTGATAATGAATGCAGGAAGCTCTGTACATGGTCTTCCCCACTGCTTCTCTGTGTATCCCTTGACAAGCTTCTCATACACATCTGTACCGGCAAGCTTGAGTGCCTGCTCCTCAAGGTTCTTTGGCTCTCCAATGTTCAGATCTGCGATCTGCTTCTCGATGATTGCCTTTGCCTCTGAAGGCTTCTTGATTCCCCACATCTTGCTGAATGTGTTCATGTTGAATGGAAGGTTGTACAGCTCATCCTTGTATGAAGCTACAGGTGAGTTAATGTAGTTGTTGAACTCTGCAAACTGGTTTACATACTCCCAGATCTTCTTGTCAGATGTGTGGAATATATGTGCGCCATACTTGTGAACATTTATACCCTCCACCTGCTCTGTGTAAATGTTGCCGGCAATATGTGGACGCTTGTCTATAACCAGACAGCTCTTGCCTCTCTTGCCTGCCTCGTATGCAAATACTGCGCCGAATAATCCGGCTCCTACTATGAGGTAATCATACTTTGCCATGTTACTTAATCCTCCTTATCTTCCGCCAATCTCTTATCTATAATTGGATATGCTCTATAACCCTCAAACTCCTTAGGTCTGAACAATACTTCCTTAAGCCATGCAAGGGATCTCTCCCTCTCTGACATAAGTATCTTATTAACATTGTCGTAATCCACAGGCTTCAACAGCTCATCATTTCCAAGAATGTCTGCCGCATCCTGAACGTAATGATCTCTCACCTGGAATACATCCACGAGGGATTCAAATCTTGTCATTCCTCTTGCACTGTTTGCAAGTCCGATAAAGTTTGTCTCAAATACAAGTGAGAAGCTTATTCCGTGGCATGAATCAGTGAGAACGAAATCTGCATTTCTGAAATAGTTCAGCCAGTCCTCGACTGTTATGTCGTCGACGATCTTGTCGTCCATATCCATGATCTGACGGTTCTTCACCGGGTCCTTTGGACGTCCGTCCAGAAGAACAACTACCTCAAGGCCGAGCTTCTCTGAAACCTCAACCACTGCGGCTCTCTTCTCCGGAGTTGGATCAAGTATATATGCAAGCATATATTTGCCATCGTGCTTCTTCTTTGCCTTGTCTGCCAGTGAATCGAATACCTTTCTGTCTGCAACAAATACAGGATCGAGAACTCTCACCGCATCTATTCCATACACATCCTTACAGATCTCAACTCCACTGGTCTCTCTAATGGATATTCCATCAAACTGTCTCATGTATTCAGATATCGTCTCCCTGTCCTGTACATTACAGAAATCCCTGTCATGTCCAAATGATGCAGAGAATGCGATTTTCTTCTTATCCGGCTCAACAAAATCGAAATAGAATGAGAAGCCGAAGCCTCTGCTTATACCTCTGTTCCACACCTGATCTGATCCCATGATGAATGTATCGACCTTGGAATTGAGCTCCCTCATATCCTTCAGTGTGTATCTCTTGCTCTCATGGTAATGTGCCTTTGCAAATCTTCTCGCATGGGTGTCAGGCTTGCCGGCTCCGGTCTTGGCTGCAGGCATGTCTATCATGAGCACTGACAGACCAAATGATCTGATGATCTCGTGAAGTGCGTAATAGGTAGCAACACTTCCGTAGTTTGCACCGAACCACACGCCATATATACCTACATCGTACTTGTCCTTTATGGCATAATCGTATGCCTTCTCCATGGATGAGCCATTCTTTATCTGCTCAAAATATCTCTGTCTGGCAGGATGATTCTTGAAGCAGTGGTCAAATGGCTGTCCTGTCTTGAGTACATCATCACAAGGTATCTCCTTGTTCAGGAGCAGCTTGTCTGCTATGGCAGCATATATCTTCTCACCCTGTGGACTGTTGACTGACACAATGGATGTTCCCTTGCCGTCAGTGTAATCTCTGTTGTACTTCTGGATTCCCCAGAAATCTGCAAGTGTTATATCACCTGTTCTCGGAAGCTTCGCATATGCGCAGTGTCCACAGAACTTTCTCGTCGATATACAAGGAAGGAATGCTCTGTAATATGGATCCTGTGTCCTTGTTCTGTGATAAACTGTTCCGTCAGTGTACTTTACAGTCATCTCTGTAGACCAGCCGAAGTAGTCCTTGTCTCTGAATCCAACATCAGCAACCTTGCCCTGATCCTTGCCGTGGTATTTGTTCAGATAATCATCGAACAGCTTTGGCGATGGGCCGCCGTGGCACATCAGATCTATTGTGTAGAGATTTGATATATCCACATTCTTGAGTGTTGCGTAAAGTCCTGCGACCTGACATCCGCATCCGCAGAATACTACCACTCTGCCTTCCTTGAGTATCTTCTTAACGTCCGCATACACCTTCGATGCATCAGCCTGAACATACTTGGATTTTCTGAGCTTGTCCAGATCATCCGGGCTCTCTATGATAAAGTGTTCAACCTTGAAATCGTCTGTGTATCCTGCTCCGCATACAGCTCCACCCTGCTCAAATGCATACTCAGCCAGCAGTGTGAATATTCCACCTGACGAACTCTTTGCCCTTATCTCATCGTCTGCATATGCCGCATAGCATGCAGGCTCGACAGTGTTCTTATACTCAAGATTTATAGATGGACAGATCTTTCTGCACAGACCGCAGTTTGTACATTTGCTGCGATCCACTACAGGAGCAAGAAATCCCTCTGAATCATACTTCATGCTTATAGCATTTACCGGACATACACTGTAGCACGCGCCGCAGCCACAGCAGTAATCAGGATGTATGCATCCGACTGTCTTGTCGCTGTCGCGTCTCACCGCTTTCTTTCTCCACTCTACTCGCTCTTCTTCTCTCTGTCTGGCACTCTCCTGCTTCTCAAACACTTTGATCTCAGGCTCTGCTTTTTCCTTCGTGGTGAATACCTTATTCATCCTGATCTCAGCAGGCTCGACCTTTACAACAGGCTTTTTGCCGTCTCTGAGAGCGTAATCACCGCTCATCGCCCTCTGCGCCGCATTTACTCGCTGGGACGCCTTGAGCTTATCCTTTGGCTTCGAACCGTTCTTCTCTGAGGTGTAATCTCCCCCCAGTGCTCTTCCCGCAGCCGCCAAACGGTTTTTTATACCTTTAATAGTAGCCATACCCTAAAGATACTCCTTCCATATCACTTTATATATGCAGATATTCCTTCCAGAACTTAGTTGTCTTCATCTCGTCAAATGCATTTCTGTAAGCCTGCTCAACTTCCACATGTGTCTTCTTGTATTTAGCCAATACTTTTCTATATCTCTTTATAAGCGCAAAACAACGCTTTCTGTTGATTGTTCTTCTGACTCCTGTTCCACCGTTCTTGTTCACGGCAACGAGAGTCTTCTTCATGTAATTCTTTCCCGGAACAAAGAACCAGTCGTACGCGATGATATACGGTGTTCTTCTGAGCATGAAGTTTGGAAGAAGATGTCCGTTTATCGTGAGCACATACATTGCCTTGCGGAACAGATTAAGACTCTCATACTTGTATGGATCTGTAGGGAGATCCCCTGCATAGCCAAGCTCTGCCAGCGGCACAAGCTTCTCGTTCTTAGCATTGTGCTCCTTGAGGCTCTGCTCTCCGTCAAGATGCATGATATACTCTGGTCCCTTGAGGTAATCCTCAATGGAATCTATGAGCAGCTCAGCATTGTTGTATGCAAATCTGGTTATATCCTTCCAGAACATTCCCTTTACTCTCGCAAGGAAATCCACATCCTGGCATATTCCGCTTGCCGCCTGGATAACAAAACTGTTTCTGTGAACCTGATAAAGCTCCATGGCGGCGTTGAATTTGCCTGCAAATCCCACATGCCATATACAGATACCATTAAGTGCTATAAATCCCGGCTTATTTCTCAGTGAGAACTCTACATCGTCACCTCTGACAAATACCGGAAGTGGTAAGCCTCTGTCCTCGATGTGCTCCACAGGTATACAGCAGTACCACCAGCCTGCATATGCATCATCGACATTGAAACTGTAGTTCTCATTTGCAACTATGTTCTTGAGAAGCCTCATATCCATAGCTGACTTGACCGGACCGTATGATCCGTCTGCCTTGTGGACAAATCCCACGTCCTCATACTGCTTCTGGCGTATGTCGTAATCGAACATGGCTCCACTCAGGAAGCACTTCTTGTACTCGTCTTTGAGGAGTCTGAGCAGATAATATGTTCTGAACAAACTCTCTGGCATGACCATAACGTCATCATCCATGAGGAGTACATGTGTAGGCTTCTTTGGAAGCTCCAGTGCCTCTATCATTCCACGGGTGAAACCGCCGGCTCCACCTACGTTGTTATTCATATAAACCTTGAGATCCTCACTGTCGAGCTCTGATGGATCGAGTTCTCTGTCATTGTCAATGACATGTACGAACATGTGTCCCTTGATGTCGCTTCCATCATAGAGTACATTTGACTTGATGAGGTCTATATTACGCTTGATATATTCCTGCTTCTTGAATGTTGTTGTGACAAGAGAGATATTTACATCTCTTATTCTGTCCTCCTCGATGTCAGCAGAATAGTATCCGCTGTATATCTCTGTATCTTCCAGGGTATCCATATAAAAACCTACAAGAGCCTTATCTGTCTCTGGTATGTTCACAACCACCTCTGAAACCTCATCACTCTCAACTACCTGTGATACAAGTGGATTGTAGGTAACCGCAACGGATGCTGAATATATTGCATATACGGATATTGTAGCTTTTCCCTTCATTGTGAGGTGGAGCTTGAAGTTCTTTACCCCTGTATACTCTGACCAGCGTTTTACCTGAATGCAGTTGTAATAGCTCATGAAATTAACCTTTGTGAGCTTCTCAACAACATGACATTTCTTCTCTGAGTCGTATATAAATGGTGATTCCTCTCCCTTTCCAATGGCGCTGAATTCAGGATACTCTATCAAGTTCACATCCAGATTCATCTGCAGCATCACATTCTGCAACTTCACATTCTGTAACATTATCCAATCCTCCTGTGTTGTATATCAAACATCTTGCCTGATTTCTTGTTATTTCTTGTCCTTGCTCTGGGCCTTTGCCGGTGCAGGTGCATCCATCTCGGCCTTGAATGCATCGCATACCGTATCGGCATCTCCCACCATAACTACATTTCCATGATCCAGCCACATAGCCTTGTTACACTGCTTCTTGACAGCAGCTATGTTGTGGGATACATACAGCAGGGTCGTTCCATCCTCCAGCATGGCAGTCATCTTGGCCGCACACTTCTTCTTGAATCGCATATCACCTACAGCAAGTATCTCATCCGCAATGAGAATATCCGGCTCAACCGCCGTCGCTATGGAAAATGCAAGTCTGGTCTTCATACCTGAAGAAAAGTTCTTGACCGGAGAGTCAAGGAAATCCTGCAACTCTGAAAACTCAACTATATCGTCAAACTTTGACTCTATAAATGCCTTTGAATATCCCAGCAGAGTTCCGTTGAGAAATATATTCTCACGGGCCGTGAGCTGTGGATCGATTCCGGCTCCAAGCTCTATGAGGGCTGCCACAGTTCCCGATACCTTAACAGTACCGCTGGCAGGCTTCAATATTCTGCTGACTACCTTGAGCAGGGTGGATTTTCCGGCACCATTGGTTCCAAGGAAGCCCCACGCCTCGCCCTTCTTTATATCAAGATTGATGTCCTTTAACGCTATGAACTCCTGGAACATCAACTGTTTTGTCACAAGTCTTATAAAATACTCTTTCAGATTGTCCACCTTCAGATTGTTCTTGTTGAATCTTATGGTCACATCCTTGAGCTCTATAATGGTCTCACCCTTTGCCACAGTTGTTGTACGCTGTGCATTTGAGGTGAAAATCTTCTTATCATCAAGTTCGTTCTTTTTCTCTTCTACGTTAGCCAACTGCCACACCTCCTAAATATACAGAATGAACTTGTCCTGATTCTTCTTGAAACACAGCACTCCCAGTCCAAAGAAAAAGAATGCATAGAGGAATCCGAGACCGATAGTAGTGAGATCAGGCATCACTCCCTGATGCGCTATGCATCTAAACTGCTTGATATATACATACAGTGGGTTGAAGTAATTCACAAGTAACTTCAACCAGTCTGGCAGCATATCTATAGGATAGAATATCGCTGAACAGTACATCCACGCTGTGGTGACCGCATTCCATATATATCTTGTATCTCTGAAGAATACATGGAGCTGTGCAAGAAAAAAGCCCAATCCGCAGGCAAATATATAGGCCTGAAGGAATATGAATGGGAACAACAGCATCGTCCAGTAAAATGGTGAACGTGTGAATATGATAACGATAAGAAACGCTCCCAGTGAAAACAGGCAGTCAACAAGTGAGCTTGTGATCTTTGCCAGCGGGAACATAAACTTTGACACATACGTTTTCTTAAGCAGTGACGAATTATCTGTTATACTTCCAAGTGCCTTACCACATGCACCTATTACAAATTCGTACAGTATACGTCCTGCAAAAAGGTACACAGGGAAGTGTGGTATCGATCTGTTGAACATCTTGGAGAATACGATAACCATTACGATCATGATGAGCAATGGGTTCAGGATACTCCACACATATCCAAGAAAACTTCTTCTATACTTTAACTTTATATCTCTTGAAACAAGCTGATTTAAAAGATCTTTATAATTAAAAACTTCTAAAAAGCTTCCGCTTTTTACTTTCATTTTTCGTTAATCCTCCATAGTAAATCTATTCAAAACTCTTATTGTGCCTTACCTTGTTGTAAAGCTTTGAATTAAGCATTTTGTTGTAGCCTTCCAGACCCACATGCGCAGCATTCAGAAGCTTAAGTATCTTATAATGCTTCAATGTCATATCAACGACGTGTCTGTCTCTCTTGACTATATAACTCATAAGCTGATCTACCCGTGCAACACCTCTCTTTCTGTCGGAATCGCATAGCATGGAAGTTACCATGAAGCTCAGCAGAAGAAGATGTATCTTCTTGTCGCAGTATTCAAGAGCCCACTGCTCCGAGATGTCCTCTCTGTTCTTGAGCATCTTTACTATGACCATCTTGGTATGGTCGATTCTCTTGAACTGATTCTGCGCGGATACGCTCTGGGACACATCCCCGATCCTGTACTCGTACACGAACATATCGAGTGGCAGTATGGTTTTTGCCAAGCAGCATGGATATGTCGCATATTCGTGATCCTCGTAGAATACTTTTTCTGCAAGTCTGACTCCATTCTCACGGTAAAACTGTGTTCTATATGTTATTCCATGGAATGTGAGGCTTCTGTCAAATTTTTTCCAGTCTGACATGACCTCTTCCATAGTATATTCTCTGTCGAATTCATCAGGGAAACATCTCCAGTTCTTTATCTCCCCTGTTGTTATATTGATGGTGTGGTGACATGTCAGAACAACATCCGCACTGGCATTCTCGAGCTTTCCTATAAACTCAGGAATACTCTCTGTGAGAAACCAGTCGTCGGCGTCAAGCACCTTCATGTATCTGCCCCTGGCCTTCTCAGCTCCGGCATTTATCGCTGAGCCATGTCCTCCGTTCTCCTTATTAATAAGTGAATAGCTGTCAGGATACTTCTCAATGTACTCCTCACATATACTCTCACTGCCGTCTGTCGAGCCATCGTTTACCACTATCACGTCTATTTTGTCCATAAGCTCCGGAACAACAAGTGATCCAAGACATTTGTCAAGATATGGCTTGCTGTTGTAAGACGGAATTATCACACTTAATATTTTTTCACTCATTTCTTCTTCCCTAACCTGTTCTCATGTATTCCCTTCATAATAAGTCTGAAGGCCTTAAACCATGATATATCACTGTCAAACTGATGTCTCTTCCTTATGCTGTAATACGCTGCGTACAATACCGCCGGTACATAACCCATGATGTATCTTGTCGTATTACCTCTGTTTATGAAAAATTCTTCGTTATACCCCTTAAACCATGTTGACTTTGTCTGCGCAACATCCGCTATGACAAATGGTACATAATATATTGCAAGTCCGTTCTTCCTGCAATCCGTGAGGAATCTGAATTCCTCTTCAGCTCCGTTGCCCGAGCCCGCACCCATGTGCTCATCAAAATATACATTATTATTGACTATGCTCTCTCTCTTGAATGATATCTGCCAGGATGCCACATGCATGAGATCCAGATATCCAAGCTTCTTAGGCATGTCGCCCCAATGGGCAGGTCTGTTGCCTATGTTGAATATGATGACATCCGCCTCTGGCAGATCTCTGTACGCAGTCAGTATCCCTTCTTCGTAATTCCTGCTGAACACCTCATCGTCATCACACAGCAGACACACATCCGCCTCGGAATGCTTTATAGCATAGTTCCTGCTCTTGGTAAGACCCTTGTCATTCACCGAAAAAATTCTTGTCTTATGTCCGTTCCTGTCATATTCATTGTACCCATCATATCCACACTGGTTGACTATGATCGTGTCGGACTCTATATGGGATTTCGTTATGATATCCTCATCCTGAAGGTTCATACACGAAAGCAGTATTTCTAGTCTCATATGTCAAACACCCATTTCTATCTGATAAAGCCCTAAAAAAGGGCATAATTAACAAAGACCGCAGAAAGCGTAGTTTACTTACTTATACAACGTCTCTTTTAAAAAGTCAATACATAGAAAAGAGCACCGGCAAATCTACATCTGATTATATATAGTATTTGTCGGTGCTCTGCCGCTTTATGTTATTTATATTTTGGAATTAGTCATTATATCCATTTGGATTCATCGACTGCCACTTCCATGAATCAGCACACATCTCGTCGATTCCGTACTGAGCCTCCCAGCCAAGCTCCTTCTTGGCAAGTGAAGCGTCTGAGTAGCATGTTGCAATATCTCCAGGACGTCTCTCCTTGATCACATATGGAACGTCATGTCCACAGGCCTTGCTGAACGCCTTGATAACATCAAGGACACTGTAACCATTTCCTGTTCCAAGGTTGTATACCTTAACTCCAGGATTCTCCTTGATCTTGTTGATAGCCTTTACATGTCCAACTGCAAGGTCTACTACATGGATGTAATCTCTCACACCTGTTCCATCCGGTGTGTCGTAATCATTGCCAAATACGCCAACGCTCTGAAGCTTTCCGATTGCAACCTGTGCAACATATGGAAGAAGGTTGTTAGGAATACCCTTTGGATCCTCTCCGATAAGTCCGCTCTTATGAGCTCCGATTGGGTTGAAGTAACGGAGAAGAATTACATTCCACTCTGGATCTGCTGTGTGGAGGTCTGTGAGAATCTGCTCGATCATCCACTTTGTCCAGCCATATGGGTTCGTAGGTGTTCCCTTTGGGCACTCCTCCGTGATAGGGATAAATGCAGGATTGCCGTATACTGTAGCTGATGATGAGAAGATGATGTTCTTGCATCCGTTCTTTCTCATAACCTCGCACAGATTAAGAGTTCCTGTGATGTTGTTCTGATAGTACTCAAGTGGCTTTACAACTGATTCACCAACTGCCTTGAGTCCTGCAAAATGTATTACACAGTCAGGCTTCTCATCTGCAAATATCTTGTCCATAGCTTCCTTGTCAAGGATATCTGCCTTGTAGAATGTGAGATCCTTTCCTGTTATCTCCTTGATTCTGTCGACTGCCTTCTCGCTGGCATTGTAAAGGTTGTCGAGAATTACTACCTCGTAGCCTGCATTAAGCAGCTCAACACATGTATGACTTCCTATATAACCTGCTCCGCCTGTTACTAAAATCTTCATAATGTTTTCCTCCTTTATGATACTGTGACTCATAACCATCTGCCGGACACCTGTGCTTTTTGGGGCACTGTTAATGTCTTGCGCAAATGTCGATCACCAGTTTATAAACATTTTTATTTTGCAATGACGTTTTCTCCAACACTATACCACTACATCCTGTTATGCACAATAAAATGTGGCATTAATAAATATTAGTTATGGAATACGTCTGTCACAGATACACATATATTATTGCATTTTTAGTGCACACTATATTACTGTGCATTCACATAATCTACGAACTTGAGGAATGCAGCCTTTCCGGCCTCATCTCTCTTGTAAACGCCTGCACACTCAAGGATCTTTGCGAATACATCGCCGATCTCATCCCGAAGTATCTTGTGTACGTTATCCGCATTTATATCGTACTTTCCAATGAAAGTCTGTACCCAGTCGTAATGCTTTGCTATATTCTCGTGGGCCTTGATGTCTCCACCTGCCACAAGAACCTCTGCAAGCTCTTCCATCTCGCCCTTGAGTCTTGCAGGAAGCACCGCAAGTCCCATAACCTCGATGAGTCCGATGTTCTCCTTCTTGATGTTGTGATACTGCTCCCATGGATGATAGAGACCAAGTGGATGCTCCTCTGTGGTGATGTTGTTACGAAGGACTAAGTCCATCTCGTACTTGCCATCTCTCATTCTTGCGATCGGAGTGATCGTGTTGTGAGGCTCTCCGTCTGTCTCCGCGAATATGTACGCATCCTCATCTGTGTAGCCTCTCCATGCGCCGAGAATCTTGTCGGCAAGCTCTATGATCTTGTCTGGATCCTCTCCGTCAAGTCTAATGACTGACATAGGCCACTTCACGATTCCTGCCTCAACATCCTCATGTCCTGCAAATGTAATCTTTGTCTCAACAGGTGCCTTTGTCATGGCAAATGTATAACGTCCGCCCTGGAAGTGATCGTGTGTGAGGATAGATCCACCTACTATAGGAAGGTCTGCATTTGATCCCAGGAAGTAATGTGGGAACTGTCCAACAAATGAAAAGAGTTTCTGGAATGTAGCCTTTTCTATCTTCATAGGGATGTGCTGTCCGTTGAACACGATACAGTGCTCATTGTAGTATACATATGGAGAATACTGGAATCCCCACTTGCTGCCATTTACCTCTATAGGAATGATCCTGTGATTCTCTCTTGCTGGATGGTTGATCCTTCCCGCATATCCCTCGTTCTCCATACACAGCTGGCACTTTGGATATGATGACTGTGACATGGTCTTAGCAAGGGCAATCATCTTCGGATCCTTCTCAGGCTTTGAAAGGTTGATGGTGATGTCGATATCACCATACTCTGTAGGCTTTACCCACTTGATGTCCCTTGCAACTCTGTATGTTCTTATATAATCTGTTGCTCTGCTGAGCTTATAATAGAAGTCTGTCGCCTCCTCTGGGGACTTTGCATACTTCTCTCTGAATGTCTTTATGATCTGGCTTGGCTTTGGAACCAGTGCGTTCATGATCTTCGTATCGAACAGGTCTCTGAGAACAACTGAATCCTCTGCGATAAGTCCGTTCTCAACTGCGTAATCCAGGATACCCTTGAGACACTCCTCAAGTTTTTCCGGTGTATCTATAGCTGGCACCTCACCCGGCTCCTCGTAGCTGTCCTTCTTCAGCATCTCGAGGATGGTGTTGGTCGTATATATTCTATCCTCTTCCTCTATCAGCTCATTTGCAATTCCGTACTCAACGAGCTGCTTGATATTTGTATCTATCATGGTTGTAACCCTTCTTTCTACATATCCTTATATTTTTTCACGCACAGATATTTGCGAAACCCATAAACCTGTATTATGTTTGAGGTAATTTAACATTACCAAATCAGGGGAATACGAGGCCGCCGGTCCTTAGGTAATAGTCAATGCTAAAAAATCAGCATTGACTATTACCCGCAACAGCTGGCAAGCCAGCTGTTACATGCGCTGCAGGCTGAGTTAAGTGGAAACGACCCCTGATTGGTATGTTAAATTGCCTCAAACACTATACACTGTCATGTTTCGCAAATATCTATTCAACTACCTTGATTCCGCCGTAAGGTCTTACCTTGAGGACGTGGCATGCGCCCTCTCCGAAGATCGACTCGATGTTCTTCTTGTACTCAGCAACAGCCGCATTCTTGACAAATGCCTGGATTGTTCCGGCAAATCCGCCGCCGTGTACTCTGCACACACCGTTCTTGCCGATGAACTTCTCCGAGAAGCCAAGTGCTATTGATACATTCTGTGTGAGTGGATCCTTTGCGCTGTATATATTCTGAAGAAGCTTGAATGATGAATCTCCGCTTCTCTTTATAACATCGAGGAAATGGTCAAATTCCTGATTCTCAAGTGCTGCAACACCCTCTGCAACTCTGTCCTGCTCTGTGTAGAAGTGGAGTGCGCGAAGGACTGCTCTGTCATTCACCTTGCCGCTTGCTCTCATCTCGCCAACCTTACTGATGAAGTCCTCCTCTGAAACTCTGCTGAGGAGCTCCTCTCCGAAGTAATTTGCTACCTGCTTCATCTCTACAGGGATCGCTGCATAGTCGTCTGTGAGATCTGCATGTGAACCCTTTGTGTCAACGATACACAGGCTGTACTGATGAGCCTCAAAGTCAACCGGAACCTGCTTGATGACAGGATTTGCCTTGTCAAAGAAATCGATATATATAAGTCCTCCGACTGCACATGCCATCTGATCCATAAGTCCGCATGGCTTGCCGAAGTATACGTTCTCTGCGTACTGTCCTATCTTTGCAACATCAACTGATGAAACCTTCATGTCATTGTAGAGGCCTGAAAGGATAGTTCCTATAAGACTCTCAAATGCTGCTGATGATGACATTCCAGCTCCCATGAGCACATCGCTTGTCACAAATGCTGTGAAACCGCCTACCTTGAATCCGTAGTCTCTGATCCCTGCAACAACGCCCTTGATAAGCGCTGTTGTTGTTCCCTCAAGTGCAGGATCCTGCTCGATATCATTTACATTGATAACTTCCTTTGGCATATCGTCTGACACAAGCTCGATCACGCCGTCCTCTCTAGGTGCCACAATTGCTATGGCATCAAGGTTGATCGATGTAGCAAGTACATGTCCGTTCTGATGGTCTGTATGGTTTCCACACACCTCGCTTCTTCCGGGAGCGCTGTAGATAGCAACCTCCTGATCTCCGAATAACTCTGTAAATTTATCAAGAGCTTTTACATATCTTTCCCTGTTGTATGGGATCATATCCTTGTCGAGATAGATCTGTGCAAGCTTCTCGTCAAACTCTCCACCTGCGATAATTTCCTTTAATTCTGCGATTTTCTTCATTGACTGTAACTCCACCTTTCTCCATCTTTTTATATTTTTTTCTTAATGTCCGTTATTTTGTTGTCCATATTGCGCACATTTTCTGCGCTACGCCGTTGCGCTTCTTGCTTTGTGAATATAATTCTATAACAATATACAGATTTTGAACATGGCATAGCGTTGCAAATATATGTCCATTTGTTAGATTGTTTTTTCTGGCGGAACATATTATTGTATGGATAATCCGGTTGAATGTATGTTATACTCTTATATAATGAGAGAACGAGTTCATATGCCTTCATTACAGAAACGTTCAGATCTTATAAATTTAGAACAGTACGAGAATCTGTATATGGGCTTTGCCAAAATCTCCTGAAGATTATCAGATCAATTTATGAAGTTACTTTATTAAGAAAATGCGGAGTTTGTAAAATGGAAAATAAGATCGTAATGGAATTCCCTCAGGAAAATGACACAGACCTCTACCTGAACGTGTTCGGTCACTCAATAACCGAGCCTCTTCATAAGGCAGGTCCTGCGGTCAAGACCTTCTACCTCATACATTTCGTGCTGGAGGGAGAGGGCGACTTCTATGTAGGGAACGCACACTATCATCTGAAAAAGGGTCAGGGATTTCTGATTGAGCCGGACACCCCTGCCACATATATATCAGACGAACACCATCCATGGAGGTATGTCTGGTTCGGATTCTCTGGCAGATGTGCCCAGGACACGCTGAGCAGTATTGGTCTGACACAGAACCAGCCTATATTCACCTGCGAGGATGGCGACAAACTGAAAAAGTACGTATTTGATATGCTTGCTCACAACACCTCGGATCACGCAGATCACTTCAGGCTCATGGGCATGCTCTACCTCGCTCTGTCTGTCATCGCAAATGCACAGAAAGACAAGCTGGAGACTCCATCGGGAAATGCCTACGTAAACCACGCCATCTCCTACATTCAGAACCACTACAGTATGCCTATGAAGGTGGAGGAGCTGTCGGATTACGTAGGCATCAACAGAAGCTATTTCTCTGACCTGTTCAAGCAGTACACCGGGATGAGTCCTGTGAAATACCTGCAGAATTTCCGCATAACAAAAGCCCAGCATATGCTTACCATATCTGAGCTTTCTATAGAAAGTATTGCATTTTCATGCGGCTACCAGTCCGCCGAGGCTTTCCACAAGATTTTCCGCAAGACCACTGGCATGTCGCCTAATGCCTACCGGCAGGAGAAACGCCAGAGAACCATCTCCAGCCAGGAGACCATGAACAACAACCGGCCGGATTATATTGATACAGATGATGATTTTTAAAATTATCTCCAGTGGCAAAGGCACCAGACATTATTACTGTATGCTAACCAAAAGTAAATCAATGCCATCAGCATATTCTTCTAAAAATCAGCAGGCGTCTGTGTGCAAAATTCTCCAATATGGTGAGCCTGTGATCGTCATCTGTGATATTACAGAATATAAGTGCTGACACATATTACAAATTCCTACTTTCTTTTCCACCAAATTATCATCATAATAATAGATGCACATACGCACAATCCCCCTACAGCAAATGCCACAACAGCTATTTCCTGCCACATTTGTGCATTATACAATTCTACCCCCGTAACTATTATGCAAATACCTAATAATGCCATTGCCGTAATCACCAAAGGCATCTTTTTAGTCGCTATACCAACTATTGATACAAGGACTGCCACAACTCCGATGGCAGCCACAACAATTGCCATATTCATATTTTCTTCTCCTCTACTTCTTTTTTGACGGAACCTTTATCGATGTTTGACACGCGACATAGCTCGCACCAGTATTTTTCATTGCTATGTATCTTGTTGTGGTACTCCAGCCATCGTGGACCACCAAAAACGTATACACCTTTCCCGTTCTCATATTCTTATATTCCTTATAACCTACCACTGCAACAGTATGATTATAATAGTATCCATTTGCAATAGAAAACATACACGGATTTCCACTGTCAATTTGTTTCTTCAAAGTTGAATATGTCCACATATAGTTACTGTTTCCAGTGCCTGAAGAATAACCAAATCCCTTTTGCCACGTCCTTTTCACCAAGTTATTATTTTTATTAACTGGCAATCCCCTTTTCTTTGTATAGCCAACATCTATCGCGCACTTTTTTACTATATCATACATCTTGTTATTATCTTTTGGTATTTTATTATATCCCTGTGTTCTATAATATTTTAATATATTATAAAATGCTGTCAACGTACAATTATTATTTCCTCCTAAAGAATTACATTTTGTATTTCCAATGCCCGGCAATATTTTCGAGCTTTTTAGGCTATAAACATCTGTCTTTTTACCAACATTCTTTTTCAAATAACTTACAGGATTTTCTATCGCCGAATTAACTTTCGGATTGTTCTTACCTCCAACAAATTTATTAGAATTTATTAGCATTTAATATTTTATCGATTTCTTTTTGACTTTTCCCAATTAAAATATTATTATCTGTATTAATTTTGTTTGATGTTCGTCCATTATATTTATTTTTTCCCTCTTTTCCATATGCCTGCTGTGAACTTTCTACAGGCACTTCCGCCCCATAAACTTTAATCACTGTAATTTTTTAAAAATTAACGGAGCATATAATAGCCAACATTACCAGAATTAGTCTTATTTTTTTCATTGTGTTTTATCCCCCTCTTTAATTATATATAAGTTCAGATCAACCTAGTTTGTAATTCAATAATGTAGTATATCTATATTGATGTCAACAAATTATTTTGCTAATATGTTCAGTTACAACGACATCTCTATATGCCAATGAAGGTGGAGGAGCTGTCTGACTACGTTGGAATCAACAGAAGCTATTTCTCCGACCTGTTCAAGCAGTACACCGGGATGAGTCCTGTGAAATACCTGCAGAATTTCCGCATAACAAAAGCCCAGCATATGCTTACCATATCTGAGCTTTCTATAGAAAGTATTGCATTTTCATGCGGCTACCAGTCCGCCGAGGCTTTCCACAAGATCTTCCGCAAGACCACCGGAATGTCGCCTAATGCCTACCGGCAGGAAAAGCGCCAGAGAACCATCTCCAGTCAGGAAACCATGAACAATAACCGGCCGGATTATATCGAGACGGACGACGAGCTGTGATCTTTACAAGGCCACAGCTCGCTTATCATTTTGACATATTCTATTTATCATAAGCACAATATAAACGCAATTACATGAATCACCAGATCATTGTCGGATGCCACATTATCAGCAATAACAAACACAAACCAAATCTCCTTTGAATCAAACGCATTTATATTTTAAAAAGTGTTAGCAGTAGAATACTTACCATTTCCATACCTTGACTATAGTTCAAGAGATTACATATGTAATCTCTCTTTCTACCATTAACACTATGTTCTGATTTAGGTTAAACTCAATCTTTGTCATTTGCTTCACGATATTATAATCTTTACTAATTTATCTTATAAAGTTCGTCTGGTTGCCTCTCTCCGTGTCAGGGAGTGCAACACCTGCTGCCTTGCCGGCTTCAAAGCATTTGAGCATCCATGCAAGGTTCTTAGCAAGATTCCTCATGGTCTGCATACCCTCCGCATCCAGCTCAGCCTCTCCAGGCACGCGTCCGTGTACAAGATTCCAGTATGTAGAGCCAGCCACCGGCATCTGTGATATTCCAAAGTATTTATTCATCACATCGAATGATGCTGATGTTCCGCCACGTCTTGCAACTGCCACAGATGCACCCGGCTTGAATGCAAATGCACGGCCGCTGCTGTAGAATACTCTGTCAAGGAATGACTGCACACGTCCGCTTGGATGAGCATAGTATACAGGTGTTCCAAATACCAGTCCGTCTGCTTCCTTTGCCTTGGCAACGAACTCATTTACCTTATCGTCATCAAACACACAGCCTTTTTCCGTACACTGTCCACAGCCTATGCAGTCTCTCAGTGGAGCTGCTCCGATCTGGAATATCTCATAGTCTATTCCCTCTTTCTTGAGCTGCTCGCCTACCTCGTAAAGTGCACGGTATGTATTGCCCTGCGGCTTCGCGCTTCCATTCAACATTAAAACCTTCATATTCAGTTCCTCCAATCATTTACACCACTATTTATATGTAACTGTCGATTACTTATCAGCAGTTCTCTTTTCTTTTATATATTTGACTAAAAATATTATCGCCAGTACAAGCAAAACGCTGACACAGAATACCATCATGCCCAGGGAATACACTGACTTTTTTATCAGCTTAGCCACCACAAATACTATAGCCAAAATTACAAATAATATTGATTTGTATAAATTGCTGCTCACGTTTTATCCCTCCATGTTAATTTCCACCGCCACACACACATGGCAGTTTCTTCTATATTATATATACACTTATTGATAAATTTTTTCCAGTTATTTGTCAATGTCTGAGCGACTTCCTATACTCCATAGGTGACATACCCTTTTCCTTCTTGAATACTCTGCTGAAGTAGAGCGGATTATCGTATCCAACTATCTTTGCTATCTCCGTCATGTTGTAGTCCGAGCTCTCGAGAAGCATCTGGGCGTTGGCTATACGCTTTGACATAATGTACTGTGTGGGCGTGGTGCCGATGCGCTGTCTAAAGTTCCGTATGAACCAGCTCACGCTCATGTTATGCTCATTTGCATAACTTTCCACCACTATCTCTTCGTTATAATGCTCTCCCAAATATGCCGCCGCACGGTCCATCTCCTCTGCCATGACCGAAAAGGTTTTTGAATCATCCTGCTCCTGCTGTCTGTGAGCTGAGATAAGCATCTGTCTGAATATGTATTCCAACATCTCCTCATAGTCATCCCGGCAGAGCTGTAGCTCCTGTATCATTTGCCTGAACAAAATTCTGTACTCAGCATGGTCTCCACCATAGAACATATTCACATCGTCATTTATTCCGTATCGCCTGAGTGTCTGCTTCACCTCTCCCCCGGTAAAATGCACCCAGAACACCTCCGTGTGTTCGTCTCCGTAATACACATACCGTTGCATCTGTCTCGGCCTGTATATCACCATGCTTCCGGGACAGGCGATCACATCCTGCCCATCTATCTCAAAATATGCCTTTCCCGCCGCCACATATATGAGCTGATAATCCTTACGCCCCTTAGGTCTGTAGGTCGTAAACTCTTTCTGTGTATACAGCTTGTACGTTCCGCAGCTTGTGACTATGAGCGGTCTGCTCTTGTCCACTATGTCGAGCAGTGAGTTGTGAAGATATGCTGAGTTTGTATACATGTGTGGCTCCTTTCTATATGGCAAATCACACTATTATTTCACTATTTTTACACTATTTTGAAGCGTGTGCAGACACATCCTGTATGCTTTATACTTTTTCTTTTGTCTGTTCAGAGACTTCACCCTGCAAGCGGACTTGCAGGGTGCGGTGTATCCGCCTTATAAAACTAGAATGTGCATATTTTGTCTCATTATATGTATGGACTTTTCATGTGCCGTTATCTTATAATATATCTAACAAACGACGAATATACAACGTTTTATATATTAAATTAACCACAGGAGGTATTGTTATGATCATTCCGCGTCACTACGAAAATCTGCATATTCTGCATGAGAACACCATGCCGGATAGGAATTACTATATTCCTGCTGGGAAGGCATACAGCACATCCCTTGATGCAAGGGATCTCTCGGACAGAGTACAGTTTCTGAATGGAACCTGGAAGTTCCGCTACTACGACAGCATTTACAAGCTTCAAGACGAATTCTACAGTGAGGGATATGATATATCCGGTTTCGATGATATTCCGGTTCCATCAGTATGGCAGATGCACGGATACGACTATCATCAGTATACCAATGTCAGGTATCCATTTGCATTTGACCCACCTTATGTTCCAAAGGACAACCCATGCGGAGCATATGTGACCGACTTCGACTACGATCAGAACGAGGACGCACCACTCGCGCACTTGAACTTTGAGGGTGTAGATTCCTGTTTCTATGTATGGCTCAACGGCAGGTATGTTGGCTACAGCCAGGTGTCCCACTCAACCAGTGAATTTGACATAACCGGATTCATAAGAAACGGCTCCAACAGGCTCTGCGTGCTGGTCCTCAAATGGTGCGACGGAAGCTATCTTGAGGATCAGGATAAGTTCCGCATGAGCGGTATTTTCAGGGATGTATATATCCTGAAACGCTCTGAGGGTGCTGTATACGACTATTTCATAAAGACCAGCTGTGACGATATAAAGGATCCAACTAAGGCAGATGTAACCATAGACTTCACAGCATTTACAGAATATTCCTGCGTTGAAGACCGTTTTTCATCAAAACCGGAAACAGTGGTTGATAAAGGCGCTGATTCAAATGTTGATATTGAAGTTACTATTCTGGACGCCGATGGCAGCATATGTTCATCAGGCTGTGTAAAATGTGAAATTTCCGCTCAGAGCGATGCCAATACCAATGCAGACGAAGGCAAAACCGCAGCCAGCTCCAGCAGCATTACTTTGTCGATCGACTCCCCTGTGCTGTGGAATGCAGAAAAGCCATATCTCTACACTGTCATCATAAGATGCGCCGGTGAGGTCATCACTGACAGGATAGGAATCAGGGAGATAACGATAGAGAATAAGATCGTGTACATCAACGGCATGCCGATCAAGTTCCATGGAGTGAACAGACATGATTCCGACCCTGTGACCGGTTTTACGATCAGCAGAGAACAGATCATCAGGGATATGTCTCTCATGAAGCGGCACAATGTCAACGCCATAAGGACAAGCCATTATCCAAATGTTCCTTATTTCTATGATCTCTGCGACGAATATGGATTCTATGTGATAGACGAGGCTGACATAGAGGCACATGGTCCAAGTGAATTGTTCTATTCTGATAATAATTGGGATAACAAGGCAGCAAGGTGGAATGAGCCGATCGCCAACAATCCTGAATTCTGTGAATCCATTCTTGACCGCATCAGGCGCTGCGTCATCAGGGACAAGAACCGTGCCAGCGTGGTCATCTGGTCCATGGGAAATGAAAGTGCTTACGGCGTGACATTTGAGGAGGCTCTGGCATGGGTCAAGTCCTATGACAGCTACCGTCTCACCCACTACGAGAGTGCCCAGTATACAGACGGCAAGAGAAAATACGATTACAGTAATCTGGATCTCTACAGCAGAATGTATCCATCCATATCCGAGATGGCTGAATATATAGATGGTGATGGCGACAAGCCTTACATCCTGTGTGAATATTGTCATGCCATGGGCAACGGCCCTGGAGATCTGGAGGACTACTTCCAGTTCTTCGACAGCCATGAGACCACCTGTGGCGGTTTTGTATGGGAGTGGTGCGACCACGCCATATACAGGGGCAAAGCGACAAACGGCAAGGATATGTACGCCTATGGTGGAGACAGCGGTGAGACTATCCACGACGGCAACTTCTGTATGGACGGTCTGGTGTATCCGGACCGCAGACCACACACAGGGCTTCTTGAATTCAAGAATATCCACCGTCCGGCCAGGATCGCTAACTATGATGGGGCAAATGGAGTTCTGACGCTGCACAACTACATGGATTTCACTGATATCAGGGATTACCTCACTATGAGCTATGAAGTCACTTGTGATGGACAGGTGGTTACATCCGGGAATATTGATGTTCCTTCCGTGGCACCTCACGGCGATGTAACTGTCAGCCTGAGCCCTGTTACAAATATACAGAAGTCATTGTCAGACTTACATGCAGCAAGTCATGCTGACATTTCTGGCAGCTCAGATGTTACCGATTATTCAAGTGTTGTTGAATGTTCAGATGTCGCCGATTGCACAAAAGATATTATTACACACAGAATGTTTCTCCGTGTGATATATAAGGCAGCTTGTGACAGTGCATTTGTCAAGGAAGGTGATGTGTTGGGATTTGACGAGATAGAACTTGCCACACAAAAACAGAACGCAGACAAGGTCCTGGATAAAGCATCGTCTTTGGACAAGGCGCAGAATTTGGCGGAACAATATCTGACTACTCAGGATACAGCTTCTGCCCATCTTCATGTATCGGAAAGCGACACAGAATTTGTTGTCAGCGGAAGTAATTTTGAATATATATTTGACAGGAATACAGGAAACTTTACGGACATTGTGGTTGATGGTCAGGAACTTCTATCTGCACCATGCGACAAGACTATCTGGCGCGCACCTACGGACAATGACAGAAATATAAAGAACGAGTGGTTAAGAGCCCACTATGACATGATATCCGAGAGGACATATGAGACTGGCTGCATTATAAAAGATGGATGTGCCGTGATATCGTGCACGTCAAGCCTCTCAGCACCAACGGTACAGCCTGTTCTGAGGATAAACGCTGAATGGATAATAACACCTGAAGGAACTATAAAATCAAAAATGCATGTAATGAAAAATGCTGAATTCCCTACGCTCCCAAGATTTGGCGTGAGGATGATTTTGAGAGAAGATATGCGAAATGTAAATTATATCGGTATGGGTCCATATGAAAGCTACGCAGACAAGCACCATGCAAGCTGGCATGGCTCATTTTCTGCATCCATTGACGAGATGCACGAGGACTATATCATGCCACAGGAAAATGGAAGCCACTTTGACTGTAGCCTTGTTCAGGTCAGTGCCCCTGGAGCAAGCGACGAGTCTGACAGGAATAGCTCCGACAAAAATAACTTTGTCAACGGTTCATCATATCAGAGCATTTGCAATGCGCAGACAGCCGAAACGATCGCAGCTACAACAGCCCACAGCATAACCGTGACATCCGCTGTGCCATTTTCAATGAACGCCTCGCCTTACACCGCAGAGGAACTCACAGTGGCAACCCACAACTACGAGCTGCCAGAGAGTGACAAGTCCGTCCTGTGCATAGACTATCGCCAGAACGGAATCGGCTCCAACAGCTGCGGCCCCGAGCTTGATGAGAAATACAGATTTGACGAGGATGAGTGGGAATTTGGATTTACCATGCATGTGAAATAGATACAAAATTATCGCTAAATTAAGTTTATCTCATGAAAAAGGACAAAGCCTCCAAACTTTGTCCTTTTTTCCGCTTATATGAGTATTTAGATACAATTTTGTATCTTTTTCACCATTTTGACTGTGATTAGCGAGAATCAATTATCAGATTTACCCGAAATCTGCCAAGCAGCGGTATTCCTCTTCATCCGGCGCATCTTCTCCGGATCCTTGCCCGATTTTTGGACGCCACCTACCACATCGTACTCTATGCCAGATGACACATCGACTACGTCAGGATGCACCTGCTCTATCGCCCGCCGCACATTGTCCGGCGTGAGACCTCCGGCAAGCACAAACAGCCTTCCATCTCTGTCGATATCCGTCAAACTGTTCCAGTCAAATGTCTTGCCACTTCCAGGTTCACCGGCATCGAACACATAACCTGCAACATTCGAAAGGCTTTTATAATGTGGGTACATATCCATATCCTTCACATTGAACGCCTTCCACACAGGCAAATGCGCACTCTCTATAAGCTCATCGCTGGTCTGTCCATGAATCTGTATCACATCAAATCCCAGCTCACCTATCTCCGCTATCTGCTCCGCATCCGGGGATACCACCACTGCAACCTTCTTCACATCTTTCCTCAGTTCTTCAAGCAACCTGCGCGCAGTCTCCACGCTGACATTTCTCTTTGACTTTGGGAAATACATCACCATTCCTATATAATCAGGTCTCACCTCATTCACCGCGGCCACATCGGCCGGGGTCGTGATTCCGCACATCTTTATCTTCATGCTGTCTCTCCTATTTTTTTAACATCGGCTCGCCAACAGGCGAAAACTGATGCTACATATCCTTATCGAACGTCACCCTGAGAGGTCGAGTTTATATACCGTATCAGCCATCTTTTCGTTTTCCAGAAACATTGTCATATATATCGGAAAATATACTTTTTTGCCGCTGACCTCTACATTTCCCTCCGAAAAAACATATGCATATTCTATTCCGTAATTTTCATCAGCCAAGACATTGCACAGCGCAGAGTGTCGTTTGTAATCCTTACCCGATTTTATCTCCAGTGGAACTACTTTACCATTCAGTTCTATTACAAAATCAAGCTCACCCTGCTTTTTGCTGTTAAAATAATATTCTTTATGACCTTTGCTGAGTAGTTCCTGGGAAACCACATTTTCAAATAGCGCACCATTGTTTATAGACTTTTCTTTATTCAGTATCGCCATTTTCACCTGATCCGAATACCTACTTGTCAGCAGCCCTACATCGGAGAAAAATAGTTTAAACAGATTCCTATTCTCACTGATCACAAGCGGAAGTTTCGGCTCACTTATATTATAGACCGGTATCGCAACCCCAGCATCCTTAAGCCACAGAAAATCATTTGCAACCCTATCATAACTGAGGCCTTTACCTATACTATTGATCTGGAATCGTTTATTTTTCTGATCAAGCTGTCCCGGCATAGCATCATATATCTCCTGCAGTTTCAGCTTGTATCTTGTCTCATACTTTGTAACTTTTCCAACCTTTTTTCGGCAAATTATGCAACTTTGCGAGCTTTAGTAACAATTTTCTTTTATTTTACAGCGGGTCCTCCTTATGAAAATATCTGTCCGGGCAGTGTCTTTTTCTCTTTATATAGAAACTGCCTGTCGAATTCTTCCACAGCCTTTTCGTCCACGAAATATCCTTCTGGCGGAGCGTACTCACCCGTGACTCCATCAAGATATCCGGAAATCAGCTCCTTGCAGAGGAAAAACGATGCATCCTCCCCCTCATCAAGTCCATGATAGCGAATGCCAAACTCGCTTGCCGGTCTGAATCCGCTTTTGCCATAAAAATCAATATTCCCCTCAAAGCATAGTGCACCGCAGCCGAGCTCTGCAGCTTTCTGCAACGAATAATCCAGCAGTATCTTTCCATAGCCCTTACGCTTAAGTTCATTCTTTATGCATATAGGGCCCATCGTCATAACCTGAATACTTCTTCCGTCATCCGCAGTTATTTCTGCTCTCATAAACATATTCTGGCCGATGAGTTCTCCTTTTTGCAGCATAACCAAATCCAGTTCCGGGACAAATGCACTGTCATTTCTCAGCTGATTGAGCACATAGTGTTCCAGGCAGCCGGGACGATACACATTCCAGAAACTGTCCCGCACCAGGTTCTCGACTTCCCGGTATTCATCCTCTTTCTCCAGCCGTATAACCAGATCATCATTATGACTGACTTGCGTAATATTTATGTGAATTTGTCAAGCATTTTATATATTATTTTCTTACCTGTCTGGCAGCCTCAACCATATTTCTGAGGCTGGCGTCAGTCTCAGGCACACCTCTGGTCTTAAGACCGCAGTCCGGATTGATCCAAAGCTTATCCCTGCCTATCTTCATGAGCATGATATTTACCGCCTTCACGATCTCTGCCACCGACGGAACTCTTGGAGAGTGAATATCATATACGCCAGGTCCCACCTCTGTCTCGAAGTTGTTCTCCCTGAGAGAATCCAGGATCTGCAGATCGGATCTTGACGCCTCAAATGTGATCACATCCGCGTCCATATCATCTATGGCAGGTATGATATCCGTAAATTCACTGTAGCACATATGTGTGTGTATCTGTGTCTCAGCCTTCACACCGCTGTGTGTCAGACGGAATGCAGGTATCGCAAAATCAAGGTACTCCGTATACCAATCAGATTTTCTGAGTGGAAGCTTTTCTCTGAGTGCAGCCTCATCTATCTGTATCATCTTTATTCCATGCGCCTCCAGATCCAGCACCTCATCTCTGATCGCAAGCGCTATCTGTGATATAGATTCCTTGATTGATATATCCTCCCTTGGGAATGACCAGTTGAGTATCGTCACCGGACCGGTCAACATTCCCTTCATGATCTTGTCTGTGAGCGACTGCGCATATACAGACCAATCAACCGTGATCGGCTTTTTGCGGTATACGTCACCCCATATCACAGGCGGCTTTACGCATCTCGTTCCATATGACTGTACCCATGCTTTCTCAGTGAACAGGAATCCGCCAAGTGCCTCACCGAAATATTCAACCATGTCATTTCGTTCATACTCGCCATGCACTAGCACATCCAGTCCGATGTCCTCCTGCCACTTTACACATTCCTTTATCTTTCCCTTTACAAAGTCCACATATTCCTGCTCAGATATCTCTCCCTTTCTGAGCTGTGCTCTCTGTGACTTCACATCCTTAGTCTGTGGGAATGAACCTATAGTGGTTGTCGGAAGCTCAGGAAGCCCAAATTCCTTCTTCTGAAGTGCCTGCCTCTCGCTTCTCTTCGGAAGTCTTGCATAATCTGCCTCAGTCACTGCCGCAAGCCTCTGTCTCACCTCGTCGCTGTTGCAGTCTCTTGTTCCCGCAAATAACTCCTGATTCTTGTGGTATGCCTCAAGCTCTGTATAGTTATAACTCTCGGCAAGTGCCGCAAGCTCCGAGAGTTCAATAAGTTTCTCCTCTGCAAATGCAAAGAACCTCAGATAGTCCTGTGATAGCTTCGTCTCTTGCTTAAGTGTGTATGGCACATGAAGCAGTGAGCATGATGTAGACAGAACCACATCTATCTTCTTATCGCGGAGCTGCCCTACTACATTGAGAGTCTTGTCGTAATGATTTCTCCATATATTTTTGCCATTTACCAGGCCGGCAAAAAGTACCTTATCCCCAGGGAAGCCGTATCTGTCTATAAGCTGACCGGTCTGTTTGCCCTCTATAAAATCAAGGCCTATTCCGGCAAATGGCATATTTATGATATCTTCATACACATCCCTCACATCACCGAAGTATGTCTGGAGAAGTATCTTACAGTCTGCACGATCTGCAAATACCCTGTCATACACCCTGTGGAAAAGTGCCTTATCATCGTCATCCATATCTCTCACCAATGATGGTTCATCAAATTGCAGCCACTCCACATTCTCTTCATCGCACTCGGCGATAAGCTGTCTGTAAGCCTCTGCCACATCATCAGCAAAATCTTCTGCATTCTTTGATCCCACATATCTGCATAGCTTAAGCATTGTGTATGGTCCTATAACCACAGGCTTTGTCTTGATCCCCAGCTCCTTGGCCTCCTCGTATTCACCTGTAAGTTTCTCGCAGTCAAGGCTTATCACTGTGTCATCCTCTATCTCCGGAACTATGTAATGATAGTTTGTGTTAAACCACTTCTTCATCGCAAGAGCCTTCACATCCCCGGATTCTCCCTGATACCCCCTTGCCATGGCAAAGTACGTGTCAAGCTTTGAGACATTTAGCTCTCTGTATCTCTTTGGCACTATTCCGAGAAGAACTGCTGTATCAAGCACTATATCGTAAAATGAAAAGTCGTTGCACGGAATAAAGCCTATCCCTGCTGCCACCTGTGTCATCCAGTGTCTGTGTCTGAGATCCGCTGCAATTCCTGTAAGCTCCTGCGCCGTTATCTCATGTCTGAAATATTTTTCAGATGCAAATTTTAACTCTCTTAATGTTCCCACCCTTGGAAATCCTATAACCGATGTCTTCATCATATCCTCCTGTAATTTCATGCGTCTGCTCCACAAATTTTCGTAAGGAGGACCCGCTTGCGGGAGATTCCTTGCGTAGTACGCAGACGCCGTGCGAAGCGCCTTTCATGCGTCTGCTCCACATTATATAAAGACATCCCTCACTTGTATAATACATAAAAATATAGCGTGAATATAGTTTTACGCTATATCCGCGCTATATTTATATCTTGTATTCTATGTCAGCTATGTGGCTTTAACCCTTCTCATATGTTCCGCAGCCTTCTCCGTCACATCTCCACAGGCAGGCTCTCCGTCATCCCTCATCTCGTTGAAGCGTCCCCTGTGCTGGAGCTTTCTCTGAGGAATTTTTACTGAATCTTCCGGCTCGTCACTGCCAGCCGTGAGATAATTTGCCAACGCACCGAGATAGGTGTTTCCAAGTCTGCTGAGGATCGCCTTCCTGTGGACGATATACCCTATCCTCATATCGCTCTCATCCGCAAGTGGCACCGATATAATGTCCTTGCCGTTCAGCTTTTCATCTATGACACCGCTGCACACAGTATATCCATTCAGACCTATCAGCAGATTGAACAGTGTCGCTCTATCCCTGACTCTTATATTCTTCTTTCGCTCCGTCGTAGAGAATATTTCCTCCGAGAAGTAAAAAGAGTTGTGCTCCCCCTGCTCAAATGACAGATATGGATACGCCTCCAGTTCTTCATTTGTTATGATATCATTCTTCGCCAATGGATGCTTTCTGCTTATGAACACGTGAGGCTTTGCCACAAACAGCTCATGAAATTCCAGGTCATTTGCCCGGAGGATCTTGTTCAGCACCTTCTCATTAAAGTCATTCATGAACAATATTCCGATCTCGCTTCTCATCCTGGCGACATCATCTATGATCTCATAGGTCTGTGTCTCCCTTATGCTGAAATCATATTCGTCCTGTCCATACCTCTTTATCAGGTCAACAAATGCATTTACCGCAAATGAATAATGCTGGGTGGACACGCAGAAGCTCTTCTTTCCGCCATCGTCCCCCTTGTATTTGTCCTCAAGGACCTTCGCCTGCTCAAGCACCTGTCTCGCATAGCCGAGGAAGACCTCGCCCTCTATGGACGGACTTATTCCCTTATTTGACCTGTTGAATATATTTATCCCCATCTCTTTTTCCAGCTCATGGATGGCATTTGTCAGGCTTGGCTGGGATATATACAGCCGGTTCGCTGCCTCGGTGATCGTGCCCGTATCCGCAACCATCACCACATATCTAAGCTGCTGAAGTGTCATATTCTCACCTGCTTTCTACTATTATTTTCTTGAACTGCTTTGCTGCCTCATTCAGCGGGTGCAGGCAGTCATACACAAGACATACATTCCTGTCCGGAAGCTTTTCCTCAAGTGAAAGTTTTACAACCTCTTTGTTCTTTACTGCCTCCCTCGCCATCAGTTCCGGTATAAATGCAAGTCCAAGCTCACACTTCACAAGTGGCAGTATCTGATCCGTGGTGGCCGCCTCCGTGTCCGGCGCAAGCTCCACGCCATGCTCCCTGAATATTCTGTCGTAGAATCTGAATGTCATAGTCTCCCTGCCCAGACAGATCATAGGATAGTTCCTCATCTCCGCAATGGACAGTTTTTGCTTTTTAAGTGAAGAAAATGTCGTTCCGCCGATAAGTATCTCACGATATGACTGCAGCACGATCTTCTTGAGAGGAGCCTCCACATCAGCCGGAGTTGTAACTACTGCAAAGTCTATACTTCCATTCTTCACTTCATCCACAGCCTGAGGTGTAGAATGGTTGTATATCTTGAGATTTATACCCGGATACGCCATGTGAAATGCCCGCAGTCTGTCCAGCAGATATATATTTAACGCCGTCTCACTGACACCTATCGTTATACTTCCGTGAGTGAGATTCTCACCATCTGCCAGCTCATCCTCCGCCGTCAGAAGCTGTGACATTGCAGCCTCCACATATGAATAGAGCTGTTCCCCGTCTCTTGTGAGCTGTACACCCCTGTTTGTCCTGACAAATAGTATCCTTCCAAGCTGCTGCTCCAGGCAGTTCATCGCCCTGGTCACATTTGGCTGACTGTTTCCAAGAACCTTTGCGGCTTTGGTAAAGTTATGATATCTCGCAACATAATAAAATATCTTATAATACTCGAAATTAACGTTCATAATCTATTGTTAGCCACAGACTATATTACATGTCTGCTATACTCCCTTTCTTAAAATTATTTTCCATGCAGCATCCCCAACATATCATTTTATTATCACTGCCATATCAATTATGATTTTCACTTATTGCTACTCCAATAGTATAATCTAACCAGATTTAAATGACAAGACAGCATTTATCATATGAAAGGATGCGCATATCTATGGAAGGAAAGACCATTTTCCCAAGGGAAGAAAAATCAGAAATATTATTTGAAAAGATCCTCAGGGATCCCTGGGCATGTGAAAAGCTCATGGACACATTCTGTAATTACCTGTTCTGCAATGATGACTTCGACTGCAATCTTTCACCGGAAGAATTTACAAAATCACTGCTCTCAGCTTATCTGGACAGAGATATGTCGGCATTCCTCATGTCCATCTGCAACAATACAATGTTCGATCTGCTAAGAAATTCCTACCTCATCCCATATCGCTTCAACGCCGATGGCAAGACCAATCCTGTCATCATGACCGGTGAGCACGGCGAACTTCTGCCTGAATTCAGAAACTCTGTAAGAGAAAAGGATTATCAGCACTTTCACGATATATACACACATATGACACACAACGAGAATATGTATCTTGCAAAGGCGTACAGATACAGCCATGAATACACTTCTGACAACATGGAAGTCGGGCAGAAGATCCTTGAAGAGTGCACCGGAGTCCTGCTCATCAGGGAGCTGCCGGACACGGTAAAGCTCAAGGAGACCGAAGCTGAGGCATACTGTGCTGTGTGGGATATCATGGTTGAACTGGAGAAGAATCTTCCCATGGCATTTGTATTCTACGGTCAGGATACTTTGGGCAAACAAGGCATGCGATATGACGAGCTTGGAATATTCCTGCCGGATTCACTGCTCATGAAGAATCTGGAAAGACACGTTGCGAAAGCCGAGGCGATCATATATGCGGAAAAGTAAGAATGCAAAAAACGCAAATGCAGAATCGTACATAGACATTATGGAGAAAAATCACATGGAGATCCCATGGCATGACTACGCCAGTGCCGACAGCAATGTACTCATATGCAAGGCAGGTCTGATTGAAAAGGCTTCTGTCATAGGCAGAGTCGGTCTTATCATGCTCTCATGCGGAACAGGTGCATGGCGTGTCCGTACTTCCATGAACAGGCTTTCCAAGGAACTGGGCGTCACATGTACCGTCGATGTCGGACTCATGTCCATAGAATTCAACTGTTTTGACGGTCACGACTGTGTATCACAGTCCCTGTGCATCGCCAATACAGGCGTGAACACCTCAAAACTCTACAGAATGGAGCAGTTTGTTGACAATTTTCCAAATGAAGAGGCGCATCTGACCGGTGAGGAAATCCATCAGAGACTTGATGAGATAGAAAAAATACATACCTTGTACTCTCCTCTCCGTCTCGGACTTGCCTCTGCCCTCGCTTGCTGTGCCTTCACATTTCTTCTAGGCGGCGGGCCTGTAGAAATGATGCTGGCATTTGTCGCAGCTGGAATTGGAAACCTCATAAGGACAAAGCTTATCAAACACCATTTTACTTTATATATGAACATAGCGGTATCCGTGTCAGCCGCTTGTCTTGTGTACGCACTGCTGCTAAAGGCCGCTGAACTGGCATTCCATATACCCGCCTTCCACGAAGCCGGATATATCTGCTCAATGCTGTTCATCATACCGGGTTTTCCATTCATCACCAGCGGCATAGACCTTTCAAAGCTGGATCTGAGATCAGGACTTGAGAGGCTTACATACTCGATCATCATTGTGCTTGTGGCAACGATGTTCGCATGGATCATGGCGCTTCTGCTGAAGCTTCACCCACAGGATTTTGTAGCACTCGACATAACACCAGGACTTCATCTGGTATTCAGATTGATTGCCAGCTTCTGTGGTGTGTTCGGATTCTCCATCATGTTCAACAGCTCCATACACATGGCCGCCACAGCCGCTGCCATCGGTGCCATAGCCAACACTCTCCGTCTTGAACTGGTAGATCTTGCCGGCATCCCTGCAGCTGCCGCCGCATTTGCCGGAGCCCTCACGGCCGGACTGCTCGCTTCATTCATCAAAAGCACCAACGGTTATCCGCGAATCTCTCTGACAGTCCCATCCATAGTCATCATGGTTCCAGGGCTTTATCTTTATCGTGCAATATACAACTTTGGAATCATGTCACTTTCCGATGCCGTGTCCTGGTTTGCAGCTGCCATCATGATCATCATAGCCCTGCCACTTGGACTGATATTTGCAAGGATCCTGACGGACAAAACCTTCAGGTACTGCACCTGATCCCCAAATGGGGACAGGCACCTCCGTCCCCCAGATGGGATCAGCGCCTGAATGTCAAATCTACAACCAAGGAGTATATGAACCATGAAGTTTTATCCACATAGACAAATGTCAGAATCTTTCATCACTGCGGCCTTCCTGTCAGTATCAGGAGGTCTGCAGGATGCATATACCTATATATTCAGAGGAAAGGTATTTGCAAATGCACAGACAGGCAACATAGTTCTTCTCGGTCAGAATCTTGTAGACCGAAACTGGAGAATGTGTGTACACTATGCCGTTCCTCTATTATTTTTTGCGCTTGGAATTGCTGCTGCCGAGTGTATAAAACAGAAATTTCAGAATATGCAGCAGTTTCACTGGAGACAGATCGTTGTATTGTGTGAGATTTTTCTGCTTCTTATCGTGGGATTTCTTCCCATAAAACTCAATCTTCTCGCAAATGCCATGGTTTCATTTTCATGTGCCATGCAGGTTCAGGCATTCAGGAAGGTCAATGGCTATGCATTTGCCAGCACCATGTGCATTGGAAATATCCGAAGTGGCACCGATGCCCTGTGTGCATACTTCAGAACAAAGGACAGGAACACACTGTTCAAATCCCTATGCTACTGGGCGATCATCCTGCTATTCGGAATCGGTGCCGCTGTGGGCGGTCACTTCATCCGCATATTTGATATGAGGACCATCTGGTTCTCCTGCTGTCTGCTGTTCGTGAGCTTCCTGTTCATGTTCATCAAGGAAGAGAGAGAGTAAAAATGAGCTTACGCGGGTCCTCAAGGAGCAGACGCAGATCAGTAGTCTCCTCTATCGACAACTACCTGGAATCCGAACGCCTCTGCGCGCCTGTCAAGGCAGCCGCGGCACTGAGCTGATTCCTCCCCCGTGCATATCTTGTTGTCGTAGAGCTCGTATTTCTTTCGGACAGACACAGGAGACAGATTCGGCATGACCACATTCGCACCGTGCATAAACCCACGCTCCCTGCCATCCGCCGCTATCGTTCCGAGAGATGTGGTGGATGGTATGAGTGCCTTCGGGAACATCAGTCTCAGCATGCTTATCATCACCAGCGTCTGCCTGACCGTTCCCTGCTCCATCTTCGCAAATGGCGTCTCCTTGTGAGGAACATACGGCCCGATCCCTATCATCTGTGGCTGCAGCTTCGCAAGGAAATGCAGATCCTCGGCCAGATTCACCGGCGTCTGATACGGCGATCCCACCATAAATCCACTTCCCACCTGATACCCAAGACTTTTAAGATCGTACAGACATCTGACTCTGTTGTCATAGCTCATCGAATCCGGGTGTAATCTTTCATAATGCACCCTGTCCGCGGTCTCATGTCTCAGAAGATATCTGTCCGCCCCAGCCATCCGCCACAGCCTGTAAGTCTCATATGGATGCTCGCCAAATGACAGCGTGACAGCACAGTCCGGATATCTCTCCTTGATGCACCTCACTATGTCAGCTATAGCCTCATCCGAAAAGCCTCCGTCCTCGCCTCCCTGAAGCACAAATGTGCGAAATCCCAGCACATATCCCTCATCGGCGCAAGCCAGAATCTGATTCTTTGTCAGACGGTATCTGTCAACGTGGCTGTTGCTCTTTCTGATGCCGCAGTAGTAGCAATCGTTCTTGCAAATGTTCGTAAACTCGATAAGTCCTCTTATATATATCCTGTTGCCAAAACTCTGATGAGCCAGATCGTAAGCCTTCCTTCTGAGATACTCAAAGTCAGTGAGATCATCCTGAGAGCTCTGAGGGTTTTCTGAATCCGACAAAATTCTTATAGCTTCAGCCAGCTCATTGACTCCCGGCAGTTCACCTCTGCCCTGTCCATATTCAAATGTCTTATCTATGATATCTCTAACTTTTCCCATATAAACTCTATACCCTGTTTTTACATTTATAACTCTGTATGATCAAGTGATTTCCGATACAAGGTAAACAAAGTTACATCCAGATACTCCATTCCATCTCTTTCTACTCCGTCATACACAGCAGACTCCGTATGTGCGCAAGCCTGGCATCAAACTGCTCATAGAAATCTGCCTTTTCATCATACATTCCCACATACATGACCTGCAGCACCAGCATAGTCTGGTTTCTGGCTGTCTCATCCTCTCCGGCACGCATATACTCTATGAGATTCTTCTGCATGTCCTTCTGGAACTTGTGCCAGTCATTTATATATTTCGTGTACCGCGGCAAGTCCTCTGTATCTATCCATTTCGACACCTTGACCTTAGTCCTGCCCGCGCGCTCACACTCATGTATCTGCAGGATGTATCTGAATCCGTCATCGGTGTAATATCTGCCAAGTGGAAAGAGTCTGCAAAAGCCAGGTCTCGCGCTATGGATGCTGCATCTGCCCTCATCGTTTAAGAATGGGCACTTATCCGCCGTCATCCTTATATTTGGAAGCACCAGACCATCCACCACATTGACCTCAAGCTCCTTTTCAAGCAGCTGTGTAAAGTTCTTTCCGGTCTCCTTACAAAGTCTCATCACGTCCAGTGGATCAAGGATGATGGAACTCCCCATCCCTGTGCAGCAGGCATGGCACCCCTTGCACTCATCGCAGTACGCCTTCACCATATCATTTGCATCGTATAATCTTCCATCTGAGATATCTTCCAGTTTCTCATTTCTTATCATAGCAGTAATCCTCAATCATTTTATTATTTGTCTACAGAACACCATACTTGAGCCGCACCCTGTCAAGCTTCTCAAGAAATGGTCTTGCCAGCAGCCACAGGAATATCACCGTTGCAGTTCCATGCACCACGTCAAATGGGAATCCCGTCACATATGACGCTATGATCATGCTCCTGTTCACAGCCGGCTGCCAGATTATCACCGACGCCGGATTCATTATTCCGCCGTATATCAGGATACAGATAAGTGCACCGAATATGCACAGTCCAAGCTTTGTCGTGTTCTTTGTCCGCACTCCGCTTTTGGAGAAGAAGAGTCCCGCCATGAACCCCACCAGTCCCATGGCAAACATCTGCCACGGAGTCCACGGGCCCTGCCCCATCAGAAAATTAGACACGAACATGGACATTGCGCCGACCACAAATCCTCCTTCGCAGCCAAATGCCACTCCGGATATGATCACTATGGCCATGGTCGGGCTGAAGTTCGGGAGCACGAAGAATGCCGCCCTGCCCGTGACGGCCAGAGCACACATAACCGCCAATATGACTATATCCCTTACCTTGGGCTTTCTTCCCTCAAATGATACGAAGAACGGGATCATTGCCTCTATTATAATCAGCAGAGATATAAAATAATATTTTTTGTCTCCAAGTCTCTCGCATCCAAACCATATCGTAAGTGGAATCACAACGAGCATAGCCGCTATGCTGAATATCGTTCTCCTGACGGATCTGTGACCGGCAGCTTCCATGACGATATCCTCGTTCTTCTTTCTGGTGACAGGCCTTATAGCAAGGAGCAGCCCCGCTATGGCACATATCATCACTCCATACATAGCCAGATATTTCCATCCCTTTGACGTGATGGTCATCCCTCTCTGCACAAGATCTGCCAGATTGGACTGGGCCATGGTCTGCCAGAAGCAGAATATGATGATCACCGACGTGACAGATATCGTGAGTATCTGCCACCATTTCAGGGGGTCCGTCTCCCGCTCCTTCGTCAGCACAATATCTCTGGTTATTTCAGCGTCAGGAATCCTGTTATCATCATCCACATCTGCATCTTCACATCTGGGCTCACGTGAGTCACCACCAGAGCTGCCTTCCCCTCCGGCTTCGCTGTCAGAAACGCCATATGCCCTCAATATGTCGGTCACAGTAACCGCACCGCAAAGTATCCCCTGGGAGATCCTTGCCGCCGCAGTGGTGAAGAAATTGTTACCTGTCAGATATTCCTGAACACCGCTGACTGTAGCCAGTTCCCCATCAAACAACAGAGCTATTCGGTCTCCCGCCACAGCGCAGAATTCCACATCATGACTCACCACCACTATGGTCTTGCCATGTCGCTGCAGATCTCTGAGCATACACTTGAGTTCTGCCTTGAACCCATTATCAAGCCCCTTTGTCGGCTCATCCATGAGCAGAATATCAGGATCATACAGAAGTACCTTTGCAAGTGCCAGCCTCTGCTTCTCTCCTCCTGACAGATCGTAAGGATGTCTGTCCATCAAATGCTCCAGCTTACAGAACCTCACTATGTCCACCAACTTTTTTCTGTCACTTGCGTCCACCAGTTCTTCCCGTACAGAACGTCTTGTGAAAAGAAGCTCCGGGTTCTGTGGGAGCATGCCCACACTTTTACCCTGTTTTATCTTTATTCTTCCACGGTACGGCTTATTTACCCCCGCTATCAGGGAGAGCAACGTCGACTTGCCGCATCCGTTGCTTCCATTTATCATGAGTATCTCATTCTCGTATATGTCAAGATCCAGACCGCGAAGTACTTCCTGCGAACCCTTGTCGTATCTGAAGTGAACCTCATCTATCCTGACTGCCCAGGACTTGTCCTGACGATTCGCAATTTTTCTTGTAGTTTCTACAGCACCATGGTCAGTTTTCTGACCATCTGCCTCCCTGGCATCCCCTTCATCCACCAGCACATACCCAGGCGCAACCTCATGCCCCGATTCCCTGTACTTACTGTCAAACTGTGACAACCAGTTTCGCCCCTCCGCTACGGTCACCGGAGATTCATCCGAGCCATCAAGCCCCAGATACACCTGGACAGCCGCCGGCATGGAGAGATACAATCCATTTCTGTTTATACCTTTTTCCTTTAACCTCTGTCCTTCATTTTTCAGGGTGGCAGCTACCTCCTTGACAGTTCCCTGACACAGCACTGTGCCTTCATCCATGACCACCGCTCTGCTGCACACCGGAAGCACCTCCTCCAGCCTATGCTCAGTCATGATGATGGTCGTGCCAAGCTCCCTGTTGATTCTCACAAGACATGCTATGAATTCATTCGCAGCTATCGGATCGAGCTGGCTAGTCGGTTCATCCAGTATCAGCACCTCCGGAGACAGAGCCATGACCGACGCAAGATTCACCATCTGCTTCTGTCCGCCAGACAGCTCTGCGACACGCCTGTGGAATATCCCGGATAACCCGAAGAATGAACACATCTCCGCAACGCGTCGTCTGATATATCCATTATCGTATCCCAGACTCTCCAATCCAAATGCCAGCTCATGCCACACTTTATCAGTGACAAGCTGTGCATCGACATCCTGCTGTACAAATCCGATCTGCCTTGCTGATGTCCGGTCATCCATCTCCTCCAGGCTTCTTCCTTTGAACTCTATCTTCCCGGACGATCTTCCGTGAGGAGCGATACTTGTCTTCAACTGCCTAAGAAGTGTGGTCTTTCCACATCCGGAACTTCCCAATATGACCACGAATTCCCCCTGTCCCACTGATAGTGTCACATTTTTCAATGCATCAGGCAAATATCTCTCGCCCGAATCATCATTGCTATCGGGATATGCAAATGTCAGTTCTTTTATATCTAATATATTCACCGCTTCTCCTTTGTCACATTTTGCGAATCTTAAAATTTTCTTTTGCCTGCATATATATTGGAACACATATAAGACATACATACACTACATACATACTTACAGTAAGTGTACCACTTATACTTCCTCTTATAGACGGATAATACCAGAACGCAAATCCTCCGCACACACTGCCGGCCAGCACATACAATCCACACACAAGTATAAATGCAAGCGCTTTAGTATCACTTTTTCTAAATCTATACAGTGAATATGCAGATCTTCCGGAAAGTCCATATCCCCTTGATCTCATACTGTCTGCAGTGACAAGCGCCCGTTCAAGAGCCCAGGTTACAACGGCAGAAAACACATGGCAGCCCGTTCTAATTCTCACAAAATACGAACCTTTTGGTTTGTATCCAGATGCCCTCTGAGCTCTGTACACCTTTCCAAACTGTCCTGCTATGTCCGGAATAAACCTCAGTGTCATGGAAAGTATCAGAGACAACACTGGCGCCGCCTTGCCGAACAGATACACCATCTTGTCCGATGATATAACGCAGTTAAAGCACGAAAACCAGCATATCACTGTCACCAGCATAAACGCAGCCATGATTCCATACATTATAGACTCCAATGTCAACGGATTTCCAGACGGAAAATATGTGAGTATCGTCACTCCCTGATGGCTGAACGCCGGGTTGATGAGCGCCGTCAGCAATATAAGTGGGATCATATATTTTATATTAGTCCTGAAGCCATCATATCCCCTAAGCAATACCGAATACACAAATGCCCCTATAAAAGACATGCCCAGGCAAACCGGATGGGTAAATGCCAGGGCATATCCTATAGTGAATATAAAGTATACCAGATTGACTATAGGGTGATATGTGGAAAATGAATCCTGTCTTTTCACAATTATATTTTTATCTCCTATCAATCACTATGTCCAGTACCCATGTCTCAACGAATCTGTCAATGCATCTCGGATCCAACATCTGCTCCCAGGTCACATGTATAGAGCCATTTTATCACATCTCCCTGCTTGAGTTCATAGCTTGAACAGCCATAATTCGGGAACCAGCCATTTACCGAGTACATCCAGCCTGAGCCATCACCACAGTCAAATTCATACAGATTGTGAATTCCTTCTATATAATAGCTTCCGTACATAGGTGTCCATGAATATTCAAGCTGTATACCATAATCCCTGCACACCGACTTAAGCACTTCGAATACTGTGTCCCCCTCTTCAAATGTGGCTGTCACAGTTCCCAGAATGACACCATCATCAGGTACATAGTCCTTTTTCTCCGGTCTTAGCAGTTCCAGATTGTCAAATATTGTGGAACATCCTATTGATATAGTGCAGCTGTAGGTTTTCTTCGGCGCCTCAGTTGTATTCTCTGTGGTTGCCTTTGTCGTGGCAGAAGAATCAGCAGTTGTCTTATCCGGTTTCCGCTTTTCCGTAGTCGCCGTGGTACCCGGCTTATTCTCCGTTGTTTTTTGAGACTCCGTGGTGGTATTCTTCTTTGTAGTAGCCTCCGTCTTCTTCTCCGTGGTAGTCTCAGAATTTCGCTCCGTCACATTCTCCGATGTGCTCTCAGCGGAAGTCTGATATTCTGTTTCCGATGTATCAGAATCCGAATGAGTCTCTGAGGAGATATCGGTTACAGAACTGTCTGATTTCTTTTTCCTGTCATTCCCTGCATCAGTATTTTCCTCTGTCGCACTCTTCGTTGTCTCCGTCAGTTCCGCACCGCCTACAGCTTCAGTTGTGAGTCCCTCTTCGGTCTTTTCCAGCTTGAAGCCTCTGGCTCCCGGCGCATTCCCCCCGTACCAGAAAGCCCACACCAGGATCAGCAGAACAATCACAGCTCCGCTTATGTGTTTCTTATATTTTTTTACAAATTCTTTGATCTTATCCATATGCCTACTTCTTTCGGATCACAACGTTTACAGTCTTGCTCCATGCTCCGTAATAATAAGTCTTTCCAACCTTCTTGAATCCCTGAACTCTGACATAATACCGCTTTCCCGCCTTGAGTCCGCTCAACGTCACATTTGTCTTCTTGTTTACCGATGCCCTGTACACCTTGACATTCTTTTTAAATGTCTTATCCGTGGAATACATCACCCTGTAACCCGAAGCACTCGCATTTTTTTTATAAGTCACAGTGCACTTTTTCTTCACCGTTGACTTTATCTTTGTTATCTTTTCCTGATTGACCCTGTATATTGTCTGGGTCGTATACGCAGCCTCCCCGCCACTTCCAACAGGCTTAACTGCATAGATATATTTCTTGCCATTTGCGACCTTCCGGTCAGTGTAGCTCAGAGATTTTGTGGTGGCCACAGTCGTCCAATTCTTTGCATTTCCAACCTTTCTGAGCACCACATATCTGTCAGCCCGTGCCGCTTTCTTCCACTTTACTGTTATGCCTGCTGCTCCATTACCCGCCGACACACTCGTCTTAGCCGGCGCAGCCATCTTTATGACAAATGTCTTGCTGGCTGAGCCCTTGAATATTCCCTTTCCGGTCACCACTACCTTTGCCGAATTGCCAATATTGACATTGTTCTGATATGAAATGGTGTAATCCACGCCATCCTTAAGCACTCTGTCACCAATCTTCACCGTCACGCCCGGCTTCTTGGCCTTGCCGTCGTACACATACGTGCTGGTGCTGAGTTTCACATCCGCTGTCGCCACGGATCGGATATATAATGACTTTGCATCAGACATATCATACAGTGTGTTCTTTCCTTTTTTGAATCTGTCATAGGCAACCAGAGCATATCCAGCCTGCTGCGAAGCCATTCCATTTACAACCAGTTCTCCATTCTGATTTGCCGCATGCGCAAATCCACCGGCACTTGCAACATAGAATTCCATCAAAGCATCCAGCACAGAATGTCCATTTTTGACAAATGCCTCATCTGTTCCGGCATCCCTGCCTATATCAAGCAATCCACATATCACCTGCGCACAGCTCTCAGAATTCACAGTTCCCCATGAAGCAAATCCACCATCAGCCTTCTGCAGCCCCGACATTACATCAAGCGCCCTGTCAACCGCCGTCTTAACCTCTGTGTTAGACTTGTAATACGGCGCAAGTGCCTGAATTGTCATACCTGTCATATCCGGGTCAGCATTACTACCAGAAAATGCCCAACCACCACTAGAAAGCTCCCGTCCAAGGATATATTCAACAAGTCCTTCTCTTGTCGTCTGAACACCGTCACTTCCATCCGGAAGCTTCGGAATATCATAACCTACCGTGTCAAATGCAATCAACGCAAACACCGGGCCATTGATTCCCTGTGTTGTTACATAATTCATATCGGCCAATGGCTCAAGCAGATTGTATCCACCAACATCTGTGGCATCAGCGCCAATCGCAGTTAAGGCCAGTATAGTTCTTGAATTGTCCGTACTCTTATTCTTGTGAAGCTTTGCCGAGCCTTTTGCCTTAACATACTCCACAACATTATCATAGTATTCCCCATACCATGCCTCATCCTCATAACCATATCTGGCAAGAGTCATCACGTTCCACTCAGCTCCAAACTGAGGATCATCCGCAGTCTTCCGCAGATATACAAGAGTATTGCCAAGGGCCTGTGTGTAATCAACTGCAGCCACATCTGCAGTTTCCTCTGTCGCAGTTCCTGTCACCGGATCCGTCTCGTCATTCGTCGCTGTAGATACTGCTGGATTCGTCATATCGTCTGGCACTGTGTATATCGTAGAATCTGTTACACCATCCGACTCTGCATATATCGTAGAATCCGTTACATCAGCCGCCGCATACACGTTCACAGCATTTCCTGTTGTTCCCGTGAACATAACCATTGCCATCGTGCACATCGCCATACACACAGCAAAAATTCTTCTCTTCATAATCGTGTCTCCTTTCACATTATTCCGAATGGATATATAGCAAGCGATCTGACTTGCCAGAGTCTATGCTCTGCATACAGTAATGGCTGTTGCGACGGATTCTCACCGCACTTCTCTTCTTACTGAGCACACCTCGTTTACAACATCCTCCCAGGCACCATAAGCTTCCTTATACGCCCAGTCCACAATGTGTGTGGTATGTCTCATTCGCCGGAATTCTCCGGGACTATACACCCAACATATTATATTGTCACAATTACCCCAATCTTATCAACGCCCATGTTCTATGTCAACCTGAAGCAAGCAAGTCAAATAGCACAAAATTTTATCTTTTTTGCAAAAAAGCACCTAAAATAACACCAATTCCCAGAAAAGGGGGTACTGTGATATCTGCAATCGGTAGCGCGGACTACAAAGCTTCGATGCTTCCTGCCGAGGTGTAAGCAGCAACGCCCTTATCGCTGCTGGAACCGCATATAACGCAAATGTCCTTCCTCACACAACGTAAGACCCGCTTGGTAATATATATATCCGACAATCGTTAGCGCAGACGTCTGTGCTTCGATGGTGCTTGCTGGTGCACAGATCCGCCGACGCCCTTTTGGCGGTCGGAGCACCATGCAGATAGCACCCAATCGAAGTGCAGTAAGTCAAGCGTGATTGCGGATGTATATATTACCAAGCGGGTCGTCTGTCACAAAAGCTTCTTAAAATCCTCCAGACAAACCGGTCTGGAGAAATGATATCCCTGATAGTAAGTGGAACCATACCTATGAAGATAATCGAACAGTGCCTTGTCCTCGACACCTTCAATGCAGCTCTTGTATCCGAGTTCATGTGCACAGGACACAACCGCCTGTACAAGGACCTGATTAGGCTTGCTCTCCTGTATTCCCCTGACAAATGACATATCGACCTTAAGCTCATCTATCGGTAATTCCGTGAGCAGATTTAAGGTAGCATTTCCCGTTCCAAAATCATCGATAGCGATCTTTATTCCAAGTTTCCTGAAATATTCCAGCTCGTTTTTCAGAAATGCTATATCCATATTCTTACATCTCTCTGTGAGCTCTATGCACAAATACTCAGGAGGGAACTTCGTCTTTTTTAATATATCCACAACAGCCTGCCTGAAGCCATGATTCTCAAGCTGAGTCGCTGATATATTGACATTCACCACAAAATCAGGTCTGATCTTGCGAACCTCCATACCATCCGTGAGTGCCTGCTCTATTATCCAGTTGCCAAGTTCAAAGAAACACGGCTCCATCTCAAGCCACGGTATAAATATTCCCGGTGGAACCACTCCAAATTCCTTGTGTTTCCATCTGAGAAGAGCCTCCATACCTACTATGTGTCCCGTCTCGGAATTTGCTATAGGCTGATAGCACATGAAAAAGCCTTCCATGTTGTTTGCCACACATTTGTGTATTGTGCTGTACAGCTGCAGTCTCATTCTATCATTGTCCTTGATCTCCTCATTGAAGAATACAAGTTCACCATGATGATCCTCCTTGGATCTCTCCAGGGCATATTCCACACTGCTCTTTATCACATCCTCATCGGCTCCTACATGGTCATATATCAGACCACCTCCGTACAATTTAAGCGGGATCGATGTGCCACTCAGACCTACATTGTCAAGTGCAAGATTCTGTACATGTCTGTATACCTCTTTGAGTTCCTGTTTGGTATACACGTTTGAACAAATCGCAAATTTTGCACCGTCAAGTCTGAACACGAGTCCCTTTCCACCGACAACATTTTTGAGCTTTGTGGCAAAATCCTTAAGAACAGCATTGCCATATGCATATCCATACATCATATTGATACTGTTGAACATGGATATTCCTATTGCCAGAATGCTCATCATCTGCTTGTTTCTCAAATGTATTGATATATACTTGGTATACTCATGCTGATTGTGCAGGTTAGTCACCGGATCAACCCCATCTATGACACCGTGGTTTATGACAGTGCCCACAAAGAACTCCGGATCACCATTTTCTTTCTTGGTTATGAAACCTCTGCAGGTGCAGACCACATATTCACCCTTTTTGTTTCTCATTCTATATTCTACATCATGATACTTTTTGCGCCCCGCAAATACCTCTGTAATATCCTGTTCAAATATTGCTCTGTCATCTGGATGTATAAGCTTCTCCCACACTTTCTGTGTATCATATATGTATTGCCCCGGAAGCCCAAAGTAATCCACCGCACTTGCAGACCATTTTGTAACATTCGTATCGAGATCATCCATAAATATATAATTTCTGAGTGTTGTAGCTGCAAGGGCATCAAATATCCTGTCTGTCTTTCCAAGATTCCTGTAATGCGGGACTCCATCCTTTGTAGTTCCTACAGCTATATTTGCCTCATTCTCCACGCTCTCGCGCCTCTTGACCTCAGGATGCTTCGAATAGAATCTCTTCTTATCCTCATACATCAGTCTTTCGGCTTCGTTCATTATCTTGTCTATGGAATCAGCCTCAGCCTTCCAGACTGCGCCGAACGCAACCGGAGCCTCCTCCTGCTCATCAATTACCTCTTTATATCTGGCGATCATTGAGTTAAACGACTGCTCAGCAATATCCATAATGATGACAACAAATTCATCGCCACTTATCCTGTAACATGCATTTTCGCCAAAATGCTGTGCCAACATCTGCGATACCCTCTGAAGATATAGATCTCCTTCTTTATGTCCATAATGATCATTCACGTACTTCAATTTGTTCACATCGTTGAATACGAATCCGACCGACCGCTTATCATTTCGGTCTGCATACGCGTCGCACAGAATGTTAAATGCATTTCTATTGCCGAGACGAGTGAGTGTATCCTTGTAACTGTAAAATTCCAACAGCTCCTGTTTCTCTATGCTCTCAGAATACTCCTCATGTATATCCCTCGTATAAAGATAGAATACCTTATTGTCATCTCTATAGTCAGCAGTAGGTATGACCTCTGTCATCACCCATCTGTACACCATATCCATTTTACGCTTATATCTAATGGTAAATCTGTCATGTCCATTTGCAAAATATTTTATGAGGAACTCAGGAGACAGGCACTTTCTTACCCTGTCCACATCGTCAGGGAATATCTCACCACCCATAGTCATGTCTTTCATGTAATCTCCAAGGCAGTCATGCTTAACCTCATCTCTGCTTCTTATATATCCGCCTCTCAATGTCTCGCAAATATTGTGCGTCACATCAATCCTGAATATACGCCTGTATACCCTTGTCAGTGTCCTGAGACTATCCTCCAGCACCAGGGTGTCAAGGCTGACTGCCCTCATGCCGAACACAACCCATTGTCCGTCCTCTCTCGGCTCTTTCTCAGCTTCTATATCCATGGAAACCCACTCATAGTCCTCGCCAAGTCTCAATCTGAACCTGAAATTACGCACGATGGATCTGGCTCCGGCTTCTATGAGTGCTTTGACATGCTTCATATCACACATATATGCAAATTCTCTGACTTCATCAGGATGACAGCAGTCCAGTCCCTTGTTATCTTTAAAATAGGAAGATACGTCAGAGGTACTTTTATAATTATCTGCATTCTTGTCCACACTGATAACACTCACATACTCCCCAGTATCAATGTTGACCAGCGCCAGTTTCACATAATTATCATATAATATGTTCTGTATATGTTCTTTGTAGTATTGTTTATCAAGTGATACTTCTTTCAAAAGATCCCTCCTTGCAGCAGCATCCAGCCTGCCATATATTCCCACGCAACCGTTTCCATTATAGCATTTACGCCATAATATAAAAAGGATGTTTTAACTAATTACATGTCTAAATAGATAAAAATAGCTGATAAAAAAGTTACACAAACAATTTTACCAGCTATTAATAACCATCAATTAATACAATATTAAATTATTTATACACCAGACAACAGCTCTGTTTATTTGCTCTGACGTTTCTTGTAATCCTCAAGCAGCTCCTTAAACAGCTTATCATGCTCAGGATATGCCTTTCTGATGAACACAAGCTTGTTGTTGCCATCCAGCAGACAATGTGAGCTTGTGCAAAGTGTTCTAAGCTCGCCTGTCTTCTTGTCCACGATCTCATATGAAAACCCTACACGGACACCTGTATACTCCGAAAGACTGACATGTATCAGCACATCATCGCCGAAGTGGCACATACTCTTATACTCAGCCGTCACACCAAGCACAGGAATTATATATCCGTCATCCTCTATAGACTTGTAATCCCAGCCTATCTGCTTCATCCAGTCCAGCCTTGCCTCCTCGATCCATCTGATGTAATTGGAGTGGTGTACTATCTGCATCCTGTCCGTCTCATAATAATAAACCGATCTATCATATGGCTTGATCTTACTCATATCTATCATTTTTCTTCACCTGATTTCTGACTTACTTCCAGTCCTTTTCCTTGATCTCAACACGTCTTACCTTGCCGCTGATGGTCTTTGGCATCTCATCAACGAACTCGATAACTCTAGGTCTCTTGTAGCTTGCGATGTTCTCTTTAAAGTATCTCTTGAGCTCCTTCTTGAGGTTCTCATCGCCAACTGTACCCTCTGTGAGAACTATAGTGGCCTTTATTGCCTGACCTCTTGTGCTGTCAGGTACTGATGTAACTGCACACTCAAGGACATAAGGTATTCTCATGATCTCATTCTCTATCTCGAAAGGTCCTACTCTGTAGCCTGCAACCTTGATGATATCATCCACACGTCCAACGAACCAGAAATATCCATCCTCATCCTGGTAAGCCGTATCACCTGTGTGATAGAAGCCGTCATGCATAACCTCGGCTGTTCTCTGTGGATCCCTGTAGTACTCCATGAACAGTCCGTCCGGCGCACCGTCTGCGATGTTGATGACGATCTCACCTGTCTCACCAGGTGCAGCAAATGTTCCGTCTGCCTTCATGATCCTCACGTCATACATTGGGCTTGCCTTACCCATTGATCCCGGTCTTGGAGTAGTATTCTCTAGGTTACCAATGGTAAGAGTCGTCTCTGTCTGACCAAATCCTTCATATATAGTGAATCCTGTCTTCTCCTTGAATACGTCAAATACCTCAGGGTTAAGTGCCTCACCCGCTGTTGTACAGTATCTGAGGGATGAGAGGTTGTACTTACTCATATCCATACGGATAAGGATTCTGTACAGTGTTGGAGGTGCACAGAATGTTGAGATATTGTACTTCTCTATAAGCTTGAATATAGTGTCCGCACTGAATGTATCAAAGTCAAATACGAATACGCATGCCTCGCACAGCCACTGTCCGTAGAGCTTGCCCCAGAGAGCCTTACCCCAGCCTGTATCTGAAACTGTGAGATGAACCTCACCAGGTTTGTTGCAGTGCCAGTATTTTGCTGTGATGTAATGTCCAAGTGGATACAGATGATTGTGTGCAACCATCTTTGGATGCTCTGTTGTTCCCGATGTGAACATGACGAACAGTATATCATCCTTTCCTCCTACGGCATCCTCGCCTGTAGGTCTTGGAAACTCGGTGCTGCACTCCATGATTCCCTCATCGAAGAAGTTCCAGCCTTCTACTGGATGATTTACAACGATCTTTGTCAGCTTGTCATCAGCAAATGTATCTATGGACGCCGTGATTCCGTCATCTGATGTACACACAACCGCTGATACGCCTGCTGCCTCAATTCTATACTGATAATCTGTTGCCTTTAATATATTTGTCGCCGGTATAGCTATGGCACCGATCTTGTGGAGAGCCATCATGGTGAACCAATACTGATAATGTCTCTTTAACACGAGCATTACCTTGTCACCCTTCCTGATGCCCAGGCTCTTGAAGTAATTGGCTGCCCTGTTGGAATAATCCTTGATATCCTGGAATGTGAATTTCTTCTCGATCGTTCTATCCTTTGATACATAGATGAGCGCTGTCTGATCAGGCTTCCTCTCTGCCAGAGCATCCATTACGTCGTATGCGAAGTTGAAATTCTCGCTGTTGGTGAACTCAATCTTGCTGAGAACTCCATTCTCATCAAGAGCTGACCTCACAAACTTTCCTGCTATTCCCTGCTCTGGTCTCATTTCTGTTGACATGTTAATTTCCTCCATAAACTATAAGTTCTGATAATATATATGGTAAAACGGCTTTTCCGCCTTTTAACGCCGGCGATACATGCCGTTTTTTATCACATTATGTATTAACTTAGTATAAAAAGTCTTCTAAGTTCGTATTTCTATCTAGCAATCAAAATAAACATTACTTTAATTTGCGTTTTCAATTAACTTTACATGTAGTTTCGATTACTACATCCATATATTATCATATCTCTTTGTCATGTCAACAGAAAAATAAAAGTTTTAATTTATTTTCACATATTGGTATTACATTTTGACTGCACAGGTTTTTCCCTCAATCCATAAAATTAAGGCGTACAGCAATGAATCCCCCCGGATAAGTCCAGTTTCATCTCCATCGCTGCACGCCTTAATTTTCTTATTATTTCATTATATATCACAGTCTCTACTGATCCTGTACCTGCTTGGAATCCTGTGTCTGCTGCCGGCTGTCCCACTGAAGCTTCTTCTTACGCATCTGTGACTTGTATACAAGTATCGCCGTAACCACCGATACGCACACAAATATAAGCACACATATCACAAATATCAAAACTGTTGTCATGTCTTTGTCCTCCATGCACTAATCTCTCACCATATCAATCTTGTCTGCTCCCTGCTTCTCAAGATTCTCTGTGATGTTGATATCTGTAGAATTATCAAGGGCTGCCTTTCTGTCACGCATCGCCATGTTCGGATCCCTGTGTCTTGAAGGGCCGCCCACGCAGCCACCTTCACACGCCATACCTTCCATGAAGTCATCCTGGAATCTGTTGAACTTCATGAGAGTCAGTGCCTTCTTACATGCATCTATTCCATCGCATTTGCACACCTTAACCTCGTCCTCGCAGCCGAGTTCCTTCATGCTCTCTATGACTGCCGCTGTGACTCCGCCTGCATTTGCAAATTTCTTGCCGAACAGTGTGGACTGGTCGTTATCTTCAGCCTCAGGCTCAAGCTTGACATCCTTTGCTCTCAGCATGGCTCTGATCTCTCCGTATGTCAGCGCATAGTCCGCAGATTCCTTCTCTCCGGCTGCGCTCTCCGCCTTCTTGCCGATACAAGGGCCTATGAATACTGTCACGGCATCCTCATAATTCTCCTTGATGTATCTCGATACTGCACACATAGGTGATACGGTCTCAGATAACCTGTCTGCCAGCTCAGGGAAATGCTTCTCCACCAGAAGCTTGAATGCAGGACAGCATGAGGTTGTCTTCTTCCTGCCCTCTGCCTTGGCCTCCATCCATTCCTTTGCCTCTGCCATGGCTGTCATGTCGGCACCAAGTCCCACATCCACCGCATCGTAGAAGCCTATCTTCTTCATGGCTGTTCTCCAGCTCGCCATGGTGATATCCGCACCGAACTGTCCGTATGTGGCAGGTGCGAACATGGCAAATACCTTCTTGCCGGCTCTCATGTCATTTATTATATCTACTATATAAGACTTTGATCCGATCGCACCAAATGGGCACTTGTGGATACATGAACCACAGTCTATACATTTGTCCTTGTCTATGACCGCAATACCTGTTCCATTCTCAGCCACAGATATGGCACCAACCGGGCAGCTCTTGATACATGGACGCATCAGATCTGCAATGGCATTGTACGGACATGCTTTGGCACACTGTCCACACTCCTTACACTTTGATGGGTCGATGTAGGACTTGTCACGTCCCATGCTGATGGCACCGAAACGGCACGCCTGCTGGCACGCTCTTCCCATGCACTTCTGGCAGTTATCAGTTACTACGTAACGTGAGATCGGACAACCCTCACAGGCAGAATTGATGATCTGGACTACATTCCCATCATCCTCTGTTCCAGGGGCTTTGCCCTCGGCAAGTCTGATCCTCTGTCTGATGACCTCCCTCTCTCTGTATATACAACATCTGAAAAATGGCTGTGGACCGGGAACCATCTTATATGGAAGATTGTCCCTCTCATCATCCAGCCTGCCTTCATACGCAAGCTTTGCCACCTCATAAAGCACCTCGTGCTTTACCTTTAATAATGTAGCGTCATTTGTAATCATATGTTAACCTCTACTCATATTATATTGATCTTTGCCCCTGTATACCTAATATGTATACCTCTTAGATCCAGTTATAATCTCCGCCCGTTATAGCCAGGCTGAGCAATGCATCCATCTTCTCTACCTCTTCTGCGCCCTCTACGATCCGCATGAGCTTTGCAGTTTTCTCCTCAGCTTCCATCACACTACCTCCATTTATAACATAATTTTCGTTCAATAACAATCTATGCAATTGACCAAAACCATTTATTTTCATTTGAGGGCAGTTATGCTATAATAAAAAACACTTTTAAATATAGTAATCAATCTTTTATATAAGGAAGGCGAAATACAAATGTACAAGATCAATTTTTCAAAGCCAATCAACGTCCATTTCATGGGAATAGGCGGAATAAGCATGAGCGGTCTCGCAGAGATACTTCTGAAGGCCGGATTCAAGGTTACCGGATCAGATATGAAAGCATCCGAAATCACCGATCAGCTTGCCGACATGGGAGCGCTTATCAACATCGGTCAGTGTGCATCTAACATAACAGACAACATAGATCTGGTCGTATACACAGCAGCCATACATCCTGACAATGAAGAGTTCAAGGCCGCAGTGGAGAAGAACATTCCTATGCTCACCAGAGCCCAGCTTCTCGGCCAGATCATGGAGAATTACAAATATTCCATAGCCGTCAGTGGAACCCACGGCAAGACAACAACGACTTCCATGCTGTCCTACATCCTCATAGATGCGGACACTGATCCTACCATATCAGTCGGAGGAATCCTCGACAGCATCGGCGGCAATATCCGTGTAGGCAAATCTGAATACTTTGTAACAGAGGCATGTGAGTACACCAACAGCTATCACGCATTTAAGCCTTTTATCAGTATCATACTGAACGTGGATGCCGACCACCTTGATTTCTTCAAGGATATAGATGAGATCGCTGAGTCATTCCATGTATTTGCCACCAAGACTCCAAAGGAGGGCCTGGTCATCGTGAACGGCGATATGAAGTATTATGATACCGTTGTCAGAGACCTCGAGTGCCGCGTGGTAACATTTGGAAAGGGCGCACAGAACAAATATTCAGCACACAATATACGGTTCGATGACTTCGGCCATCCAACCTATACACTGGTTGTGGACGGCAAAGAGATCACCGACATAACTCTCAAGGTATTCGGTGAGCACAACGTATACAACTCACTGTCAGCCATAGCGGCATCCCTTGAACTTGGAATCTCCATAGATGTCATCAAACAGGGACTGTCAGAGTGTGTCGGTGCCGAGAGACGTTTTGAGTACAAAGGAACCATCCTCGACAACGTGAGAGTCATGGATGACTACGCTCACCATCCAACTGAGATAGCAGCCACACTGAAGGCAGCAAAGAACACAAGCTACAACGAACTGTGGTGCGTATTCCAGCCACACACTTACTCAAGAACCTACGCTCTGTTCGATGAGTTTGTAGACGCACTCAAGGTATGTGACCACGTCATCGTGGCAGATATTTATGCAGCCCGAGAGAAGGATACCGGACTTGTCTCAGCAAAGCAACTCGCCGAGAAGATCGCCGAGACGGGTACTGATGCGTTCTATCTTCCATCTTTCGACGATATAGAAAATTATCTCTTAAAAAATTGCAAAAAAAATGATTTGTTGATAACTATGGGCGCCGGAAACGTCTATTCTATCGGAAATGACCTGATAAAAAATTAGTTATCCACATTATCCACACAGCTCTGTGGGAAAGTTTTCCCCACAGAGCTTATATTTTTTTGTTGACATAATTTTTACAGAAATATTACAAAGCCCTGTTAAACTATGACTTTTGTATTTTTATGTCTCTTTTTCGTCCACATTATCCACATTATCCACATCCCCACCATTTTTCCCAACCGACTGTATGTTCTGTTTGCATTCCAAAAAGTTCATGTTATAATGCATTTGCGCTAAGGGAAATGCGCTATTTCAGGAGTATGATCAAGGAGTTTTTTGACATGAGCTACATTACTATTACAACAGAAAAAAACGAAACATATTCCTCTATATCAAACTTTTTTATAGACTATTACATGACCTCCGCCAGCGGAGAGTTTGTTAAGGTATATCTGTATCTGGTCAGACTTATGTCTTCCAGTAAACCCGTGTCTGTCGCCAACATAGCAGATCATTTTAATCTCACAGAGAAGGATATTTGCAGAGCCATAAAATACTGGATAAGCCAGGATGTTATGAAACTCAACTACAACAAGAAGAAGGAGCTTACAGGAATAACTCTTCTCCCTCTTCACGACAAGGGCATCTCCTCCGACAGCGGAGTTGACGACCTCTCTATTCTCGGCATGGATTATTCCACCGGGGATGACGATAACAACAGCGAGATCACGGCGACGATCACAGACGAAGACAAGGCCGAGGTGCCGGAGCGCACTCTGCCTGACAAGATAACAGTTACACCAGAATTTCTTAGGAAGAAACAGGAGGACGAGGTTCTCTCTGATATTATGTTTGAGACAGAGGCATATTTTGGCAGACCGCTTTCCATGCCTGAATCAGAAAGTCTCATATACATATACGACCAGCTTGGCTTCTCCCAGGAGCTCATCGAATATCTGATCGAATACTGTCTGACCATGGGCAAGGCAAGCTTCAGATATGCGGAGACCGTAGCCATAGCATGGTATGAAAAAGGAATCGACACGGTTGACAAGGCCAAGGCAGACAGCTCCGCCTACAACCCATTTTACAGAAAGGTCTTCTCTGCACTCGGAATACGCAGAAGCAATCCTACCAGCATAGAGACCGCATACATTGACGCGTGGACAGGTGAGATGAATTTCTCAGAGGATCTTATCCTTCTGGCATGTGAGAAGGCCATAATCTCCAAGCCACAGTCCGCCAACTTCGCATATGTCAATGGAATTCTTGAAAACTGGCATAAGAATGGTGTACAATCCATTAGGGATGTCGAACTGCTCGATCAGGAGTTCCTCAAGAAGAAATCAGCGGCCACAGCGCAGCCTGCAGCCACCAGGAATCCGAATGGATTTGCGAACTTCAAGCAGACAGACATGTCCAACCAGTTGGACAAGCTGGAACAGATGCTTGCAGATGAACTCAATCTTGACAAGAGGTAATATATACATATTATGGGCAATATAAATTATGATGATATTTTGTCCCGACTGAGCAGGATCAGACAGGACAATCTTCGCAGACAGGACAACAGAAAAGCTGAGGTATATGCCAGGATCCCTCGTATAAAGGAGATCGACGATGCCATCGCCCACAGTGCCGTCCAGGCATCAAGGGCAAGGATACTGCATCAGGAAGTGGATGAAGAAGCACTCTCCATGAAGAACCACGCTCTCCGCGATGAGAAGCATCAGCTCATGGCACAGACCGGATACCCTGACGATTATCTGGCACCGATATACAACTGCCCCGCATGCAGAGACAGCGGATATGTAGATGGTAAGCCATGTTCATGTCTGAAACACATGGTCATCAGCCAGTTGTACCAGCAGTCCACCATAGAGAAGGTGCTGGAGACGGAGAATTTTGCCAGCTTCAATCCTGATTTCTACAGAGATGAACACATTGCTGGCTACAATTACACTCCTTACCAGAATGCACAGAGCATATTGTCTGCATCAAGACAGTTCACAGAGAATTTTCAGGACAGCAGACCGGGCATTCTTATATATGGAGAGACCGGAACAGGCAAAACCTTCCTGACAAATTGTATCGCTAAGGAACTTTTAGACAAAGGTTATACAGTTTTATACTTGTCGGCGATAAATTTATTTGATAATATCTTACAGGACATTATAATAAAGGGTGGTCATGAACCGCATCAGAAGATGCTGTATGACTACATATATAACTGCGATTTTCTTATAATTGACGATCTTGGCACAGAGTACACCAACTCATTTGTCCTGTCTCAGTTATTTGAGATTATAAATACGAGAACTATCAAGAGACAGTCTACTCTCATTTCTACCAATCTTGATCTGCAGGAATTCAAGAACAGGTATACAGAGCGTATCATGTCACGAATAGTTGATAGCTATCTCATCTTCAATCTCTACGGAGATAACATCCGCTATGTAAAAAGAATGAAAAGCATAGCCAGGAACAAAAGGTAGACAACGAAAGCAGATTAGGAGGATTTTTATTATGCCAGACGATAGCAAGTTGGAAACAATACCTGTAGGAAGCTTAGGAATCATTGCTCATAAGAGCATTGTACCTCTCGGAGAGAAGGTCGATTCTTATATCGTAAAATGGAGAAAGAACCGTCAGAACGAGAACAAGTCAAGCATCGTATTCCACGGTTACGAGAAGGACTCTTACCTTATCAAGGCAGACTGCCCTAGATTTGGTTCAGGTGAGGCAAAGGGTATTGTCAACGAGTCAGTCCGCGGTAAAGACATATATATCATGCTTGATGTAGGAAACTATAGCTGCACATACACCATGGGTGGCCAGACTCAGAGAATGTCTCCTGACGATCACTATGCTGATCTGAAGAGAATCATCTCTGCCATGACAGACAAGCCTAGAAAGATCACTGTCATCATGCCTTTCCTGTATGAGAGCCGTCAGCACAAGAGATCAGGACGCGAGTCCCTCGACTGTGCAGTTATGCTCCAGGAGCTTCAGCAGTATGGTGTAGACAACATCGTTACATTTGACGCTCACGACCCACGTGTTGTAAATGCTATTCCAAAGAGCGGTTTCGAGAACGTAAAGCCTACTTACCAGTTTGTAAAGGCACTTCTTAGATCAACTCCTGATCTTGAGATAGATAACGACCACATGATGGTTATATCACCTGACGAGGGTGCTATGCACAGAGCTATCTACTTCGCTAACCTTCTCGGTGTAGATGTAGGTATGTTCTACAAGAGAAGAGATTACTCAAGAGTTGTGGACGGACGTAATCCTATCGTTGCCCATGAGTTCCTCGGTGATTCAGTTGAAGGCAAGGATGTTATCATCATCGACGACATGATCGCATCAGGCGAGAGTATGATAGATGTTGCCAAGCAGCTCAAGGCAAGAAAGGCTAAGAGAGTATTTGCACTTGCTACATTTGGTCTCTTCACCAAGGGTCTTGAGGTATTTGACAAGTGTCACGAGGAAGGTCTCATTGAGAAGGTCATCACAACCAACCTCACTTATCAGCTTCCTGAGCTTGCAGACCGCGACTGGTATGTATCAGCCGACATGAGCAAGTACATTGCACTCATTATCGATCACCTCAACCACGATGCATCTCTCAGCGATCTTCTTGATCCATCAGAGAGAATCAGTGCGAGAATTGCTGAGTACAAGGAGAAGCACACTATCTCAGATAACTACGAGAATTACTAATATACAATTATAGACTTACAAAAAAGACCTACGGAAGCTCACCTGATACATACCATGTATCGCAAACTTCCGCAGGTCTTTTAATTATTTATTATTAGAAACTTTCTACAATGTCACCACATTGCATGCTATATGCATATCCTCAAGTCTGTTAACCAGATCCTTATCGGATGTAAGCAATATCGTCTGCTCCGTGTTCACCATACTCATCGCCTTGAGCACTCCCGTGAGCTGACTCTCATCGGTCACATCTATCACATCGTCCAGCACAAGTGGCATTTTCTCGTTGTTAAGTATCTCTGCAACAGCCAGCCGCACAGCCAGATACACCTGCCGAACGACCTCATGTCCCAGGAATTCCGCCCTGAAGAAATGGTCATTCTTTTTCACTGCAACATGCATCTCATCATCGAGCTTTGCCTCCTGATACTGTCCACCGGAGAGTGCGCTAAGAATATCCGATACTCTGCCGTCTATACCGGCAAACAGTCCTGAGAACTCCTCCGATATGTCCATTATGGTATTGATAGCCTTATCTATGGCCTTCTTCTCAGTCTCAAGCACATCATAATCGGCAAATATGGCGTCTCTCTTCTCCTTGAGTTCATAGTAGGCATCCCTCTTCTCTATGGCATCATGCTCCTGGAACTTGAACATATCAAGCTTCCTGTCATGCTCCTCCTGAAAAGCTCTGTCTATCTCAACGCGAACCGTCCTCGACTCAGTTGCTCTTCCCATCTCATATATGGTTCTCCTGAACTCCTCCTCAGACGGAAGCTTATCACCGTCAAATGCGCCTTTCCTGAACAATCCATCTATGATGGTTATAGCAACAAACGCAATCGTACATATCGTGAATAGCTGCTGTATGGACTTCTGAAAACCAACAAGGTGAACCACTAGCATGACCACTGCAACAACCAGTATTCCTGTTGCCATTATGACAAATATATTGTCCGTCAGCTTCTTGTCCTTCTTCTCCTGCTTCTTTTTCTCCTTCAGCTCGTCCTCATCATCTATAGCTTCAACCTCGAGGAATATTCTGCTTCGCTCCCTGTCCTCATCATCGTCAGGGATCTCAGCATCCTTTTCATTCACAAGCTGCCTTGCCTCTCTCTTCAAACGTGCGATCTCCATATTATAAGCATCAAGCTCCTCACGTCTGGCAGTTCGGATGTCTTCAAGCTCCTTATCAACTTCACCCAGCTCATCCATCTGGGCTTCCAGCTCTTCTATCTGAACCAGATACTTCTGATTGTCATATTTCTTCTTTTCGTTCTCAAGATACGCCACTGCGTCTGCTCTGTTTATTCCGCTGCAGCCCGTCTCCTTCATATTCTGAAGATACTTCTCGAGTCTGTCACACAAAGCTTTGTCATCTCCGCCCATCTCCTCCGGCGGATCAACACACATTGCATCCACAAATGTGCTCTTGTCCATATCAAACAGGACACCTCTGTAGGAATTCTTAGACACAAGTCTCTCATCCTTCCCGCTCTCTATATCAGTGAGCGTTGCACCGTCCGTGGACATGTTGAAATTTCTCTCCATAAGATGACTCTTTCCAGCATTTGTCACCTGTGCCTTTCCGGCATATCCATTTCCACCGGATGGCTTTCTTAATGCAAAATTGTCTCCCCGGGCTCCAAGACCCTTGGTTTTATTCATACCATACAGTATACCGGACACAAAATCCCTGATCGTACTCTTGCCGGCTCCGGGCTCTCCATAGAGCACATTCAAGCCTTTGTCCAGCTTTATTTCTTTGTTATTGAATTTTCCAAATTCTTTCAAAAAAAGTTTATTTATATACATTACTTTTCTCCAGTTGCTATGATCGCCTCAAGACCATATTCAAGTGCCTTTTTGCTGACCTCGTCATCCTCACCGGACAACTCAGCGATAAATCTTCCAAGTACATTGTGCTCATTGTCCCTCTTGAGACCATCAGCATTGTACTCGAACATCGTATTATCCACAACCTCATATATCTTGTAATCCTGAGACACATCATCAAACTGAGGTCTCACTCCGCGCCCCTTCTGGCCCTTCAGGATAACCCGATATATGTTCTGCGTTCCCATCTTATCGATCTGTTTCAGAACAGCATGCTCGATCTGTCTGTCAGTATATTCCGGCTTTATCTCAAGTCCAAGGTTGATGTAATTCCTGCAGGCAACAGGCTCCCACTTTATCCTTGTCTCTCCGTTTATTATCTGTCCATAAATAAAGCCATGCTTTCCTGTGTCAGAAGGTGACAAAGGCTCCGGCGATCCCGGATATGCCATACGGTTCTTCACCATGTGCTTCGGCTTTCTCAGGTGTCCGAGTGCCACATAGTCAAATCCTGTGTCAGCCAGCTTTCGGAAATTAAATGGACTGTGGCTGGCATCTCCTCCATGCATGAGAAGTATATTGACAGCGCCTTCCGTCTGGGCATCTATCCCCTCTGAGAAATCCTCCGTGTATTCCGCCTGTCCATAGCTGAAACCGGTCACACAGGTATTTATATCTTCAAAATACGCATTGCTGAACTCCCCAGCCGGAAGAAGCACTGTGTTCGATGTGAACTCATAATTCTCCGATGGAGATCCACTTTCAATGTAATCACTACTGCCCGCAATGATCACCGTTCTTGTATTTGTAAGTTTTGCAAGTCTGGCATCAAGCTTTGCAAGATCCGCAGCCTTCGGCGCACTGTGATACAGATTGCCGGCAATGAGGAGCAGATCTACCTTTCTCTCCTCCGCAATATCCAGGATCCTGTCAAATGTCTCTTCTATCTCTTTCGCACGGACATCGCTCCAAGGCTTTCCCTTGTCAGGAATCATCCCCAAATGCACATCCGAAACATGAATAAATCTCATATCCTAACCTCTAATCTATAGTTAAACTGCCATTTTCTAATAGCCCACACTTAGTCCACTATTATACAATCATCAAAAGTTTAACCCAAATCAGAGAAAAATACAACATAAGCTATGTTAAAACTTTGTGACATGCAGATACTTCTCCCTCGTGGCAAGCCCCCCTCTTATATGTCTCTCCGCCTTGTTGGCATCCAACACCACCCTGGCCTGGGCCGCCAGCATGGGTCTTATACGGACCAGCCGTTCCGTTATATCCTTGTGCACCGTTGATTTGCTTATACCCATCTTGTCCGCTGTCTGTCTCACAGTCGCCCTTGTGTCTATGATATAATTTGCCGCTTCGATTGCCCGCTCTTCTATGTAATCCTTCAAAGAAAAAGCCCCCGCATATTCTGTTTTTACAGTCTATGCGGGGGATCTGAATGCTATGAAAGAACAGCCAGAGTTTTGTTTATTTTATACTATTTGGATATTGGGAACCTCACAATAAATCTCGAACCTATATCCGCTCTGGATATTACCTGTATGGTACCTCCGTGGGCATCAACTATCCATTTAGCGATGGACAAGCCAAGACCTGAACCTCCGGTCTCATTATTCCGGGCCTCATCCGAGCGGTAAAATCTGTCAAATATATGAGCCAGATCGCCCGGATTCATTCCGGTTCCCTCGTCCTCTATCATATAACTGACATAACCGGGCTCCTCTTTTACACCGAGTATTATGGCCGTGCCGGGTTCAGAATACTTCGCCGCGTTCTGGACAAATATCCTGACGGACTGCTTGATCATCGCCACATCGCCGAGCACACACGCCTCATTCTCAGTACCACGGAACTCATATCTGTGGCCCTCGTCTATCATCATGGACTCCTCCCACACCTCACTTACCATGCGGTTGAGATCGGTTTTCTCCATGTTCAGGTGCTGCCTTCCACTGTCGCCCCTTGCAAGGAATAACAGCTGTTCCACAAGCTCCTTCATGTGCTGGGATTCATTTTTCAGCGCCTCTATGGACTCTTCCAGAACCTGTTCGTCCTCCTTACCCCAGCGGTCAAGCATATTTACATACCCCTGAATTACAGCTATAGGCGTCCTGAGCTCGTGGGAAGCATCCGACACGAATCTCATCTGACGTTTCTCATTCTCTTTCATATTTCTGAGCAGATTGTTGAGCGCGATCTCTATGCTCTGGAGATCCTTGTCTCCGGTGTGTATAACCTGCTCGTCATCATCCGCGGACAGATGGGATATGGCTTTCTCCAGATCGTCTATCTTGTTGTGATCCATAGGCTCCTTGCTGAGTTTTTCCGCCGTCACCGCCAGATCATTCAGCGGTTTCAATCTTCTTCTGACATCCGCTGTCCTGAACAACGCAACAAACAACACTATAGTCTCCATCCCCAGCAATATAACGCCCGGAATCTCTATGATATCCCAAAGGATCTTAACGTCATATCTGTACTTCTTCTCATCTGACCCTTCTATTATATATTCATACGCTCCGCCATCTTCATTTTTCTCAACGTAATATCTCATTCCACCCACGCCCTGTGGCAGCTGTTTCCTGCCCCACACAGCAAATACACTTACAATAAGAAAGGCAATGACGATATCTATAAGTATCACATTGCCCAGTTCTTTGAGCCAGAAGCTCATATTTATCCTTCTGGCTATCGATGACATTCTTTTGTTTTCGTTAGTTTTCTTTCCCATGTATTTTCTCTCTATCTGTGCGTATCCGTGCCATGCGTTGCTGGCTTGTCACATATCTGTCTGCTCTGCTACGATATCCGGCTTGTCACATATCTATCTGCTCTATCCTGGCATCCAAAATGGTCATTCTTTGATAACATATCCGACACCTCTGACGGTGGTGATCAGCTTAACTCCAAATCTGTCATCTATCTTTGTTCTCAGATACCTCACATACACATCTATGATATTGGTCTCTCCCAGGTAATCATATCCGCACACCGCATTCAGCAGCTTTTCCCTGTCCATAACGATGTCCTTGTTTTCCATGAGCGTCCTGAGCAGCTCAAATTCCCTGTTTGTCAGCTCAACTATCTCGCCGCACACTGTAACCTCATGCCTGTCGGTGTCCATGCACACTCCACGGATCTCTATCCTGTGTGTGTGAACCTCCGCAACTCCGCGTCTCTTCAACGCAACCCTTATCCTGGCAAGCAGCTCCTCTATGGCAAATGGCTTGGTGAGATAATCGTCTGCACCGGCATCAAGACCAGATACCTTGTCCATGACCGCATCTCTCGCGGTCAGCATGATGACCGGCACATCACTCTCCTTGCGGATTCTTCGAAGCACCTCCAGACCGTTGAGTCCCGGAAGCATCACATCCAGCACCACGAGGTCGAAGCCACCGGACAGAGCTTTGTCCAACCCTGTTCTTCCATCAAATACCTTCTCCGCCTCGTATCCCTCGTGCAGCAGCTCCAGCTCCACAAATCTTGCAATTTTCTCTTCATCCTCCACAATGAGAATCTTCTGTGCCATATCTTTTTCCTTTCTTTTATGACTGACGCTGATATAGTTTGGTTTTGAAGTAAGCCTGTGAAATATACCTCTGCAATTACGCCTATCTTCCTTCACTTTGGCTTGTTTCTATCTGCACTCGGCACCGACCGCGATAAGGACGTTTGCGGTCTCTGCCTCGGCAAGAAGCACCAAAGCTCAGTCGCCACGGCTACCCATTGCAGGGATGTGTCCAACAGACATTACCTTCTTCGCAACAAACGATGTCAGCTGGTAATTAACAGAATATCGGTAAAAGATATTCTTTTTTTCATTTTTTACTTGTTGTTGACGTCGGACTTAAGGTTGTCAACTGAGTCTGCCATTTTGTCACATGCGCTATTAAGGTTTACGTTGATGTCGCCGATTCCTTCAAAATGGTACCTGCACTCACAGAAGAGACCTACCACAAGAAGTGGAAGCACTACCCAGAATGCAAGTATAAGTGCGATCACAAGCACCAGCACTGGAACGTTTATCATGGTCTGGCCTTTGCGTTCTACTATGAATGTGCTGTCCACACTCTTCTTTAACACCTTGCCGCACCATTTGAAAAATCTGTCCATCATCTGTCCAAATGTCACCTTATTGCAGTCGTTTGTATATGTCCGCTGTGCCTGCTCGAACTCTGTTGAGGTCTGCTGCTCTGCACCCGTGGTGAAGCTCTCCACCTCAGGAGCTTTCACCTTGTCCAGCTTCTCCAAATAAATGATCGCATCCAGCAGGTCATAATCACATGCCTCCAGAGCGTTCTTCGCATCCTCATAGCTGACGCCTGTCTTTTCTCTTAACTTTTCTACCTTTTCAAGTTTATCCATAATCATTACACCCTTTCTCTTTATCTTGGTTACATCATCTTCCGACGATCTGTCGTCTTTCTGATTGCTTGTTGCTGATATCATCAACTGATGTTGTTACTATACTAATCGATGATTAAACCAAGATATGAGAAACATTAAAATCAGATTAATTATATAATGAATAGAAGGATATGTCAAAGTTTGTTCCCCTTTTTATCTCGCTGTTATTTTTTACTATAAGTTAACTTATAGTTATTTTATATTGTATTAAATTAGCTTTAAGTGTATAATTTGTTCAAAAGGAGGTTGATTACTATGTCCGATATAGAATTTGAAAGAAGAATGAATGACCAATTTGCAAAGAATCTTTTCTTTTTTCTTAATAAATATCAATATACTCAAGCTGCCTTTGCTAAGCAGATGAATGTCAGCACTGCAACTGTGTCAAATTGGTGTAACGGGCTAAAGTCTCCCCGAATGGACAAAATTGACCACATGTGCTCTATTTTCAATTGCTCTAGGTCTGATCTTCTGGAAGAAAAAGATATCATAAGAAGCCAAAAGAAATCAGAGGCATATGCAATTCCTGTATTTGATTATATATCATGTGACAAAACATTTTGTTCAACCGAAAAGATTATTGATACAGAAGAAATACCCGAAAGTCTTGCTAAAACTGGCGAATTCTACGCTCTTAGAATAAAGGGGGATAGCATGGAACCCAAGATCAGCAGCGGCGACGTTGTAATTGTCCGTCAACAGGATGATGCAGACACAGGGGACACTGTTATTGCTACAATAGCTGGTGAATACGCCGTGTGCAAACGCCTGAGAAAATATAAAGAAGGACTGGAACTGATTTCCACCAACCCCAGCTATGCACCGCTCTATTTTGACGATGAAACCATAAAAAATAAACCTGTCAAGATCATTGGTAAGGTAGTGGAGTTAAGGGCAAAATTTTAATGGATTGGAGTGATTATTATGCTTTTTTATGTATATGATGAGAATACTTCCTCGACTGTTCCTGTTGAGGTATCAGATATACCAGAGTTAAGCGAACAGGAACTTGAATTTATATATGATGATAAAGTCAGAAAAGTATGGCACTCACAGGAGGAGGAATGGTATTTTTCCATAATTGATGTAATTGACGTTTTGACCGATAGTTCCGACCCAAAACAATATGTAAAAAAGTTACGATCCCGCGACCCAGAATTATCAGCTAACTGGGGTACAATTTGTACCCCTATTCAAATGATAGCCGCTGATGGTAAAATGCGTAAAATCCAAGCAACCAACACACATGGGCTATTGAGAATTATCCAGTCCATTCCGTCAAAAAAGGCTGAGCCATTCAAGCAATGGCTGGCAATGGTAGGCAAACAACGTCTGGACGAGGAAGTTGATCCTCAGATTGCTATAGATCGTGCTATAGAATCATACCGCAACAAAGGATATTCTGAAGAATGGATAGCCCAGCGTATGCGTGGGATAGAGATTCGTAAAGATATGACCAATGAGTGGAGACGTGCCGGCATTACCGATTCCAGACAGTATGCTTCTCTTACAAACATACTTACTGCCGCATGGTCAGGAAAGACAGTGAAGGAATATAAAAAGTTTAAAAGGCTGAAAAAAGAAAATCTCAGAGACAATATGACTAACACAGAGCTTGTCCTGAATGCTCTTGCAGAGATATCGACAACAGAGATATCAAAGGCAACTAATCCTCAAGGTATAACCGAGGCCACAGATGCTACCATCCAAGGTGGCAATATTGCCAGAAATGCACGTGAATCCCTTGAAAAGCAGATAGGGCGCAGCATACTATCCCCATTAAACTCCAACACTCCCAAGCTGCTTGATGACAGCAAGGAAAAGTAATATAACCCGAATATGTCACAACTATAAAATGCGTATGAATCCTCAGACAACAGTCTCGGTTATTCATACGCATTTTTATCTTTTCCATATCACACCGTTCCCGCAGCAATCTTCGCCGTGGACTTCTTCACGCAGTAGAGACATGTCGGCAATATGTAGATGGTCGCGGTGACCCATGCCGTCTGATCAGCAAAGCAGATGGCTGTGAATCCAAATGTTCCGACAAATCCCAGGCTCACTATGATCCTGGCCGCCATCTCTGTAACACCTGAGAATATAGCCCGACCGGAATATCCAAGTCCCTGTGTCACCATACGCGCCACGTTCAGTATACCGAGACTCCAGTAGAAGAATCCCATACATCTGAGGTATTTCGCAGAGGCATCAAGTACGTCGACTGCGCTCTTCTTTACAAATATCATTGAGAGCGGTCTGCCAAAGAATATCATGATAAGTCCTGCTATCAATCCATATCCCACTGCGACTGCTATCGCCTGCCTCAAGCCCTGTTTTATACGTTTCGCCTGTCCGGCCCCAAGATTCTGGCTGCAGAATACAGAAGCCGCAGTTGCAAATGCGTCAAATGGACACATAGTAAACTGCTTTATCCTCATACCGGCTGTAAAGCCTGATACGTACACGCTGCCCAGCTTGTTATTTGCGGACTGCATGACCATACTTCCTATGGCTGTTATAGAGAACTGCAGGCCTGTCGGAATTCCCATGACGAGAAGTTCCTTCACTGCAGATCCCTTTATCTCCCTGTCCTCCGCCTCAAGATGCATGATCTGAACCTTCTTGAAGATATATACAAGACACAATATTCCACTCACCGCCTGTGCCGTGATGGTTGCTATAGCCGCACCGGCGCAGTCCCATTTGAGGACAACTATACAGAACAGGTCAAGGAATATGTTGAGTATTGCCGAGAACGCCAGAAACATGAACGGCGTTCTGCTGTCTCCCAGAGACCTGAGCACACTTGACAGATAGTTGTACATGAGTGTGAACGGAATTCCCAGGAATATAACTATAAGATAAGCATATGCCTTGTCATATATATCCTGCGGAACCGAAAGCAGATGAAGTATCTGATTACAGCACACCGAACATACAATCGTGACCATCAACGCTATGATGCCCGTCAGCACCGCGCCGTTAAATATATACTTTCTCATCTTGTGCAGATTATTTGCACCAAAAAACTTTGCAACAGGAACACCAAATCCTGTGCAACAGCCCATACAGAATCCCAGAACCAGAAACTGTATACTGCTGCTTGCTCCAACTCCCGCCAGAGCCTTATCTCCCAGTATCTGCCCCACAATAGCCGCATCTATTATGTTGTACGTCTGCTGGAGCAGATTGCCGAGCAAGAGCGGGGTGGCAAACTGCAGCATCAGACTGAGGGGCTTACCGGAAACCATGGACTTAGCCATGTCTTACACCTTCCTTACATTATTGATAGGACGGTGAGTTGCCAATTCTATCTTTGAACACAGAACTGCTATACATATCATTCGCTGGGTCGCTTCCGCTTATTTTGCCCTGCAGCGGTACTAAGGTGCCGCCTCACAGCGCCACCTAAGGACCGGCGGGCTCAAATTCCCTGCTCACGATATGTATAGCAACTCTGTGTAACAACTTTATTGTAGCAACTCACCTGTTAGATGAATAATAACTACGTATGTAAGTCGGTTTCAGACTTACTTTATGTTTATTATCCTTATCTCTTATAACAGTTTTCCAGCCAGCGCCTCGAGCGCTGCCACATCCGACTGCTTGAACGCAGACCTTATGGTCACGTGCTCGTCCACGATCTCTATATCCTTCATCGCTGACATCTGTTCCTTCATGAGCTTGGCTGCCATTGGAGCCCACGAACCATTCTCAATGAATGCCACTTTTCTCTTCTGATACGCCTTCATCTTCAGGTGGTTGATGAAATCCGCCATGACAGGCATCACACCGCCATCATATGTTGGGGCTGCCAGAACCAGTCTGTCGTATCTGAATGCATCCTCTATACACTCTGCCATATCATCCCTTGAGAGGTCTGATATCGCAACCTTTGGCGCCCCCTTTGCCTCAAGTATCTCCGCCAGTTTCTTTGCAGCCTTCTCTGTGTTGCCATGGAGACTGCAGTATGCGATGAAGATTCCCTCATCCTCAGGTGTGTATGTTGACCACAACTGATATTTTCCGATGTAATATCCAAGATTCTCTGTGAGGATTGGTCCGTGGAGTGCACATATCTTCTGGATATCCAGTCCTGCTGCCTTCTTCAGAAGTGCCTGTGCAGGCATTCCATACTTTCCTACTATATTGAAGTAATATCTTCTCGCCTCGCATGCCCAGTCCTCGTCGGTATCCAGAGTGCCGAACTTGCCAAATGCATCCGCTGAGAAGAGTATCTTCTCACTCTGTTCATATGTGACCATAACCTCAGGCCAGTGGACCATAGGAGCCATGAAGAACTGGAGCATATGGCTTCCAAGTGAGAGTGTCTGTCCCTCCGCAACTGTCACGCTTCTGTCAGCCACAGGAACCTCGAAGAAATTTGGAAGCATTCCGAAAAGCTTGGCATTTGATACGATCTTGATATCCGGATACTTCGCAAGCACATCACCAAGATTGGCGGAATGATCCGGCTCAAGATGGGATATGATGAGATAATCCGGCTTCCTGTCGCCAAGCACCTCTGCCACATTTGCAAACCACTGGTCTGCACACTTTGCATCCACCATGTCCATGATAGCGATCTTCTCGTCCATGATGACATATGAGTTGTACGCTATTCCGTTTGGCACGATGTACTGATTCTCGAACAGGTCTATGTCCTTGTCATCCACACCCACATAAAATACTGTGTCTGTTACATTCTTAAGCATTGTATATCCTCCTTTTGATCCTAAGTATCTAATATAAATAATCCACGTTGTGTCCACATGATATAATGAGCGCAAGTGAGCCAACATGCTCGCATGATTGGCGAGCGGCGAATTGGATCATGATAGTTGCGACAGCAACGAAAAGCACCGTAGGTGCGAATCATGATATAATGAGCATTGCGACGGATGCGCTTGCGCAAGACGTCATAATGCGAATGTCCTCATTGAGCCGACAGGCGATATGATATAATGAGCGCAAGCGAGCCAACACGCTTGCATGATTGGCGAGCGGCGAATTGGATCATGACAGTTAATTATAACATACTAAATGAAAATAGAGAATCAGCACATAAGACCTGATTCTCCATTTTTTGATAATTTTTTATTATTATCTGCTTACCCTTCTCTGTATCTTCTCCTGATACATGCTGTGATCCGCTTCCCTCACATACTCCTCAAGGGTTTTATCACCATCCGGGTCTGTTATAACATAACCTATACTAAACTCCAGGGCAAATGGAAGTTTCTCCTGCGACGCTATCTCCCTGGCTTTCTCAAGGATTGCCGTCTTTCTTTCCTCAGGAGGTTCCGCCTCATCGTATATAGATATGGATACAAATTCATCTCCGCCATATCTAACCGGAATACTGCTTATTCCGCCTCCGCCTGCTACGGCTCTTGCGGCACTCCTTATGGCTTTGTCTCCGTACTCGTGACCATAAGTGTCATTTATATATTTGAGCCTGTCCATGTCTGCAAACATTATGAGAAGTGCCCTGCCCTGGCCCGCAGCCTTGTCAAATGCCTTTGCGGCGATCTGTCTCATACCCTCCCTGTTGTATATCTGGGTAAGTGGATCCTTTATGGATATCGCCGTAAGCTCCTGATTGATCTGCTCTAGCCTCCATTTGTTGAACAGGTTTATCATGGCTACATTCACTTCGCTCATTACAGTTGACCAAAGCTGCTTATCCATGAGGTAATATCCATTTTCGACACAGCAGAACCCAACTGCCTTTTCTCCGAAATGAAATGGCGCAAATAAAAATATATTGCCGCCTGTCTCATCATCCAAAAGAGGAAACATACTATGGTATGTATCGTCACCGTCATCAGCTATGCCCTGCCTGTACACGATCTGCATTCTCTGAGGATAGCCTTTCACAGCAAATACATCCTCATCGTATGCTGCTGAGAGAGTCGGGCCAGCTTCCCCCATCTCCACAAGGGATCTGTCGACAACCATAACGCATTTCTTACACTCTGCCTGTGAATATGCCGTCTGTACACATGGATAAAGGCCACTGTAATCACCACATTTGCTGAGCAAATGCGTGAAGTCAAGTGTGCTCTCATCTATCTCCTCGCGTTCCACAACTCCCATTATATAATTCTTCAGGTACTGTCTGCCGTTCAGCATAGCATCCGTGCCACAGCCACAACTCTCCGTAAATATACAATTATAATCTATATAAGAGCTGGTATCCGGATTGTTTCCCGCCCAGATATTCAGCATAATCTCTGCAGCCGCAGCTCCGATCTTCTCACGGATCCTGCTCACCGTTGTTATGCGCGGCGTATAGTACGCTGCTTTATCAAAGTTGTCGAATCCTGTAACCTTAAAATCCTTTGGCACTGAAAGTCCAAGTGCTTCAGCTCTGTTGCATACACCCACAGCCAGGTTGTCATTTGCACAGATTATTGCATCCGGAAGGATCTTCTTCACTATCTCCCGTTCTTCCAGCCTTCTATCGTCCATCTCATCATTATTCGAAGCCTCGGCATTCGGAGCAGAATCCGCAAAACTGCCACTGGTTATCTCACCGTACACCTCCGCAGGGCCGCCGTAATCAGGTCCATCCTTCTCGTGTTTTATACACGTATGTCCATGTGCTCTGAGCAGCTCCTCAAAGCCCGTCACACCGTCATTGAAACCAAAATCTCCAAACAGGACATCCTCATCATCCACAGTCAGGCCATATTCATCCATACAGTCCCTGAATGCCCGGCATCTCTCCTGAGCCTCATAGTTGTCCTTCGGTCCGGCAAGATACCACACCTTCTTCGCACCGTGTTTCTCTATCATATGCCGAGTCATGTCATACATGGCATCATAATTGTCTATACCCACAAAATGCAGACCATCAAAAGCAGTCTCGAGGCTTATAGCCGGAACTCCGCTCTTCCTTATCCTGTACAGCAGTTCCGCCGTGACTTCCGGATATTTAATATTGTTGACAGATATTATGATCCCATCAAAGTCTGTCAGCTCCGGAAGATTGTATATATTGTATTCTCCATAGCTGTAACCGTCGTCCCTGTTCCAATTGCCATTGCTGTTGAATATGTACAAATTCACATCAGCCCTGGCTTCCTTTATCTTCTGCATAAATCCCAGCGGCCAGGCGTAGGTGAAATACCTCTTCCAGCCATCCATGAACAATGCTACTTTTTTCATACCTTACCTCCTGATCAATCAGAACAACCCGTCCTGTCCCCCATCTGTAAATTTGCCAAATATATTAAAAGGGCGCATCTGTATATATTATACACAGACCCGCCCAACCAAAACATATCCAAATGTATCAAAAATATGTACTTTACTATCAGAAACCACGGGGACGGAGGGGACAGACACCTCCGTCCCCATAATTCACTTAAGTGGATAGTCGCTGTGCAGCGGCTTGTAATCACGTATAGTCTTAAGTGCCGGCAGAGCATGTCCGTCATAATCAAAAAGTGCCTGATTTGCCCATTCATTTCCGCATGGTCCAGACTCATCTATATATGACAGAGCACCTTCCGTAGCCCAGCCGCTTCCCGGTACTGGTATCCAGCCTGCCTCCCAATAATAAAAGCCATCGCCACCGGGAACATCATCTATCAGTTTCATTATGTCGTTCATAAATTCCGCCTGTCCCTCAGGTGTCATAGGGTAGTCAAGATTCTCCACCAGTGAAGGTTTTGTGGCATAGCCCTTTCTATCGTCAGGCCCCAGTTTCTCATAGTCAGCATAGTCTTCCATGGTAAATCCCATGGAAACCTCAGCAATAACTATCTTTTTGCCATATCTATCCGCCATATCCCGCATATTTGCCTCCAGCTCCTTCATGGTTCCATGCCAGAACGGATAATACGACATTCCAATTATATCAAAATTTTCTCCTCTTTCCATGTAGTTATCAAACCAGTCCACATACATAGGATTGTTGCCGCCATTGTCGAGATGTATCATGACCGGAATATCAGAGTCAACCGATCTGACCGCCCTTATTCCTGCGCTCACAAACTTCGCGATATTGTCATACTCCGGCTTCTGTCCCAGCGGCCACATCAGTCCGTTTGTAAGCTCGTTTCCAACCTGAACAAGCTGAGGTAAAACGCCCGCATCTTTCATCTCTAAAAGAGTCTCCCTTGTGTAGTCGTACACAGCCTGCTCAAGCTGATCCGCATCCATGCCTCTCCACGCCTTCGGCACCCTCTGCTTACCCGGGTCAGCCCAGAAATCACTGTAGTGATAATCAAGTAGAATGCTCATTCCATGATCCATAGCGCGCTTCGAGAGTTTCTTGTATACCTCAAGGTCATTTGTGCCCGCACCATAAGGTACGCCGTCCTCCGTGTACGGATCATTCCACAGACGAAGTCTCACAGAATTCACACCATAGTTCTTAAGTATGTCAAATATATCTCCCTGCACACCATTGTCATAATATTTCGCACCCAACTCTTCAACCTCGGCAACAGCGGAGAGATCCACGCCCTTTATATAATCTGCCATATTTTTGTCTCCTTCACCTGCATTTATTTTACTGCCTGTTATAACCAAGAACAGCCGCCGAAGAAAAATGTTCTGCATACTCCTGATGTACCAGTTCATCTTCATCTGTCGGCGGCCTTCTATCAAGATGACATCTGTCACCTAGTCGTCAAATGTAATCCTGTCATACATTCTTCCATATTTTATTCTGATGAGCTCGTTCTTTGCCAGAACGTCCTCCTCTGGTCCAACATACTGACAACGGATACAGTAGTATTCCTTCTTGTCCTTATCATAGAACATATCTATATCCAGATCTCTCATAAAACACATTGGACATCTGTAATTTAATTTGCCTTTTCCAGACTGAGCCATGTTGAAAATACCTCCTTATCCTTAAGTGTCTTTGTATAACCAAGAGTGAACATTGGCGAGAACGCATATCCCTCTTTGAAATATCCTGTTGCATCGCTGCCAGATGCTCCCATGGCAGCCTTTGTCTCGATCGCAGGTATAACTGCTGACACCTCATCGGCGCCTGCGAGATCCTCTTCTCTGCACTTGTACTCATATATAAGTGACTTGCTCTCTGAAGCATTCTTTGCTGTGAGAGTAATTCCTGTCATGTCCTCTGGGTACTCTGTTGTACCGTAGCATGCCACCATGTACTCATTGATCTCAACCTCTGCATCAGGGTTGCTCATCTCGAGGATAGTTCTCTCATGTCTTATCTTGGATGAACCCTCCTCAAAATATATCTTTGTCTGAAGTTTAACTGTCAGATCGTAGAACTCGATGTCAACCGGGTCAAGTGTAAGGATTCTTGTGCTTCCCTCCTGCGAGAATGTTGCCTTTGTTCTGCACAGACAGAGGTCGACCTCCTCACCCTTGTAGCTGATCTTGGCACTTCTTACAGTACCCTCTCCAGCATAGTGTGTGAAATATCCTGCTCTGTACTTCTCCTGGATCAGGAATGGATATGAAGCATCCTGAACATGTGGAGTTCCGATACCTACAGGCCAGTTGAGCTTTGCAGCGTATGGTCTGAGGTCAACGATCGCACCGCCCTGATCCATGTTGATCTGGGCTCTCATGTATGGATCGCAGTACCAGAATATCTGCTTGTCTGATCCGTACAGTATATCCTTCCAAAGAGCACACTCAGGCTCCTCGTATGTCTTGTTCTCTCTGTAGAAGTCAGCAAATTCAGCCATTGTCATGTCGATACATTTGCCTTCCTTCTTCAGGTCGCCATAATACTTCATTCCATCCTCGTAGCTCTTCTTGAGCAGCTCGTATGGAGCCTCCCAGCGTCCCATCTTGTTCAGCCAGCCTGGTCCAACGAACATCATGTTGTATGAATATCCATTGTTGAACTTAGCCAGATGACGATACTGGTCGATAAGGTTGTACAGATATGGGTACTCCCATGTCTTGCTGTCATAGATCATTCCACGGAGAACGTTCTGTGGATGTGTACCAAAGTTAGAACCATTTCCATCATAGCATGCCAGCAGATCTCTTGAAAGATGCGGGATGGCAACGATTCCGCTGTCCTCAGCCTCATTTGCTGCAGGTGCATGTGTGTTCTGCTTTGAAGGTATCCATGGATTCCATGGGCCGCCATCAAACAGTGTGTACCATGAGTTGTTACATGTGTGGTAAGCCTTAGGGCCCTCCTCCCAGCATGTTGCAACTGCACACTTAACTGATGGGTACTTCTCCTTAATGTAGTTTGTGAGCTCTGCGTCCATGTAGTATGAACCTGTAGACACTGGATAAAAGCCAAATATATCATGGAACTTTCCAAATACGTCATCAACGATATTCTTCTTGTCCTCCATTGAGAACATCCAGATACAGAAGTCCTTGGTCTTGTACTTCTCTCTGAACTCTGTGCAAGGAAGTCCAAGAAGTGAGAGCGCTATCTCATCTCCGTACTTCTCGTGATGCTCCTTTGCCAGTGACACAGCCTCCTCATTGAAAAGACTGGCATATGTCATCTGAATAGTAGTCTTGAGTCCGTTCTTGTGAGCTGTCTCCTGCTGGAACTTGAATATGTCCAGTGACTCTGTGAGGAGAGCTTTTCTTCCGATATCCTCTGCCTGACCATGGCCTGTAACCTTCTCGGCATACTCAGGAACCATCTCAGGACGATGGATAATGTTTACAATAAATGTATTCTCCATATCTTAAATCTCCTATTTCGTATATGTTGTAACCTTTTGATCTAAAGATAATTGTCCCCAAATAAGCGACAATATCCTCATTTTTCATCCTGTCTGCCCTATTTTAGGGCTAATTATAGCAGGCATCCACACCACCATCCATATGTGGTCCATCCGGTACGCAGACACCTGCCCAAAATAAATTTTCTCATTTCTCTCAGACCGTCCGCCTTAACCCTTTACAGAACCGCCAGTTACACCCTCTACATAGTACTTCTGCATGATGACGAACAGTATTGAGATAGGGATAGCTACCACGATACCGCCGGCACAGAATACTGAGAAGTATTTGTTGACCAGTGATTTTTCAAGCATATTGTAAAGACCTATAGCTACTGTCCAGTCCTTCGAAACTCCTGAGTTGAGCATAAGCTTTGCGAATACAAAATCGCCCCAAGGTATAAGGAAAGAACTGATTACCTGATACACTACTATTGGCTTACACAGAGGAAGAATTACCTTCGTAAATATCTTTGCCTCCGAAGCGCCCTCAAGTCTGGCAGCCTCCTTAAGTGACATTGGTATTGTGTCCATGAATCCCTTCATGATGAGGAATCCAAGTCCCGATCCCGCTGAGTAAACTATGATCATACCGAAATGGCTGTTTGTAAGTCCCAGCATCTTCAGGATAAAGTAAATTGCTATCATGAGAAGTGGGCCAGGGAACATGTTGAGTATCAGCGACGCACTCATGATCTGTTTTCTGCCGTTGAATCTCATACAACTCATCGCATAGCTGACCATAATTACAAATATAGTAGAGATGATACATGTAAATACTGCAATGATAAGTGTATTCTTGAACCATGACACATACTGCACAACCGAGTCAGGTCTTGTGAGCAGCTGAACAAAGTTGTCCATAGACCAGCTAGTTGGGAAGAAATGCGCTGTGTTGATTCCCTTATATCCGCTGAATGAGGTGACAACCAGCCAGATGATCGGAACCAGCCAGATAACTGCGAGGACAAGTAATACGATATGTTTAACGATCGAACCTATTGTTTTCTTCATTACTGGTACTCCTCCTCTTTATCTCCTGAGATCATTCTTGAGAATGATATAAGTGTAAATGCTGCACATATGATAAATACTATGATACCGATAACAGATGCCATCTTGTAGTCGTAGTATTCATTTGTAAGTCTGAACAACCATGTAACAAGAAGGTCAACTTCCTTTGCATGCGAATTGGCAAGCGCCTGATTCTGTGTGACGAATACATCCTGTGTGAGCAGGTAGATTACGTTGAAGTTGTTGATATTCTTTACAAAGTCTGTTATAAGTGCCGGGCCCTGAATGAACAGGATATATGGCATTGTGATCTTCCAGAACACCTGGAAATTTGTTGCTCCATCAATCTTTGCACTCTCAATCTGATCTGTAGGTATGTTCATCAGAACACCTGTTGCGATCAGCATCTGGTATGGAACACCGACCCAGATATTGATGAGAATGATCATTACCTTTGCCCAGTGAGGATCGGTCAGGAACGGTATATATGTAAGATGCTCACCGACAAGTCCTGCATGCTTAAGCATGTCTGTGATACCAATATTTGAGCAGATAGTGTTCACAATACCTGAATCAGCAAAGAAGTTTCTAACCAAAAGCAGTGTTACGAACTGTGGAACTGCTATTGATATGATGAAAAGTGTTCTCCACATCTTTGGCAGCTTGGTTGTCTTGGAATTGATCGCCTTGGCAAGAAGGATACCGCCTATGAATGTGGTAAATGTTGCCATGACCGCCCATACAAGTGTCCAGCCAAGAACCTTTCTGAATGAATATCCAAATGTAACTGTCATGCTGTTTGAGAACAGGCTTGCGAAGTTCTTGAAGCCCACCCATGTAAACAGTGAGTTTGGTGGAAGGTGCTGCTGGTCATAATTGGTAAATGCCACCGCTATAAGAATAAGTATCGGCAGAATATTCATTATGACTACACCAATTGTAGGAAGTGTGAGAAGTGTTATGTGGAACTTCTCGTTGAAGAGTGACTTCATATCTTCCTTGAATGTATTTATATGTTCTCCATTTTCCTTCATCTGCTGAAGCTTGTACACTGTCTTGATATTGTGAATGTAGAAAAGCACGAATATAAGAATGATGAACAACGCAACCACCGAATTGAGAAGGATCTGGAAAGAATTGTCGTAATTATTAGTGGTTGTCTGCATGGTGAGTGGATCAAATACCTGCTCAAACTTTACAGTTCCAAGAGTTCCAAATTTGGCAAGGTTTGGTGCCGCATAGCCTACGCACATCAACACAAACGCAGCCTCAACGATGAGCATGATCAAACCATTGACGATCTGCTTTCTTGCGAAGTAACCTGCACCCATGATAACCGCTGAGAGCTTAACCCATATATCACCTTTTGCAAAAGCAACACCAAAATTCTTGAAGTATCTTCCTATGGCTTTAAAGAATCCTGATATTTTCTTCATGAAAAAGCTCCTCTCTTTTTAAAATGCCCCATATGCCACGAATGACATATGAGGCATTCTCATTATAACTTATAAATATTATTCAAAGTACTTCTTATTTAAAATTACTCCTGTGATACAGGTGCTTCAATTCCTTCTACAGCATTGTCGAGAAGCTTCTGAAGATCTGTTCCGTCCGGATTACCCTGGGCAAGGATTGAACCAAGTGTCTCAGCTGGTGTCCAGTAGTTGCCGCCTACACGCTGTGGTGTTGCATATGCTGCCTGAGCTGCAAGAGCTGATATAGCTGGATCAGCCTTAACTTCTTCTGACTCTGAAGCGTTGATGTTTGAAGGACCAAGACCTCTCTGCTTAAATCTTGTAACCTGTGTATCCTCTGATGTAAGATACTCAGCAAGAAGCATTGACCAGCCTACGTTCTTTGAATGTGGGTTTACACCTACAAGCTTGCATCCTGAGAATGAAGCCATCTGAACCTGCTTGCCTGCAACTGTGTATGTAGGAAGCTTAGCTGCTGCATAGTTCTCGCCCCATGCTGCCTGAGCGTCTGCCGCTCTCCATGTTCCGTTAACTGCTGCACAGATCGTACCCTCAGCGATTGCTGTTGCCTGTGTAGGATCATCCATATCTACAAATGCGCCAGTCTTAAAGAGATCAAGAATTGCCTGAGCTACGTCTGTACCGCCTGCCTGATTCCAAGTACATGTATTTGTAAGTCCGTCATCGTTAAGTGTAAGGTCAAGACCTGCACCCTGGAAGAATGAGTATACATACCAGGCATCTGATACGTTCATAGCAATCTTCTTATTTGCCTTCTTTGCTGCCTCGATCATAGCATCCAGTGACTGAACATCATCCTCTGTGAATACTGATGAATCATAGAACATGAAGTATCCGTTATCTGCTGTCATTGGATATGCATATAATGTTCCATCAACAGAAGCTGCCTCAACAGAAGCTGCTACATTCTCGTTTGCAACATCAAAAGTATATGTAGCCTGTACCGGCTGAAGTGCTCCAGCCTTAACCAGCTCATTGATCTGATCATCAGCAAATGCGAATACATCAGGAGCAGCCTCAACGTCTACCAGGATATCATCCTTTGTCTTTGACTCTGACTCGGCTCCGAGTGTGATGTTGAAGTCAACATCTGAATACTTTTTCTTGAATTCTTCAATAACCTGTGTTGTGAGATCCTGATCTTCCTCAGAAGCCCATACCGAAAGATCTACAGTTCCTGTTGTTGCATCAATTAAGTTCTGAATCGCATCATCTGATGCTGCAGCCTGTGTTGTGCTGTCGCCAGCAGCTGCTGTTGTTCCTTCGTCCTTTGAATCTGCGTTGCCACATCCCGCAAGGCATCCTGCCATCATCGCAGCAACAAGTGTTAATGATAAAACTTTCTTTCTCATTCTTATGTCCTCCTCTTTAAATAAATAATAAGAAAATTAGTTGCCCTTATTGTTTCCCGTGCGCAATCGGTTGTTCTTTATGGTTATATATTATCAGTTCTGTTTATTGTTGTCAACTACTAATTCATATAACTTTTAAAATAAAAAAATATACATTTTGCACAAGCCGCTTCATTCGGAAACGTTTCCATGTTCGTTATATTTTGCGCACCCGTTTGCGTTGCACACTATATATGGTAATATTTGTTAATCATCCGCAATCCCATATGTGAGATTTTCATGTTTCATTTCCTTTTCTAGCCATTATTACACTCATTTAGGCCGTTTTTTCATTACTTTCCTCTTTGTTACACCATAGAATATTGCTATAACAGCAATATTCTATGGTGTATTTTCATGCCCGTCGCGCATCATTTTTTGCGCATATTGCGCATATTCTGGCCCTTTTCACATAAAAACAGGGCGTCAGCCAAACACTGACGCCCCTCTAGGAAGGATATATAACTATGAATTACTTCGTTGACTCTTTTAATCTGAGTTCATAACCCAGATGTGTCTTCTTCTTAACTTCGTTGCCCTCTATAAAATCCACCAGCAGTTTACATGCCACCATTCCAAGCTCACGCGGATCAAACTGGAGCGATGTGATCGCAGGCTGGTAATTGTTCAGAAGTGAGCTGTTGTAGAATGACGCAACTCTCACATCAGTTGGCACCTTTATGCCCTTCTTATCCAGTATATTAAGTACATTCTGGCATATTCCATCATCCATACACAGTATGCATTCTGCTTTCTGCTTCATTATCTCTTCAATGGCATGTTCACATAATACGGAATTATCTATATCAAAGTATACCAGGCTGTTATCTACCGGTACCTCCATATCCTCCATCGCATCAAGATATCCTCTATACCTGTTGAGGGTTACCACATGATTCTTATTGCCACCCATGAGGGCTACCTTAGTCATTCCTTTGGCAAGCAGTATAGATGTAAGCTCACGGCATGCACTTCTGTGATCATGATCAACCTGGACAACATTGTCATCATCCATACTTCCAACCACAACAAATGGTATCTTTTTTTCCTTGAGATATTCTGCCGGGGCATCATTCACAAGAGTTCTTCCAAGTACAACCCCATCCACCTTATGATTCTCAACAATTCTCTCCAACTGGCTCATATCATCCGGTGACACTGTACACACAAGCACATCATAATCCACTGGCGCAGCCATCTCCAGCAATCCCATCAGGCACTTCTGAAAGAACGGCAGATCCACCACGCTGTAGTCGCTCGGCATGACCCATCCTATATTATAGGATTTTGACTGTGCCAGCCCCTTCGCTATAACGCTTGGCTTATAATTATGCTCCTCTATATACTCGAGAACTCTCCGCCTTGTCTCGGCACCGATCCTTCCCTTTCCGGAAATCGCTCTCGATACTGTAGTCTTAGATATATTTAACGCCTCAGCCACATCAGAAATGGTCATCTTCTGGCCTGACTCTTTTGTCTCCATGTTCAAGTCTCCTTTTGTTCAGCACATATCTCCGCATTTGCGCAACGCTCCATGCGCAATCGGTTGCCCTTGATATTATCATAGCTTTTTTTGTGCACAAGTCAAGATTTTTTTGATTTTTACCATGTCAAGTTGGATATTTTGTCAAAAAGAACAAAGATATTTTTTTTATTTGTGCAATTATATCTTACTTTGATGCCCACAGATCCCTGAGAGCCTGCTGCAAATAAGAGAAATCCACAGATGGCACATCCTGATTCAGTCTGCCCTCTTTCCTGCACACATCATATAATCTTATTCCAAGAGATGCCACATCCCGTCTGTCCTCCGCAGGCAGACTTGCATACAGCATGTCAAATTCAACCAGAGCTTTAAGGTCACCTGACCAACCCGATGCAAGCCAGGCTATATCAGCCGTCTTGTCATCTCCAAGTGCTTTAACGCTCTCAACCAGTTGACTATATTTACTGTTGACAGTTCCATTCTTCATACCCTGCCAGTGAAAAAGTGCAGTCTCAGACACACCGAGAACACTAGCTATAGCCGGAATGTGCCGCGCTGTCGGAAGCCTCTCCTCATTCTCCCACTTGTAATATATCCCTTCTGTTATCTTATGATTCTCCGGCAGGAGCTCATTTATCTCCGCAACCATATACTTTACCGTATACTTCGAAGATCTGCTGTTTTTGCGGATATCCCGCATATTGAAGCCTATCGTATCTACCATTTCTGTAGAATCCGACGCCCCCTTTTTTGTTCTCCTTCTATTCATCTCTCTCCTCCATTGTATACATTTATACATATTGTTTATTTTATAATTAATATATTGATATGTCAAAATATCTCAAAATGGCTTAAATACGTTACTTTTTGAAGGTACTTCGTGTAATAACATATCATGGCAAATCAATTTTTTGCCCCTAAATTGCCCCTAAATTGCCCCTAAATTGCCCCTAAAAAAAGCCCACCATATTGCTATGATGGGCTCTCTGTTCTACTTCAAAATCTCATTGACTTTGTTCTGGATTATAGTTGGATTATACCCCGCTGCCTTAAGCCTATTGATACGCTCCTGTCCGTTGCCCCACTTGCCTATGATGACTTCATGAGCAACTGCATTGATGATCTTGTCCTCTGACATCTGTGAAGCCTTGACGAGCTTGTTGACTGCTGCCTGTACCTTATTGTAATCATATCCAGCCTTTGTGAGTCTATTCTTACGATCAGTACCGTTGCCCCACTTGCCCGCCAGCACCTCTTTAGCCAGTGTGTTGACGCTCTTCTTTACCGGCTTAATAGTGACAATCTTCACAGCCTTAGTAGCTAGCTTGTGCCATGATGCTGCACTTATGTATGCTTTGTTGAGGTCAAGGTTGCCATTGTAGCCTGAGAGCTTGCCAACAGATGTATACTGCCTGATCAAGCAATTATATTTTCCTTCGTTCCATGGGTGCTCCTGGTATCCAGTCTCAACATAATCTGGGTACTGAGCGACCCACAGGCCAAAACCAGTTTTCTTCACTGCATCCATAGCGCTCTTCTGGATGTATATCAGTGGCTTAATGCCTGTCTTTTTCTGCACATAACTGCACCACTGCAAGCACCATTCCAGATCCTTGACACCAAACAGATGGTTGTCCTTGGCTTCCCAATCCAGAATAAGTACCGCCTTGCCGATATACTTCTTTACATACGCAAGGAAGTGGTCAGCCTCTTTCTGTGGATCTCCGCCATTTGAATAGTGGTATACTCCCAGAAGTTTTTTTCTACTCAAAACTTTATCGCAATGCGCTGCAAAGTATCTGTTCTTGTAGTTCGTTCCCTCGGTCGCCTTCACGATGCAGAAGTCGTATGGCACTTTGGCAAGGTCTATATTTTTATCTCCCTGCCATGCACTGATGTCTATTCCATTCATATTATTCCCCACCTTTCTCTTCGCTCTTTGAGGTTAATATATCTATTGCTTTATTGATTACCTTAGGAAGCGGTACACCCATGAGACCAGCGTTCTCCACAATACTGATCGTCTCATTTACAATAAATCCTATTATCACCGCATCCCGGATATAGTTTGACCCTATCGCCAGATCGAGCCTATAGGCTATCAATACAAACAAAAGGGACATGCCCTTACGACATAATCCCTTCCATCCTGCCTTGCTCTCTAAGGCTCCTGACGTTGTTTTCTTACTGTTGTGAAAAACTCCAGCCACCACCAAGCCACTCACATAGTCTATGGCCATGAACATGACCAGTGTTGCCAGCCCTGCATCCCATCCACCAAACAGGGATGCTATCACACCGCCTATTGCTCCGGCGGTTGTACATATTGCATTTTTCATACTTTTTATCCTCCTAAATTAAGATGTCAATTTATCGCCTGTCAGCCATGTTCCAGAGAGTGATATCTCATCATTTGCTGCAAGTTTCACTGTAGTACCCATCATGCAGATGTTTCCGTCAGGCCCCACGATTCCTGTAACCGGCGGTCCCTGCTGACCGGATGATACAGCTACGATCGATACCGGCCTGAAACCAGTCGGGACGGATGCAACACCTACAGTTCCGGTCCTACCAACAGCGTATGACTTCTTGACCTTACATGACATGTACATCTGCACAACATTGCCGATACGTCTGAGGTTTCTGTTTGTTATATTAGATGCATTTGTGCTGTTAACCGTTATTGCTCCAGATACACCTGTACCATCGAGAGCCATTCCAATGCCGCTGTCAAGATAAGATGAGTTGCCTGTCTTCCTGTTTGTACCGGCTGAATAGTCACTATCTGTTGTCCTCGTAAACGCAAGTGCATTTCCATACACACTATTGTATGCCGCTACTGCCCAAGTCGAATTTAGGGTTGGAAGCGATATGAGCGGGTAATAGTCGTTGTCAAGAATGGTATCGCCAGCATTAAATACCGCATTATCCCTTGCGGTCAGCCAAGTCGATGCTAAGATTGAGTCTATTACCTTAAAAAGTGACGCTCCCACATCTCCTCTGACTGTCAGTGACGACTCGCCAGAGTTATCACCGATGATAGTATTCTTTCCAAGCCATACCACGCCTGCCTTAGCTGCGCTCACCGAACTGTCATTCGTTATGTATATACCATCGCTTCCGATCACAAGCTGCTGCTTCAGTCCAGCGATACCTACAATGATGTTGCCATCCTTGAATGTTATATACTTTGAATAGTTGTCCGGATCCGCTTCGTCAACGTTTATAAGTTTCTCCCAGAATAGCTTCAATTCATTCCCAGACTTCTCAACTGACAGAGCCTTGTTGTAAGCTGCCTTTGCCGCTTCATAGCTGCTTGACTTAGATACATCTGAATATGACACAGAACCATCACTCAATATTGTCTGATCTACAAAGTACAAAGTATTGGTAGATCCACTGGTGTAGCTTGGCTCAGTTGTAACCCATTTCCCACCGGGAGGATTTGCCGTTGGCTTAGCTGGTGCTGTAGCCGTGGATGACTGAAGTAGATAATATCTTGTTACACTCTTGACATCCTTGACATTAAATATGGTTATTTCTGCCTTGGCTTTGATTGTAGCCATAGAAACACCCCCTTACGCTTCAAGCTGACATGTTATAGCCAGTGAGTTAGGTACATCTCCTGCACCCACCGCATAAGTATTTGAAGACTTCTGGTATACTCCGCCTGCATACCACTTGACTGTACCTATCCCAGATACTACTCCTGTTGAAGAAATAGTTTGTTCAGCACTGCCCTTGAATACATGTGCTGTAAGTACCGTAGAACCGGTGTTATTCTTAAAGATGATTCCGGCACTTGATGTAATTGTTAATGTCAGTGCATCCGCTCCTGCATTGCCCTGAGGGCCCTGTGGGCCTGTTGCTCCTGTTGCGCCTTTCTCACCCTGAGGGCCAGTTTCTCCAGTTGCGCCTTTATCACCCTTGGCGCCCGTTTCGCCTTTGATTCTTGCCCATGTATAAGCCCCTACTGTTGCCGGGTCTGTCGGGTTATAATCTGTACATGTACCTATATACATTCCAACATCTTCACCCGAGTTTGATGTGAATGTTTTTCCTCCATCGTTTGAATATTTTACATGAAAATACGATGTCTTGCCGTTTGCCCCAGCTGCCCCTGGAGTTCCATTAGTGCCGTCCTTAACAGTCTGGGTATGTGTACCGTCTTTATCGGTGATGGTTATGGTTGTCACGCCGTTTGTTTTAGTGACTGATACAGTTGGGGATACACCCTGCGGGCCCTGAGGTCCCTGTACTCCCTGATCACCTTTATCGCCTTTAGCTCCTGTTGCTCCTGTCTTCGCTACGGCAAACGAGAACTTCTTGTTGATCGTTACCCCATCAACAACAACTGGGATAGTTGCCTCGCATGCAGTTGTCAGCTTCGCCGTCAGAGTAAACGTGATTGTGACTTTTGAAGTTCCACTGTTACTTACCGCAGCTGTCACTCCTGTTGGGCAAACTATTGCCTTGGCATCTACTGTAACAACGGAACACATGTTATTACCACAATATGCTGCCGCATCTGTTGTGCATTTAGAACCGGCCGCAGCTCCCTGCGTGTCCCCAAGGAATGTGTATGCTTCGCTTGACAACACTACGTTGTAAGCATCTGATACATCAAGTACAGTAACCTGATCTGCTGCTTTTATTGTTGCCATATATATAATCCTCCTTAATCTGTTATAAGTTCACACATGAAAGTTACTTTTGTGTCCACGTCATCTGGTGAAAGGGTAAAAGAAAATCCGTCGTTACTCATTCTTGAATCGGCGGATGATATTATTCCATATTCTTCTTCATCAAGTTTCTGCCATTTCCACTGGATGTAGGCTGAACTTCCATACACTTCATGTAACTTATCTATTTCTGTTATCCTGTCTTTTCCGTGGTATATCACCACAGACAAGACTGTTGATACTGCATTATTTTTAAATACGGTTCCTCTTGATGATTCTATCCTCAGGAGTGTGGTTATCTCATCTCTAACATTATCAACATCCTGTTTTATGTCGCTTATAACGTCCTCTATGTTCTGCTTACCGAGGGTAAATTTATCTGCCGATATGGCAAGATGGGATTCTCCCTTATTGTCAACATAGAACATTATGAAATTGTCAGAATCACCAATGTTTATCTGGCCATCACTTCCGAGATATGTTCCCCGGGATGTATTACTCATACTCTCTTTTGCGCCAGAGTATAAACCACCATCCGCTATGTGCCAGCCGCCTATTGTTGCTCCAAATGCCACAAGATCATCAACAGCTATCTTAGTTGCCGTGATAGACTTGGCTCTGATCACACCGCCATCAAGGCTGTTGTAATCCGTCTGCTCTTTCTCTACTGTGTTACCATCAGTATTCAGTTTGTAATACAGACCATCTTCACCCTTGATGACGAGCTTATCCGCTATGACTGTACCACCCTTGATACTGTCTCCCAGGATAGTCACACCAACGAGTGTTCCTGTGACCTTCTGATCACCGACCACAACATCTTCAATCAATCCCGACTTGGCGAAAAACTGCTCCAGAGCTGCCTTACCTATATTTGCAAAATCTATCTGTGCATACTTGATAGCCGCATCTTTCGCATCCAGCTTATCTGCGTACAAACGCCTGTATACCTGCTGCACATAGTTCTCGGTTGGGCTTACATATGTCGCTTCACTGAGTTCTGTACTGCCATATGATCCGATAGCCGTTATAAGCCCGCCGTCATAACTGAAATCCAAGCTCATGACCGGCACCGGATATGCTTTGCCATCTCTGCTCAATACCTGTACTATATCTCCAAGCTCAAGTCTCATATCACCCGCAAAACTGCATGTCGTTGGATGATAGCTCATATCCTTCAGCTTTGCATACAGGCCGTCAAGAATCTCCTGTGTCATCAGGAAGTTGCTTGTTGCTATTCCTGTAAGCCCCTGTCCTGATTTTATTGTGCTGTTCTCATCAACAGCACATGAGATATACCCAACCTGAAACATGTTCTCTTGCACAACAACATCATCAAACGACCTGTTAAGCCCTACCGAATAATCCGTTGTCGTGTACCACCTGAAATCAAGCACTCCGTTCCTGTCAAATGTCGCAAACTTACCAGTAAGGCCGGCTATGAACCCAACTGCCTGTCTGTATGTGTAGCCATCAAAGTTTTTTGATATGTTGATTCCTGACGGAGCATTCTTCATTCTGATGCCTGTCAATGTCTCTATCTCTGCACATACCTCCGATATATCACAAGGATATAAGAGATTAGACAGATAATATCCTGACATCTTGTAAGCCATCCTGTCGTATGCCGTGAATGTGATCCTGCCATCATCAACAGTAGGTTTCTGGGCCATGAAGTATCCCATCTTGACATACTCTATACTGTCATCATCAAGCATGAGGCCTATCTCAAGCAGAAATTCCTTGCCGGTCAGACTTATATCCGGCTGTATCATTGTGATATCAAGCTGCGTGGAACTGGCGCACCCTATCTCTAAGGTGCTTGTTCCAGTTCCGGCTATACACTTCATATCAACACTGACAAAACCGGATTCTATGACAGTGTCATCACATGTTATACGTGCTCTGAAGGTTCTGCCATCGCCCATTATTCTATTGCCAAAGTTATCTGATACTTTCGTGTACATCCGATATCTCCTACTTCTCTATCAGGTCAACTCCAACCCCTGTATACCTGTACATTCCATCACGTATGTCATATACCGGGTATGTCGGAGTGCCTGCATACATCCTCTTTGTTACATATTGCTTTGTTCGTGGATCCTTGAATTTAACATCAAAAAAAGAATCATAGATTGCACTCTCTATAAGTGCTATCTGTGATTCTGTGAGGTAATTCCACTTAATCTTCAATGTCATCTTTCTGGCCACGATATCACCGAACATTTCTCCATCCGAGACTCGCCCAGTGTTCTTGCTCCAGATCTTCTCTGGCGCATAAGTGAGACCACCATTGATCGCTGGATCTGGCATGTCCACTCCATTTATAACAAGCTCTGCTGCCACAGTCTCACTCCTTTCCTATACCAATATTGGATTCTTGCCTGTCTGGATGGTCCTGCCGTTGATGTCCTTTATAACAACATCTGTAACCTGTTTGCCGCCGACATATACATTTATCACAGGTGTGTTTCCACCTGGCTTGCCGCCACCGCTGTTCGCCGCTGTGACCGCCCTGTATACACCAGCTTCAATACCTTCGACTATCTGAGCATTATTCGCAACTGCTGTCTTACCATTGCTGAACTTACCAACAAGCTCTCCGTGGTTCGCCATGAACAAGCCGTCCTCCGGGAAACCGCCAGTCGCAAATGTGGATATATGTCCAACATTAAAACCAATTGTAGTTCCATCGAATAATGTCTTATATTTTCCGTGAATAATATCATAATAACGGATAGGATTAATCTTCCAACTCAGCTTGTTAAGATTGTCGATAATGTAAGTATTTATCCATCCAATAACCGTATTTATGGCTGATCTGAAACCGTTTTTTAGTGCCTGCGCAGAAGTAGCTGCTACGATTGTGAACCTTACAGTCTTATTCTTCCACTGTGCCGCTCTATTGTTCCACCACGTTTTTATGCTCTGAATCGTTGTCACGGAATTAACGCTAAACTTTGATATCTTATTTTTCCACTGTGCCGATCTATTGTTCCACCACGTTTTTATGTTCTGAATCGTTGTCACGGAATTAACGCTAAACTTTGATATCTTATCCTTCCACTGATCCGCCCTGTCCTTCCACCATTGTCTTATAGCCGCTGGTGTAGTTGCTACAGTGGCAGTCAATATAGCGGTTTTATCTTTCCAGTCCTGCAGCTTATCTGTTGCCCAGCCTTTTATCTTACCAACAGTTTCCTCATCAAGCGCCGCTGACAACTTTGCTGCTATAGGCAGTGACTTGTTTTCTGAGTCTCCCCACAGGCTCTTTATCGATTCCCAAATATCTGACAAAGTATTCTTCAACTTGAGACCAACCTCAAGTGCTGTATCCTTGAGTTTAGCCCATACATCTTTGATACCTTCCCATATCTTCTGTGCCTGATCTGACCAGTCTGTGCTCTTGATCTGATTGATAATAGCATCCCAGATAGCAAGTACCAATTTGTAAAACGCGCCTGCAACACTGATGACAGCCTTGATAGCACCTGTAATGATTCCTATCCAGTCTACCGATGTTATTGCATCGACAAGATCTGTACCAATAGAATCCCAGTCCACTTCATCGAAGAATGTCGATATACTGTTCAGTACACCCTTTACACCCTCACCGAAGGTCTTACCACCCTCCTTAAAGTCTATCGCTCCAAAGAAGTTATTAACTGTCTTGCTTGCACTCTCCCCGGCTTTCTTCCAATCAAACGTCTTGGCAAAGCCAAAGCCTGTATCTATGACATTCTGAACCGCTGTACCAAGCGTATCTCCAGCCAGCGACCAATCTGTAGTGGACAGCGTGCTGTTTAGTGTTTCCGCAAGGGACTCTCCCCACTTCTTAAAATCAAACTTCTTCTGGAATGTATTGATTGCTCCCAGAATTGTGTTGATTCCATTACCAAGTGTGGATCCTACAAGATTCCAGTCTGTCTCCTCAACTGCTCCATTTAAAAAGTCGGCTATCTTCTCGGCTATGCTGTTGCACTTCTTCTGGACACTGCTCCAATCAATAGATCCTAAAGCACTGTTTATCTTGTCTCCAAGGGCCTTTCCAACAGCTTCCCAGTTGCCACTCTTGATAGAATCTGCAAGGCTGCTTGATATATCAACCTTTGTGGTTTTCCAGTTGCCTGTATTCAGTCCGTTTCCGGAGCTGCCGCTTCCGGAGCTTCCACTGTTATCATCCAGCTTGGTGATCTCGTCAAACCCCAGCAGCACATTCTGCAGTTTCTTTGCACTTGCCGCCGACTGGTCAAGGCTTGCCGAATAATCTTTCTGAGTATATACAGCCTTTTCAAATGTTGTTTGACCTGTAAGGTATGCAAAGAACTCAGCTAGCTTGTTGAATGCATCAGCCACAGTGTTCACTATACTTGTAAGTATTGGTGTTATATAGCTGAGTAGCGGCTGAAATGCTGATAATATGCTACTTTTCAGATAGGTAAATGATGATGCCAGCAGTGACAGATCATTGTTCACAACTGCCGATTGCTTCGCAAAGCTCTGCAAGGTCTCACCCATGCCACTCATAAGCTGCATAAACAGCATTGAGAGCACCATAGACTTCACCATTCTGGCAGTCTGTGTAAACTTAGAGCTTAATCCTGACAGCTTATCTTTAAGTGATGATAATCCTCTTCCTATCAGTGTTGTATTCTCATAAAGAGAGAGCAGTCTGTGCCCAGCATTGCCCGCCGCAGTTCCAAAGTTTCTTATGTGGGACACACCATTTTGGAACCTATGAATCAGTGATGCAGTAGCATTACCGACATTCTTGACAGTAGATGCAAGTCTGCCAAAAAAGCCAGTAGATGTATTCTGAGATGTATTCTGCAAAGCGGCACTGAGCTGTGATATGCGTTCCTGTGCCTGCTGTATAGAATCCCTTGTCTGCTGCATATTTGCCTGAAGCATTTCCTGCTTACCGCTTAAACTTGCTGACTGTGCCGATGCCGTACTATATGCGTTCTGAAGTGATCTCAGTTTATTCTCCTGCTGAGTAATAATAGAGTTCATTCTCTGAAGCCCCTGTGTGCTTCCAAAGTTTCTGCTTTCGGCACTGACTCCTTCCATGGCTGTTTCCAACTTCTCAAGTCTTCCCCATGCCTGTTCACTTGATGTATCCAGTTCATTCATCTTTTTAGTCATGTCTTCCATGGACATGAACGAATTACCAACATCTATGATGTCATAAGGAGACTGCTTGAGTCTCTCCATGGCATTGAATAACTCGTTGGCTGATATTTTATTTTCATCAAGTGTAGTCTTGAGTCTGACCATCTCTGCATTTATGCTGTCGTCAATATTCAGCTCAGACATTATTGAGGACATCGCCTCATAATCTCTTTTTAAACCATCAAGTCTTGTTTGCTGTGCCTGTATATCATTACTGGTTTTCTGAACCTTCTGATTCTGTATATCGTACTTCTGATTCACTGCGTCCAGCTTTATCCTGTACCCATTGAGGGTATTCTGCAACTTCTGGAGCTTGGCCTGTTCCGCATCAAGAGCTTTCTGTGCCTTTTCCTGTGTTGCATCACCGGGATTTCTCGAAACCTTATACGATCTCGTCTCACCGCCATTGTTTGTATTCCCACCCCAATTAGCTGTTGGCCTTGAGTTGAATACATCCTGCATAGTTTCTTTGACTTTTTTCCATCCGGTCGTTATTTTGGCCGTTTCAGCAGTGCTCTGCTTTGATACAGTCTGCATCTTGGAATTTATCTCACCAACCGCCTTGCCTGTTCCGCTAACAGTCTTCGTAACCTCTGACATCTGCTTGTTATATGCAGCACTCTGCTCTGTGAGCGTCCTGAGGTCTTTTGACATATCCTTGATAGGCTGCGTTATCTCATCCAAGGCACTTGCTATGTCCATGGTCTGTGCTTCAGTTCCCTTGAGAGTTTCGGTAATATCTGAAAGAGCTTTCTTCAGCTCATTGGTGTCAGCAGTAAACTTGACGGATATCTCCTCTATTGTCATATTCTGTCCCACCTCCTTCCTTTTCGTATTTCTTCATGATTTATTTTTTGCTCTTATCCACATGCCTGTACATTATTGCCTTGTACTTCTCAAGCTCTGCCTGTCTCTTTTCTTCCTCGTTCCAGTATGGGAATATATCTGATACATTTATATCTCCATCATTCTTCCATACCCACATGGATATAAGCTCAGCCTGCCTGAATGCTATGTTGGCTTCTTGCTGGTGCTTCCTGCGTTCCCGCTCGTTGTAAACCTTTATCATTTCAACAAGCTCACCCCAGGTATAATCCAATGCCTCAAAGAAGCCCACACCGGCTATCCTTGCTTCAAAGAGAAGCCTATCTATATCATAAGGGAGTGCTGTCTGACTTATCTTCGGAATCGCCCGCCGTTGGGGTCTGTCCATTATCCTTCTGCAGCTTCTCTACCCTTTCCTCAAGGCTGTCAAACATAGTCTTATATGTTGTATTGATGCTGTTCACAACACTGTTTGCCTGATCCTTCTTGATGATTCCAGAATTGACTGCAATGTCGGTAAGGACCTTTGCAAAGTCCTCAGCTCCGCTTCTGCCGTTCTCAACAAGCAGATCGTAAAACTCCTCTCCATCTGTGATCTCGTTGTCATTGTCCTTGTAACCCAGAGCTATGCCAAGAATATCAACCGCTCTGTCTATATCATCTACTGCACCCATAAGAGTTGCCAGCATGTTCTCTTCGTACTTCTCCTTGAGAATCTTCTGACCACCTGCTGTAAGTCTCAAGTGAAACTTCTTCTCTGCTCCATCTACCTTGAGTTTGATTTCCAATGTCTGCATATCTGCTTTACCTCCTAAAAAGGCAGGGAGACCATGCCCCCTGCCTGTGATGTATTATTTCATATTGTTGTATTACAAAAATGGATTACGCTTCTACCGGATCAGTAACCTCCCACTCACCCTGAAGGTTTACAACTGCCTTTGCCTTAATGAGGTTGTTGACCTCGGCACCGGTAACTGTCGTTGTAACATATCCCTTATTCTTGAATACTGTCTTGTCAGGGAATGTGACCTCAACATCAACTATAGCCCCAGCATCCTCAAGGCCCTTGAGTATACGATAGTCTGAGGTTGTTGCTCCATTGTCATAGAGATACTCTACCTCCCAGCTATCGTTCTCCTGCACACCTGGAACACTTTTCTTTGACTTATCCTTGAAGCATGTAGCATCAAGTGATGAAGGTGTTCCTCCAATGTCTCCTATCTTTGTTTATATGCTTGTCAGCCTGGTCTCTCTCATAGAGTATAGCTGCGATCTCGACCGCCTTTGAGGCAAAGGCTTCATCGAACTGCTTCACATTCAGAAACAGAACTATCTCATCCTTCGCCTCTTCCAGATAATCGGTAAGGATCTCATCGCTTATATCCTTATCAGAGCCTATCTTCCTCTTAAGCCTTGCCAGTGAATCCATCATGTATCACCTCTCAGTCGGTCGCCTTTGTGGCTGTCTTTGTTTTCTTCTGAGGCTTTGGCTCTTCCTCTGCCTCGGTATCCTCCACCGGCTCATCCTCTGCCGGGGCCACGCTGGCCGGCTCATCCTCTATAACAAAGGTCTTTATGTCCTTGCGGCAATGCTCTACAACACGCTCATTCCGGCAAGTGAAGCTGTGTCCTGTGATAATATTCTTTATAATAGCCATATCTGCCCTCCTACTTCCTGTTCACTGTGAGAGTTGCAAGTGCATTCTTCTGGAGTACCTTGACACCACAGAGGTGAAGTCCCTTGACAGCATCTGAGAAGTTGCTCTCTGGTCTGTAGCCCTCTGTCTCAGTGATCTGCTCAGCGAATGAAGCACCGGCATTTGTACCGGCAAGTATCTTGTACTTTGCACCATCTGTGTTTGGTACATTGTTTGATACATAGATCTGGAAGCCTGCAGCAGCTCCGATGTGTCCGCCCTGAAGGATTGCCATGTTTACATCTGTACCATTGCCAACGAATCTTGAATCCTTCTGGAGAAGTCCATGATAGAATGGTGGCACAACTACCCAACGGCCTAAAAGTGGAACATTCTTCTCTGTGAGTTCTGTTCCAAGATCTACAAGCAAGTCATATGCATCATCCTTAGTCGGAACAAATGGCGACTCATCACTTCCGATTGCTCCAGCGGCACCGGCTACCATGATTCCTGCAAGCAGTGAATCAACCGTATCATTCAGACCATATGCGGCTCTTGCCATAGCCTCGTTCATCAGCTTAGGGTTGGTCTGCGCATTGTCCACATCCTTGATGGCAAAATTGAAGTAATTAGCCTGATCAATAGTAAGTGTGTCCTGCTCACCTGTAAGATCATCTGGAGCATCGATAGCCGCTCCTGTATACTTCTTGATCGTGATATCTCCGATCTGGTTGATCTTTACAGTATCACCAAACTGCTTGATCTCACCCTCATAATCTCTGTTGACAAGTCCTGCATATACATGGATCTTGTCAAGATGTGCAAGAAGTCTTGCACTCCATATCTGTGGAATAAAATTCTTAACTGACATATTTCATCGTCCTTTCTTACTTGTTCTGCTTGAGCACATTCTGCACCTCATCCCAGTGTGCATTGATCTCCTCGGCACTCATAGACTTAATGCTATCCATGGTTATTGTCGTGCCCTGGGTCTTATCCCTTGGTGCTGTGCCTCTCATTTTGTCGCTTACAGAATCCGCAACGGCTGTTCTGAAAGATGCTTCAAACTTATCAATCTTATCCGCTGTCTCTTCTGCTGTGTCGCCTGTCAGAACATCAGCAAATGAAGCATCAAGCCCTCTCTTGATCAGCTCCTTGCCTGTCGCAAGTACAAGCTGCTGTCTCTCAAATGCTTTCTTCTCAGCGTCAAAGGCGGCCTTATCCTTATCAAACTGATATTTTGCTCTCTGCTCCGCTGTCATCTTCTCCAGCTTCTTAGCCTCGTCAAGGTTTTCAATAGCTTCCTTGTCCCACTTCTCCTTGGCTGTAGCAAGTGCCTGTGTGACTCTTGCGTCCGAAGCTGACTGAACAGCCTTTTTGAACTCTGGTCTTGCCAGAATCTCCTCGACTGTCATAGTCTTAAGCACATCTTCAAGTGATGCTGTGCTTGTTGCCTGGTTCTGCTGTGCTCCCTGTGTCTGTGTACCAGGCTGTGTTGTTGCCTCACCAATCTGTGCCTGTGTCTGTGTTGTCTGCTGTGTTTCATCCATAGCTTATACATTCCTTTCTTGTGCCTGTCAGTTCATGCCTGCCAGTAGTCTATTGATATGTCCCCAGCAAGTTCATGCCTTGCTGTTGAGGTTTTAATGTCTTTTCCTTGACAATAAAAAAGACCATGTTTTTACCATGATCTAAATTAGCTACTATTCTGTTCTTATTCCTCTGTATAACACGTATTTGTCAACTTATGGTATACATCCTCATACAGTTCCTGTTTATTGCCATTGTAGGTATACTCAGCATATATCCCATCACCACTGATATTTGTTGACGCAAGGCATTTATAATTCTGTAATGTCTTGCATGACCAGACAATATATATGTCGCCCTCATCTATCTGTATATCTGGGTGATTCTTACGATACCATTCAGTCAACTTCTTGCGACATACATTCTCAAAGTGTTTCATTCCTGTTACTATCATTACTTATCCTCCTATTTTATGCATTAAAAAAGCACCATACATCTCTGTACAGTGCTTGTAATCACATCTAGCATTCTTTTCTACTCTTCTCCTATATGCCTTTTTCCGGGCTTATATAGTTCTTCTATAACTCCATTGGCTATATCTCCGCCTACGTATCCTGGACCATACAGTTTGTCCAAATGTGCTCTAACCTCCGAATCTCTAGGCAATGACCTAAATTTTTCTCTCTGCTTATCATATTCCTCATATGATGTAATACTTAAAAACTCTTCTTTTAAAGTCATCTTAATGCCTCCTCTATCAATTTGATCTCGTACTCATTGAGCATTGTTTTGTCCTTTTGATACACTCTGAAAAGCTCTGAAATAGCCTCCCACATAAATTCTGTATTTAAATTACCATCTGGGGTGATAGCCTCAGTTACGCTATCAATATATAATCTACCTTGATATTCGCTTATAAACTTATCACCATGCAATATATAAATATTGAATTTTTCACCTGAATCATTTTCATATATTTCCGAAGTAATATCTGCATCGCTTAATCCCTCAGTTAAGTATTTCTTATACTTTTCCACAATTTTAGGATCCATCATGCGTTCTTCTATCAGGTGTCCAAATTCATGATCTATATCCTCTTTCTCAGCGCCTTTGGCAATGTTGATAATGCCTTTTTTTACATCACAACTACTGCCATTCTGCCCCATATTAAAGGTTACATCAGCCATTGCTTTCTGCACTTTATCTGGCAACTGTGAGTATGCGTCAACAACAGCTTTTTCATCTCGAATAATGTTTACATCCGACTTTGACGCTTTAAACATTATATCTCTTATATTATCACCATTTTTTGTATTATCAACATCTTTCTTCTCCAACACATACTTCCTGTACCACTGTGCATAACTCATATCAAATGGTACATGAATGTTCTTGTTGGTCTCCGGATCCCTTGCAATTCTCTCTTTTGGAAAAATCCCATCCTCAGGATATGCCATGGTTGTTGATCTGCAGTTGGGGTGCATAGGAGGGAAGTTTACACCTACCTTGGCCTTTGAAACAAAGAATACTTCCTTGTCCAGACTACGGCATATAGATGATGTTCTCATATCAAGTGTAGCAAGATAAATATACCTGAGTGTTCCTGCCGCCTTATATGACATCAAGGTGCCCTGATTACAACAGTGATTCACCTCTGTGCGGATAATACGATTTATCTTATATCTTTCGCTTACTACCCTTGCCTCAAGTGCCAGCTCCATATCTCTGATACTCTGTCCTGTCATAAGGCCCTGTGTTATAACCTCTTCAAGGCTCTCTGCCAGCTTCTTTGTATTCTTCCATACCCGCTTTGAATAATTGGAGCCCGCCCAATTGGTTGCTATTGCCGCTTGTACATCCCTGTCAGTCAGCTTCGTGAAGTCAAAGCCTGTCTCTGTTCTTCTCTGCTGGTCGTATATGCTCCTGTAGTAGCTCTGCTCATATGTATCTATAAGCCTGTCTGTGAGCCTGTAATGAGCTGCAGAGCCAACTTTATAGGCTTGCGCATGTATCAAATCCTTTAATGCCTCAAGACGTGATATGCGAGCCGCATAAGCCGGAGCATTGAGCCTTGCAAGTATAGCCTGCCTGGCTATCTCCTCCTGACACTGTGCAAGTGTGATCATAAGATTGCGGCGCATAGTCTCCGTCTGTTTTTCATTAAGAAGCCTCAAGGCGGCATCCTGGCTTATTCCTGAATCACGTGCATACTTACCAAATATCTCCTCTATCTGCTTCTCTACGATATCCACAGCGCCATCAAAGAGCTTGTTTACATGCATAATATCAACATCGGCTCTGTCCTGGGAGAGCTTCTCAAGATCTACAGCTCTCTTCTCCCAATAGTTGTTGTCGCTCATAGATCACCTACTCTTTCTCAGGATCCTTTTCTTTGTCATCCTTTATAGGTGTCTCCATATCTTGTGCATGCTGTTTAACAAATGTATCTAAATACTGCTGCTGTTCTTCGGCTTTCTGCTTCTTCACATTCTCTATGACCTCATCAACATCTTTGATAAACCAGAGCTGTGAAAGAAGTGTCTTATCATCCACTATACCCCTGAGCTGAGTTACCATATTGATGATTGTTGGCTTATCTATTGGCATTGCAACTGTGAATACAACATCAAGCTCTTTCTTGTCTATGAGAGACATTTCACCCTTGACATTAAGCCAGTGGTTGTACATCTCGAATCTCTTCTTGAGCCCTTTCTCAAGGCTCCTCATCTTGTTCTTCACAAGCATATTCATAACCATCAACTTGAGCATGAGGGCCTGTCCTGAGCTGTTTCCTGCAAAATTCTCATCTGTCATATCAACTGTAAGGGTCATCTTGTGGATTTCTCGGATAATATCATTACAGAGCACTGAAACACTGTTTTCATCAAATGCTTTCTGTATGTACTCTATCTTTCCATCCAGTGGCAAGCCATCAATGAAGCGGTTCTTCTTCAGTTCTTTCTCGTCATCGTCATCTAATGTCATACCGAACATGGCAAGGATTGAATTGACGAACTTCTTCTTGTCTGTCACTCGGTCGCTGAAAAGCTCGTTGAGTGCATCCTGCATAGGAATGATCTGTTCAAAGTCACCCTGTCTCTCATCGTTGTTCTGGTACTCCACCACAGGAACCTCACCAAAGTAATGCTCCTGTTCGCTGCCCTCAACAAGGTAAAATTCAAAGTTATCAAGGTCACGACTCCTGTATTCTTTGGTGTTGTGATCATTGCATACAGTGATTGAATAATACTTTGATTCATTCAGATCTTCCTGTATCTCATAAATAATCGCAAATAACTTATTGTGCTCCACTGTATTGTCTCTGACCATGATACAGTTCATAGGGTTCACTACTGTACTTCGTGGCTCTGGATTTTCATCGCTGTTCCTCTCCTGTCCGATCTGATACAACGCTAGGGGAGCTGGCTGATGCTTATATAGCATCATTACGGCAGTGCAAGAGGAAAGAAAGTACAATTGTGACTGAGAAATCATATATATATCGTTGTGTAAGCACAATTGGTAATGATGTACTCGTTGACAAACTTCCTCCCCGCTATATATATGATCAACTTCTTGCTACCGGTAAAAAAATCAGCACAATAAACGGATATATAAAATATCTGAAATTCGCTCTAAAATGGGGGGTGAAAAACGACTATCACTCAAATCATGATATACTATTAAAACTTGACTATATCAGCGAAGAGAGCTCCGACGAAATACCAGAGGTATATGACATCAGCAATGAATATCTGGAACATGATGAGATAACAAAATTACTTAATTACTTTATAGACAATAACCACTGGCAGGACTACTATATATCCTATTTTCTGATTCTTACAGGCATGAGGATTGGGGAGCTTGTGGCACTTGAAGATTCAGATGTGGATATTACATCCAAAACTATTCGTGTTACCAAAACTTACTACCCTGCAACCAAATACGCAACGTCAGCCAAAACAAGTGATTCAATCAGAAATCTTCATATACAACCTGAGCTTCTCTTACTTATAAAAAAACTCAGACTTTGGCGAAAAGAAACAATGTTTGAAAATGGAATTAAAAGCACACTTTTTATGCCGCACTTGAAGACAGGCGGCTATTTATCCTATGGAACCTATAACCTACACTTGAAGACAGCCGCCTCTGAAGTTCTTGGCAGAGAGATAACTCCGCACAAGTTGCGCCACACACACGCTTCCATTCTGGCAGAAACTATGTCAGCAGAACAGATATCACGTCGTCTAGGCCACCATGACGACAAAATAACAAAAGCTATTTACATTCATATCACTAAAAAAATGAAGCAAAAAGACAATGCGGCTGTCGACACAATATCAATTATCAACTAAAAAAAATGACCACTCAGTTTTCACACTGAATGGTCATCTTTTATTTTTTTGCCCCTAAATTGCCCCTAAAGGCTCTCTCACAATTGTCGTACACAGCATAAACCCTTGATTCTTCTAGCTATTCATACATTATAAAATTATACATATTGTACAATTTTGTATCCATAAATATCCTACCACTTATCGCGTTAAAGTGCTACATTTTTATCCATACAAAAACAAAGGAGATCATTATGACAGACTTAAACAATGCCGAAACACAAACCGATGCCCCCTGTTCCGCCATCAATTATTGTAACCTCAACGGATACGAACTCACCGCAGAAGAGAAGATAATCTTTCTTAGTTCCTATGTATCCCGCATTGACAACGAGACAGTGTATCAGCCCGCAACCAGGGAATTTGTCCAGAATTTCAATGTAGATGCCGCCATCAGCATAATAAACAATTATGCCACAGCAGACTCATTTTTCAGAAGAATGACAGGTTCATTTCCGTATATCAAAAACTCGCAGCGTTTTTCATCCCCGGATATATATTTTCTTCTATTGGAGTTAAAACTGTACATCAACGAGAGACGGCGCGTAATAGCAAAAAATAATTCAGCGGACACGCTCTCTATCATTGAACAATACAAAAACCGTTACTCGTTCAACCAGTCAGCCACCCAGAAAATGGAAGCCCTGCACAGCATAAAAGGTTTCGCACATCCATCTTTCTTTGTGCCGGAAACCGTACTGTACATAAACGAAAACTCTATCCTGTACGTACACTCAGCTTTGCGCTATATCGATATGCTTCTCGAATACATGCAGCGGAATGACAATTCTATAGATTATGAAATTTATTCTTTTTTTCAGAACTTCAAATCCATGTTATTCAACAACGAGCACGACACAACGCCAACATATATAATCGAACAGTCAAGAGATTATATCTATAGCATTCTCGGAAATAGCAAAAGAAAATCTAAGATGACTGACATATGCAAATACGCAGCCTTCGTGGAAAGTCTCACAGAACTCGGTAACGCCATAAGCGCATCCAATATGAAACTCTAAATCCCCCCTGTTTTTCAGAACATAAAAACAGCCCGTCGCTTATGCGACAGGCTGTTAAGAAGGGGGGAGTGGAGGATTCCTATGTTTTGGGGTTTGGGGTTATGGGGTTACATTACATCGTATAAAGGGATTTCTACGAATTTCGTGCTAAGGGAACCCTCCGTCTATCAAAATATAAGTGATTGTCTTTTTTATAACCAGAAGGCTTGTTGATCACAACTCATCTCCTTGTTATGCCCATATACTATCAAAACACTTTGAAATTGTAAATACGCAAAAATTTATAAAACGAAGGCTTTTTTTTGTGGTAATTTATCAACAGTTGCGCATTTCAATAGTTTTTAGAAGATTTTTGAATGCAAAATGATTGTTTTTTTCACGTTTGAACGGTTTATTGTTCATTATGATCACTTTTCGCAACAATAAATTTCAGATTATCGTGCAAAGCTGTCAAATTCGTTTGACTGTTGGCGAAGATCGGAGTGTTGTAATATAATAGTAAGAAGTCAATCATCTCGGAGGACATGCTATGAATGAAAACGATATTCTAAAGGGGCGGTTAAAGGATCTGGCAAATGCCGCCTTCCGCCAGAACAGATATACATATACTAATTTTCTGAGTGCTGCAGACATGGAAGTATTTTACAGTAATCTTGAACAGTTGTCATTTGCAGGATATACCATCTTTGGAGGCAGGGAATCCTGCGACCGCGTTATGATCGCCTTTGGAAATGAAGCCGACTGCGGCTACGCACCGGCTTTTCCCATCTGCACCATGAAGGTTTCCGCTGTTTCGGACAAATTCTCAGACGATCTGAACCACAGGGATTTCCTTGGGGCACTTATGAATCTTGGCATTGAGAGGGAGATGGTGGGCGATATACTGGTCACCGAATCCACTCATTCTGGCAAGCACAACAATGCCTATATATTCTGTGTGGACACTGTTGCCGATTATATCGCAGAAAATCTGACAAAGATAAGGCACACAAATGTAAAATGTACTTTTTGCAGCACCCAGGATACTGATGAGATACAGATAAAAAAGGAACCTCTGCACATAATCGCGGCATCTGCAAGAGCGGACGCAGTGACCGCCACAATAACAGGCCTTTCAAGAAGCAGCACATCCCTGTTGTTCAGGGAAAAGAAATTTTCACTAAACAACAGGTTGTACGAAAACAGCAGCTACCAGTTAAAACCGGGCGACGTATTTTCAATACGTGGATATGGCAAATATGAATTTGTCGAGACAGGCAGCGCAACCCGGAAGGGCAGACTGAACATAGAATTACTCAGATATATTTGATCTTCTAACAACTAGCAATTGATCAGTTCACTGTAGTATCTTTTCACATCAGCGCGTCTTGTTGCGCTGATGTGTATACTTTTACCATTTGTCAGTATCATTTCATGAGCCGTGCATCTGCTCACATGATCCGGATTTACAAGATAGGATTCATGTGGTCTGATAAATCCCCCGTAGCCCACCTTCATGCGTTTTTCCATCTCGCCAATACTTCCATAAAAAACATATTTTTGTTCCGTTGTGACCAGATTTATGCGACGTAGTTCGCTTTCAAAATACATTATGCTCCGGGTATCTACACTGTATCTCACCCTTCCGGATACAAATGTGAATCTTCTCTCATCCCGGCTCCCCTCAACCGCCATCGTCATCACCTTTTTGAAATTTGCCGCATTAACAGGTTCATACAGAATATAACACGGTTGGATATCATACAATCTCCGGTTTATTCCTGCTGCTATCATCACGAGACTACCTACCCTGCGGTCTTTTTTCAAGACATCGGCCACATCCCAGGAACGATACACCACCACTACATCGTAAATTCCTTCAAGATCCATGTCGACCATGATCGCATGCACATTGTCATAATATCTCACAGCGCACACACATCCCGCATCTCTCTGCCATATACCCATGTACTCCTGCAACAACGGGCTCATTACTTTCTCCTCACTGTACACAGCAATCTTCAGCATATCTCCCTCCAAAGCTGCAGAAGCTTCCGCTCCTGTTCATCCCGGATAACGATTTCCTCCCTCGGAGTCATATCCTCCTCCATCACATCGATATCCCATATGAAATAATCACATGTGCGGTTAAGCACCCTCGACAACAGCACCAGCCGCTTCAGGCTCGGCAGACTTCCGCCATTTTCAAGACGGCTTATATATTTGCCATCTGCATAGATAAGATACCCCAGCTCCTTCTGTGTGAGGTTCATAGACTTGCGGGCATCCTTTATTCTCTGCCCAATAATAACACTGTTCAATTTTTTCTCCTCCCTATCCGTCCCCGCGGACAACAATATTACTTTACAATAAAATCGCAAAATAAAAAACCGCATCCCATGCGGACTTTCCACATAAGATGCGATTTTTAGTACACTTATTTACTAAATATTTCGAAAAACTTTATTTTTATTCTTATTTTGTAATTCCAAGCTTTATTGCCTCGTCAGCTACAGCCTTGGCAACCACCTTAGCAACTCTCTCGTCAAATGCTCCAGGAATGATGTAATCCTCCTTGAGCTCATCATCTGTTACAATGGATGCGATAGCCTTGGCTGCTGCCATCTTCATCTCTTCAGTTATGCCTGTTGCCTTGGCGTCCAAGGCACCTCTGAATATTCCCGGGAATACTAGAACGTTATTAATCTGGTTTGGATAATCCGAACGGCCCGTCGCCATTACTCTTACTCCGCCCTTTGCCGCTTCCTCAGGCATGATCTCAGGTGTAGGGTTTGCCATGGCAAATACTATAGGATCTGCTGCCATAGATGCAACCATCTCTGCTGTCACGATATTTGGAGCTGAAACTCCGACAAATACATCCTTACCCTTCATTATCTCGGCAAGAGAACCTGTCTGTCTGTCCTTGTTTGTAATCTCTGCCATCTCTGCCTGTGCCGGATTCATCCAGTCCTGTCCAGGACACAGAGCACCCTGCCTGTCCACAAGAACCACATTGCCTATACCGAGCTGAAGCAGAAGCTTACATATTGATATACCTGCAGAACCCGCTCCGTTGATAACCACATTTGCCTCGTCAAACGGCTTGCCGACAAGCTTTAACGCATTGATGAGTCCTGCTGACACAACGATAGCTGTACCATGCTGATCGTCATGGAATACAGGAATGTCAAGTTCTTCCTTAAGTCTTTTCTCTATCTCGAAGCATCTTGGAGCTGATATATCCTCCAGATTGATTCCGCCAAATACAGGTGCAATGCGCTTTACTGTCTCAACAATCTCATCCACATCCTTTGTGTCAAGGCAGATAGGGAATGCGTCAACTCCGCCGAACTCCTTGAAGAGTATGGACTTTCCTTCCATTACAGGTATAGCTGCCTCAGGTCCTATATCTCCCAGGCCGAGAACCGCTGTTCCGTCTGATACCACGGCAACCATGTTGCCCTTGCATGTATATTTGTATACGTCAGCCTTATTGTCACGGATCTTTCTGCAAGGCTCTGCAACGCCCGGTGTGTAAGCTGTGCTCAGATCGTCTCTGTTCTTCACTGCTACCTTGGACACTACCTCTACCTTACCCTTGTGCTCCTCATGCATCTTAAGACTTAAACTATTGTAATCCATGTCTGTTCCTTTCTGCGCACCCGCGCATCCTGTATTTTATCTACTGTATATATAACAGCGCCTCTCCTATATAGCGCTGCTCCGGAATCCCTGTTTTCCCCGGCAACACCGCTTATTCCATAATAACCTTGACTCACATTTTAGTCAACGATATGTGCCAGCATATGTACTCTGTTGAATGGGAACGAGAAGTAATATCCATCTGCAAAATCCGAAGTGTACTCAAGTATATCTCTGGCGATCTGTATGCCGCACTCCTCGCCTTCCTGCCTTGTGGCATTTTCACTGTATCTCTCTATGATCTCGTCCGGGATCTCTATGCCCGCCATCTCATTTTTCATGAACAAGGCATTTCGCCTGCTGACAAGCGGCATGATTCCCACAAGTATTGTCGCGCCGGTCTCAGCCTTCATGTCTCTGAGGATCTGTGCCTGCTCTCTGGAGAACACCGGTTGTGTCAGAAAGAATTCAGCCCCGGCTTCCATCTTTCTTTTTATTCTGTCTATCTCAAACTTTGTGTTAAGTCTGTTCTGGTTGATCGCTCCGCCGTAGGTGATCTTATCCCCGCTGAACACCTCTTCGTTCATAGACTGCAGCAGCTTCATCATTCCGACTGAGTCAAAGTTGAACACGCTCCTGGTCGTCTGTCTGAACATGACCGGAACCGGATCACCTGTTATGACAAGGAAATCCTTTATGCCATTAAGCTGTGCACCGAGCACGCTTCCCCTTATGGCTATGGCATTCTTATCACGGCAGCACAGATGCGGCATGACCCTAAGTCCTGTCTCCTTGTGCACTTTCTCCGCCATGAGTATGGAATTCGCTCTGGTTCTTCCCGATGGAGAATCAGGGAATGTCACCACATCCACATGTGACTGCTTAAGTATATGGGCTGCATCAAGCAGCTTCTGATCGTTGACATCCACCGGAGGTGCCAGCTCCACAGCAATCAGCTTGTGCTTGTGTCCGTCGGCATTTTTTGTGGCTGCCCCGCCACGCTCCAGACGTCCTTTGAGGAAATTGTCCTTTACAGCACTGTCAGCCTGTACCTTTTCCACATGAATCTTGGCAGCCTTTGCAATATCTCCGGTTTTCACCCGTTCCATGATCTGATGTATGTATTCAGGATTTGTTCCGCAGCATCCTCCTATGATATCTGCACCAAGCGCCGCTATGTCCTGGATCTTATCTATGAATCCCTCTTTGTTGTCATTGAACACCAGTCTGCTCTGTGTAAACTTCGGGTATCCCGCATTCGGCATGACTGATACAGGCTTTCCGCAGTCTATATCCAGCTTTTTCAGAAGCTGAAGCATATGGTACGGACCAACTCCGCAGTTGAATCCAACACAGTCCACGTCCTGATTTCCTGCCACCTGGGAGAGCAATGCCCTTGCCGAAAATCCACAGTTGCTGTACCCAAACTGGTTCACGCAGAACGACACCATGACCGGCGTGTCCTTTCTTGCCTTCAGGTGCTTCACCACAGGCTCGAGCACATTGAACTCAGGAAATGTCTCAAACCAGATGATATCCACTCCCATGTCCTGCATCGCCTCACCCAGCAGCTTGTACTGTGACACCCTTTCATTCAGTGTGAGACCGGCATCCGCAGGTATTGGGCCTATATCTCCGGCAATGTATACCTTTTTGTGATCCGTTCCAGCTTCGCCGTCCGCAGCCTGCTTCGCAAGCTTTACCGCCGCACGCACATTTGAAATAACATAATCCGTGTCAGCATCAAGGCTCGCTGTATTTGCCGCAAATGTATTTGTCCTTATAAGCCCGGCTCCCGCCTTCACATACTCTTTATGGATTTCAAGTACCCGCTCCGGGTGGCGCATGTTTGCAAGCTCAGGAGCGACAGTTCCCTGCTCTCCGTACATTCCCACATAACAGGTTCCAAATGCCCCGTCTGCGACAAGTAATTTATCCTTTAAGCTTTCAAGTATATTCATCTAACAACTCCATCCTAATATTATTTTTCACCTGCGTCTATATCCGTACGATTATACAGTACTTTTTGAGCAGATGTATCTATTTCTGCGCTAAGTGCGCATTTATCTTTAGCACTTTACCATATTAAACTGTCCTATATAGAATAATATAGGAATTGCGATTAGTCAAATTTACGCTAAAAAATTGCCAGGTTCAAAAAATCTATTTGAACCTGACAATTTTATAATATCTGATCACTGGAGCAGCGTGTACTGCTCCAGATTCCACACGTCTGTCACAAGACCATCATAAAATTCAGGCTCATGACATACCAGAAGTATAGACCCCTTATACTCGGAAAGAGCACGCTTCAATTCATCCTTGGCATCAACGTCAAGATGGTTTGTCGGCTCGTCAAGCAGAAGCACATTTGTATCAGTGTTGATTAACTTGCAAAGTCTCACCTTCGCCTGCTCGCCACCCGAGAGGACCTTCACCTTGCTCTCGATATGCTTGGTGGTAAGTCCGCATTTGGCAAGAGCCGCACGTACCTCATACTGGGTATATCCCGGGAATTCCTTCCAGATTTCCTGCAGGCATGTATTCTCACTCGGCTTGACCTCCTGCTCAAAGTATCCAATGTGCAGATAGTCGCCAAGCTGCGCCTTGCCGGATATAGCCGGGATAAGTCCAAGCACACTCTTCAGGAATGTCGTCTTTCCTATACCATTCGTTCCTGTGATGGCTATCTTGTCACCGCGCTCCATGCGGAGATTCATCGGTTTGGAAAGCGGCTTGTCCTTGCTGTAACCTATCACCAGATCATCAGTCTCGAATATGACCTTACCAGAGGTTCTCGCTTCCTTGAAGTTGAACTCAGGCTTCGGTTTCTCACGCTCAAGCTGAATGACATCCATCTTGTCAAGTTTCTTCTGTCTGGACATAGCCATATTTCTTGTGGCAACCCGGGCTTTATTTCTCGCCACAAAATCCTTCAGCTCAGATATCTCCTGCTGCTGCTTTCTGTACGCAGCCTCAAGCTGGGATTTCTTCACCGCATACACCTCCTGGAACTTGTCATAATCGCCGACATATCTGCCCAGCTGACAATTCTCCATATGGTATATGATATTTACAACTGAATTCAGGAACGGAATGTCATGGGATATAAGAATAAACGCATTCTCGTATTCCTGAAGGTATCTCTTGAGCCACTCTATATGGTGTGCATCAAGATAATTTGTAGGCTCGTCGAGCAGAAGTATCTCCGGCTTTTCAAGCAGAAGCTTCGCCAGCAGAACCTTGGTTCTCTGTCCGCCCGACAGCTCAGTTACATCCTTGTCCAGTCCAAGCTGCAGCAGGTCAAATGCTCTGGCAACCTCCTCAACCTTCGAATCTATTATATAGAAGTCATGGCTGTCCAGAAGATCCTGAAGAAGTCCCATCTCCTCAAGAAGAGTGTTCATCTCATCCTCGTCAGTGACCTCCGCCAGCTTGTCACATATCTCATTTATCCTCTTCTCCATATCGAAAAGTCTGGAGAACGCATCCCTCAGCACTCCGCCTATGGTCATGCCCGGCTCAAGGACCGTGTGCTGATCCAGATATCCGACCTTCACATTCTTCGCCCAGGTCACTGTACCCTCATCCGGCATGAGACTGCCCGTCACTATATTCATGAAGGTTGATTTACCTTCACCATTTGCGCCGACAAGCCCTATATGCTCACCTGCCAGAAGTCTGAATGACACATTTTCAAATATTGCCCTGTCACCAAATCCATGGCTAAGGTTGCTTACATCTAATATCATAATCTCTCCTTTTTACTAATCCACCGGCTTTAAATACATTACAGACAGAGCCGGAAGATCAAAGCCGAAGTCACCGCATACGCCCTTGATACTCTTCACGGTGTCTTTAGTGTTTCCACCGTATTTATTCCAGTCCGTGTTCATGAGAACTTTCATGGAATTGCCCTCGCCGTATCTGAAATGATAATCCCTGTATGTATTTCCTGATAGGTTCATGACTACTACTATCTTATTTTCCTCAATAACTCTCTGGAATATATATACAACATCCTGCTCTTTGCCACAGAGTATCCAGTCAAAGCCGTGTGGGTCGTCGTCCCACCCTGACAGCGCAGGCTCTTTCAGATAGAGCTTATTCAAATCTTTTATAAATCTGTTAAATGAATCGTGGTTCGGGTATTTCAGTATATCCCAGTCCTGCTCACGCTTCTCGTCCCACTCTCTTAGCTGGGCTATCTCGTTACCCATGAAGTTAAGCTTCTTGCCCGGATGCGCATACATGTAGGCGTAGAGCGCCTTTGCATTTGGGAATTTCTCTTCATATGATCCCGCCATCTTCTGGGCTATGGTTGCCTTGCCATGTACAACCTCGTCATGCGAGAGTGGCAGCATGTATCTCTCATTATAAAAATACATCATGGAGAATGTCAGCTTGTGATACTGGTCGCCTCTGCAAAACGGCAGAGTTCTGAAGAAATTCAATGTGTCATTCATCCAACCCATATCCCATTTGTAGTCAAATCCCAGTCCGCCGTATCCGACTTCCTTGGTGGTTCCCTTGTAGTCCGTGGAATCCTCGGCGCAGAGAATACATGACGGGTGTCTGTCCTTAAGTCCCTGGTTAAGCCCCTTTATAAACTCAACCGCCCTGTCATTTACACCTCTAGACTCGTCGCCCATCCAGTAGATTATCCTGCTGATGGCATCCATTCTTAGGCCATCAAAATGATACTCTGTGAGCCAGTAATTCGCCGCACTCTTGAGAAATGTCTGAACTTCTCCCTTGGAATGGATGAAATTCTTACTACCCCACTCGCTGTAGCCCACATCATCGGTCGGATGCTCATACAGATTGGTTCCGTCATACTTTGCAAGTCCATATCCATCCAGTGCAAAATGCACAGGCACATAGTCCATGATGGCGCCTATGCCGTTCTTGTGAAGCGTGTCGATGAGGAACTTCAGGTCATCCGCCGTTCCGTATCTAGCCGTCGGACTGAAGAATCCGGTATTCTGGTAGCCCCATGACTCATCACATGGATGCTCCGAAAGTGGCATAAACTCCACATAATTGTAGCCCTGCTCTTTCAGATATTCCACAAGCATCGGTGCTATCTCTCTGTATGTATACCAACCCTCAGCAACTCGGTCAGTCTCAATGACTTCTTCCGGTGTCAGCTGTTTTCCATTCTCATCATACACCGGTTTGCAGTGCCATGACCCCATATGCATCTCATACACATTGAGCGGACCACCCTTGCACTCATTCCGTATCCTCATCCATCTTGCATCGCCAAATGTATACTCATCCATATCTCTTATTATAGATGCAAATGCCGGTCTCAGCTCCATGCCGAATCCATACGGATCACAGTGATCCACACAATATCCATCTCTCTGGTATATCTTATATTTATACATCTGTCCGGCCTTTGCCCCCGGCACAAAACACTTGAAAAAGCTGCCATCGTAACACCTCTCCATGGCAGTCTCTCCCCATGAATTGAACTCACCTGTAACCGTCACCGACTCCGCATTCGGTGCATACGTCACAAAGTCCACTCCTGTCACTGCTTTCCTCCTGCTCTTGCCCACGTTCTCCTTCACAACGTGTGCGCCGAGCTCATTGTAGGCATCAAAGCACCTTCCCGAATAAAACTCATACAAATCCATAACTTTTCCTCCATACAAAGTTAGTATTCAAGTTCCATCATCCAAGCCCTCTCAGTCATTTCTTGACTGTAGTAAATTACCTTCAGTATACCGTTGCACATCCGCTATATGAATATTCGTTTTTTGATAAAAGTAAAATAATTTACTCCAGACAATTATTGACAATTAGATTTAATATGTATATACGTTTTTTTGACTATATCTTTCTTTTGTTGTATTCTATATTATAATGCATAGAGCGTCATCAGGGCGCTTACAGCCATTTATAATCATTACCCGCGTACAGCTTTTGTATGATCAGAAAGGAGCTTTTATGGACAGAAGGATTCAGCGTACACGCAACAGCTTATTCAGCGCATTTATCGAACTGCGTGCCACCAAACCTGTGGAGAAGATCACAGTGAAGGAACTCACAGAAAAGGCCAATATCAGCAAGCAGACTTTCTATCTGCATTTTCAGGATATATATGATCTGTCGGAATACCTCGAAAATGATGCTCTTCTGTCCCTCATCGGTGACATTCCAAATCCAGAATATATGCTTACCAATCCTGCAGAAGCAAGCAGGCAGTTATGCAACGCATTTATCAACCAGGGACATTTGTTCTCCATACTCTTTCCTGATGACAATAGAAGCTACGGAGTCCTGACCAACAAGCTCGATGCCCTCATCAAGGAGAAGATATATGACGTCCGTCCCGAGTTCAGAGATGACCTTGCCAAGAATGTTGAGGTGTCAATGTTCGTACAAGGCTGTGCTTATACTTTCCTGAAATACAAAGATCAGGATGCCGCTATGGTCATAGATACCCTTGCTGGAATCATAGACAGGGCAACCAGAGCGTAAATAAATGGCATGTGAGCTTTTCAGACGACAAGCTCGCATGCCACATATTCATAATTCACTTTCTCTCTCCGGTTTATCTTAAGCTGATATCCTTTATCTATACCACCAGAATGACCTGTATCAGCATTTTCATCGGAATGTACCTCCAGCACAGCATATACAGTTTCGTCTCTGCCAGCAAGCGTCTCATATGGATACTCTGCAAGCAGCCTTCCTTTTCGCACCTTCTCACCATCACCACATGTAAGTCTTATATCTACATAGCTCTGTGTCCTCTGCCATCCGGTGTCGATCTCTGATATCAGATATATCCTGACCACGTATCCTTCCTCAGATGTACACTCTATCTGACCTTCTCCGGCTTTACTATATCCAGCCTTGCAGTCAAACGGCGCTCTGATCTCTCCCCGTGTGGCTCGAATCGCACACAAGCCGACACTCCCGTCTCCCAAGTTCTGTAGGCAATGTATATCAGATACGCGCACAACATCACCTTCAACAGGCACATACACCTTCTTAAGCACTCTTTCATAATCGATCTCAGCCTCCTGTTCAATATTATCTTTCCTGTGTCCATCTATATATCTTCCAAGCTCTCGGCATATCCTTTCCACCTGATCCTCATAGAATACCTGCACCTGCCTGCCCTTTGCCAGTATTCCCAGAGCTCCTGTGGCTTTCAGTTTTCTCCTGTCCACCAGCGCCCCGTTGTTCACCGTAACTCTAAGTCTTGTATCACTGCTCCTCAGACTGTAAATATTTGCTGTTCCTCCCAAAGCTCCAGCAATGGCAATGGCTACAGCATCACCATCGATGTAGTTATCCTCCGATGAATACTCCCTGTCCTCCCGCTCATCCTGACTATCTTCCAGACTGCCTGAGGCATTTCCCCTGACGTATTTTCTTATCCATACGGTCAGACATACCGCAGCCGCCAAACAGACAATCACCAGCACCATTGCCACCATAAACTCATTTTCAATATTATTGATCCCAGTCAAAGCAAAAAGGACATCCATATCCGCATTCAAATTTCTCATAAGAATTCCTCCTGCAAATATAATGTCCTTCTCTTAATTTTAATATTCATTTATAACTTCCGCAAACCTGTTCACATCCGCTTCCGGCAGCCTGTATATCTTCTCTATCTTGTTCTTAGTCATCTCCAGAATCTGCCTGTCAAACTGTGCACCTTTTATGTACTCAATCGTCTTGTCCGGGAACACGAAATAGCTCTCCGCCAGGCCAAAGGCTACACCGTCCTTTGCATAGTAGCCGCCATCCTGCATATGTTCAAATGCATAAAGGCATTTGTCGATATACTTGTCATTCACAAAGTAGCACTTCAGCATGATAGCCACGAACCTGAGTCTGAAGTCATCGGACATATCCTGCCAGGTTCCTACTGCGATGCCTCCCTGTCCCTCTGGAATCTCTGCCTCCTCCTTCTTTCTCCACGCAGGATTCAGCTCGGAATCTCCCATATACTTCATGATGAATTCCCACACTATCTCCGGGTACATGGATGCCGCCACAAATGTACTGCAGAACGAGTCACACACCCACCAGTTGTCTATCTTGGGAACAAATTCATCGGCATATGCAAGTATCTCCTCCAGCTTGCCCTGTGCGAATCCAAGGACAAGCCCCTGAATGACCACATCCTCCAGCGTATCATCCGGCGCATGCTTCAGATACTCCTTCCAGTTTATGTCGGCTATCTGTCTGGCTATCTCCTTCAGGTCATCCAGCCTCACACCTATTATATTGCCACAGCCCGGAAGGTTCATGGCCAGATATTTGCCAAATTCCGGATCCATGTGCTCATACAGTTCAGACCTAACCAGTCTGTTCACATCCTCAAAAGAACTGCTCTCCATCTTCCTGATCTATCCTTTCTTCTTACAGCTAAATTTCTGCTCAATGGCTAATCTTATTCTTTTTATACTGTATTTACAGGCTTTCCATTGAGAAACGCCTCTATATTGCCACCCGCTATATTGAGAAGTCTCTCCCTGACCTCCTTCGGTGCCCAGGCGATATGTGGTGTTATGATCACATTCTTTGCCGTGAGAAGCGGATTGTCCGCCGCCATAGGCTCCTGTGCTATGACATCCACCGCGGCTCCAGCTATACGTTCCTCGTTCAGGGCATCTGCCAGATCCTTCTCCACTATGCAGCCGCCTCTGGCAGTGTTTATGATGAATGTAGTCTTCTTCATCCGGCCTATCGCACTCCTGTCTATCATTCCCTCCGTCTCAGGGAACAGAGGACAGTGTATGCTTATCACATCCGACTGTGCGAACAGTTCATCCCTCTCAGCCCAGCTTATCCAATCGCCATCCGGCAGGGCTTTCCTCGTCCGGCTGTTCACCAGCACCCTCATGCCAAATGCATGTGCGATCTCAGCCACCTTCATACCTATACTGCCATAGCCTATGATACCCATAGTCTTGCCCGCAAGCTCCATGGTCGGCATCACACTGTAGGAGAAATCCTTACTTCTCACCCAGCCACCGTCCTTCACTGACGCATCATGCGCCCCGACCCTGTTTGCCAGTTCCAGAAGCAGTGCAAATGTAAACTGCGCCACAGCATCCGTACTGTATGCCGGAACATTTGTAACCACTATGCCGTGCTCATGTGCCGCCTCCACATCGACCACATTGTAGCCGGTGGCAAGCACACCTATATATCTGATGTTCGGACAGGCCTCGATCACAGCCCTGTCTATCACCGTCTTGTTCGTTGTTATGATCTCCGCATCGCCTATCCTTGAGACCACCTCTGACCTGTCGGTTCTGTCATACACCGTCAGCTCGCCATACTTGCCAATACTGTCCCAGCTAATATCGCCGGAATTCGCCGCACATCCATCCAGAACAACTATCTTCATGTCCATCACCCTGCCTTATCGTATATTGTTGTTCTATATTTTACATCAACTGTCTGATTTTTTTAAAAAAATTATAATATTTTATTCAACTATACCATATTTTACACCATATACTTCACGGTAATTTTAACATTTAACACAAAAATGCACAAATATTTCTGTACGGATTGAATAATTTTATTGAAAAATACTGTCAAACACATTAAAATATAAGTAACGTGCATTGGTAACATATCAAAACGAATGGGAGGTTTGAAATGGACAAAGACACATTAACAAAAAAAGTATTGGAGGTTTTTTCTGATATTCTTCCAGACATAGATGCGGGCAAGCTGGACATGACTGCAGAACTCACCACCGAATATGGCGTGAATTCCGTTTCCATCATTCAGTTCATCGTCGGACTTGAGCAGGCTTTTAACATTGAATTTGATGATTCTGAGCTTGCACTTGGCCTCTACTATGACATGAACGATGTAGTCAAGGCTGTAGCAGCCAAGGTCAGCTAACATCACGTAATCTTAATATGAAATGGAGGTAATAAGCACATGAGCAAAAAGATTTTGCCAATAAGCTATCCAATGATAACATCCTGGCAGTGGCATGCCACACTTTTCTCGATCATAGGGGACGACGAGAAAGCCAAGAATTGGATATTCAGCAATTATATACAGTTAAGATGTTACAACATCGAAGAGATCTTCACAGGAGATGAGATGCTTCTTGCAGATATGATGCCGGGAAGCAGTTCACTTAAGGAATGCCCTTATCTTCTCTTCTCTCTCATGACAAAGGAGCAGGTGGAGAGCTACTGCGGAGATATTCTCACTTTCATCAAGAAGACCATCAATCTGGGCGGATATGTATACGGAGTATTTGACGAGGCTAAGATCCTCTGCGATTCCGGTGCCGACTACAAATTCCCACACGAGCTCTTCATCTACGGATATGACGACGAGGAGCAGCAGTTCTATGTTGGAGATTTCACATTTGGCGAGCATTATTCCTACTCAAAAGTATCATACTCAGATGTGAGAAACGGCTACGACACCATCACAGCCCAGGAGGATCATATTTTCAAGGACGACTACAAGGGACGCCGTGGAATATACGTGATCCAGAAGAATCTGGCTGATACATACTACGAACTCGACACACAGTATATCAAGGATACCATCATCGAGTACCTTGAGTCAAAGGATACCAAGAATCACTTCCGTATGATGAGGAATCGTTTTAAGGACACAGTATTTGGGGTTGATGTCTACGATGCGGTTCTGAAGCAGATCGGCAAGCAGCTTTCAGCAGAGGATCCAGACTTTGATATACGTGCTCTTCACATCCTGTATGACCACAAGGTTCTCATGATGGAGAGACTCAAGTACATGATGGATCACGGATATATCGAATTCAACGGTGATATCCTGAATGATTATATGGAGGTTGAGAACACCATGCTCACCGCCAGAAACCTTCTCATCAAGACTTCCATCACAGGCAAGGTTGACTGTATGGACAGATTTGAGAAGTACCTTATGGGTGCAAAAGAAAAAGAGATCGCAGTTCTGGGCAAAGTTGTTGAGCTTCTGTAATCTCATATCATTCTTTTCATGTTTTCCCTTTGCGGGGCAGTCCTATGGCTGCTCCGCATTTTTTTGCGATTTTACATTATTTTATAAATAATTTCTTCCAAATTATCATTTACTTCTATATACTGTTTAATAAATGGTTTTTCGGCAGTTCAGGAATACCTGGCATTGTCACATTGGAGGTTTTTATGAATATATGTGTATACGGCGCGTCAAGCAACGACATTGACAGATCTTATATAGAAGAAACAGAATATTTAGGAAGGGAAATCGCCAAAAGAGGCCACACTCTTGTGTACGGCGCTGGAGCAAATGGGCTCATGGGCGCAGTGGCAAGGGGTGTATACGAGGAAAATGGCACCATAATAGGCGTCACTCCTTCATTCTTTAATGTTGACGGAATACTGTTTGAGAATGTCTCCGAGCTGATAACCACTGAGACCATGAGAGAGCGCAAACAGATCATGGAAGATAAGGCAGACGCTTTCATCGTAACGCCCGGCGGAATTGGCACTCTCGAGGAATTCTTTGAGATCCTCACGCTCAAGCAGCTCGGACGCCACGGCAAAGCAATCGTAATTTTCAATCAGAACGGATTCTACGATCATCTTCTGTCCATGCTCAAAGAGACGTCGGACAAAGGCTTTATGACGCCTGCGACCAACGAGATATATACCGTCATGGATAATTCAGATGAGATCCTTGACTATCTTGAAAGCTACAAGACAGACATAGGTCGTGTATTCAAGTTCTGATAAGCTTCTTCACAGCTTCAATAGCCACACGTATGGCTTTATCGGTGTCGTGTACCTCAGGATTCGGGAGACCGGCTGCAGCCCTCTCCTGATTCGCCACCACAAGGAAGCACGCACCGACCCTGACCCGCAGGAACGCTCCAACTATTAACAATGCAGCAGATTCCATCTCAGAGGCCTTGCAGCCCATCTTCTTCCACGCTTCCCATTTGTTCATAAGCTCATATCCAACCGGCATGATTCCCGGCGAATGCTGTCCATAAAATGAGTCCTTGCTCTGAACCACACCTGTGTGTGCCGTCACTCCAAGTGCTCCTGCTGACTCTCTGAGCGCATTCACCACATCTATATCCGCAACCGCAGGGTACTCTATAGGCGCATACTCTCTTGACGTGCCCTCCATCCTGACAGCTCCCGTGGCGATCACCACGTCTCCGCCGACGATCTCAGTCTGCATACCGCCACAGGTTCCAACCCTGATAAAAGTGTGGGCACCGGCGTGCACCAGCTCCTGCATGGCTATGGCCGCCGACGGGCCGCCTATACCTGTGGACGTGACACTGACCTTCTCTCCATCCAGATAGCCTGTATACGTGACGAATTCCCTGCTGTCCGCCACCAGCTCCGCATCTTCGAGATACGCTGCTATCGCCTTACATCTCTTAGGATCCCCAGGCATGATAACATACTGGCCTATCATATCCTCATTTACCTTTATATGGTATTCCAACCCCTGATCCGCTTCGTATATCATAATCATCCCTCCTGACACTTGTCTCACAGCATAGGAAAAGCAGGCTTGCAGAAAATCTGCAGCCTGCTTTTCTAAGCTTTCTTATGTATCCTATAGAATTAGCACTTAAACTCATCAAGCTTTGCCTGAAGCTCTGGTGCAACTTCTCCATGAAATTTCACTGTAAGTGGCTTCTCAAGATTTAAACTGAACACACCTAAGATTGACTTTCCATCTACGACGTACTGAGCTGATGAAACGTCAACATCATTTGGAAACTGATTCAGGTATGCAACAAACTTCTTGATGTCATCCATAGTGTTAACTTTAGCTTTCATCTCTGTAATCTGCATTGGCTGCGCCCCCTAATATCTCTTAATATTTATAAGGACATTCTAACACTCCATCAACGAATGTGTCAATGCATACAGACCACGAATTAGCTATGAAAATTATTGTAATAAATACTCCTTATGCAGCCAGCATAAATGGCTGTAATGTATTTATAAACGACTCTGTCGCTCCGTTATAGAACTTTACTGTGAGTTCCTGATCAAGTCCAAGACTGAAAACTCCCAGTATTGATTTGCCATCTACAAGATAATTCCTGTTGGATGAATATACATCAACGTCTCCATCATATTTTCTCATTGTCTCTACAAACTGTCTTACCTGCTCTACTGAATTGAGCTTAACCCTGATATTTGTTGATTCCATGATAATTACCTCCATTCCTGTCCGTAATCAATGTTCAATTTATACTACTTTTTGGAATAATTTGCAAATTACAAAATTGTAATTTTGTAAACCAATTTGTGCAAATGGCTTGTTTTTATTAACCTAAAGCGCCTTTTCAGGTTATTTTTTAGTCATGTTGTATAAATTCAGGAATGTTTTTTTACAAATATACTGTCGGGTGGAGATCATTGTCTTATATATTTTCGTCTATTTTTAATTATTCTCAAATGGTATTTCTATTATGATATGCTTCTTGACTCGTCAATTCTCCCCAATTACAATAATACTTACATGCAAAGCCGTTTTCACGGCTCATTTTGACGAAAGGGCGGGCACAAAGCCCCATAAGAACATATATGAACCTACTTACAATAAAAGGATTTTCAAAAGCATACACTGACAAGATTCTGTTCGATGACGCAGACTTTTCAGTAAATTCAGGAGAAAAGATCGGTGTCATAGGCGTAAACGGCACGGGTAAATCAACACTCCTCAAGATCATAGCCGGCATAGACGAATGTGATTCAGGACAGTTGTCAAAGGGAAACAACGTGGTCATAAAATATCTTCCACAGACCCCCGACTTCGCAGAGAAGGTCAGCATATACGACTATGTCATCACTGCAAATGTCGACGAGGAGAACAAATGGAGCATAGAGGGTGATGCCAAGGCATTTCTTCACCGTCTCGGATTTGACGACACCAGCCTCATGGTGAGCACACTTTCAGGAGGTCAGCGAAAAAAGGTCGCTCTGGCTGCGGCACTGCTGTCAAGATGTGACATTCTTGTTCTGGACGAGCCCACCAACCACCTCGACAACGATATGACAGAATATCTGGAGGATTACCTTAACAACTACAAGGGCGCTCTGGTCATGGTCACCCACGACAGATACTTTCTTGACAAGGTGTGCAACCGCATAGTAGAGATCGACAAAGGCAAAACCTACAGCTACAATACCAACTACGAAGGCTATCTCATGCTGAAGGCAGAGCGTGAGAACATCGCACTTGCCACTCAGAACAAACATCAGAATATCCTGCGCAAGGAGATCGCATGGATGCAGAGAGGTGCTAGAGCCAGAAGCACAAAGCAGAAAGCCCATATCCAGAGATATGAGAAGCTTGCAAGTGAGGAGCTTATAAAGGAAACTCAGTCTGTTACCATGAGCTCAATCGCGAGCCGGCTGGGAAACAAAACAATAGAGCTCTCCCATATAGCCAAGACCTGGCCGGGCAGACCAAGTCCGGTCATAACGGACTTCTCATACAACTTCCTGAGGACTGACAGGATAGGTGTTGTTGGCCCAAACGGCTGTGGCAAGACAACGCTCATGAAGCTCATAACCGGTGTCACCAAGCCGGACAGCGGAACCATAGAGATCGGAGACACCGTAAGGATAGGATATTTCTCTCAGGAAAATGAAGCCTTGGATCCCAACATGAAGGTACTCGACTACGTCAAAGAAACCGCAGAGTATATCCAGACCACCGAAGGTCTCATGTCAGCATCCACAATGTGTGAGAGATTTTTATTTGATGGCACTCTGCAGCACCAGCGCATAGAGAAGCTCTCAGGAGGCGAGAAGCGAAGACTGTATTTGTTGAAGGTTCTCGTATCATCTCCAAATGTACTGATCCTTGACGAGCCGACCAACGATCTGGACATTTCCACACTGTGTATACTTGAGGACTATCTCGATTCCTTCCAGGGCATATTGATAGTCGTATCACACGACAGATATTTTCTGGACAGAGTCATAAGAAAGCTTCTGGTGTTTGACGGCTGCGGCGGGATCTCACAGTTTGAGGGCGGTTATACCGATTATTATCTGACCCACGGTTCATTTGCCAACAGCACATCGGCAGGGGCAAATACCCAGACAAAGCCGGAGCGTGTCAGCACAGCGGACAAGGAACCTGCCCAGAAAAAGAAAACGCAGAATCCATCCGTGAAGAAAAAGTTCTCCTTCAATGAGCAGAGGGAATATGACACCATAGAGGACACCATCGCCCAGAAAGAAGCTGAGATAGAGCAGACGGAGACCGATATCAACAACTCTGTGTCAGATTTCGTGAAGCTTAACGAACTCACGCAGAAAAAGGAACAGCTTGAATCAGAGCTGGATCAGCTTCTGGAGAGGTATGTGTATCTCACGGAGCTGGCGGAGTCATTTGAAAAGAACTGATCACATTGATCATTTGCCAGAAAAACGGGAGACGCGCTGCTGCACATCTCCCGTTTTTCTTCAATCGTCACATCTGATGTCTCACTATCCTGTATTCATCATCCAACTGAAAATACGGACAATTGTCGTAGCCTCTTGCCACAAATCTGGCAAAGTCATCCTCATCCATATTCACCAGGCACTCATAAAAATCATCTTCGTCATCGTACACATAGTGTGCACACATATCGCAACTGGAAGCCATGTGTTTCCTCCTTCCATCCGTTAACCATCAGGTTTTTACTATTATACACATATGCGAAGCAAAATCCAACCGCTTTAACCCATTTTCTCTGGCAATAATAACCATAATGTGTTATTATTGAAGGAAGTATATAAAGGGGCTTTGCATAAGCAAAAGAAGGAGTGTGTTCCAGTTATGAAGAAAAAATTTCTTGTACTGCTGCTTACGCTTACCATGATATTATCATTTTCTCCATATGTCGCAAAGGCGGCGGATACAGATGATACGGACAGCAGTAACAAAACCGATACCATAGATGGCAGAACTTATTTCTATGACCAGTTTGACAACAGTGCGTACAGAACCGTCTACAAACAGATCAACGATGCAGCTCAGAAATTCAACGAGTCGACATCCAATGCTTCTTATCAGGACGGCGGATATTACACAGCATTTACATTGTCGGTCAGCAACAAAGACTGGGAAGTTATCGGAAACGATGGAATGGATCAGATCGTCAACGCTGTACTCGCCGATCATCCTGAGTATTTCTGGATGTCCGACAGCTATCAGTGCAAGCAGGAATCCTCGGGAGAACTCAGATATACAGCTCTCACCATCGAGTGCTATTCACTGTATGCCAACGGAGATACACGTTCCATATACAAGAACAACTTTGACCTGACCGTCAAGAATTATGCAGCTTCTCTGGATGAGAGCGCAAAGGATTACGAGAAGGTATATCTCATACATAATTCGATCATCAACAAAGTTTATTATGCCTCAGATGCAACATCTAAGAGCAAGGACAACATATACGCATACACCGCAGACGGCGTGTTCAACTCCAAGTATCAGTCGGCAGTCACCTACGGATATGCAAAGGCTTTCAAGGCCATTATGGATTACGTCGGTGTGCCATGTCTGTACATTGAGGGACAGAATTCAGATCTTCTGGACGACTCGATGGACACACAGAAGCAGCTCAAAGAAGAGAGTTACATCAACAACTGTGCATGGAATGCCGTTTATCTCGGCGGAGAGTGGTATCTCATCAATCTCGGTCTGGACGATCCTATAACCACAACAGGTAAGGAGGCATTGTCATATACATACTTCAATGTAACCGACGAACAGGCAAGCAACCTTACAGCCATCACATCAAGACTTCCGGGTATACCAAAGTGTACCGGAACAAAGTACTGCCTCTCAAAGGTTCAGGCAGATCTTGAAGCGGATGGACTGTGGGAGAAGTCAAGCTACAACATAATCGACAAGATACTGGACAAATACGGTTTATCCGTAGTCCTCATAAGCATAGGTCTCATCCTGCTTCTGGTGGTAATGCTCATCAAGAACATACACAAGAGCAGATCGAAGAAGAAAAAGGAAAAGGTTAAAAAGACCAAGACAACAGTGGTTGACAACTCAGAGCTGGATGCAGAGCTGAGAAAGCCGCCTATCTCATAAAATACTAAAATCAAAAAGCTCAATGCTTTCGGATTTCATCCCCGTCAGCATTGAGCTTTTTTCTGTCATTTTTCAAGATATTTTATTTCGTTCACACCCTACTCATCAAAGTTACTCTTGAGTACATTTACGGTGATCTGTCTGGACGCCTTGTTGCCTGCCCAGTCCTCCGCTGTGAGAGTCACTGTTACGGTTCTCTCCTTGCTTGTGTCCACATCCTGAGAAGCTTTAAGCGAATCCTGCACATCCGGATCCTCATCTGTGACATTGTAATAATCACTCCAGTTTATATCCGTTCCCATAGAAACGTCTATCTCGTCCGGGCCGTCTATGTATGGATTTACCTCATCAACAACATTTATCACAGCCTTTTTTGTCTTGCTTAACTTTCCACGTCTGATCTTATATTTGATGGTGTACTTACCAAGCTTATCCGGTGCAAATTCTGAGTTGTCATATTCCAGCCTGGCATCATTGCTGTCCGGCTCAATATAGTTTGTTATATCAAATATATCACCCATATTATAATCCGTCTGGATCTGCTTGACCCTGAGCATGCTGGATCTCATGATCATCGTGATCACAAGTGCAAGCACTATTCCAACCACCAGAGCCGCCACGACCATCATTTTCGTATTCAGCTCATATCGCTTCTTTTTATTTCTGCTCTGCGCGGATTTTTTACCGGAACCTGTTGACGATCTGCTATTCGCCGGTCTCCTGGTCTTGCTTCCTGAAGACACGGACTTCACCGACTTTTCAAGTGGACGTCCCGTACTTGTGCGCCTTTTGTCCTGCGCAGTTGCACTTTTCGGACGACTCGCCGATGATAAGTGGCTGCCCGATGCCGGACGATTTCCCGACACAGGACGGCTGCCTGATGCTGACCGACTGCCTGACGCTACTCCCTTGCACGGCTGTGTCTTTTTCACACTGCTCGTTGTTGCACGGCTCACAGTTCCCTTATGAGCTCCTGCGCTCCCTTTATTCTGCCCCATATCCTGTCTGTCTGCCAATTTATATTACCTCCTAAAACATTTGTCTTAACTTTATTCTCAGTACATTATACATAATATTTTACACCCATACAATCATTTCGGATTGCAATAGTTGTAAATAAGTGAGATAATTCAATGAAGACTTACCTGAAAGGAGTATTATATATGTCAATCAATAATCTTAGTTCATTTACGAAGGAGCGTCTTGGTCTCTGTATTGAGAACGATACCATAGATAACAACCTCTACGAGGAATACGGCGTAAAGCGTGGACTTCGTGATCTGAATGGAATAGGAATAAATGCCGGCATCACCAACATTTCACTAAGCCGGGCGTATACAATGGAGGACGGAAAGCATACTCCTGCTGACGGTGAATTATATTATAGAGGTTACGAGATCCGCCAGTTGATAGACGGATTTACAAAGGAAGGACGATTCGGTTTCGAGGAGTGTACATATCTGTTACTGTTTGGAAAGCTTCCGGACGAGAATGAGCTTGCCAAGTTCAAACAGGTCCTCAACCTTGCATACGACCTTCCACACAACTTTATACAAGATGTCATAATGAAGAACCCTACCAAGGATATCATTTCAAATATGACCAAGAGCATCCTTGCCCTCGGATCATACGATAAGTCTGAGACGGATATATCTCTGGACAACGTTCTTCAGCAGTGTCTTATGATAATAAGTGTATTCCCAAGACTCGCTGTATATTCTTTCCAGGGATACAGACATTATGAGCTTGGCAAGAGCTGTTATATACACAAGCCGGATCCTGAGCTTTCATTTGCGGAGAATATCCTGAGCATGCTCCGTTCAGACAGAAAGTACACACAGCTTGAGGCAAAGGTTCTCGATCTTGCCCTTGTTCTCCACATGGAACACGGAGGCGGAAGCAACTCTACGTTTACAACACGTGTTGTCACATCATCTGGCTCAGATACATACGCCACAGTCGCAGCAGCACTCTGCTCACTCAAGGGACCGCTCAACGGCGGTGGAGACCTCAAGGTCATGGAGATGATGAAGAACATACACTGCAATGTCGAGGATGTTACGGACGAGGAGCAGATCCGTGAGTACATCAGGAAGATCGTTCGCGGCGAAGCATTTGACAAATCGGGCGTGGTATACGGAATGGGCCAGCCTGTATACTCTCTGTCAGATCCAAGAGCTGTCATTATCAAGGAGTATGTAGAAAAGCTCGCCGAGGAGAAGCACGAGAAGGACGAATTCAAATTATACGAGCTCATAGAGCGCATCGCACCTGAGGTCATTGCCGAGGAGCGCAAGATCTACAAGGGTGTGTGCATCAACATAGATTACTATTGCGGATTGTTATACAAGATGCTCAAGATCCCTTACGCCCTCTACACACCACTATTTGCCATTGGCCGAGTGGTTGGATGGAGTGCGCATCGTATGGAGGAGCTGATCAACAGCTACAAGATAATGCGTCCGGCTTATCCAAGTCTTGTAGAGCCTAAGGACTACGTACCTATCAAAGACAGGTAATATGCCATGAACAATTCTGATAAATTCAAATATTCTGTCGTCAGGAGCAGGCGCAAATCTATCTGTATCGAGATAGACAGAGACCTCAACATAAAGGTTCGTGCGCCCCTCAGAATGACCGACAGTCAAATCCAAAGCTTTGTGGATTCCAGACAAAACTGGATCCGCAGCCATCTGGAAATCATGCAGAAAAGAATTTCCAATATGTCAGACGAAAAAAATCCAAGCACTGCCCTGACAGATGCCGATATAAAGGCACTGTCAGAACAGGCTCGGATATATATGCCTTCACGTGTAGAACATTTTGCTCAGATAATAGACGTGACTTACGGAAGGATCACCATCAGGCATCAGAAGACCCGCTGGGGAAGCTGCAGCTCCTCCGGTAACCTGAATTTCAACTGTGCACTGATGAACACCACTCCCGAAATCATAGACTACGTGGTAGTCCACGAGCTGTGTCACAGAAAGCAGATGAACCACTCCGCACTTTTCTGGGCCGAGGTAGAAAAAGTACTCCCAAACTACAAGGAGCTCCGTTCCGCCCTCAAAAATTACAGGTGTTAAAGCCTCTACCACTCCATAACCACAGCGCCGTATGTGAGCCCTGCGCCGAATGCCGACATGGCGATCTTGTCGCCGCGCTTCAGGCCGTGCTCTCTCACGAGCTGGTCGAGAAGTACAGGTACACTCGCCGCAGACATATTTCCTGTGTAGTCGAGAGTCGTAGGGAACTTCTCAAGCGGTGCCTTAAGTCTCTTGGCAACAGATTCAATAATTCTTACATTTGCCTGGTGGAGTACGAAGTAATCCACATCGTCAACGGTCATTCCAGCCTTGTCAAGAGCCTCCTGGAGGCACTTAGGACACTGTCTCACCGCAAACTTGTACACCTCCTGTCCATCCATATACAGATAGTCATGATTGATCTCATCTTTTACAAATATATTGTTAGTCTTTCTGCTCTCGCAGTTCAGCACCATACCCTTCTTGCCGATTGAACCCTGGACAATGCTTATGATTCCCTTGTCAGACTCCTCTATATAAGCGGCACCTGCGCCATCTCCAAACAATACGCATGTACCTCTGTCATTCCAGTCAAGTATCTTTGACAGCGTCTCCGAACCTATTACAAGAGCATTCTTCACAAACCCTGTCTCTATATACATCTTTGCAACATTGAGGGCAAATACAAAGCCCGAGCATGCCGCATTCACATCAAACGCAATCGCCTTATCCGCACCTATAGCCGCCTGAACCTGACACGCCCCGCTTGGTGTGTAATAATCCGGAGTGACTGTGGCAAGCACTATAAGCTCCACATTCTCTGCGGACTTCCCTGCCATCTCAAGTGCCCTCTCAGCAGCCTCAACAGCCATGCTCGTCGTTGTCTCCTTAACAGCTATTCTTCTGTTCTTTATACCTGTTCTTGAAGATATCCACTCATCAGATGTATCAACATACTTTGCAAGCTCATCATTTGATACCTCTTTCTCCGCAAGGTAGCTTCCTGTTCCTAATATTCTGATTGCCATTATATATTTTCTCCCTTTTATCCGTTATTCTCTTTATTCTTCCTTGTCTCCAAGCAGCTCAGTCACATACTCGCCCCATTTTGTGAGTTTCTTATATCCCTTAGTAAACATGGATGGCTCCACCGTATCGTCATATCCAACTGCAATCCATCCTATATCATGCTTTTCCAGATATCTGGTAAATTTTATTCCAAATACATTTCTGGTGCCCTTCAGCTTCTCATTCTTGACCTCGACATCATCGTCTGCATATCCCCACTCTGTCACTATAAGAGGATAACTTGTCACATAGCCCGACAGGAACTTCTGCCAGAACACCTTGTCCGGGTAAACATGAACAGAGAACGCAGTATTGTCATTCTTCACGCCGAGCTCGTCAAGCCATCCGAGATCATAACAGTAATCCGGACTTCCAACGATTATAAGCTGCTTTGCGCCGGCATCCCTTATAACTCCTATAAGGCTCTCCGCGCATCTCTTCCACTCTGAATCACTCATGCCAACCGGCTCATTGTATATCTCAAATATAACATTTGGAGTGTTCTTGAAATAATCCGCAATGTTCTTCCAGAATTCAGCAGAATAATCCAGCGGATTCTCGTCGAGATCCGGCATCTCATCCCCGGAACCATCTATCGGGTTACCTGTATAATCCCAGTCGAGAATAACATAGTTATCGTTCTCTCCGGCCCAGGTAACTATGCGGTCAAGATATCTCCACATATAGTAATCGTCATTCTTGTACTCCACAGGGCTTATTGGCACCCTTATGGCATTACCACCCTTGGCAAATACATCCTTGTAGAAATCCTCATTAAACTTCTTCTCCTCATACAGACTGCGCGACTCTGGAACCATCACACCCTTGAGAACAACCTGTTCTCCGTCTGCATTCAGGATCTGAGTCCCCTTCGCTGTAAGCATGGTAGGATATTTGTCTGTATCACCGATAAATTCTGCACGTGTTCCCACAGGTGTCAGCAGATCCTGCTCCTTGCCCCACAGGTACATCACGTACCATATGATTGCTGCCGCAATGATGGCGGCCACGATAACTATCAAAGTAACCTTTATCTGTTTCTTCATAAACGCTCCTCCAATTCAAGCTGTATCTTCAGCCATATACATAAAGTTTACCAAAAAAACACCATCACTTCAACATATGCATGAATAAAAGGCATTCCCCGTGAGATAAATTTCTCACTTGAGAAATGCCTTTCATCTATAGTATATCTGTGATCTACAGATTTCTGAATCTGTCGTATCTGTCCTGTGCGATCTCCTCAGGAGTCTTGTCTGAATACTTCTTGAGGAATTCCTTAATGTTCATCTTAAGGTACTTGCCTATATATGGAACTGACTGCTCATCTGCTCCGCCGTACTCAGGTACGACCTGCTCGATAACGTTCAGTCTCTTGAGATCCTGTGCTGTAATCTGCATAACTTCTGCAGCCTCCTCAGCTCTGTTGCTGTCCTTCCAGAGGATAGACGCATATCCCTCAGGTGAAAGGATTGAGTATGTCGCATTCTCAAGCATCCATACCTCATTGCCGACTGCAAGGGCAAGTGCTCCACCGCTTCCGCCTTCTCCGATAAGGATACAGAGTACAGGAACCTTGAGTGATGACATCTCATAGAGATTTCTCGCTATGGCTTCACCCATTCCTCGCTCCTCAGCCTCAAGTCCACAGAACGCACCCGGTGTATTTACAAATGTAATGATAGGTCTGCCGAACTTCTCAGCCTGCTTCATCAGACGAAGAGCCTTTCTGTAGCCATCAGGAAGAGGCATACCAAAGTTTCTCTCCATGCACTCTGCCATGGAAGCTCCCTTGACCTGTGATATAACTGTTACAGGCTGTCCATCTATATGACCGATACCACCCACAATGGCTCTGTCATCATTCATGGTTCTATCTCCGTGGATCTCACGGAAATCATCGCATATATACTTCACATAGTCGAAACCTGAAGGTCTGCTCATCTGACGAGCACCTCTGAGCTTCTCCCACGGAGTCTTAGGCTCGTCATCCTTGAGTCTCTCCTTGAGGATCTCGCTTATGTCAAATTTCTCATCTTCAACAGCACTGTCAAAGTTAGCATAGCCCTGTCTCTGCTTATGTGTGACGATGAGATCATACATTGTGTCCTTCATCTTGTCTCTTGTGATTATGCCATCTATGATACCATGCTCAACAAGGAACTCTGATCTCTGGAAGCCCTCTGGAAGCTCCTGACCAATAGTCTGCTTGATAACTCGTGGTCCTGCAAATCCTACGAGCGCACCTGGCTCTCCAAGGATAATATCTCCAAGCATTGCAAAGCTGGCTGTAACACCACCTGTTGTAGGATCTGTAAGAATAGATACATACAGAAGTCCTGCATCAGAATGTTTCTTGAATGCAGCGGATGTCTTGGCCATCTGCATCAGAGAAATGATTCCCTCCTGCATACGTGCACCGCCTGAACAGCAGAACATGAATACCGGAAGCTTCTCCTCTGTAGCCTTCTCGACAGCTCTGGCAATCTTCTCACCCACAACATATCCCATGCTGCTCATGAGGAATCTTGCATCACATACACCAACTACAGCAGGCTCACCATTGATGGTTGCCTTTCCTATAGTAACAGCCTCCTTGAGGTTTGTCTTGGCCTGTGCAGCCGCAACCTTATCCTCATAGCCCTCTGTTCCAAGAGGATTTGAGCTTGGCATATCCTCAAACCATGGCTCAAATGACTTTGGATCTGTGACCATTCTTATTCTGTTCTTGGTCTTAACTCTGAAGTAAGAACCGCACTCATAACAAATGTACTTTGCGTTCTTCACTCTTTCCTTCTCAACTTCTCTTCCGCACTTAGGGCACTTTACAAGCTCCACCTTTGGTGCTTCCTGAATTCCCTCAGCAGCCTTTGCCTCCTCTGCAGCCTTTGCTGCAATTATCTCGGCATCCTTTGCCTTTTTTTTGATAAATAACATGATATTTACTGCTCCTTATACTTCTGTAAGACGATACATGCATTGTGTCCGCCAAATCCAAGTGAGTTGCTGATTGCAACATCAACGTCCATCTCGCATGGCTCCTTACAATAATCCAGATCAAGCTCCTCCTCACTCTCCACAAGTCCTCTTGTTCTGTGGATATAACCTTCCTCTATACTCTTGACACAGGCAATACACTCGATGGCTCCTGCTGCACCGAGAAGATGTCCTGTCATAGACTTTGTTGAATTGATCTTGATGTCCTTTGCGTGATCGCCAAATGCCTTCTTGATAGCACGTGTCTCAACAAGATCGTTCAGATGTGTGCTTGTACCATGAGCATTGATGTACTGAACCGCATCAAGTGGAAGTCCTGCATCCTTAACCGCATTGGTCATGGCAACTGCTGGTCCCTCACCTGACTCCTCAGGTGCTGTGATGTGGTGTGCATCACTTGAACATCCGTAACCTGAAAGCTCTGCGTAGATCTTTGCACCTCTTGCCTTTGCGTGCTCAAGCTCCTCAAGAATAACAATACCTGCACCCTCACCGAGAACGAATCCGCTTCTGTCCTTATCAAATGGAATAGAACATCTGTCTGGATCTGTTGATGATGTAAGTGCTGTAAGTGAATCAAATGTTGATATACCGATAGGTGAAACTGCTGCCTCACATCCGCCGGCTACCATGACATCAGCGTCTCCGTACTGGATCGTTCTGAATGCCTCACCGATACTGTTTGTTCCTGAAGCACATGCTGTTACAACATCTATACTCTTGCCCTTGAGACCAAACTGGATCGCAACGTTACCTGCTGCGATGTTGCTGATCATCATAGGAACTACGAATGGACTTACACGAAGTGGTCCCTTTGTAAGTATGGTTCCATATGCGTTCTCAAGCTCCTGAAGTGAACCAACACCTGAACCAATACATGTACCAACTCTGTAAGCATCTTCCTTTGTCATATCAAGTCCTGAATCTGCCATAGCCTCCTGGGTTGCCTTCACAGCAAACTGTGTGAATCTAGCCATACGTCTTGCAGACTTTGGATCAATGTAGTCCTTTGCTACAAAGTTCTTAACCTCGCCGACAAGCTTGCACTTGTATGCTGAAGCGTCAAACTGTGTAATAGGTCCGAAGCCATGCTTTCCTTCCTTAAGTGAATCCCAATACTCGTCAACTGTATTGCCGACTGGAGTTATGGCTCCTATGCCTGTTATTACTACTCTCTTCTTCATACTTATCTCCTTGCATTACTTATTCTGCTTTTTATACATATTTAACCATTCAATTATACTCCAACTGTCAAATGTTTGGAAGTAATTGTGTCCATGTTTTTCTATAAAATTTCGATAAACATTCGCATTTATACATATCTCTTACAGTTTTTCCTTTATCTTTCTGAATATAAACTTCTTGCTTATATAATAATTGAGGAATATCACCAGCACTGATGTGAACGTCTTTATGCCCATCGCCCACAGGTGAAGCCTGTCAACCAGTATATAGATCAGGCCCTCCTCCACCACCAGTGTGAACACCCTGCTCACGTAGAATGACACCAGTTCTTTTATGAACTCCCACGCAGTCTCTGCGACAGTGTGGAACACCGATTTTCTATTTGTTATGAATGACACAAAATTGTACAGTATCCATGCCAGGAAGTTGGCCCTGACAGGTTCTATCCCGCATTTGTACATAAATATCCAGGCGGAGCCAAGATTTACCGCTCCCACGACAATTCCCCACAGTATATATATGTATATCTCCCTGGGTATCTTCTTCAACACTTTATCTACAAACATGTAACTCCCTTATAACATCCGCCTCTTCCGGAAACTCCCGCTCTATCCGCTCGCAGAGACGCCCGTTAAACTCAACCCTTTTCCCATAGTTAAACTTCAGAATATTCTTATATCCCCACAAATGTGTGAACACATCCTGTCTCTCTATATCCGCCGCCTCAGGAAAAAATGAAGCAATGATCTTTCCCTTTCTCGCAGCACACATCGCAAGCAGTCTCTGCTCCGCAAATACCATGTGGCACAGATTTTCCTCAGTCTCCCTACAATTTTCCATAAATTGTATGGAGCTGTCCACATAATAGTTCTTAAATTGCTCCTTAGCCATATATAGCATACAGGTATTTACCGGCGGAACATCCCAGCTCCACAGGGGATCAAAGCTGTACGAACTGTCCATATTGAAAAAGTCCCTGCCGGGATATACATCCGGATATATTCCTTCTCTGTGTATTGCACAAATATCCGTCCCCGCTATGTATTCCCCTATATTCTTCCACACTATAAGGTCCAGATCCACCATGACCGCCGGCATATGCGCCGCCTTAAGCGCATACAGCTTGCCCGCAGCCCAGAACACTCCCGGGGATATGCTGTCAGGAACCTGTATCTCTTTTATGCCGCCATTCCATATATGCGACAATCCCTGTCCCTCAACATAATCAATGGCCCTTGCATCACCGTAAAGTGTGATAGGGCCATTCATTTTTCTCCACATAAGAGCAGACAGGATCATGGTCAAAAGCTCATAATCCTGCATGCTGTAAGTGTTATCTTTACTTTTCTCAAAATAAGGAGCAGTCCACAATATGTGGAATCCCTCTATATCCTTCATATATCCTCCAAGATCCGGTCATGTACTAGATTAGGTCCAGTCCATATCCAAACTTAGCATTGCCACCAATCCGGCTGGTCGGTCTTCTGCTTCTGTTGATAAGCTGCCACTCCTGAGGGAACTCAACCATCAGCTCCTGGCTTGTTCTGATTGAATCCATACTGTCCTGTGGCTGCTGTGTGTCACTTTCAAGCACCATCAGCATATTTTTTATCCGCTGGCTTCCAAATATTCTATATTGGCTTCCTGACAATATTCTCTGGCTACCCAACAACATACGCCGGCTGCCAAACACTCTGTACTGGCTTCCCGCCAGGTATCTGAAGCCTCCCTGACTTCCAAACAGCAGTCTCATCTGACTGCCATTCCACCGGAACCGCTGACTTCCTATCATTCTATACTGGCTACCCGCCAAGTATCTGAAGCCTCCCTGACTACCGAATAACTGTCTCATCCGGCTGCCATTCCACTGAAAACGCTGGCTTCCTGTCATTCCACTCTGACTTCCCATCAAAAGCTTCTGGCTTCCAGTATCCACAGTCTGTTTCGCAGCTTCGCATCCAAGCTCTTCGTATCTGTCCTCAAAAGGGATCAGAACTCCACCGCCGAATTCCACACTGAAAGGTCTGCCGTCCATCATGACATATGTCCTGTAAGGATACAGTCTGCCATTCTGCGCTATCAACTTCATATATACCGGCAATCCACTGTCGAGCCTGTGGAATATGTACGCCTGCGGTGTGGTTGCTTTGACGAAATATCCTCCCGCCGGCAGTGAATATCCAAGCACTGCCTCAAGCTCACCATCCCATTCAATATATACTTCGAATTCTCCAGTCTGGGCATCATAATTCCTGAGGTCAAAATATGCCTTTCCCGTGACAAAAGGAAGCATCCTGGCTATTCTATTGTCAAATAGTGCCACACTCTCGCCGGCACCTCTATTTAAAGACGAATATATGAAACCCACACACAATCTCCATTCCCAAACTAGCCAAAATCTATATCCGACTATTTGCCTTATACTATGTATGGTACTCTATTTCTCCATATAATTCAATTTAATTTGAGGGATTTAACAGTCTTATTTTCCACTAATTTCCTAATTAAAATTACTTGCCAAATGTAAGGACATAATATCTCTTATATCCCTGTTTATCATTTTTGAGAGCCACAAATACTGCAACGCCCATGGTCTTGTATGTAGTATTCAGCATATTGCTGTCATGTGCGGTCGACTTGGACCATGCTCTGAATACGAGATCTCCACCACTGAAACCACATGCAAGATTCTCTCCGTACAACTCGTACATGGAGTTGAGACACAGTGTTCCATTTGGTCTGTAATGGCTGTACTTGTTGCTTATCTCCTTTGCTCTTGTGGTAGCGGTCTCTGTCAGAGATGTTGACACCTTAAGGCTTGAAAGTCCATTTTCTGCACGATGCTGGTTGACCATCTTACTCAGCCTGTTTGCCGCGCCTATATCATAATATCCATATACTCTTGTCTTTCTGCCCTTACCAAGATCGATAGTGTAATATCTCTTGACCGAGAGATCGTACTCTCTCTTATATACAACGCCTCTTCTGTTGACATATGCTATGTAGCCATCGGCTGTCTTATACTTTCCAGCCTTTACAACTCGCTTTGCAGCGCTGTTGAAATAGTAATTGGCTTTTCCGATCTTCATTATGAGCTTCTTTGCAGGCTTCCACTTTCTGCCTGTAAACTTGTATGCCTTCTTGGTGCTGTTGTTATAGCTCATTGTGGCTACGCCTTTAGAGCCGAAATAATATCTGCTGCGGTAGACAGTCTTCCACATATTTTTCTTCTGCACCCATGTGTTCTTCGAGTAATCAAAGTCGTATACCTTCTTTGTACCCTTCTGATCTGTATATCTTGAGGTAACATATCCGCCGTCACATACGTAGTAAGCGGTACTTCCATTTACCTTCTTCCATCCTGATGATGTACGTCTGTTTCCATTTGCATCATAGAAGTAGTATCTGCTTCCGTTGAGCTTGTCGATCACATTTGAGACTCTCTTGTATGACTTGCTGCTTGATATGTATCTGTACAATATATTCGATGCCTGATCATACAGAATGGTACATGTGCCTGATCCATCAAAATACATCAGCTTTCTGCCTGTATTCTTCCACAGGTTCTTGTTCATATCCCAGCTCTTCTTTGAATCGTTAAATGAATACTTTCTGAAAATGCCTGATGCCTTGTAGATCCTCTCCTTTACATAGTGGGATCCACCGCCTGTTACAAATACCATATTGTCATAATTTATATGATACCAACCGCCCTTTGTGACCTTGTCACCATTTGAATTGAAATAATATGTTCTGCCATCGTTGAGAATAAGCATCTGGTTCTTCACCTGGACAAGCTTGCCGCTGCTCAGTGACTTTGCCTTCTTGCTGCTATTATCGTATATCTTTTCACACAGTCCGGAATTGTTCAGATAATAGAGAACGTTATCCACTGTCTGCCACTCGTTCTTGCAGATCGTCCAGTCCTTTGAATCAGCGCTGAATCTGTATATCTTGATGGTATCGCCAGAACGTGTAAACTTCATAGCTGCCACGCCATTTTCATCTATAAGATATCTGGTGCCATCATCGGCATCTATCCAGCCTGCAGTTTTCTGCACTTCACCATTAACATAATATCTGAAGTAACCATCCTCATCCTGTATCACTCCACTCTGAACTACATCTGATGCTGTGGCCAGAACTGCCGTGCCGTCAGCTTCCATCTCATCTGCCTGTGTCACCACATTTGTAGAAAAAATCACAATAGCCAATACAGCAATCGCCATAAGACTGCCTATAGCTTTTGCCGCCATCAGGCTCTTTTCTCTCTTTGCAATATTAGTCTTCATTGTAGACATCTTTACTGTCCTCCTTTTTATTAAACATCAGTTTCCGCAGGGAATCTGACGTTTGTGTGCATTCTGCTACGTTCGTAGTATACACGTGTTACATATTTTTTACAAGTATAACTTTTTTACAAGTTTTTTGTTACAAATGTGTTAAGTTGCCCCATCTTGGATTATTTGTCTACATATGGTAAAATAAATCCGCGAAATTCAAAAACAGACAACGAAAAATGTCTGCCAACGGCAGTACAGAGAAAGGATACATATATTATGGGAGCTATTGTTACATTAAAAAAGGGAGAGGGACGACTTCTGAAGTCCGGCGGAGCATGGATATTTGACAATGAGGTCGACACCATAGTCGGCAGCTTTGAGAACGGCGACATCGTCATAGTAAAGGACTTCGACGGTTATCCACTCGGCAAAGGATTCATAAATACCAACTCCAAGATCTTCATCCGCATTCTCACAAGACATGTGGACACCGAGATCAACGAGGCATTCTTCACAAAGAGACTTCAGGATGCATGGGATTACCGCAAGAAAACCGTCGACACCAGTAGCTGCCGTGTCGTATTTGGCGAGGCTGATTTTCTGCCGGGAATCGTCATTGACAAGTTTGAAAACGTGCTTGTTGTCGAATCACTGGCACTCGGCATCGACAAAGTTAAAAATTTGTTAATAAATATTTTAAAAAATATACTTAAAAATGATGGTATAATAATCGAGGGTGTTTATGAACGAAGCGATGCAAAAGTCAGAAAACACGAGGGGATGAATACCTATAAAGGGTTTATTGGTGACGAATTTAACACAAAGGTTCATATAAATGAAAATGGCGTTCGATATATTGTTGATGTGAAAGACGGTCAGAAGACCGGATTCTTTCTGGATCAGAAGTATAATCGTCTTGCTATTCAGAGAATATGTAAAGATGCAAAGGTTCTTGATTGCTTTACACACACAGGCTCCTTTGCTCTAAACGCAGGCATAGCCGGTGCTTCCAGCGTTTTGGGAGTAGACGCTTCAGAACTTGCTATTGCCCAGGCCAGAGAAAATGCAGCGCTCAACGGATTGGAGAGCACTGTATCTTTTGAGTGCAGAGATGTATTTGATCTTCTTCCTGAACTGGAATCAAAAGGCGAACAGTTTGACGTTGTCATACTTGACCCGCCGGCATTCACAAAATCAAGAAATTCAATAAAGAACGCAGTCAAAGGCTATCGCGAGATTAATCTGCGTGCTATGAAACTCGTAAGGGATGGTGGATTCCTTGCAACTTGTTCATGTTCACATTTTATGGATTTCGAGTTATTTACCAAGACCATAAAACAGGCCGCCATGAATTCACATGTAAGACTTCGCCAGGTAGAGTTCCGCACACAGGCTCCTGATCACCCAATATTATGGGCTGCAGATGAATCTTATTATCTGAAGTTCTACATATTCCAAGTAATAAAGGAGAGATGACACAATGCAACTAATTCAGAGAAATAAGGATTCAGCATATTTGCAATACGACAAGTATGTAAATTATGACAATCCTATCGTCGCTGCAAAGGCAAAGGAACTTGCTGCAGATTGCAAGAGCAGTGATGAGATCATACAGGCATGTTACTATTTTGTCCGGGATAGGATTTCTCACACATATGACAGCAACTTTTCAGTAATAACTATCAGCGCTTCCGATGTACTGGAAGCCAGCACGGGCATCAGCTATTCAAAGGCCAATTTGCTGGCAGCACTGCTTCGTGCCAACAACTTATATACAGGATTCTGCTATATCCGTATCAAGCACAAGGGCGGACTTATGGCTATGCATGCACTTAATGCGGTATATCACCCAGATCTCAAGAAGTGGATACGTCTTGATGCCCGTGGCAATAAATACGGCGGTTTCAACGCCGATTACACACATAATGAGACTCAGATGGGACATGTGATTGATTCAGCAGCCGGAGAGTATGAGTTCAACGACCTCATCGCCGTACCGCTTCCATCAACCATGAGGGTTCTCGAACAGAGTACCAACTTCTACAAGATGTACTTTAACGATATGCCAGATTATGACGCTTAAAAAAATATTACCAGCGGATGACCGCTGGTAATATTTTTCTATACTATATGAATAAGAGGGGAACCGATCCATGTCAAAGACAAAATCCAAAACCATATTAAGAATATCTTTTAACTCACCTGTGGTACTTACATTTGCACTCATTTGTCTGGGAGCTTATCTCCTGAATATCCTCACAGGCGGCAAAAGTAACTTTCTTCTATTTGAAGTATACAGAGCCCCTCTCACCGATCCTTTAACCTACATCCGCATGTTTGCCCATGTGTTTGGTCACGCAAGCTGGAGTCACCTTATCAACAACATGACGCTGCTGCTTGTGATCGGCCCACTACTTGAGGAAAAATACGGCTCAAAGGATCTGCTCATCGTAACCATCACTACCGCACTGGTGACAGGAATCGTGCATTTTATATTCTTCCCTGGTACAGCATTGCTCGGCGCCAGCGGAGTGGTATTCGCATACATTCTTCTGTCTTCTTTTGCATGTATAAAGGACGGCTCCATACCGCTCACCTTCATACTTGTTGCAGTGCTTTATATCGGCGGACAGGTGGCTGACGGAGTGTTTGTGAAGGACAATGTGTCGAATCTCACCCACATTATCGGGGGGATCATCGGAGCGTTCTTCGGGTATATCTCAAGTGTCAGGAGATGATATGACGAACGGACGGATGACATACTCTCCAGGGACAGAAATTGGGTCTCTATATATGTAATCACGCTCGACTTACCTCACTTTGCTTTGCTTATATCTGCACGCGGCTCCCGCTCGCTATAAGGGCGTTGCGAGCTCCGCCTTAGCAGTAAGCAGCAAAGTTCAGGCGTCTTCGCTACCGATTACATATATAGAGACCCAATTTTTATATCCCTGGAGAGTATGTCATCCTGATCTTGTTGGATATATACTTTTCAGATCATTCTCCTGACATATTTCGATAAGAATTTTTATTATACATACTGATTTTCTCAAATTAAGCGTAATCTTTTCTCAAAACATGCCGCCATCTTTTTTCTTCAGATTGCTCTGCAATCTACAATTTCAGGATTTCCTCTGGGCTTTCTACTATGTTGTCGGCGCCGACTGCCTCGAATTCTTCCCTGCTGCCGTAACCGTAGAGGACTCCTATGGTCTGGAGGCCGCAGGCTTTGCCACCTTCTATGTCGTAGCGTCTGTCGCCTATCATCACAACCTGGTTTGATTTTATCATATCTTCTGTCAGTCCGTGATCCTTCTTGAGGCTTTCAAGGACCTGGGATATGATGTGCTTCTTGTCTGATCCTGTTCCGTCGGGATTACTTCCAACTACAACGTCAAAATATTTTCCCACATCGAACTTCTCAAGGATACGGAGTGTCGGCTCTGTCGGCTTGCTGGTTGCAACTGAGAGTATGCAGCCCTTCTCCTTAAGGGCACGCAGGGTGTCTGCCACTCCGTCGTACACCTCAGCCTCGAAGAGACCTACCACGTTGTATCTCTCTCTGTACTTGGCCACCATCTCCTTTGCCCTTGCATCATCCATGTCGAATTCTCTCACAAAAGAATCATACAGGGACGGCCCTATAAAGCTTCTGAATACTCTGTATTCAGGATATGGAATTCCAGCCCAGTCCAGAGCATATTTTATACAGTTGAATATTCCTTCCTCAGACTTGGTGATGGTTCCATCAAGATCAAATAATAAATATTTGTACATATACCGTCTTCCTCCTTGCGAAAATAATGGGTCAGGCACACCAAAAAAGCGCTTACCGAAATGCCCCGCAAATTCTATGAATCTGTGGGGCATTTGTAGTATTTATATATTGAAACTACCCATGAATATTACATGATATCAACATCTGCTGAGTAATCCACACCGTCGATCTTGAAACCGAACATGTTGTAGAAATCCTCCCAGTATCCATCGATGTCTGCTATATCCTTGACATTGTCATTGTTGACTGTATCCCAGTGCTCAGCAACAACTTCCTGAACATCATCTCTCATCTCCCAGTCGTCCATACGGATGAATCCGTTGTCGTCCACCTGGGTGTCATCCAGGATCTTATCCATGAACAGTCTCTGCATCTGCTCTATGCATCCCTCGTGGAGTCCCTTCTCTTTCATAACTTTGTAGAGAAGTGTGATATACAGAGGTACGATAGGGATAGCTGCACTTGACTGTGTGACAAGAGCCTTGTTGATGGCTATCTTCGCCTTTATGTTAGGGAACTTTTCATTTATAATGTCTGCTGACTTGTACAGATCCTTCTTTGCCTGTCCGATCGATCCCTCAGCGTAGATAGGGAATGTGATCTTTGGTCCTATGTATGAGTATGCAACTGTGATCACGTTATCTGCCAGAACTCCGGCATCTGAGAGTGCCTGCATCCAGTCGATCCAGTCCTCACCGCCCATTACCTTGATGGTGGCATTGATCTCGTCATCATTTGCCGCTGTTATATGTGCATCTGTGATGGTGTTGTCCTTGAGTACAAGTGTCTTGTTGGTGTACTCCTCACCTACTGTCTTGAGTACAGATGTGTACTTTGTTCCATCTGGAGTTGTTCTTCTAGGGGCAGCCAGGCTGTATACGATCATGTCTATCTTGCCCATGTCTGCCTTGATGGTCTCGATAACCTGCTCCTTGATCTCGACTGAGAACGCGTCGCCATTGATGGACTTTGCATAGAGTCCGGCCTTGTGAGCCTCCTCCTCAAATGCTCTGTTGTTGTAGAAGCCAGCGGTTGCTGTACGGCGTCCATTTGACTCCTTCTCAAACATAACGCCGAGGGTATCTGCGCCATAGCCAAATGCAACTGCGATACGTGATGCAAGTCCGTATCCTGTTGACGCTCCGATCACCAGAACCTTCTTAGGTGCGTTATCGCTCTTAACTGCTCCCTTTGACTTGACATACTCGATCTGATTCTTTACATTCTGTGCGCATCCCACCGGATGAGCTGTTGTACAAATAAAATCTTTAACTCTTGGTTCAACTACCATTTTCAATTCTCCTTATAAAACATAATATATTTAGTGCTCTTTGTTGGCAAACTTCGTGTATTCCTGCAGCCATACCAGATCCACAGATCCGGTGGCACCTTTTCTCTGTTTAGCTATGATTATCTCCGAGATACCCTTCTTGTCGGTATCAGGATTGTAATAATCATCTCTGTATATGAACATAACCACATCGGCATCCTGCTCGATAGATCCCGACTCTCGGAGATCCGCAAGCACAGGCTTGTGATCCGGTCTCTTATCAACCTCTCGGTTAAGCTGTGACAGCGCTATGATAGGCACATCCAGCTCCCTGGCAAGCATCTTCAACGATCTCGACATATCAGATACGAACTGCTGTCGCGACTCAACTCGTCCCGTCGTGCTCATAAGCTGCAGGTAGTCGATGATAATGAGTCCAAGATTGTTCTTGCTCTTGAGCTGTCTGCATTTTGATCTCAGTTCGGATATGGTGAGTGCTGAACTATCCTCTATGTACAGCGGTGCGGCAGCTATACTCTCCGCACTGGCAAGCACCTGATCCCAGTCGTCCTCAGCCAACTGTCCCGTCTGTACCTTCTGGGAATCAACCAGGGAATCCATGGCTATCATACGCGTTACAAGCTGCTCCTTGCTCATCTCCAGGTTGAATATCGCAGTGGCAATTCCCTTGCGCACAGCAACATGGTGGGCAATATTAAGGACAAATGCCGTCTTACCCATGGCAGGTCTAGCAGCCACCAGTATAAACTCCGATCCATGGAGACCGGTGAGCATATTGTCCAGATCTATGAATCCCGTAGGGATACCTGTTACTCTTGTGTTCTTTCTGGAAGCCTCCTCTATCTGCTCGATAACGTTCATGACGATCCTGTCGATCCCCACAAATTTGCTGGAGCCGTTCCTCTCCTTTATCAGATTGAACACACCGCTCTCGGCCTGTTCAAGAAGCTGTTCAACTCCCTCAGAATCCAGATAACAGTCCTTCTCCACTTCCTCGCACAGCTTTATCATCTTCCTGAGTATGGATTTGTCCGCCACGATCTCTGCGTAATGCTTGGCATTCACCGATGTCGGAACCGTCTCCAATATCTCCGCTATGGATTTGGTGCTTATGACCTCATCAGGTACATTGTTCTCCTCAAGCTTGTTCTTCAGGGTTACCAGATCGACCGCCTTACCCTCCTTGAACAGTTCTACCATATTCTCGAACAATATTCCGTACTGACCGTAGTAGAAATCCTCCTTGGTCAGCATATCGGACGCCTCCACTATGGCATCTCTGTCCATGAGCATGGAACCTATAACAGACTTCTCGGCATCCAGATTGTAGGGAAGCTTTTTTCTTGCAAATGCATCTTCCATGTTTTATCTATACTCCTTATGCTTCCTCGACCTTTACAGCAAGCTCTGCCTGAACCTCAGGGTGAAGCTTGACCTTCACTGAAAAGCTTCCTAACGCCTTGATGGAGTCCTTCATAACGATCTTCTTCTTGTCTATATCCTTGCCGAGCTGGCTCTTGATGGCATCTGAGATCTCCTTTGTGGATACTGAGCCAAATGTTCTTCCGCCCTCTCCAACCTTGATCTTAACAGTTACTGAAGCCTTCTCAAGCTCTGCCGCAAGTGCCTTGGCATCAGAAAGATTCTCTGCTGCCACCTTCTCCTCATGAGCCTTGCGGAGCTTGAAATCATTCATATTCTTTGGAGTTGCCTCCATGCCGAGCTTCTTAGGAATGATGAAATTTCTTGCGTAGCCCTCATTTACCTCTACCATTGCGCCTTTCTTTCCAAGGCTTTTAACATCCTGTAATAATATGACCTTCATATCCTAAATATCTCCTTCCTTATACATCTCATTCAGGAGCTCAACAAGCTCCTTCTTTATATCCTCTGCCTTCGCATTTTCAAACTGAGCTGCCGCGATATTTGCATGACCGCCGCCACCCATTCTCTCCATGATTATCTGGACATTGACATCGTCAATGGCTCTTGCACTTATCTTGACATCCGCACCCATCTGCGCTATTACAAACGAAGCTCTGACACCTGCGATGTTCAGCATCTCATTTGCAATCTTGGCGGTGAGTACCACCGGCGACTCAGGGCCATCCCCAGGTGTAATGATTGATATGGCAAATGCATCAAGCACCATCTCTGCGTGGCTGACACCCTCCGCCTTCTGTCTGTAGGTCTCTATGTCAGTTCTGAACATCTTCCTTACTCGCATGACATCCGCACCGCTTCTCTTCAGGAACGCGGCTGCCTCAAAGGTTCTGACACCGGTCTTGCTCAGGAAGTTGTCGGTGTCAATGAGTATTCCGGCATACATGGCGTCCGCCTCTGTAGGCCTGAGCTTTATCTTCTCATCCATGTACTGGAGCATCTCTGCGATCATCTCACATGCAGATGACGCAAATGGCTCTATATACGACAGTGTCGCATTTGCAATGACATCCTTTGTCTGCCTGTGGTGATCGAACACCACTATGCTCTTCGCATATGCCAGCAGTTCCTCACACTCCGTGAGCGTAGGATTATTCACATCCGTCACAACTACGACCGTGTCGTCATCGACCAGACTGAGCGCCTGATCGTTGTTGATTATCATATCTGCCGGGTAGGAATTGCTCGAAGTGAAATTGCCGTATATCGGACTTATGGCCGATGACACCTCATTTACAACTATATGCGCCGTCTTGCCCAGCGCAGTCACCATCTTGTATATTCCTATACCTGAACCAAAAGCATCCATGTCCGGATTCTTGTGGGCCATGATTATAACCTTCTCCTTGGTCTCAAGAAGCTCCTTGAACGCAAGAGTCTTAACCCTCGCCTTAACTCTCGTGGACTTTTCCGTTCCCTGACTCTTACCGCCAAAGTAGGTGATCCTGTCGGCGGACTTGATAACCGCCTGATCGCCGCCTCGGCCCAGAGCAAGCTCCATGGCGGAACGCGCTGCCTCAAAGTTTTCTATAAAGCTCTTGTAATCAGTACCAAGACTTATACTGAGTGTAAGCGGAAGATCATTTCCGATATTTATAGCCTTGACCTCATCGAGCAGGGCAAATTTGTTCTCCTTGAGCTGATCCAGATACTTCTGTGGCATCACGAACATGTACTTGTCCTTCTCAAGGCTCTTGACTATGGCGTCGACATTTGCCATGTATTTGTTAATCTTTCTGTCGACCAGGGCAACAAGAAGAGAGTGTCGTACTTCCTCAAGCGACTCAAATATCTCATCGTAGTTATCAATATATATGAGACCCGCAACCAGCTTCTGGTCATGGTTCTCCTGAGCGAGCTGATTCACCACTGTCACATCAAACATGTAGAACGCAAGGAAGGTGTCCGTCTTGCCGTGGTGTCTTGAACCACCGTGCGAAGACTTCGTCTCTTTCTTCTGCTCATCAGCCCCATCTCCGTCTGTGCCGGCCTCACCCGGCTGGGCATCCGTCTCTTCCATAGCAGGCTCAACCTTATTCACCTGTACACGTCTGATCTCATAACGGTATTCTCTTCCGTTAAATGCTATCTCTCCCTCGGTGACATCCTCCTGATAAGGAAGACTCTCCTCGGTAACCTCCTCAAATACCTGAACTATATTCAGCTTCATGAGCTTTCTCTTACTGGTCTCCGTTATACCTGAGAACTCGTCGTTCACCCACACAACTTTTCCATCCTCGTCAAGCAATGCGTACGGAACCGGGAACTCCTTTATGAGCTCCTTCTGCATCTTGCCGTGCTCCATGGCAAATTCCACATATCTGTCGCGGGACAAAGCATTCATCCTCAGGAAAACAACAATGCTCACCGCTCCGTATACTGCCGTAAAAATGGTGGCTATAACGCCGGCTCCTATTCCGACAAAATACATGAACACTGTCATCAGACAAAACATTCCTATCAGATACAATGGAACCTGTCTATATCGGTTGTACAGCCCCTCTACATCTCTCTTTTCATTCATATGTCACTGCCCTTCTTATCCTTCCATTCACAATGCAAATGATCAGGCTCAATTCTGAGCCTATACACTTCATAAGTATAACATTGTGCGATTCTGATTACAAGAAATATAGAATTGCAAAAAAATGCAGGTGTGGCAAAACACACCTGCATCTCTTATATATTAATCTGTAAAGATCTATTAACCGTTGATTCTTGCAAGAAGCTTCTTGCCAAGCTCCTCGTTGCCCGGCTTGCCGAGAAGAGCGAACATGTTCTTCTTGTAGCTCTCAACACCTGGCTGATTGAATGGATTTACACCAAGTGTGTATCCACTCACACCACATGCAAACTCAAATGTGTAGAACAGCTCACCGAGAGTGAACTCATCAATCTTGTCGATGTTGATCTGGATGATAGGAATTCCACCATCTGCGTGTGCAAGGATAGTTCCGTTCATAGCACTCTTATTTGCAAAATCAACTGTCTTGCCTGCAAGATAGTTAAGTCCATCAAGATCTGAGTCCTCTTCCTCCATAACAATCTCACATGTTGGGTTAACAACATTGATAACTGTCTCGAAATGGTTCTGTGAACCCTGCTGGATGAACTGTCCAAGTGAATGAAGGTCTGTTGTAAAGTCCGTAGCTGTTGGGAAGAGTCCCTTGCCATCCTTACCCTCGCTCTCGCCGTAGAGCTGCTTCCACCACTCTGATACATAGTGAAGTGCTGGCTCAAAGTTAGCAAGGATCTCGATTGACTTACCCTTGTTGTACAGTACATTTCTTACTGCTGCGTACTTCATAGCATCTGAATCGTCGAAGTCCTGTGCAAGACAATCCTTTCTTGCTGAAGCTGCGCCTTCCATAAGCTTATCTATATCAGCACCGCTTACTGCTATTGGCAGAAGACCAACTGCTGTGAGAACTGAAAAACGTCCTCCTACATCATCAGGAACTACAAATGTCTCATAGCCTTCCTCTGTTGCAAGTGTCTTGAGAGCTCCCTTTGCCTTGTCCGTTGTGGCGTAGATTCTCTTTGCTGCGCCCTCCTTGCCATACTTCTCAACAAGCTTCTTCTTGAAGATTCTTGAAGCGATACCAGGCTCTGTTGTTGTACCCGACTTGGAGATGATGTTGATAGAGAAATCTCTGTCACCGATCACCTGAAGCAGATGAGCCATGTATGTGCTGCTGATGTTTGATCCTGCATAGTAGATCTCAGGAGTCTTACGGATTGACTTGTCAACTGAATTATAAAAGCTGTGTCTTAAAGCTTCGATGGCTGCTCTTGCACCCAGGTAAGAACCACCGATACCGATTACTACAAGCACGTCTGAATCTGCCTGGATCTTAGCTGCTGCCTTCTTGATTCTCGCAAACTCTTCCTTGTCATAGTCTACTGGAAGGTCGATCCATCCAAGGAAATCATTTCCCTCACCGGTCTTGTTTACAAGTGTTGCCTTTGCAGCTACTACCTGATCCTTGATTGCTGCGATATCAGCGTCTGTAGCCATGGCTTTTGCATTCTTAAAATCGAAACTTACTGTCTGTGCCATTTGTTTTCTCTCCTTACTTGTATTAAATTTTTCACATTGAATCAATTTTAGCAAATAGGTATACCATAATCAACTATTAATCTCAAAAAACTCCCCCAAAGCCACAACCGGTTTGGAGGAGTTTTCAATTATAACCATGTCTAAAGCACTACTTAACCGTCACTTTGATCTTTGCACAAACACCATTTTCAGACATTACATAAACCGTACATGTGCCCTTACGCACTGCCTTTATAACTCCTGCAGATGAAACAGTTGCCACCTTTGCATTGGATGTTATGAACCTTTCCTTCTTCGTAAGATGGTTTAACGCCTTCTTCTTTGGATTCTCAAGCTTAACCTTCTTGGTGATCTTAAATGTTTTACCTTTTGCAAGGTTAGCCTTGGTCTTGTTCACAGTAACTTTCAGGACATTTGTCTTTGCTGCATAAGGCATTGCAACATGGACTGTATTTGTCCTGCCGAGATATACCTTCTTGCCACCCGACATCTTGTATGCGACTGTAAAATACTTGTATTCTCTCTTATTATTGAGGTTCTTATCGGCATATTTCTGGGACTTCGGTACATTAGCAAGCTTATTGAAGTTGTTCTTTCCATTATAGTATGACCAGTATACATCATATCCTGTTGCACCTTTGACCTTATCCCATGTCAGATCTATTCTTGTTCCTGTTCCCTTTCCTTTCATAAGGAAGAACGGAAGTGTCTTCTTATAGAGTTCTGTTCCACTAGGTTCAACATTTGGAGATTTCTTTATAACAAGACGGCCAATGGCAAATGTTATATTGTAGTTTGGATTTGCACCCTTCTTCTGGCTTGCTGTGATCGTGTATGTTCCGGACTTCTCACCAGCAGCTCTCTTGAGAACAATTCCTGTAAGCTTATCCTTGCCAACAAGTCCCTCCGCTGTAAATGTAAACTTCGGATCCGCCTTGCCTTCATACTTAGATGCGTCATTTGCAGTTACTCTGATGGCTTTTTTGTTTACCGTGATCGCAACCTTTGCAGCTGCTGCCTTATAGTTCTGATTTGCCGCAACGGATACTGTCACAACCGCCTTGCCTGCACCAACTATAGTTACCTTGCCTGTGCCATCCACCTTGACAACCTTTGTATTGCTGCTTGTAAATGTTTTCTTGTCATTTCTACTGCACTTCACATCGAGGGCAAACTTTGCACCTCCATATGTCTTAGCTCCAACCTTTTCTACAGTAAGAGTTGTTCCCGCAGGAGTGATATCTGCCTTTGCTGTCTGCTGCTGGGCATCTTCTGTAAGTACATAGTTTGAAGCGGTCTTTCCGCTGATCTTTATATCTGTGATGCTTACAGTTTTGCCTGTTCCCACATCTGCACTGTCAAATGTTCCTGTAGCTGTAACTGCAATCACATCTGCGCTGACCTTACCATTCAGAACAACGCCTGAATAGTCAAGCTTTGCCTCTGTCTGTCCATCGTAAGCCTTTGATGTAGCTTTGATTCCCGATACAGCAAGTGGTCTTCTGTTGATGGTGATAGTTGCATGTCCGGATATCGTGTCATATCCCCTTGCTGCAACCTTATAATATACAGTGTACGGTTCATCTGAAGCCTGACTGTACTTCGGACTTACAGTCTTATCGCATGCATCCTCAGAAGTTCCATACGTCACAACCGCATCCTCTGGAATATCACCTGTAACTGTTATTCCATATGACTTGCCGTCATATGTCTTTACAATATCTGCCGCTGTTATGTCTGTCGGAGCTTCTCTCTTTGCAACTGTGAACTGAACCGGTTGTGTTACATACTCATTGTAATTGGTTGTAGCACAAACCTTGGCATACATATAATATGTGCCCGGATCTGCCGATCTGGAGTTCTCCCACAATGTTCCATCCGTGTTGCTGTTCTCTGTTGTGTAGTAATACTCTATAACAGGATCCTCTTGTGCTCCTGTAACCGCTGGAGCCTCTACACTGTCGCCAAATGTGTAATTGCATACATCAAATTCAACATTCTGGTCAAGTCTCTGTATTTCAAATTCTGCATATGCCGTAACATCAGCTATCTTCACAACAAACTTATAAGTACCTGCATTTACCGGCGCATTCTCATTTTCCGGATAATCGGTGTCACCTGTTCCCTCATAATATGTAACAGCTGCCTCTCCGGTCTTCTCTGTTATCCAGTTATTAACAACTGCACCTGCATATTCTGTGCCGTCATACGCTCTGCTTTCTGCTGTCACAGTACAGCTGACCGCCTCGTTTCTGCCCTGATATGCGCAGTGTGCCGGATTCTCAGTTTCATTGCAATATGCAATTATCTTGTTACTGTGGCCTTCTTTTATCTCATACGTCCAGTCATGATAATGAACCATATCCCATGACTTGTTCTGAAGCATGTAATTGGCTGCATTTCCCGTAGTTGCAAGCCCAAATCTGTATGTAGTTACAACCTTCTCTATTCCTGGTGTAACGTCCCACAGTACCACAGTATAATCCTCGTCATATACCAGTTCTTCTCCATCCAGCAATCCTGAGAACTGGATTCCCTGTATATATGCATTTTCATCAACGATTACCTTATCCGCTGTGATCGTTTTCTTTTCGATAGTCACAGTCACATCGCCAAATACCGGTGAACACTCATCTGCTGTAACAAGGTAATACACCTTATATGTTCCGGCATTTTTAAGTTCTGGAACCGTCTGTGTGTACGGCTCATCTGCTGCCAATGAATAACGGATAGAAGCTCCATCCAGGCCATCTGCAATTGTAACAGATGGGCTATGTATCAATCCATCGTAAGTGCAGGTTGTATCTTCTGCAGTTACTCCGACGATCAGGTCACGTGAGACTGCCTTGGCATCTGACCACAATGAAGCTGGTTTTGTCGTATTAGCCACGTATCTTGTGCGAACATATACCCTCTGATTCTCTTCAAGTCCTGAGATAACATAATTATCTGACACATTCAGATCATCGAGAACTGTCCAGGTCGCTCCATCCGTCGAATACTGATACTGCTGTCCGCCAAGCGGGCTTACAGTCACAGAATCGCCAGTCACGCTTACTATCTCAACGCCTTCGCCGTCTGCAGCACTTTCCATATCGGCTGGTGTTGGATTCTGTATGTCTGCAAGAGTCTTCGGTGCAGATGGTGCCTCCGGTCTTGCTGCAACAGTTATATCAGCAGGTGTATCCTGACTGTCTTTCTTGCGGATACTTATATTTTTACCAAACAAACTATATGATACGTCGTTATCATCTGTTCCCTCAAGAGCTATATCACCATACATATCACTCACAATGTCATATGACTCGCCATCAACAGTGATGATATATGATGTATCGCCATCAAGCTCTGTCAGATTTTCTGTTATATAATCAACCTGTCCTGTAACTGCTCCTACATCAGCCACCGCTCCAACGCTGAATTTGAAACCTATATGTCCGCCATCTTCAACATTTGTCCATGACATTGTCAATCCCGAATCTATTCCTTCAACCAGGGATGCAGCATTCTGACCATTTATTTCAGCAGTTTCCTTTATGTAGCTTGATGAACCTGTATTGTACTCAAATATTCTTCTGGAATCATAGCCCCCGATCCAGTAATTACTTGCCTGTGTTATAGGTGAAAGAACAAATGATGGAGTATCATCTGCCGCATCTGCCGCTTTAGCAACTCCCATCATCGCTATCTGCTGTAATTCACCATTCTTGACAGTGGCAGCAAGCACCGCTTCATCTGCACTGTCAGAGCTTGTAATACTATTTCCAATGTTCGCATCCGCTCCTATTGCAAATGAATGCTGTCCCTCACCAAGTTCAGCATCAAAAATCAGATCGTGAGTATTCATAGGATCAAACGACAATCTTAGAGCTGCAAGCGAAGCCACAGATACTTGTGATGTAGCCGTTTCTGCTGAAGGCTCTGAATCGCTTCTGCTGTACAATCTCCATACTTTGTCGTAGCTTGTTCCAAGCATATAGTTCTTTCCGTCCTTGGTATACAAGCCAACAATATCAACCCCTTTGTCATTGGCCATGTAAGCCATAACTCCATTGCTTATATACCAGCAAGTATTTGGCTTTGTCCACGTATTTCCATTGTCACTGGTAGGGATAACTGCCTTTACCGCTCTGCTGGCTGTACCATCCACCACGCACCTGTACCAGTATCCATGAGTCGGGGTGAACGTATATGTACTTCCATTTGCACCTTCAATATCTGTAAATGGTCCACGCTTACTGGTTGCGCTCTGCCACTGATATGTTGCAGCTTCCCCTGTCACGTCCATAACGAGAGTGATTGAACTATTTGTCATATTCTTGCCATATGGATATCCATTGTTCATGAATACAACTTCTTCCTCCGAAGGATCTGTATTGCCTCCGCCTGAAAAGCCACCGATCTGAAATGTTATTTCATTGCCGCTGGCGTCCACGATCTTGCCAGCATTCAGATCAATACTTCCTATGTAAATATCAGGGAATACATAACCATTGTAATATGTCCACGTATACAGATAATACACACCCGTGGTACCCATATCTATTCCCTCTCCGGAAATGGTATCCGTTCTGTCATATGTACCTGAACTCCTTGAGAACGAGTTCTCTGTTATCCAGCCTTTAAATCCGCAGCCTTCAGGTGACTCGGCACTCGCCCATCCACTGTACCTATGGCTGCTCAGATAATCACCAAAGTTTGTGAGATCTCCAGTCGTGAACTTCTCAGACTGAATGCCAAGCTTGCAACTCGCGCTGGCATAACCGCTGGTTGTCCACCCCCACTTGAGACCTCTCATATGTCCATCTGTGCTTATATCCACGTCTGTTACCTTGATATTCTCCATAGCCGCTGCGTAGGCAGTATTCTTACCACCTATCGAAATCAAACACGTTATGACCATGAAAGCTGTCATGAGCCATGCCATAACTTTTCTGCATAGAATTCTTTCTTTCATACACTTCCCTCTCTTTCTCAATAAAACCTCTTTTTCGTGTGTCCGTTAATGTTTTCTCTCTGCAACCATTACCTCCTGTTAATTCTTGACTCTTTCCCTTTAACAATTTATGATAATTATAATTCGTACATCAATGTTCAAGTCAACAATATTTTTGCGGTATTTATGCAATATTCACAATTTTTTTTGTCTATTTTTAAGGGGAGGGAAATCATATGAATCACGCAAATAAAAATCTATATCAAATTGGGGAAGTCACTAAAATGCTTGGAGTGACAAGAAGAATGCTGTTAAACTACGAAGACCTGGGGCTTCTGACACCCGCATACAAAAATGAGAGCAGCGGTTTCCGCTACTACTCTGCCGATAACATCGTACATATACGAATTATAAAAGTTCTTCAGGGACTAGGATTATCGTTATCCGAGATTAACAAGTACTTCAATAATACCGAAAAGCTTGAGGATGTCATTGAACGTATGACTGCGCTCCGTTCCCAGCTGGATCTGTGCATAGCCCAGCTTCAGCTGCGTCAGTCCCAGACATCAGAACCGGAGATCCATTTTACCACTCTTCCCTCATTCACTGCATTTTGTCAGGAGTTCAAAGACTCTGATCTGGCCAGAAAAACTGAAGATCTGCGCAAGACCTTTATCGAGGCAACAAAAAAATATCAACTGGACACCACAGGCAAAATGTGTACAGAGGTTTTTGTCGAATCAACATCCGAAGGAAGATATGTCATACCTGTCGCAGCAGATCCTGACACCAATGACGAACACATAAAAAAACTTCCACAGACTGCAGCTATCTGTATATACTATCGTGGTCCATATGAAAATTTCGACACTGTCCAGAAAAAACTATTGGACTATGCAAAAGAAAACAATCTTGCGACCTGTGGTTATTTTCGCAATTCATTTATGGAGGGTCCTCCAACCCACGGAGCAAATAAAGATGCTTATATCACACAGATCGCACTGCCAATACACAAAAGCTCTCCGTTCGGATCAGCATGATCCGCACAGAGAGCTTCTGTTTCTGATACTACTATTCAATTTTCATCTCATTCAAAGACCTGAACTCATATCCCTCCTTCTCCAGGTTTGTGAGAACCGTATCAAGTGCCTGCGCATTGGACGACGACACATTGTGTATGAGAGGAATGGCTCCCGGATGATGATATTTCGCAAAATGATCAATGACATAGTCCGTCCCCGGCTGATTGTTCACATCATAATCAAGGTAAGCCATACTCCAGAATATGGTCTTATACCCCATATCCTTAGCCAGCTGCAGAACCTGTTCACTGTACTCACCGCTCGGCGGTCTGAAATACATATCCATTTCATACCCAGTTTCATTCCTCATAAAGTCTGAGCACTCCTTTAACTCACTTTTCTGCTCCTCCACACTCTTCTCCGGCATGCACGGATGATGCACCGTGTGGTTTCCCACCTGATGTCCCTCCTCCTTCATCCTCTTTACTATATCCGGATTGTCCCTTATGTAAGTCATCGTCACGAAGAAGCAGCCCTTTGCATTGTGCTTTTTGAGCACATCCAGCATCTGCTCTGTATATCCGTTCTCATACCCACAGTCAAATGTCAGATACATCACCTTTTCATTCTTCTCAGCACACACTCTGTCCACGTAGAACGCATCGTACTGCTCCAGCGGAAAGCTGTTGTCACAGCCACTCATTCCATGATTTTTGTCCCGCACTATGTACCATGAATATTTCTTTGTCGATATCTGGCTGTAATCCCTTAGTCTGGTCATATCCTCACCCTGACTCTCCCCGTCTGTGTCCGTGTTACTCTCCGCATCTTCCGTCTTGTCTCCCGATTTTTCTTTTCCTTCCGCATCACCTTCCCCATTCTTCGCACCGTCCGCCTGACACTCTGCGTCCCCCGGAGTCGCCACCATCTTGGACAGATCCTCCTTGTCATATATGGAGCATCCGCTGAGCACGGCTCCGATCACGCAGGCAGCATACAGTCCTGCTATCAAGTACAGCTTTCTCACTATCTACCATCCTGAATTTATTGGCTTCTGCAGGCGGCTTTCACCTGCATTTCATCTGCCACGCACCTGCTCATCAACACCCCTGCTATCCGTCCGCAAGCATCTTCTTCATGATCCCGTCAAGCAGAGCATCATAATCTGACTTATCACTCCGCTGTGCTTTCCGCGCAGGCTTCGCCTTTCTTTTTATCCTGTCATTTTCATCTGTCTCACTGCATGCTGCCATGGCCTCAACAGTATCCTGCTTCGTTGTCTGTTTCCCTTCTTCCTTTTTCAATCTGTTTGCCAGGCTGTTGCCCAGATAATTTCTGGCGCTGTCACGCAGAGTCCTCATATGCCATTCACAATTCCACTGGTTATGAGCAGCCACCAGCACTATGCAGGCTGCCAGTCCACACCCCAGCATCTTCAATGTCTCCACGCCATCGCCTACTACATAATATTGATACGCCGCTGCAAATATGCCTGTCCCAGCTGCGGCCACTCCCATATTTTTCACAAATCCATTCCACACATTTATCGGTATAAAACCTATCTTCAGCCTGTCTATGTACTTGTCCACAAATGCGGCAGTGTCATGTATGTTCACATCCAGCGATGTTATATCCTCATACCGCCTGCGCATCTCCATCAATTGTTTTTTCCGCGTCGTTCCCATGCGCTCAGCCGCCTTTGCCAGTCTTGCAAGATAACTGCTCATCACAGCCCGTCCTGTCAGCCCTATACACCCACACACTATCATCACATACATACACACATTCTGATTCAACAAAATTTCAAACATAGTTTTCCCTCTCTTTTCAATTATTCGATCATATCCTGTCAGGGCTTAACCCCACATCCGTTTGGCCGGTCCGGATGGTAGTATTATATGAGCGACATTCCGGGGTATACAATTATTTTCGCTCGACAAATGTTTGTCTTTTGCATGCTCTTTTGATATACTTCAAGATGAAAAAAGCAGGATACATATATCTTAGAATGTATCAGCGAATATTAAAATGATTGGTTAAGTACAATAGAAAAGAGGTATTGTTATGGTTTATAAGACTAAAGGAACCTGCTCTGTCGAGATCAACTTTGACGTCATCGATGGCAGGCTGCATGATGTAAAGTTCACCGGAGGATGCAATGGTAACCTCAAGGGTATCGGAGCTCTCGTAGAAGGCATGAAGCCAGAGGACGTCATCGCCAGACTTGAGGGCACAACCTGCGGTTTCAAGCCGACTTCATGCCCGGATCAACTGGCTCAGGCACTCAAGCAGTATCTGGCTTCAGCACAGTAACAGGAGGATTAACAATCATTATGAAGAGAATTATATTGACAGGCGGCGGTACAGCAGGTCATGTCACACCAAACATGGCACTTATGCCGGAGCTGAAGAAGCACGGATATGACATCCAGTACATCGGTTCATATGACGGCATGGAGAAAAAACTTATAGAAGATATGGGCATCCCTTATCACGGCATAGCTTCAGGAAAGCTCAGAAGATACTTCTCAATGAAGAACTTCTCAGATCCGTTCAAGGTACTTAAAGGAATATCTGAAGCAAAGAAGCTCATGAAAGAGCTCAAGCCTGATGTAGTATTCTCAAAGGGAGGATTTGTCACAGTCCCTGTGGTATTTGCCGCACACTCAGCAGGTATCCCTGTGGTGATACACGAATCAGATATGACTCCCGGCCTTGCAAATAAGCTCGCCCTTCCAAAGGCGACAAAGGTATGCTGTAACTTCCCTGAGACAAAGGATCTCTTCCCTGAGGGCAAGGCAGTCGTAACCGGAACCCCTATCAGAGAGGAACTTTTCCGCGGCGATTCCGCATTTGCATATAACTACTGCGGTTTCACTGACAACAAGCCTGTTCTCCTTATCGTGGGCGGAAGTTCAGGAAGCGTCATAATCAACAACGCAATAAGAGACAATATCGACCGTCTTCTGGAGACCTTCAACGTCATCCACCTGTGCGGCAAGGACAATCTGGATGAATCCCTCAAGGATAAGAAGGGCTATGTCCAGTACGAATATGTAAAGAAGGAACTTGCAAGCATGCTTGCACTGTGCGATATCATCATCTCACGTGCAGGAGCCAATGCCATCTGTGAGCTTCTCGCACTCAGAAAACCGAACATCCTCATTCCTCTGTCAAAGGCTGCATCAAGAGGTGATCAGATCCTCAACGCCCAGTCATTTGAGAAGAGCGGATACAGCTATGTGATCCAGGAGGAAGAGCTGAACACAGATTCCCTGTTCGCCGGAATAAATGAAGTGTACAACAACAAAGAGAAATATATCCAGGCTATGGAGTCCAGCAACCTGACCGACTCAACGGGAATCATCATCAACATGATAGAGGATCTCGTAAACGGCCACGACTGATCTGCATAAGATCTGCAAAAGCAATTATAAAAAGGCAAAATAAAACTCCACACCGTCTAAATCATAGTCGGTGTGGAGCTTTATTGTATATTAACTATTATTAGTTAGCCAGAGCCTGAAGTACAGCAGCCTTCATCGCATCGTCACACTGCTCATCTCCTATGTACAATGTAACTGTACTCTTTCCGCCTGCAGGGAAATCAAATACTGCCTTCAGTGTCTTGTCTATATATGTTCCATCTGAACCATACTTTGCAAGATCCATGCTGACCTTTGTTCCATAATATGTGATTCTGAATCCACCGTTTGTTGTGTCCTCATAATACCATACTGTTGTCTTGGCCTTCTTATCAAGAGCGTCTCCATATGTAACACCTGTAGGAACCTTCTTCTCTGTTCCGTTGCTCTGTACATCTGTATAGACGATCTCATTCTTCTTAAGGCTGTCTATCTTGTCCTTTGCCTCATCGTTAGTACGATACTGAATATTACCCTTTACAAATATCTGAGCTGTCTCAGGAAGAACCAGATACACACCGCCACAGATAGCTGCTACCACAATAATGGCTACAAGGATCTTAACAAATGTCTTCATAATTATCTCTCCTATCCACAATCAAATTCATCAATCGATACTAGAACAGTTCTTTCTCAAGCTGGAATATGAAATCCTCAAGGAGCTGCATGCGTTTGCTGTACTCAAGTCGTCCAGCCTCCGTCTTACATCTCTTGATCTTTGGTTTATTGATCTTATAAAAATTCTTGATTCTGTAATATGCGCGCTTATAGCTTGCCTCGTCCTCTATAGCCGTAGCCATGGAATCCCACAGAACACTGATCGCTCCCACTTCATCCAGCAGGTCTGCATCCATAACTATCCTGCACTCAAGTGACAGATCTGCATCAGTATCCTTCTCCTCATGGATCATGATTATCTCGCCTATCTTGGCTATCTTCTGTGGATCGACTCCCAGACTGTCAAGATAATTGACAGCTATCTCTGCTCCGACCTCCCCATGTGGTCTCTCGTCATCCCAGCCCACATCATGAAGAAGTGCCGCGAGAACTATTATATCCAGATCTCCACCTAACTTCGACTGAAGCTTTATCGCCCATCTATACACCCGCATAGTATGTTCAAATCTGCTCCTGAATGGATAATTAGGCGGCCTACCATTAACGGCTGTCTGTTCCTTTACAAAATCAATTACTTCAGCGTAATTCATATCCGTTTCGCCCCTTGGAAATCACTATTCTGCAGCGCATAATAACACTGCAAAAGTATCATACTTGATGATAACATCTTTTGTGGGATTTTGCTATATTTTTTTAAATTTTTAATAAATAATGTTAAAAATAAAAAAATCCATGCGATCTTCCTTCGAAGCGTCACCATAGACGTTACCTCAGCAGTTAACTCAGCCCAGGCACCCTCACGGCACACAGGAGATTCCCCTTAGTGCTGCTTCGTCTCCGACCTGACACGGTTCGAAGATTCCTGTTGCGCGAGACCCAGACATCAACATCACTTACTGAGGGCAGCCCTACAGCGGCCACCCCTCCGGAAGACCATCACCCCTGCTATAGCGGATTGCAGGTACAGGGCGCCGCTACCTCCCCGGTTGCATGGAAACTTTAAAACATATTTAATTGGCTGTGCACAAGATGCACCGCAGGCTACATTATATCTGACATGCCGCCCGCCGTCAAGCATTCTTCGCTTTTCCCTGTCTCAGGTCGCGAAAAAAGCTCTTCATCATCTCACTGCATTCATCCTGCCGCACACCACGTATAACCTCAACCTGATGATTGAACTGTTTCATGTCCAGCAGGTTTATTATGGAGCCCGCACATCCGGCCTTGGGATTCATACATCCTATCACCACATTTGGGATACGGGCCTGCACTATGGCCCCGGCACACATCTGGCACGGTTCAAGGGTCACATACATTGTGCACTCCTCCAGCCGCCAGTCGCCGAGCTTCTTTGACGCCTGTTCTATGGCCAGTATCTCCGCATGTGCAAGTGTGGTCTTTTTCAGATTTCTCTTGTTGAAGCCCCTTGCGATTATCCTGTCATCGTGGACTATGACACAGCCTATCGGAACATCGCCATTTGCATAAGCCCTCTTTGCCTGGGCTATGGCTTTATCCATATACTTCTCATGGATACGCCGCTCCTCCGGCGTCAGCTCATCTATATTGGTATCTTCCATTCTCTTTATCCTCTTCTTCCTATCTTATATCCACTATCCAGTAGCCGAAGCTGCCGGTCTTGATATGTGTCTCCTTCTCCGGCACGAATCTGTCAAATCCAAATATCCCGGCAAGGTATTTCTCCCTCGAGGAATACACCCCCGGAACTCCAAGTATGTAACTGACGCGGTCATCATCTAGGGAAAATATGACTTTGCCAAACATCAGGTATTTGTAGCTGTAATACCCGTGTGTCAGGAAGCTGTTCACCCCGAGCTTCCAGTTGCACATGTCCAGCAGACCTATGTCATTCGGGGATATCTTCACGCTCTCTATGACGCTGTCCAGCCCGTCATCCAGGGAGCTTCCCGGAAGAAGTGGCAGACGTTCATAATTCTCAAACATTTTGTCTATCGCCGTTCCGGTCTCGGAGGTCTCGACCTCATCAGAACATACAGGCTCCGCCGGTGCAGCACAGCTCTCAAGCTCCAACTCTGCCGTGACCGTATCTGTTATGGAGGCCTCTCTCACCGCCTCGCTCAGTTCCTCAGCATCGCGGCCCGCACGTTTCGCATCCCACATTCTGGAATAATCTATCACACTGTCCGTCCAGGACGAACAGAATATATCGCTGTCGTAATACTCCTGCCCCATATTTCCATCCGGCTGTATACGCCTTATGACGATACCGGCAAATGCAGTCACAGGCCGTCCACTCTCCATGACATCATCCCAACAGAATGAGAAGCACTCCTCACCGTGTCCATTTCTGAGTCTCATCTTACCGACGAGCACCGGCAGAGGGATCATCACGGGTTCATTTGTCTGTTCACCGCCCACTGCGCCTTCGTCGGCCAGCGTCTCCCTGTAAATGAACACGCCATAGAATTCCTCTCTGCTGTTCATTCCGTTTCTCAGTCCAACCGTGAGTCTTCCCGTTCTCCCCACCTTTGCCACCTTGGCAAATCCTGAATTTTCACATTTGTGTCCGTCGTGATACCTGTAAATATACGATATAAATCGGTTCCAGTACACCATAGATAATCCTCCTCTCCCTTCCGGAATTCTGCGTCCTTTTCCGGGGGCTTTATCAATTATCTATGATTCTGTCTCACCACCTATGACATTATTTGTCCGTGAGAATGTCGCTCAAAGCTGCAAATTCCGCCAGGCTCAAACTTTCTCCACGGATATTTGCTGATATTCCAAGGGATTCCAGCGCCTTTGCGATCTGCTCCTTGGTAAATGACAGTTCTCCGCTGTTGGCTATGCCGTTCTGAAGAGTCTTTCTTCTCTGGTTAAATGATGCTCTTATCAGCCTGAACATGAGCTGCTCGTCCTTCACCTTGACCGGCGGCTCCTGGTATCTGTTCAGTCTGATGACCGCTGAGCCCACACCCGGTCTCGGTATAAAGCAGTTTGGCGGAACATTTGCCACTATATACGGCTCGGCATAATACTGAACTGCCAGGGACAGTGCTCCGTAATCCTTGGTTCCCGGGCCCACCTGCATGCGGTCCGCGACCTCCTTCTGCACCATGACCGTCACCGAGAGAAGCGGCACATGCTTCTCGAAAAGTCCCATGATGATCGGTGTGGTTATATAGTATGGAAGATTCGCAACCACCTTGATAGGCCTGCCGCCATTTCTCTCCTCCACGATCTTGTTGATATCCACCTTCAGTATGTCATCGTTGATGATGGTCACATTGTCGTACTCCGCAAGGGTCTCGTCCAGAATAGGGAGAAGATTCTTGTCTATCTCCACCGCCACAACCTGTCCGGCACTCTCCGCAAGATACTGGGTCATGGTTCCTATTCCCGGACCTATCTCCAGCACGCAGTCGTCCTTCGTGATGTCCGCTGCGCTGATTATCTTATTTATGACATGGGCATCTATGAGAAAATTCTGACCGAACTTCTTCTGAAATGCAAATTCGTATTTCTTTATCGTCTCTATCGTGACCTGTGGATTGCTTAACTTCTCCATGCTTTATCCTTTCCTGCGTCCAGACAATGGCGGTTTCATCAAGATTTGTGTCACGACCAGGACTTTGTGGTATGCCTGCCTGGGGAATACCACAAAGTCCTGGTCTCAATTCACATTACGAAACCTCCATTGCCTGTAATCTACGTTTTTATTACATCTTGTACATTTTCAGGGCATTCGCGTATGTCTGGTCATACACTTTCTGAACCGGAACGCCCTTGATCTCGGCTATCTTCTCAGCTATATAAGGTATGTTGAGGGCAGAGTTCCTTGTTCCCCGGAATGGAACCGGAGCCATGTATGGGGAGTCTGTTTCGAGAACTATCTTTTCCAGAGGGATGTCCTCCACGACCTCCTGAAGCTTCCGGCTGTTCTTGAAGGTGACTACTCCGCCAACCCCTATGTTAAATCCCATCTTAATATATTCTCTTGCCTGTTCTACGCTGTATGAATAACAGTGTATCACACCGCCATTTCTGCCGCCATCCATTCTTTTCAATATCTCCATGGTGTCTGACGCGGCGTCCCTGCTGTGTATGATGATCGGCATGGCAAGCTCCTGTGCAAGCTCAAGCTGTCTGACGAACCATTTCTTCTGCACATCCCTCGGGGGATCATCATCAAAATGATAATCAAGGCCTATCTCACCTATGGCTCTCACCTTTGGATTATCCAGCACCATGCTCTTAAGCTCCTGTATATCCGTCTCCGTCAGCTCACCGACCTCACTTGGATGCACGCCAACCGCTGCATAGAAATGCGGATACTTTCCGGCAAGCTCCACCGAATTCCTCGACGACTGCATATCCGCTCCGACGTTCATGACCTTGTCTATATCCTTCTCAAGGAATTCTGCAATTAACTGTTCTCTGTCCTCATCAAACTGAGTATCGTCATAATGACCATGTGTCTCAAATATCATATCTCAAACCTCTCTTATGGTACTAATGCATTGTTTATAGTACCGCAATATCGTATCCGTCACGCTGTATTATACAGAAATACCCGCACTTTGTGAACGTTTAATTATTTGTTTATGATTAGTTATTAATCTTTATAAATAGATTAATCTTTAAACACATTTTTTTCACAAATCCTGAATATACTAACAATCGTAAAGAGTTTTTCATTTATTTGAATCCTCTCTCCCCTCATTTTTTTGCAAGAGGCAGCAGATCTTCCCCGTTCTGTTACCTCTTGTTTTTTTGTGTCCAAAACTGTATATTTATTGTGATGTATATATGTACACATAGATTACATCAACGTATAATATGTGTCCACATTACATGTGTCATATTGCATTGATTTTATATGTATATTTATCATAACATTTTACATAACAGGAGGACTTTCATGATTTCAAAGAAATATTCATCAATGTTAAACAACACTTCCATCATCAGGGAATTTGCACAGTATGCTTCAAAGCGTGCCGCTGAGATCGGTGCTGAGAATGTGTTCAACTATACTATAGGCAACCCATCTGTGCCTACCACAGACGACTTCAACAAAGGACTTATCGATCTTATCCAGAATGAGGATTCACTGGCACTTCACGGCTACAGCCCTACACTTACTATTTACTCTGTAAGAAAGGCTGTCGCAGATTCTCTGAACCGCCGTTTCGGCATGGAGTATGTTCCTGAGGACATTTTCATGACATCAGGTGCTGCCGGAGCCCTGGCCCACGCCATCAGATGTGTCACAGAGCCGGGCGACGAGGTCATCACATTTGCGCCTTACTTCCCTGAGTATGTTCCATACGTTGACGGAACCGGTGCTGTTCTCAAGGTCGTTCCCGCGGACATTACTTCATTCCAGATCAACTTTGACGCATTTCTCGAGATGATGAACCCAAATGTTCAGGCAATCCTCATCAACTCGCCAAACAACCCATCCGGAATCGTCTACTCAACAGAGACTATAACACATCTTGCCCAGATCCTCTCAGAGAAACAGGAGGAGTACGGACATGACATTTACCTTATATCAGACGAGCCTTACAGAGAGATCGTATTTGAGGGAACTGATTCGCCATTCATCTCAAAGTTCTACGACAACACCATCTGCTGCTACTCATTCAGCAAGTCTCTGTCACTGCCTGGAGAGCGTATCGGATACGTGGCTGTAAATCCTAAGTGCAAGGACGCTGAACTCATCATCAATATGTGCGGACAGGTATCACGTTTCACAGGACACAACTGTCCTTCATCTCTGATACAGCTCGGAGTTGCAAAGGTGCTTGACGAGACATCTGATCTGTCAATCTATGAGAAGAACAAGAACATCCTGTACAAGGAGCTCACAGCTATGGGATATGAGTGTGTTGAGCCAGGCGGAACTTTCTATATGTTCCCTAAGACTCCTATCGCAGATGCAAATGAGTTCTGTAACATGACTGCCCATGAGCTTGATCTGATCCTTGTTCCTGGCGACAGCTTTATGTGTCCGGGACATATGAGACTGGCTTACTGTACTACAACAGATATGGTTGAGCGCTCTCTGCCACTGTTTGAGAAGGCTATTAAGATGTGTAAATAATGATCTGTGTGTACGACAATAACAGATCTTGTTTGTACAAAATTATTTTAGGAAAGTATAGAGATATAGCATATGACTAACATAAAGATAATTCTCGCCTCGGGATCGCCTAGAAGAAAGGAACTTCTGGCCCAGGCGGGATACGACTTCGATGTGTGTCCAAGTCTTTCTGATGAAGATCTTGAACCGATGGCTCCATCTGAATATGTAATGCTTCTGGCTAAGAAGAAGGCAGATGAAGTGTGCAACAGGATCATCGCCCAGGATGTTGTAAGACGGGTTAAAAAGCTTCCTGAACGCTTCGTTGTCCTCGGCGCAGACACTGTTGTATCGCTGAACGGAAGGATTCTTGGTAAGCCTTACGACTACGACGATGCATACAACACCTTGAACAGTCTGTCCGACCAGACGCATCAGGTGTACACCGGCGTGTGTCTGATATATGTGAACGGAAGAGCCAAGTCATCCAGCTCATTCTATGAGAAGACGGATGTCACCTTCTATCCTGTATCCCACGACGAGATAATCCAGTACCTCGCCACAAATGAGCCGTTTGACAAAGCCGGAAGCTATGGAATTCAGGGCAAGGGCGGTCTGTTCGTCAAGGGAATTGATGGCGACTACAACAATGTTGTCGGGCTGCCACTCGCAAGGGTGTATCACGAGCTTGATGATTTGATTTCTTGAATGGTTTGGAAATATTTTCTCTAAATGGCAATTATATTTATTTTACGACACTAAATTATCCCTTTTTGAGGAAAAGATCTTGAAAAAGGCACAAAATCTGAGATTTTGTATCTTTTCAACTAAATTTCCTTGAAAAGGGATAATTTTATGCACATATTATTAAATTCCACGATAAACAGCACAAAGACTTTTATCCGCCATCGTGCCATAAGAAATAATTCCTACACGAATCCTTACATAAGCTCTTTCTTCACATTGAAGATAGTTCCAACAACCTTTGGTCCTGCATTGGATGCAACTGCTGCCCCGATCTGGAAATAGTCTGATGGGCCATATCCAACCTTCTCCGTCATACGAGCTGTCAGTTCGTCTCTGACGGTCTCATCATTTCCGTATACTACCTGGTACTCTGAACCTGGCTCCATCTCTTCTACTGTGACATCCACCATCTTTGCCATGAGTTTCTTCTCACCGCGGCACTTGATAGCTGTCACGATCTCATTTGCCCAGATCTTCATGATAGGCTTCACGCCGAGTGCGTCACCAACCAGAGCTGCCGCACTTGGAATTCTTCCTGACTTGGCTGCATACTTGAGGCCATATATTCCGAAGTATATCCTTCTCTTTGGAAGCTCTTCCTTCAGATACCACACGATATCCTTGGCATCCCTGCCCTCCTGAACCATTCTAGCTGCCACAACCACCGGATAGCCATACTGTCCACTGTAGCCTATTCCGTCAAATACATATATATTGCACTTTCCGGCACACTCAGGATATTCCTCCTCGAACTGATCTGCGGCCATCTGCGCATTTGCATATGAGGCAGAACCATCCTTGTTGATGCTTACATATATAATATCCGTGTAACCCTGCTCCACCAGCTCCTTATACACCTCGCCGAACTGGTACGCTGTGATCTGTGATGTCTTTGGAAGATCATCATTCTCTGCCATGAGCTTGTAGAAGCCCTCATTGTCAAAATCGACTCTGCTCAGATAAGACTTGCCACCTATTACGACCGGGAAAGGAAGAATCTTGATTCCAAGCTCCTTCTCCTCATTCTCTGAAATGTCACTGGCAGAATCTGTCATTATAATAATTTTTCCCATAATTCACAAAACTCCATTTTTTGCTAATGAGCAGACGCATGAAATGCGCTGCGCGCGGCGTCTGCGTGCTTCATAAGATGTCACTAAGCCCAGCTTAGTGACGGCGCACCCAGTGCGCCACCTCCTTACGAAAAGTTACTTATCATTCTCCATACGCCACTTGATACATCTGTTGAGATAATGAACATAATCTGGATTCTTGCACATACCCTTGCCCTTATCATCAGATATCTTGGCAACATCCATGCCGTTACATGCTGTAGTCTTCATAACTATGTTGAGCGGTTCATCGCACGTATCGTTGGATATATATGTTCCTATTCCAAATGCAACCTTGATCTTGTCCTTGAAATAGCTGTTGAGTTTGTCTGCTTTCTCGAAATCAAGGCTGTCGCTGAACAGAAGTGTCTTGGTCTTTGGATCAAGTCCAAGCTTCTCATAATGATGAACCATCTTGTCGCCCCACTCATAAGGATCGCCACTGTCGTGTCTCACCCCACTGAAAAGTGTCGCATATGTGAGCTGGAAATCCTTTAGGAAGCAATCTGTTGTGATGGCATCAGTGAGAGCTGTTCCGTTCAGCACTCCATACTCCTTAACCCATGCATCCAATGCATACCAGTTGGAATATGCAGGATTGTGCTTATGATTACCCTGTCCAACACACATGATCCACTCATGCGCCATAGTTCCAACCGGAACCAGATTATACTTCCTTGCCAGATATACATTACTTGTTCCGACAAATGTTGAACCCGGATACTTGCGCTTGCTGAGTTCCTTGACTGCAAGCTCCTGAGCTTCAGCCGAAAGTCTTCTTCTGAGTCCAAACTCACTGAAAGCTCCAAGGTTATACTCTCCGGTCTCGACTTTTCGGACCTTCTCATCAAGCTTCTCCCTGAATGATGCAAGCAGCTTATCATAGTCATCGTTCATTCTGAAGTAGACCTCATTCACTATAGCCAGAGTAGGTATCTCATACATGGAAGTATTGAGCCAAGTGCCTCTCGCCTCTATCTTCAGTCCACACTCAGCGTCATCTGATATCTCAAAGTCCTCATATCTTGCCTTCCAGAGTCTCAGGAAATCAACATAAGAACCCTTTATCCACTTGATATTGTGCAGATACTCAAGCTCCTCCTCTGTAAATCTCAGATCACAGTAGAGCTGTATCTGTCTCTTGATCTCATCAACCATCTCCTTTGTGAAGAACACGTCAGTATTCCTGCACTTGAATGACCATGTTGTCTTATAGTCACTGAACTGATGGTAAATCGCCTGTCCCATACTAAACTTGTACATATCCGTTTCAAGCAGGCTTGTGATTATTCTTTCCATTTTTATACTCTTCTTTCTCTTTTTATCCGCTCCACACATACGGCTTAACCGCCATATATCACGGAAATACGGAAGTATACGCAAGTTCAAATACTTCCACTTATAATAAGTTAGCACACAGCCCGCTGTCAAGCACTATTACCTTGCAACTATCACACATAGTATTGTATAATGTTACCGTTCAGAGCCATGCAGCACAATATAAGAAGTGGCTTGTCATGCTTGCATGAACAAGGCATTTCTTATATTGTGCTATACGGCGGATACGCCGCACCGAACAGGCTCGAAGAGACTGTGAGGTGGCATGGCTCTGAACACAGCAGAGTCGTACACTTCGAACAGGCTCGTAAGAGACTGTGAGGTGGCATGGCTCTGAACACGGCAGAGTCGTACACCAGCCGAACAGGCTCGTAAGAGACTGTGAGGTGGCATGGCTCTGAACACAGCGGAGTCGTACACTTCGAACAGGCTCGAAGAGACTGTGAGGTGGCATGGCTCTGAACACGGCATAGTCGTACACCAGCCGAACAGGCTCGTAAGAGACTGTGAGGTGGCATGGCTCTGAACACGGCAGAGTCGTACACTTTGAACAGGCTCGAAGAGACTGTGAGGTGGCATGGCTCTGTGTATACATTATGAAAAGAGGATAGATTATGTTAGAGCAGAACAACGGAAAAAAGCCTAAGAAGTACGCTGGTATTCTGGCTCACCCGACATCATTCCCAAGTCCTTATGGAATCGGAGATCTGGGTCCGGGCGCTTATCAGTTTATCGACTTTCTTGCAGCTTCAGGATTAAATCTGTGGCAGGTGCTTCCACTCGGTCACACGGGCTTTGGCGATTCACCTTATCAGCCATTTTCAGCATTTGCAGGACAACCACTTATCATCGATATCGACTACCTCAGAAAGAAGAAGTTACTTCTGGACGAGGACTTCTCAGCTATGCCTGACTGGGATCCTGAGAAGATCGACTATGGAACACTTATAGAATTCAAGACTGGCCTTCTGAAGAAAGCGTACGAGAGATTTATCGACGCTGACTATGCAGATGATATGTCAGGAGACGAGGATCTCATGGCAAAGTTCGATGCATTTGTCAAGAATACATCATGGCTTGCTGACTACTCTCTGTTCATGGCAGGCAAGGATGCGCACGAGGGAATGCCTTGGTACATGTGGGATGATTCACTGAAGAAGCCGACCGCAAGGCAGAAGACCGCATGGAAGAAGAAGCTTGCAGACGGCATCGGCTACTACAACTTCCTCCAGTTCCTTTTTACAGAGCAGTGGCAGGCCCTCAAGACATATGCAAATGATCTCGGAATCAGTATAGTAGGTGACACACCTATATTCCTCGCATGGGACAGCGCAGACGTATGGTCCAATCAGGAACTGTTTCTGCTGGATTCAAAGGGATACCCTATCGAGGTTGCAGGTGTTCCACCAGATTATTTCTCAGCTACCGGTCAGCTCTGGGGCAACCCTCTGTACAACTGGAAAAAGCATACCGAGACAGGCTATGCATGGTGGATAGAGAGAATCAAATATCAGCTCACAGTAACAGATTTCCTCAGGATAGATCACTTCAGAGGATTTGACCGTTACTGGGCAGTGCCTTACGGTGAGGAGACCGCCATCAACGGCGAGTGGAAGCCAGCTCCAGGGCTGAACTTCTTCACACAGCTCGAAGCTAATCTCGGCTACCATCTTCCTATCATCGCCGAGGATCTCGGCGAGATAGATGATTCAGTCATAGAACTCAGAGACAAATTCGGACTTCCTGGAATGAAGATCCTTCAGTTTGCATTTGAAAATCCAAACGAGAACGACTTCCTTCCACATAACTATACACCTAATTGTGTATGCTATACAGGAACACACGACAACGACACCACCCTTGGATGGTATACGCAGGCTTATGAGGCTTCAAAGGATAAGCTCAGAAGATACTACAGCACTGATGCAAGTGATATCTGCTGGGTTATGATAAGAGCATGCTTCTCTTCTGTTGCCAACATGGCCATCGTTCCTATGCAGGACGTGCTAAAGCTCGACTCATGGGCACGTATGAACACGCCAGGCGTTGGAGAGGGCAACTGGGCATGGAGATTCAAAGCCTCAGACCTGGGCAAGCAGTTGTCAGACAGGCTTCTTGAGACATCAAAGCTCTATGGAAGATATACTCCAATACCGGAGAAGAAGGATTCTGAGGAGAAGTAATCATACGACGAGTCAAATCAATGCTGGAACATTTAAAATAGCATAAGGAGAATTATAATATTGAGAACAATATTTGCATATTTATTTGCCTTTCTGGGCATCATCCTGTGTACTCCGTATCACCTGTATCTGTACCTTCTGGCTAAGAAGGATCAGGAAAAGGCGTACCGCCATGCCCAGAAGCTGGTCAAAGGCTTCTTTGGAATAGTCATGTTCATATGCGGTGCCAAGTGCACTGTCATAGGTCTGGAACGGGTGCCCAAAGATCAGCCTATTCTGTTTGTCGGCAACCACAGAAGCTTCTTCGATATACTGTGCTGTCACAACGCACTGGACAGGCCTCTGGGATTTATGTCCAAGGACGGAATCCTGAAGGTTCCTATCCTTCCATGGTATATGAAGGACATAGGATGTACATTCCTTGACAGGTCCGACCTGAAGAAGGGACTGGAGACTATCATGCAGTCGGCTGATATCGTAAAATCCGGACATTCCATGATGGTATTTCCTGAAGGACACAGAAATGACGGCGAAGAACTTCTTCCTTTCAAGGACGGAGCATACAAGATCGCACAGAAGGCCGGATGTCCTATCGTACCTGTATCCATATGCGGAACAGACAATATCATGGAGGCCAACAAGCACAACTTTATCAGAAGTCACAAGGTGGTCATCGAATTTCTTGACCCTATCGACATAAATGGCTTGAAGCCAAAGGAGCGCAAGGAGGTTCTTGAAACCATTCCGGCACTCATTCAGAAAGCAAGGGTTAAGAATCTTCCCCTTGCAACAAAAAAGTGATCAGACTATAATAATCTGATCACGACAAGACAAAACACCAATAACTAAATATAATCAGGAGGAACTAAACATGGCATGGTGGGTATGGTTGATAATAGTTGCAGTTATACTTATCGGAGGTCTTATTGCATTATACATAGTGGGCAATAAGCTTCAGAAAAAGCAGTCTGCACAGAAGGAAATGATGAAGGAACAGGCACAGCCTGTGACGATGCTTGTCATCGACAAGAAGATGCTCCCTATGAAGGATGCCGGATTGCCTAAGATGGTAATGGAACAGACACCAAAGCGTTACCAGAAGGCCAAGATGCCTATAGTAAAGGCCAAGATCGGACCTCAGATCATGAATCTTATCTGTGATGACGGTATATATGATCAGATGCCTGTCCGCGGAGAGGTAAAGGCTATGGTCAGCGGTATCTATATCATGAGCGTCAAGAATGTTCGTGGTAAGATCGAGGAGAAGAAGGGCAAGAAGACCTTTGGTGAGAAGCTTCGTGCAAAGCAGAGAAAGTATCAGGATATGTACGATAAGGATGTAGCCGAGTCAAAGCTCAGCAAGGAGCAGAAGGCCGCAGCCAAGGCTAAGGCCAAGGAAGAAAAAGAGAGAGCTAAAAAGATCCAGAAGATGTAACAGCTTGAAAGGAGATTCCCAATATGAAGAAATGTCATATTAACCTCCGCGAACTTGGAATAGCTTTACTCGCACCGATATGCATAACTTTTGTCCATGGGCTTATTCCATCATCTCTGGTATCATGTGTTATAATAATTATTCTCTGCGGATGTATACACCATGTATATCCTTGGGTATTCACCACAGGAGATAACCGTAACAATAAAAACAGAACAGGAACGAGATCACTCTCATTCCTGTTCTGTTTTTGTATTTTTATACTTATTGTCATAACAGGCCTCAGCCTGCAGTTCTTTTCGACCGGAATACTGAACGCCATTGAGCTCCATCGTCCAGAGCTTCTCGGCAGTTACAGAGACATGGTTCGTTCATCATTCTCTCTAAACAACGGTATCTTCAGAGTTACAACAGTCATGCTGCTTGCACCGGTCTGTGAGGAGCTTGTGTTCAGAGGGATCTCTCTGAGTTCTTCCAGACGTGCATTTACATGCAGACATTCAGATGCCATCGCCATCCTGCTGTCAGCGCTGCTGTTCGCCCTTTATCACGGCAATTTAGTCCAGTTCTGCTACGCCCTTCCCATGGGAATCCTTCTCGCGCTGCTCGCCACATGGACGTCTTCCCTGCTGCCATCGATCCTTCTTCACATAACGATCAACGTATCTTCTTATTTCACCGGGATGCTGCCATTTGCACTGCCACATACAGGCTGTATACTTGCAACTGGTATCACGTCAGCCGCAGGCTTCATCGCCCTATATCTGCTGTTGCGCCGAAGTGGCAAATCACACAAAGTATCTTGACATGTGATACACATACACTTTTTCATCGGGATCCTCTTCGTATCCTGACAACTTGATGATATTCTTCAACACAAAATACCTGCTGTCCCTCATGACTCTCTGATATTCAAATGTCGGGTAGTACAGCATCAGATATATATTTCTCGGTGCCCTGCGCACGGAATCTATTATATTGTCTATGACCTTCTTGAACACCTCCGGGGAAAATGGATTGAAGAAATAGAAATAATTATCTTCATCTGCAACCTCATACTCCTGCGCCGGAATGTTATAGAAGTTCATCCTGTCTTCCTGATCATAAAATCTGCTCTGATAACCCGCGGCATTTTCCAGAAGCTTCTCGTATATGTCAGCATCTGCCTCTATACCCGTGGCGCGGCAGTAATGCCTTGAGTTGCCATAGAACAACACACGCCCCAGTCCGCAGCCAAAATCAACAAGTGTATCCTCCGGCTCCATGGACACGGCATTGAACAGGGTCACAAGATCCCTGTAGTAAGTCGCCTGATATATATTATTCTCCTCGGTGGGCTGCTCCGCACCTATACACAGCGTCGTATCTATAGACAAAAAATCATCAAACGCCTTCTCGTCATCCATATAGCTATCCTCACTCCACGGTTATCCTGAGTACGTTAAACGATACACATTCATTGCCATAATCCATCACATACACCACGACCAAACCAAACCCCTTTTCCGTCTCCACGAGCTGATAGCCTTCAGTGAGTATGCTTATATTCATCATACCAACCGGAGTAGAATAAAATGCCTCTCTGGTCTCTCCCGGTCTGAATGACATGGCAGCACTGACTTCGCCCTTCTTTGTCAGGTCAAGTCCTAATTTGTCAAACTTCAGCAGATTTCTCGCCGGTTTCTCAAGATCCTCATAATACTCATCGTATTTCAGGTAAAATACCCCGTCCTTCTCATGAAGGCTTCCCCTGGTAACAAGCTCTATGGGTTCAACATTGTTCTCTTCCCTGCTCGTCCTCTGCTCTCCAACTACTGTCACAGTAACATTCTTTACCATATAAACTTCCAATCTATGTAATTTTATAAATTTATCTCTCTTTTGCCATCTCAATAAGCGTTGTGACGAGAGTCTTTATATCGTATCCCTGAGCATTCCACAGCATTGGATACATGCTTATTCCTGTAAATCCAGGAAGTGTGTTGATCTCATTGAATACAACTCTGTTTGTTCCATTCTCAAGGAAGAAATCCACTCTGGAGAGTCCGAAGCCGTCAAGTGCTTTGAATATCTTCACAGCGTCTTCCCTTATCTCGTTCTCTGCTTCCTTAGGGATGTCGGCGCCGATAACCGTTCTCGACTCAGCATTGTTGTACTTTGCATCGAAATCGTAGAACTCAGCAGCGGCAAGTATCTCGCCAACTCCCGAAGCCTTGGTATTGTCCTTGTAACCGAGGACTCCGCACTCAAGCTCACGTCCAACTATCGTCTCCTCAACGAGGATCTTGTTGTCGTGCTTTACGGCCTCATTCAGCGCATACAGAAGGCTTGCTCTGTCAGTCGCCTTATTTACACCCTTTGATGATCCGGCCTTTGAAGGCTTTACAAATACAGGGTAATCAAGCTCAGCCTCAACTCTGTCCATAGCACTGTCTATGTCGCTGAAATCCTCTGCAAGCACAGGTACAAATCTCGCCTGTGAAACACCGATGTGATCAACGATTATCTTCGTATAGAATTTATCCATGGATGCCGCCGATGCCAGAACGCCACATCCAACATATGGAATATCTGCCATCTCGAACAATCCCTGTATAGTTCCATCCTCGCCATACATACCGTGAAGTACAGGGAATATGACGTCCACCTTCTGGCGCTCCACACCTGCATCGGAGAAAACTATAAGCTCTCTTCTGGTGTCCGGTGAGATCACTGCTGTGACCTTGCTGTCATACCAGCTTCCATCCGCTATACTCTCTATATTATCTGCCTTTAACCATCTTCCATCCTTGGTAATGCCAACCAATGTCATATTATACTTTTCAAGATCAACCCCCTTGGCAACTGTCTGTACCGATATACATGAAACCTCATGCTCTGATGATCTTCCTCCAAATATTACAACCAAATTTTCCTTAGCCATGACATGTGCTCCTTATACTTTAATCCGCGGTGCACACGGGGCACACCACAGGTCAAAGTATAACACCTGGGAATCAACTTTTCAACGTCACTTATCCCCCAGATCTATACATAATGTCTCATACATTCCGGGCGGACAGTCCTCCCCGGAATCGCCAAAATACTCATAAGAAAATCCGGAGTTTGCATCGGCATCCACGCCCCACGCATTTGCCGCGCTCTGGGCAATGTCATTTATATCCTCCATCGCCATGACAAGATTGTGGCGCATCTGTATATAACTCAGATTCTCATTGTAGTCGTCCCCAAGCCACATGCCGATCTGCTTCATGACTGTGTTGCCCACATAGCTCTCAAGCTCATCTCTCTCATCCTCAGACTTCATATCGCCATCATAATCGACCTTAAGCCTTATGACCCTTCCACTGTCATCCAGTGAATTGTTGTACATGACCGCATCCGCCATTATCTCCCTCGACACCTTATCCTTATATTTCTTCACATAAGAAACCTGTCCAAATATCACACCGCCGACAATTCCTATGAGGACACCCAGTATGGCCGCCCTGAACATTCTCCACATAAACAATACCTCCTGATCATCTAAGTCTCTATTCACCTATCCCATCTCTCGCGTATGTCGCCAGACACTGGCCTTCATAGTGTGTCTTAAGATATTCATTTGTATTGTTATCCCCGGATTTCTCCAGTATATTCTGTTCTATCACCACAGTCACATAGCTTGTAGCAAATTCCTTCTCAAGTTCGGCTGCAGCCTCGTTCATTACCTGGGTATTCTCCGCTACTATATACTCCACATGACTCGTATCGAGGGACTTCGCATGACTCTCATTATAACTTCTGCAAGCATCGGCAAATGAACCGGCGTCCACCTGGTACACCCCCTCCTCGGTCAGGGAATCCTCATCGTCGTCCAGTCCTGTTATGACCAAACTGTATCTCAGCCCGCCGCCGGCAGGCTCCTCCGTGCTGCGCTCTATGATGACCGCATTCACATAGTCCACATCCTCCACCGGCTTGTATTCACACCCACTCAATATACACGCCGTCAATAACACCGCCGCCAGTCCGGCAGATTTTTTTACAGGCCATTTCCCGGCAAGTGATGCCGCCGGCAATATTATCGACAGTGGTACATCCACCAGAATAAGATATCCGGAGATGATCTTTATACGGTCCTGCTGTCCGGGCAGCATCCCGGCCCACAGGCATACGGCAAATGCAAGGACTGCCCACAATGTCTTCCACAGCCATCTGTGCCGAACACCCAGTCTGTCCACAGCGCCCCATCCACCTATGACGTTTGGAACCAGTGCCATCACACCGAACACGATGACAAGGTAACACACCAGCATGAGCGGCCTGAGCTTCACTCCGCCAGGCAGTTCCATGGCTCCCACTATATATAGTATATTTTTCTCCTTAGCCATGAGCGCACCCGTACCCAGTGTACATATCACAATTATCGAACAGATAATGCCTACTATGGTACTTGTGCCTACGGCTGCACACAACATTCCTCTTCGCCTCCGAATGACGTGTATATACACCAGCATCACCGTCTCCATAGCCGAAAATCCAAGAAAAAGCAGTCCTCCCCTAGCCATGACACGGCTTATGGTGAGATTCGCCCCGCCCTCGTCTCCTATCTCAGTCACAGTCTTAAGCACTGACAGATCAAGGTTACTCACAGAAGACAGAATGACCACAGCCCCCGCCGCGACAGCGAACCAGAACACGGACTCCGCAAACCTGACCATCCCCCTTGTGCCACGGCTACCCATATACAGACATGCAAGCAACAAGGGGATTGAGATAGCAATTACCGTGTATCTTTTCAACATCAACTGCCTGGAACACTCGGCAAGGACAAACAGCAACAAGCCCATCCTAACGGCAGTTCTCGCCCCATAAATCAATGCAATAGTCCTATTTTTGACTTTACCGCTTTCGCTGTTCCCTCTCTCATCAATCTTCATGTATACAATATATAGTGCTATCACGTAAGCAAAAGCCATGCATAGCGTCAAAAAAAGTGACAAAATCAGGCAATTTCTTCCAAAATATGAGGGTATTAATGTAACCACAAAAGTTATCATCCCCGGCAAAACAAGCAAAGCCATCTTAAAAAAGGCAGAAAACGTCACATTATATTTATCATTCATATCTATTTTCTCTTTCTGACCAACCTGCGCCGCTCGTCAGGATTGCTCCATTTAGGTCTGTTGATTATTTTCTTTATAGGCGCGCGGACAACAAAGTCCTTATATCCCTCGCCAGTGTATCCACAGGTCACGACAGGGGACATATACGGCACGCCAAAGCTGTCCAGGGATGCAAGATGAAACACGAGAACCAGCATCGCAAGGATAAATCCAAGTATTCCATAAAGTGCGCTGGTGATTATAATTACGAACTTAAGCAATCTGAAAACAGACGCAAACGCCTCATTCGGAATGGCAAATGAAGCTATAGCCGTGAGTGCCACAACTATCACAACCATGGTGCTGACTATCCCCGCCTCCACGGCTGACTGACCAACTATCAGACCGCCAACCACTCCTATCGTATTTCCAAGCTGGCTCGGCAGTCGTATCCCGGCCTCCCGGAGCAATTCAAACAAAAGCTCCATTATCAGCACTTCAACTACAACGGGGAACGATAGCTGGCTTCTCGCATCGGCTATCGCATACAGAAGCTTGTCGGGTATCAGCTCCCTGTGATAACAGGTGATCGCAATATAAAGTCCCGGCAGTCCCACCGCAATGAACGCTGCCACATACCTTATCATTCTGGCAAATGTCGCCACCGGCCATCTGTTATAATAATCGTCCGCCGTCTGAAACAGAGTGTTGATGGTGGCTGGAGCAATTATGACCTCAGGGGAATTGTCAAACACAACGACAACCCTGCCCTCCACCAGAGCCGCGGCCGCCTTGTCAGGTCTTGTGGTCGCCTGGTATATCGGAAATATCTCCTGCCATTTCTTCTCCATCAGATGTTCAGCCATACCGCTGTCAAACACCGCATCTATCTCATACTTATCGATGGTGTCCCTTATCTGCTGTACCAGCTCAGGCTCCGCTATATCTTCCATATAGAATATCCCGTACTCTGTTCTGGATCTGACGCCCATTGTCCCCTGTTCCAGCTTCAGATGTACGTCCTTGATCCTTCTCCTTATCAGAGCTGTAGATGTCCTAAAGTTCTCATTGAAGCTGTCCCTAGGCCCCCTCATTCCTCCCTCGGTGGAGCTTTCCTCTATACCTCTCACAGGGAAATGTTTCGATGACACTACTATTGCCTGATCGCTCCCGGATACAAATATAGCCGTATCCCCCCTGAGGACCGCCCTGACAACGTTGTCCATGTCACTTTCCTGGGTATAATCCGCCGTCTGACCCTCGCAGGAGATTATATGCTCCCACAGATCTGCCGTGTCTTTATTCCGCCATTCCCAGGTTATTGGTTTTATTAATGTGTTCTCAATCAACTCATGATCGCACAGTCCATCTATATACACCACGTATATTGCCGGATCATCTCCCCAGGCACAGCGGTCCAGATCAAACCTTCGCTCCACGATATCGCTCCAGTTACCGAATATTGTCTCAATTTGTGTGATGTTTTCGTCTATTTTTTTACTGATTGAAGCCATCGTCCGCCGTAAACACCTCCAACATACCGTTTATCTTCTGTAATCTATCTTGTCCAACGGATGAGTTTTTATTCAGACATACACGTAAAAAGGCGGAACACGTTTTCACGCATTCCGCCTCTTATACAGGTATTTATTATTATGCATATTGTTATTTCTGTGCTATGACAACATTTGCGATCACAATCTGTTCCTGATCGTATATATGTATACGGGTTATCTCCTTGGCTTTCTCTTCATCCCTGGCTATTATCGCATTCATGAGAGCCTCATGCTCCGCTATAAGCTTGTCGTGATAGCTGAAATCCTTTACATACTCCACGCGGTATCTGTACACCTGCTCACGAAGACTCTGGGACATGCTGATCAGTCTCGGATTGTTCGTCATGTCCATTATAGTATTGTGAAATGCAACATCCGCATCTACTATCTCCGGGATTATCTTGGAGCTTACCGCTTTCTTAAAGTCGGCATAGGACTGCTTCAACCGCTCTTTTCCCTCGTCGTCTATCCTTTTGCAGGCAAGCCCTGCCGCAAGATCCTCAAGCGCCATCCTGATCTCAAGCGCATCGCTCAGATCCTTTGCCGTTATCCTGGCAACCTCTGCTCCCCTTCTCGGGATCATGACCACAAGCCCTTCAAGCTCAAGCATTCTCATGGCCTCCCTGACAGGGGTACGGCTTACGCCAAGCCTCTTCGCAAGAGTGACCTCCATAAGTCTCTCCCCCGGCTCAAACTCACCGTGAACTATAGCATTCCTCAAAGTCTTAAACACTACCTCTCGAAGGGGCAGGTACTCATCCATATTCAATCTAAGATCCATCACATACCTCTTCTTATGTTATACGGGCTGACGGCATACGCAGCCTGTATCTCGTCCTTTTCACGCAGCATATCTACTACCCTTTGTGCCAGTTCTTTATCCCTGTTGTCATATATTCCGAACACTGTCGGCCCACTGCCACTCATGAGCACTCCCATGGAGTCGTTCTCCGCTATGAGCTTCTTGACTGAATCTATCACAGGATTTGCAGGTATCGTAACCGTCTCGAGCACATTTGCCATTCTGTCTGTTATTCCCTTCAGATCTCCGGTCTTGAGTGCATCCGCCATGCCATCGATATCTGGATGCTCCTCCAGCAGATCCACCTTCAGGTTCTGGTATACCCATTTTGTGGACACTCCGATCGCCGGCTTCGCTATGACGATCAGGCAGTCCGGCATAGGTGGAAGTGGTGTAAGGATCTCTCCTATTCCCTCCGAGAGTGCCGTACCCTGCATGATACAGTAAGGCACATCTGCGCCGAGCTTCACTCCATGTTCCATGAGCTGTTCATCGGAAAGGTTCAGTCCAAACAGCATATTCATCGCCTTGAGGGCTGCCGCTGCATCAGCGCTTCCCCCTGCCATTCCGGCTGCAACCGGTATGTGTTTATCCACGGTTACATGAACACCCTTGTCTATTCCATATATATCCTTCATCATCCGGCACGCCTTGTATATGATGTTATCCTTCACATCCGGCAGCTCCGCCGAATCCGATGTTATAACGATCTCGTCTGTGGTGACATCGCAAAATGTCAGTTCATCCCACAGATCGACCGTCTGCATGATCATTTTCACCTCATGATATCCATCCTCGCGTCTCCTGACCACGTCGAGACCGAGGTTTATCTTTCCATATGCCTTTAATGATATTTCCATTTTCTCTCCTATCCGTGACATTTCCCCTGCAGCTTTTCAGCCTGCGATCACTTTTTTCTAACAGAATATCCAAATTTGCCGAGTTTGTCGCCAAGTGCAAAATACTCTCCATGTGAATATGCGACAAGTCCCGTGCTGTTGAGGTTGAATTTGCCGGTCTTATCCATGTATTCATCACTTATCTGGACTCCGACCACCTCAGCGATAAACATGTGGTGGGATCCAAGCTCAACTACCTGCTTTACCTTGCACTCTACGTTCACCGGACTCTCCTCTATAGCCGGGCATGACACATTCACGCCGTCACATGCATGGAGGTTCATCTCCTTGAATTTATCCACGTCTCTTCCTGACTTCACACCACAATAATCAGTTGCAAATGCCAGTTTCTCGGTGACGAGATTTATGGTAAATTCTCCTGTCTCCTTGATTATGTCGTAGGAATATCTCTCCGGACGCACCGATATGGACACCATTGCAGGATCGCTGCATATGGTACCGGCCCACGCTATCGTCACTATGTTTGGCTTCTCTCCCGGTCTCTGGCAGCTCACCATAACTGCCGGAACCGGATACAACATATTTCCTGGTTTCCAATTCTGTTTTGCCATGTCTATACCTCTTTCTCTATTGACCTTCAACTCATTTTCAGCCACTTTCAGTCACTGTGGCGCAACGCACCACAGTGCTGATATCTCAAGCTGTCAATTGTTCGTATTTTGTATATTGTATACATTATACATAATAATACATGCCAGTGCATAAAATTACAACCGCATACAGCGCTCTTTATTTATCTTATTTTATTGACAGCGGATTTATTACTATAATATGAATGATCTGTCCCGGTGTTACACAAGGAAATGCAGACAAAAAAAATGATCACCCGGAAGATCATTCCAGATAATCACTTATTATTCCCTGTGCCGTTTCGCTGTCATCGGACACCATGTATACCACAAATGTATCATGCACATACAGAACCGCATCATCAAGTCTGGCGGTCTCCGACGATTTGTAATCAAGGTACATCTGCAACTGTGAGTCGCGTCTTTTCTTCATGTCCGCCAGTATGCCCTGGGCATCGACCGTTGACGACGCCTGAAATACTGCGAGCTCCTCGGCGGTGGCTCCCGTTGACATGTACACTGCACTGTCCTGCACCTGAACGCTGTCTATACCATAATATCTGAGCGCCGTCTCAGAGGAGACCTCCTCCACGGAATCCTCAAACTTCACGTTCTGCATGAGCATATCAGCCAGAGAGTGCACATCCGGCATATCTGCCTCGTCGTCTCCATTTCCTGCGCATCCCGCAAGCGAACAGATCACCAGACAGCATGCAAACAAATATATTATTCTTTTTATCATATGCCTCCGTCTCCACTATCTTCTGACATACACGTTCTTTCTGATGTAGTCCATCATCTTGAGACAATATTTCTTATTACAATGTTTGCCATCTATTCCCGCATCCTCCGGCAGAACACCATCCACAGACACGCTGTGAGCCACATCGAGATAGATCACCTGGTCGTAGCTGCCACACATCTCCTGCATGAGAGAATTGAGCTTGTCCACACCCGGGTTGTTATACACCTGGTCTTTTGATGAAAGCTCCGCCGATACAGGAAGTACTGACATCACATATACATTTGCCGCAGGCTGTAACTGGGAGATCTGATCCAGTAAAGTCTTGTAGGCCAACATGTACCGCTCGTTATACCACGAAAGCTCCTCAAGCCCAAATGAAATGTATATATTCTCATAGCTCTTCATGCCAAGCATCTCGACAACCGTACACTGTTCTCCTGAATCGCAGGTGAACATCTTGGTATTAGCGACCTTCTCTATGTCCAGATTCTTCGCCACACACATATCCCAGTTGTCTACACCGCTGTACAGTCCCAGCGCCTCGGCTCTGGAATCACCTATGAGCAGAGATGTCGAGAAATACTGGTCATCCGTGGCATTCGCCGGAATGTATATATTGCTGTCATATTTGTCCGCTCCCTTGCCGCTCACATCAGGGTTGGTGTAATTGACAAATTGTACATACTGACCATTTCGCTGATCCGGAATGGCCGCATCCTCCGCAGTTGCCAGATACTGCTGTGCAGCCCCCTCCGTGTCACTGTATGACATATCCTGAGTGCTGCTCTCACTTATATCTGCCGATGTTCCGCTCTCAGGCTGGAACTCCTCCTGGCCGTTCACATTCTTTTTCAGGTTGCCCTGTCCAAGCGCAAATATCATTATGACTGCGACGATCACTCCTATTCCGCTCTCGACGAGTTTCATTCTGCGGTGATGCCGCTGTCTGTATATCTTTTTTCTATAATCAGTGTTATTATTCTTAGTCACCTTCGACCTCCGAATTAACTAACTTTCATGTCTTTCGCAAAATATCCTATGATAGTATAGCAATTAATGATAAAATAATCAAGAACGCCGCGTTTTGTGAACCTCATTGTTGCCATACAATTTTTTCCGTGTTACTATTTCACATAGGAAAGTTCAATGTTTTTGTGGATTTCAGCATACAACTTAAACACAACATATTTATAGAAGAGGAGAACACGATGAACACTACAGCACGTACAATAGACTACAAGGGCGAGACTTGTATTGAACTTATATCAGGCGATTACCGTGCACTGATCGCACCATTTAACGGAAGCAACATTATGAAGATGGAGAACACAGCTCTGGATATTGATATATTCAGGAACGATCCTTCCCTGACTCCTGCACAGCTCAAAGCAGCAGCAGAGATCTACGGAATGCCTACCCTGTATCTCCCTAACAGACTGTCACACGGCAACTTAAGAACCTCCGATGCCATGTATCATTTCCCATGCAATGATCCTCTCGGCAACCATCTCCACGGTTTCCTTCATCTCAGAAACCACAGCATAGAGAGCGTGTCAGTGGATGGAGACAAGGCCATCGGCAAGACTTCATATGTATATGATGAGAAGGATGAGTTTTTCGCTACATACCCTGTGAGCTTCAGAGCAGACTTCACATTCACTCTTGCTCCGGACGGTATGCACTACGAGTTCACACTCACCAACCTCTCCGACAAGCAGATGCCGTACGGCGTATGTAACCACGTTGCATTCAAGGGGCCTTTCACAAGCACAGGAAAGGGCGAGGATGTACGTCTCTGTGTACCTGTTGGAGACAAATGGGAGCTTGATGAGCACGCTATCCCTACAGAGAAGAACCTTCCTATAACAGATTACGATCTCCAGTACAAGAACGGAACCATGGTACCTGTTCTGAAGGACATCGACAACGATCTCTACACAGCGGAGATGAACGAGCTGGACGGCAAGCCTTTCTACGGAGTATACGCAACTGATGTTGCCACAGGCAAGAAGGTCTGCTATGAGGTTGACGACACAATGAAGTTCTGGATCATGTGGAACGATCACGGCGACAAGGGTTACTTCTGTCCTGAGCCAATGAGCTGGAATATTGACGCTCCAAATCTCTCAGGAGCACCGGAGATCACAGGCTACACAGAGCTTGCTCCAGGCGAGTCCAAAACAGTAAAAGAAAGAATATTCACAATGGCATAAAACATGACATTTTCTATGGAACGGTCTCTCGGCGGAGGCCGTTCTTTCATATTATTAATTTTTCCCCTGTCTCGTTGTTTTTCTCCCCCCAGTATAATAAAATTATTATAATACCATATGCAAGGAGGGATTCTATGAAAAAAATACTTAGATTTTTACTGGTTTTCGCGGCAATGTTCTGTATGACATGCTTCACAGCATTTGCAGAAGATACCGACGATCCAGACACATACTATCTGGAGTTGGATGCAGCAGGAGGACAGTTATCAGGGGAGACTTCCACTGTGATAAGCAGCCCATCAGCAGAATTTACGACTGTTGACCTGTCAAAGTACAAGCCGGAGAAAGACGGCTTTACATTCACAGGATGGTACAATGACAAGACAAAGGTCACCAGCATTGACACATCATACTTCCAGTCTACAAACCGTATAAAGCTGACAGCGATGTACACCAAGGACAGCTTCTCCGGTTCAGGGCTCACCTTCACACTGAATGCAAATGGAGGCAAGCTCGGAGATGCGGACAGCGGAACATATGACTTTGATGTAGCAGGATCAGGATATGGCGTGGCACTGAACGACTACCCACCGACCCGTGAGGGCTATGAGTTCAAGGGCTGGAACACGAAGTCCGACGGATCAGGCAAGACCGTGAACATCATATACACCTCTTCCTTTGAGAAGGCGGCAGATAACGGATATGAGTATTCCGATACTGATGACTCATCGGCTAAAAGAAACCTGGTATTTTATGCGATGTGGAAATCAGACTCTGCTCCTACAGGCACCATCAGCATGGGCGATAAGAGCTGGAACGGTCTCCAGGATGTATCATCATTTGAGCAGTATTACAACAAGACCCAGAAGGTTACCATCACCTGTGACAACAACTCCGACCCTTCCATCACAGTCGGCTACCTGATAAGCGACTCAGCTCTGTCATCGGACGATCTGGGTGCAGCAACATTTACCGAGTATAAGAAAGCATTTTCCATAAAGGACGAGGGCAAATATGTTGTATACGCAAAGCTTTCATCAGAGGACGGCAAAACAACATACTTATCCACAGATGGCTTCATCATCGACACACACGCGCCAAAGGTCACAGGAATCGCCGACGGAGAGACTTACTGCCTGTCAGCCGTGATGACCGTGAAGGAATCCCATCTGGCAAAGGTCACAGTGAACGGCGAGGAGAAATCCCTTGACGACGATCACTCACTTGCTCTGGAAGCCACAGATGGTGAGCAGACCATCATCGTATCCGACAAGGCGGGAAATGAAACCAAATTGACTGTAACAGTAAACAAGAAACACACCGCAGAAACCGACGACGGTGACTGCACGACACCTCAGAAATGCCGCTACTGCGGTGAGATCGTCGTAGAGGGCAAGAGCAGCCACGACCTCGGCAACTGGACAAGTGATGGCAACGGCAAAACCCATTCCCGCAAGTGCAAGAACAAGGGCTGTGGATATAAGGTCATCCAGGACTGCTCCGGCGGAACCGCAACCTGCCAGAAGAAGGCAGTGTGCTCTGTGTGCGGCAAGAGCTACGGCAAACTCAGCACAACGAACCACACAGACCTTAAGAAGACTGATTATGTAGCAGCAACCACCTCCAGCAAGGGCAATATAGAATACTGGTATTGCTCAGCCTGCAAGAAATATTTCAGCAACAAGGGCTGTACAAAGGAGATAAGCAAGGCTGACACAGTCATCGACAAGGCAGCACCCGAGATTATCGGCGGCAAGGGAAGCAAATGGAGCAAGGCCAGCAAGAACACTATCAAGTTCAGATCGAACGCTGAGTACGCTGACTTTGTCTGTGTCCTCATAGATGACAAGGAACTTGACCCTTCATATTACAACAAGAAAGAGGGAAGCATCATAATCGAGCTCAAGACGAGCTATCTTGAATCCCTCTCGGTCGGAAGCCACACCATAACCATCAGATCCAAGACCGGAGATGCTGTGACAACATTTACAGTGTCCAAGAAGGAGACTTCCACAACCACACAGACAACTACCAGAGCCACAACCGAGGCGACAACGGCAAGTACGACCGAGGTCACCACAGAGTATAGAAATACATTTACCCCTGTGACGACCGAGGCGACCACAACTGAGATATCCACGATAGAGCGTACCACAACCGAGACGACCACTGAGGTCACAACAGAAAAGAGCACACTCACCGTGGGCAGCTACGCTTCCACTGATAAGAGTAAGAGTAAGGTACATAACCTTCAGCTCATAATCCTTATAACAGTGCTTGCGACCATTCTAGTCTCGTTTGTGATAATCATAATTTCAGGTATGAAGAAGAAATAATACCGAAAAGTTCAATAAGGCAGCACGTCAGGACAACCTGACGTGCTGTTTTTCTATGTTTTTCCATGTGACAACGTTTTCACTCTTTTCTTTTGATTTCCAGCATTTACAAGCATATATTGCATACATACCCGATATGAAAACGGGAAATTAAAAAAAGAGAGGAAGAAGATTATGAAGAAACAATTGGCAACATTACTCGCAGTCACAGCACTTGGAATTGGAGTTCTGTCAGGATGCGGTGTGAGCGCAGCATCTAACTCAACCGGCAGCTCATCTGACTCAGCGGGCGCTATTGAGATAACGAACGTATCCTACGACCCAACCAGAGAGCTATACGCAGCGTACAACGATTTATTTGCAAAGCACTGGAAAGAGGAAAAGGGACAGGACGTATCAGTTGTTCAGTCACACGGTGGTTCAGGAAAGCAGGCGCTTGAGGTGGCAAATGGACTTCAGGCCGATGTGCTTCTCGCATGGGAGAACGAGGCGTTCCTCTCACTGGATGAGCATCCTGGTGAGTACGAGATCGTGGTTCCTTCCGTATCTATACTGTGCCAGCCTACAGTCTCAGTAGTCGACGAGGTGGTTGACAAGAGAGGCACAAGGGATGTCGCAACCGAATATCTGAACTACCTATATTCCGACGAGGCACAGAAGCTGGAGGCAGAGTGGTACTACAGACCATCAGATCAGGAGATCCTGAAGCAGTTCGAATATCAGAGACAGAGCAACACCATATCGGAGCTGCCACAGGACGGCAAATGGATCATAACAAATGTTGACCTCACAGACATATCACACTTCGGAGGCTGGACAGAGGCCAGCAGGAAACATTTCGCAGACGGAGGTCTCTTCGACTCCATATACGAGGAAAAGAATTAATTTGAAATGGCAGTCTGGCGGGAAATACAGATAATACATACAGGAAAGGAATGACTGAGACATGACACATCAGCACACACACGCAAAAAAGAAAAGTAAAAGCATCATACCGGGATTCGGTTTGTCATTTGGAATAGTAATGGCAATCCTCGGAATCATAGTGGTGATTCCCCTGTGCTCTCTGGTGGTATTCTCAGCCAGACTGTCACTATCCGAATTCTGGCAGACCATCACCAGACCGAGAGTTCTGTCCAGCTACGCAGTGAAGTCAATACTTCTCACCTTGAAGGTCGTGGTCATCACGGTGGTGGTCAACACAATTTTCGGACTTTATGCCGCGTGGCTCATAACCAAATTCACCTTCCGGGGCAAAAAGATCATATCAACGCTCATCGATCTGCCGCTTACCATATCCCCGATCATCGCGGGCCTTATATTCGTACTTACATTTGGCAGGCAGAGCTTCCTGTATCCATACCTTGAAAAGCTCGGGATACAGATCATATTCGCGGTTCCGGGGATCGTCCTGGCTACTATATTTGTAACATTTCCTTTCATATCAAGGGAGATCATACCGGTTCTCACAGCGGCGGGCAACGATGAGGAGGAGGCTGCAGCCCTCATGGGAGCAAATGGATTCCAGATATTCTCACAGATCACACTCCCCCACATACGCTGGGCTCTGCTGTACGGAATTGTACTGTGCTCCGCAAGGGCCATGGGTGAATTTGGAGCTGTGTCAGTTCTCTCGGGACATCTCAGAGGACTCACCAACACCATGCCACTCTATATCGAACTGCTGTACCAGGCATTTGACTTCACAGGAGCCTTTGCCATGTCGTCCATACTGGTCATCATGGCAGTCATCATACTGATACTTAGAAACATACTTGAACACAGAGGAAATAAAGAGGGAGGTATATGATATGAATACACCTGCAGATACACATTCATACGTAGAGCTCAGAAACATCAATAAAACATTTGGAGATTACAGGGCATCCGATGATGTCAGTTTCTCCATTGAGAAAGGAAAGCTCATCGGACTTCTGGGTCCAAGTGGAAGCGGCAAGACCACTATCCTCCGCATACTTGCAGGACTCGAGACCGCGGACTCAGGGGACATATACATAGATGGCAAAAAAGTAAATGACATTCCCGCCAGCAAGAGGGAGATTGGCTTCGTATTCCAGAATTACGCGCTGTTCAGATACAAGACAGTGTATGACAATATCGCATTTGGAATGAAGATACAGAAATACCCAAAGTCAGAGATCCGCGACAGAGTGACGGAGCTGATAGAACTGGTTGGACTGAAGGGCCTTGAGAAACGATACCCAAGGCAGTTGTCGGGAGGCCAGCGTCAGAGGGTCGCATTTGCCAGAGCGCTTGCCACCCAGCCACAGCTCCTGCTTCTCGATGAGCCATTTGCCGCTATAGATGCAAAGGTCAGAAAGGAGCTCCGCGCATGGCTCAGGGATAAGATCTGGAACGCAGCTATGAAGCTCAACTACACGCCAAACCAGTCTGCCCGCCAGCTCAAGAATGGAAAAGGCGCGACTGTGGAGAAGACCTACTATATAAATGTGCTCATGACCAGAATGGACTCTGCCACGTCGGACCCATTCTTTACAGAACTGCTGCATGTCATAGAGAGTGAGATCCACAAGAACGGATGCATCCTGTCCAAGGTATGGTATCGGTCCATCTTCTCCGACGACAGGAGATGCAGGTATGAGAACGTGGATTCTGTAATCCGCAGGATGTGCGAGGAAGCGGACGGCCACAACGACGGACTTATTGTCATCGGAAAATGCAACCGCGCAGCCCTGAAGAAGCTCAGCCAGTGCTATCGCAGCACAGTGTATGTCAACAGGGATTCTGCAAACGGCGAGGTGGATGAGGTCATCTGCAACGGTAGCCAGATTGCCAGAACAGCGGTTGAATACCTCATATCTCTTGGACATGAGAATATCGGATATGTGGGAAACTGCAATAACGAGGCCCGCTACAAAGGATATCTTGAAACTCTTCACGATCATGGACTTGATATCGACACGGACTACGTCATCAACACAAAGCTCAGCGAGGTTGAAGGATTTGAGGCCATGGAACACTTCATGAAGTCCGACAAGAGCCCAACCGGAATATACTGTGCCAATGACATAACGGCCATAGGGATGCTGAAATATCTTGCCAAATGCAAGAACAGATATTACACTCCTTCCATCATATCCAGCGACGGTATCGAGGAAGCCCAGTACACAACTCCGATGCTGACCACAGTGGAGATCTCCAAGACGGACATGGGGCATTTCGCCCTGCAGCTTCTAATGGACAGACTCAAGGGCGGTCACAATGGAGTCGCAAGAATTGAGCTCCAGTGCAAGCTCATCAAGAGAGATAGCTGCACACTGGCAGAAGACAGCAAATGGTGCGAATATTACATTTAATATCCGCACCATTTGTCGTCTGTTCATGTATCCATGTCCATATATTCAGTTTCTGTATTCAATATCTGTATCCAGCAATTGTCCTTCTCGTGACTACTCTGTCGTATCATCTGTAGTCGTATCTCCCGTAGTCATAACTGTTCCGCCGAGATACCACTCTCCATCCTTCTCATAACAAATGATATCCATGTCCAGATCATACGGTGAAGTCTGACCCTGGAATGTCATCATTATCTTTCCGGTAACCGGAATGACATAACCCTTTGATATACCTGCTTCCTTCTGGGTCTTTCCATATACAGTGCTGCTGACTGCCGCCAGATCGCTGGACTCTGCCACATGCCCATCACCCATGGTATAGCTGACTGTATATTCTATATTATTTTCCTTATAAGTCTGGAACACAGTGACCAGATTCTTTGACGAATCGCTGTCTATGGTATCAGGATCCATAACACTCTCCACCTTGTCAAGATCCGCTTCCTCAAGGCCCTCCATGTAGGTCTTTATCAAATCCTCGCTCTCTGATTTTCCGGTCATATTTTTTCTGGCGACTATGTATATCACCACTACTATCACTGCTAACACGATCGCACCAAGTGCTATAAACAGCTTCTTTTTGCCTTCTTTTCTGCTCTCCTCCATAAGCTGTATATCACGCTCGTCCAGCTCCATATCATCCATTCCGCTTCCGCCTACATAATTCTTAGTTTCATTTTTTCCCATAGTAAATAACTCCTATACTGTTTTGATATTACACAGTATAACACAGCATAAGCATCAATTAATTACTCAAATACAGGAATTAATACATTTAGTAATTGTGCAATTTTCACTATAACTTTGTTGTGTTTTAAAGTCTTTTATTATATAATCAGAGTGTATGGCTGACTTTAAGGGAGAATTTAGCACAAGTCGATACAAAAGCGGCTTCAGGGGGGCTGGCATAGCCATCTGGAAGCCTTCACAAAACATTGGAAGGAAGGTATATGCTACATGAAATTTGGTTATTTTGATGATGCCAACAAGGAGTATGTCATCACATCTCCTAGAACTCCTTATCCTTGGATCAACTACCTTGGAACACAGGATTTCTTTTCACTGATCTCCAACACTGCAGGAGGTTACAGCTTCTACAAGGACGCTCGTCTTCGTAGAATCACAAGATATCGTTATAACAACGTGCCTATAGATATGGGCGGACGTTATTTCTATATCAACGACAATGGTACAATATGGAATCCGGGATGGTCACCGGTAAAGACAGAGCTTGACGAGTATCAGTGTCGTCATGGTATGGGATATACAATCATCACAGGTAAGAAGAATGACCTTAAGGCTGAGGTTACTTTCTTTGTTCCTCAGAACTACGCTGGAGAGGTTCAGCAGGTCGTTCTTACAAATGAAGGCTCAGAGGAGAAGACATTCTCATTCTTCTCATTTGAGGAGTGGTGTCTCTGGGATGCACAGGATGACTGCACCAACTTCCAGAGAAACTTCAGTACAGGTCGTGTAGAGGTTGTCGGATCAACTATCTACCACAAGACAGAGTACAGAGACAGACGTGACCACTTCGCATTCTACACAGTGAATGACGAGATCGATGGTTACGATACAGACAGAGATTCATTCATCGGACTTTACAACGGCTTCCACAACCCACAGGCTGTTGAGGCTGGCAAGTCAAATGATTCATTTGCTGATGGATGGTCGCCTATCGCTTCACACTACAAGAAGATCACTCTTGCTCCAGGCGAGACAAAGACTCTTGTATTTATACTTGGATATGTTGAGATGCCTGTTGACCAGAAGTTCGAGGCAGACGGCAAGACTATCAATAAGGTAAAGGCTCTCGAGATGATCGAGAAGTACAACACTCCTGAGAAGGTTGCTGCAGGTCTTGAGGAGCTCAAGGAGCACTGGAACAGACTGTTGAGCATTCTCAACGTCAACACACCTGATGACAAGGTTAACCGTATGGTCAACATCTGGAATCAGTATCAGTGTATGGTTACATTCAACCTTTCACGTTCAGCTTCATACTTCGAGTCAGGTATCGGCCGTGGTATGGGATTCCGTGATTCCAACCAGGATGTGCTTGGATTTGTTCATCAGATCCCTGATCGTGCAAGAGAGAGAATCATCGATATAGCTTCAACACAGTTCCCAGACGGTGGATGCTACCATCAGTACCAGCCACTTACCAAGAAGGGTAACGCAGATATCGGTGGAGACTTCTCAGATGATCCATTATGGCTGATCCTTTCAGTTTCAGCTTATATCAAGGAGACTGGCGACTGGGGCATCCTTGACGAGATGGTTCCATATGACAACGATATGTCAATTGCAAAGCCTATGCTTGACCACCTCAAGGTTTCATTCTACAAGATCGTGAACAACCTTGGACCACACGGACTTCCACTTGCAATGAGAGCTGACTGGAACGATTGTATCAACCTTTCATGCTTCTCAGATACACCAGGTGAGAGCTTCCAGACATACACCAACCCTAAGTTCGCTGCTGAGGGTGGATACTCAAAGGTTGCTGAGTCAGTTATGGTTGCTACACTCTTCACATATGCAGGTCCTAACTACGTTGCTATCCTTAAGCACCTTGGAATGGACGCTGAGGCTGATGCTGCTCAGGCTGAGATCGACAAGATGAAGGCCAACATCATGGAGTCAGCATGGGACGGCGACTGGTTCCTCAGAGCTTACGATGCAAACGGTGAGAAGATGGGATCCAAGGAGTGCGAGGAAGGTCAGATCTTCATCGAGCCACAGGGATTCGCTATCATGTCAGACATCGGTAAGGATCAGGGCTGCGACAAGAAGACTCTTGCTGCAATCGATGAGAGACTTAATACACAGCACGGACTTGTACTCAACAACCCAGCATTTACAAAGTATTACATCCAGTATGGTGAGATTTCTACATACCCAGGTGGATACAAGGAGAATGCCGGAATCTTCACACATAACAATGCATGGATCATCTGTGCTGCTGCTTACGCAGGTGCCGGTGATCAGGCATTTAAGTACTACTCAGAGATAGCTCCAGCTTTCACTGAGGAGACATCAGATATACACAAGACTGAGCCATATGTATACGGCCAGATGATCGGTGGTAAGGATGCCGGATCTGATATCGGCAAGCCGGGCAACCACTTCGGTCAGGGTAAGAACTCATGGCTGACTGGTACTGCTGCTTGGAACATGGTAGCTATATCACAGTACATCCTTGGTATCTCAGCAGACTTCGATGGTCTGAAGATCGATCCATCAATTCCTGCTGCATGGGATGGAATGACAGCTACACGTCAGTTCCGTGGTGCTACATACGACATCAAGGTTTCTAACCCAGCTCACATCAACAAGGGCGTTAAGAGCGTACTCGTTGATGGCAACGCTATCGAGGGCAACGTTATCCCAGCATTTGGCGATGGCAAGACTCACTCAGTAGAGGTTGTAATGGGCTAATATAGACCGTGGATTATAAAGCACATTTAAGAAAATATACGTAAGTATATAGTGCAAAAGCCCCACAATATCTATTTTAGATATTGTGGGGCTCTTTTGTTTATATGGCCTATCTTCTTCATCCCGCCACGGGATTGTCGCAAAACGCTGTGTTGTCCTCGTAAAAGATACAAATTAGCAACCTGTCCAACCCTACCTCTACTGTATAAGCAGCATCGGATCCACAGGATTGCCGTCCTTCTCGACTGCAAAATAGAGATTGCTTCCTTCCTCGCTGTAGAATCTGCTTGGCTCGCCAACGGTTCCCACTACCTGGCCGGCATCCAGATGCTCGCCAAGTGCAACCTTCACATCCTGAAGCTGTCCAAGTGTCACGGTGTAGCCGTCTCCAAGCTCAAGCTTGACGTAATTGCCCAGCTCTGGGTTGCTTGAGACCTCCGCTACCTTACTCTCATATACAGCCTTGACCTCATCGCCCGTCTGCGCCTCAATTACCATTGCAGGGCTGCACTTGTATTCCTTGAGTGTCTCAAAATACACTGTCGTATCCATGCTGTAAGGAATTATCACATTGCCATTTATAGGCCATGATATGCTATCCTTTGGATCGTAATGCAGGCTGTCATTTGAAACTCCTGAAGCTCCAGTCTCAGCACTCTCACTCTCCACTGTGGATGCAGTGGAATCCTCTATGGTATTATCCGTCTCAATATCTTTCTGCTCTGATGTACCTTCATCCGACACTCCGCTGTTCTTATCATTTTTCTTATCGTTCAAAGCTTCCTTCGCATCGGCTTCTGTCGTACTGTCATTCGGCGTATTCTGTCCTATTGTTATGGTCTTCTCCTTTGAATTGGTCTGTGCGTTATAAAGTCCGAGCACTGTCACAAGCACTGCCATGCCTGTGATGAGCGAGATATAAAATATATTCTTCTTTATGCCGCCCAAAAATTTCTTCATATTCATCACCTCATCTGTATCATGTCCACTTATTGGCACTTATATACAGATGATTTGAATGTGTAAATATTTTTTATCAACCTTTATTTTGCAATCTCTATTCCAGTATAATAATACCTGAGGATCTGATCATACTTCTCTCCATTTTCCGCCAATACAGACGCCCCATACAGTGACATTCCCAGAGAATCTCCAACGCCCACCGTTATAATCCTGTATCCATCCTTAACCTTATCTATGTGTATATTCGTCGAGGCAAGTCCCAGTTGTTCTTTGAAAACATCAGCCTCCAGCTCGCTCCCAAATACATTTATGGTCTGTGCAAATCCAGATTCTGTGGCTGTCATAACCTTGACCTCATCCGTCATATTGTCAGCGTCTATCCATTTTCTGAATATCTTCTGAAGCCTGTCCCCGCTGTATATCTCAGTGGTCGAAAAGTCCTCCGCCATCTGATCCACATCACTTGCCACCTGCTTGAGATACGGTATGTCATGCCCATATATTTCCTGTGCACTCACAGTATGCCCTGTACTTATCATATGATACGCCGGAAGTATTACCTCTCCACCGTATTTCATAACCTGTCCACCGGTCGCATACACCGCCTTCTTCGCCCTTCTCATTATCCCGGAGCACTCGCCTCCCCATTTCTTCTTGAGCTGCGATTCCGTATATCTTATCTCCCGGAGCTGGGACTCATTTATAAGATTCTTTGTCTGCCCCTGTGTGGCGGAATTCCTGTCATTTTCATCCATCTGGTAATAGATTCCGGTCCTAACCACAACTGCGACCGCCTTGAGCATTTCATCGCTCCATTTGTCACTCATCATTCCCGCCAGCGTCGATGCTGTATACTCTTCCACATCCACGAGGGAATACTCCCCATTATCATAAATACACACATTGCGCCCGCTTTTTGCCGATCCGTCAGTGTCATCTCCCCCAACCGCCTTGTCGTATATTCCTGATATTATGTAAGCAAGTGCCATAGCACACGCAATCCCTATAATGATCGTCTTTGCATTCCTCATTTCACCCTCCCGCATTTTTATACCTCTTATATATATATCGTTTTTACACTGCTCATATACCCTTTTTACTGAGAAATCTTAACGCAAATTTTAGTCGTATCGTTTATTGACAAATGCAACATGACATAATATGATAATAGCGTATTCAAGATTAACGGTTCGATTGCTATATAAGGTAAGCTTTTCTTTGGAGTATTCTCTATAAGGTATATTGTAGTGTTTTCATTGAGTACAAATTTTCATTTTTAGGAGGTACTCGTGATGAAGAACGGTACAGTTAAGTGGTTCAACGGAGAAAAGGGTTATGGATTCATCTCAGATGATGAGACAGGAAAGGACGTATTTGTTCATTTTTCAGCAATCAACTCTGATGGATATAAGACTCTTAACGAGGGACAGAAGGTTACATTTGATGTAGAGGCTGATCCTAAGGACGCTTCTAAGGAGAGAGCAACTAACGTAACAGTTGTAGCTTAATTCACATATAACCATTAACACAAGAACAGGCGCTATACAGATCTTTGATCTATATAGCGCCTGTTTTTTATTGCTTGTTAATATCACGGTTTCCTCACGGCTTCCCGTTACGCCCTGCTTCCGAGAGCCTTCTTGCGGGCTCTGTATTTCGCTCTGATATAACGGCCTGCCTCAGACAGTTCACTCGTCTTCCACCGGCTCGTCTTGCTCGTCCACGACGCCAGGAGGGATGCCGATTCATTCTTGTTGCTGAGACTCCAGCAGAAATAGCTGACATTCGCCTTGTTGAGTCTGGTCAGCCATTTGCCGGTGTAGGTTTTGCTTATGCCTCCATCGCCGCTTGCCGCGGACATTCCGAACTCTGTGACTATGACCGCTATCCCCTTCTTCCTTGCGTATGCAAGCTTCGCAGGAAGATACCGGTTGTGGCTCCACTCATTAGCATAGAAATGGAGTGAGTACATTATATTCTTGTAGCCCTTGATAGGGTTATCCGCAACCTCATTGTGTGTGCCATCCGAACCGAGCTGGGACCATGTCGGCGTTCCCACTACGATGATCGCCTTCTTGTCATACTTTCTTATGACCTTTATGACCTGGGACGCATATCGCTTGACAGTCTTCCAGTCGCAGCCATTTGGCTCATTGCATATCTCATAAATGATATTTTTCTGTTTCTTATACTTCTTCGCCATAGTTGCAAAGAATCTTCTTGCCTCTGCAACCTGTGTCATAGGATTCCCGTCGTTGAGTATGTGCCAGTCGATGATCACATACATGCCGAGGTCGGTCGCATATTTCACGCCCTTGTATATCTGATTTCGAAGTGCCGCTTTGCTGCCGCCCGCGCAATAGCCGTTGTATTCAGATGTATACATGGCAAGTCTTACCGCATTAACTCCCCAGTCGTCTCTCAGAGTCTTGAACGCCGCCTTGTTCACATAAGGATATCCCACATCCCAGTTGATACCGTGTGTGCTGATTCCCCTGAGCTGGAATTTCTTGCCTTTGGCATCCACCAGATCTGCCCCCTTCACAGACAGTCTTCCATGTGTCGCCACCGGCGTCTTTACCTTCGTAGCTGCAAATGCATCACAGTTCGGCTGTACGGCGACCGCTGTAAATATCATTGCAAATGCGAGCAGCAGAGCCGTGAGTCTGTGTCTCAATTTTCTACCTTTCATATGTTTATAACCCCCTTTTCATCACAACGTAACATATATATCTATCATAACATAGGCGCGGATGTATTAACAGATGCAAAATAAAAACGGACACCATATGATCCTTACCATATGATGTCCGTCCTTTATTTTGTTATTTCATTCTATCTGATAATTACTTATCAAGTGAAACCTTAACCTTCTTAAGCTTCCAGATCTCCTTTGCATACTCCTCGATAGTTCTGTCTGATGAGAACTTTCCAGCGCATGCTGTGTTGAGCATAGCCATCTTTGCCCAGCCCTTCTCATCCTGGTATGCTTCGTTAACCTTCTGCTGAGCCTCTGCATATGAATCGAAGTCCTTGAGGATGAAGTATACATCTTCCTTTGTGAGAGAATCATAGAGATCTCTGAATCTGTCCGGATCATCCTTTGCATAAGTGCCATCGATAAGCTGTGTGAGAACTCTTCTTACAGCCTGGTTGTTGTTGTAGATATCCATTGGGTTGTAGCCGCCCTCGCGCTCATACTTCATAACCTCTTCTGCTGAAAGTCCGAAGATAAATGCGTTCTCGATGCCAACTTCCTCAACGATCTCTACATTTGCTCCATCCATGGTTCCAAGTGTAGGTGCACCGTTCAGCATGAACTTCATGTTACCTGTACCTGAAGCCTCTCTTGAAGCTGTTGAGATCTGCTCTGATACATCTGCTGCTGCGAAGATGATCTCGGCATTGGATACTCTGTAGTTCTCTATAAATACAACCTTGATCTTGCCTTCGATTGAAGCATCGTTGTTGACAACATCTGCAACTGAGTTGATGAGCTTGATGATAAGCTTAGCTCTCTTGTAGCCTGCTGATGCCTTTGCTCCAAAGATGAATGTTCTTGGGTACATATCGAATTCTGGCTCTGTCTTCAGTCTGTTATACAGATGCATAACATGAAGAATGTTCAGGAGCTGTCTCTTGTACTCATGAAGTCTCTTAACCTGTACATCGAAGATTGAACGAGGATCTACATCCACATTGTTATGCTCCTTGATGTACTTTGCAAGACGGATCTTGTTCTGGTACTTGATGTTCATGAACTCATGCTGGCACTTCTCATCGTTCACATATACCTTGAGCTTCTTAAGGTGTGAAAGATTTGTTATCCACTCATCACCGATCTTGTCTGTAATCCAGTTTGCAAGAAGTGGGTTAGCATGAAGCAGGAAACGTCTCTGAGTGATACCATTTGTCTTGTTGTTGAACTGCTCTGGTCTCATCTCGTAGAAGTCCTTAAGCTCTCTCTCCTCAAGGATCTTGGTATGAAGAGCTGCAACACCGTTTACTGAGTAAGAACCTGCAATTGCAAGATGAGCCATCTTAACCTGACCATCGTACAGAACTGCCATATTCTTAACCTTATCCTGGTTGCCCGGATACATCTCCTGGATCTTAAGAACGAATCTTCTGTTGATCTCCTCAACGATCTGGTAGATACGTGGAAGTAATCTTGAGAACAGCTCGATAGGCCACTTCTCAAGTGCCTCTGCCATGATCGTATGGTTGGTGTATGCACATGTTCTTGTTGTGATATCCCATGCGTCATCCCACTCAAGACCTTCCTCATCCATGAGGATTCTCATGAGCTCGGCAACTGCTACTGTTGGGTGTGTATCATTCATCTGGAATGTCACCTTCTCTGGCAGCTTGTTGATATCCTTGTTGAGCTCCTTGAACTTGAGGATTGCTCTCTGTACTGAAGCTGAGATGAAGAAATACTGCTGTCTCAGTCTCAGTTCCTTACCTGCGTAGTGATTGTCATTTGGATAGAGAACCTCGACAATAGTCTTTGCAAGGTTCTGCTGCTCTACTGCCTTCTCATACTCACCCTTGTCAAATGAGTCAAGGCAGAACTCCTGGATTGCCTCAGCATCCCAGATTCTAAGTGTATTTACAACGTTGTTGCCATATCCGATGACTGGAAGGTCATAAGGTACGGCACGAACTGACTGATATCCTTCCTGTATAAAGTAGTTTCTGCCATTCTTGTTCTCAACTCTGACATATCCACCGAACTTAACCTCAACAGCGTACTCTGAACGCTTTACCTCGAATGGGTTGCCGTCCTTGAGCCAGTCATCCGGCATCTCTACCTGATAACCGTCTTTGATGCCCTGCTTGAACATACCGTACTTGTATCTGATACCACATCCATATGCAGGATAGCCAAGTGTTGCCAATGAATCAAGGAAACAAGCTGCAAGACGTCCGAGACCGCCATTACCCAGAGCGGCATCAGGCTCCTGATCCTCTATAAAGTTCAGATCAAATCCTAATTCATCAAGTGCTTCCTTAACTGCATCGTAGTAGGTCAAGTTGATAAGATTGTTACCGAGTGCTCTACCCATAAGGAACTCCATAGACAGATAGTAAACTGTCTTGACGTTCTTCTTCTCATACTCCTTGTGTGTAGCAATCCATCTGTCAATGATGTCGTCCTTTACTGCGTAGCTGACTGCCTGGAATACCTGCTGTGGAGTAGCCTCCTCGATAGGCTTGCGGAAAAGGGTCTTTATGTTAGTAATGACTTCCTTCTTGAAGCCTTCCTTATCGAAATCTGCTAACATCTTCATCTGATTCATTCCCTCCTTGGATAAATAGATATATTTTATTTCCATTTTCACTGTTTCATTCTATCATCAACCCTTTTTTTTAACAATACATGAGGAAAAATTTATTAAATGACGACATAAAATTAGACTATAGTCAAATAGAATTTACAGTTTTTTTACATTAAACGGCGAGAAATGTCTGATAATATCAAAATTTATTGGGAGCTCATGCGTTTTCGATGATTACTAGAATATTGTAAACGTATCTCGTATATGCTATAGTATCACCACTTTATCGCCACTTATCGTCATTTATCGTCAAGTGATGCCAAATCACCGAAAAATCGGGGCTTTTGGCGGTAGAAAAGTTAAAAACCGCGCTATTACGGGAAATCGTAAAAATCGCAAATCAGAAGATTTTTGGTAGAAACTCGGTAGAAACCCAACAGCACAAAAGTTGGTAGAAACTTGGTAGATACCGAAAACAACCCTAAAACGGTAGAAAGCCTGTTGACAAAGCAAACTGAATAATGGACAATAGCGGACGGTGTTTCATAACAGAAGCGCTGTCCGCTATTTTTATGCCCAAAATTGAATACCGTACATCGCTTCTCAGAAATGAGGAGCGATTTTTTTATTTCAGATGAATTATGTCAAGGAGGTCTTTCTATGCCTAATCCTACGAAAATCAGCTTGCCGAGAATAGACTATCATTTCGAGGAAAGTGCCTGTGAACAGGTTCTTACCGTCATGCTCAACAAGGTCGATAAGGACTATTCCACGGTCGATGAACTGGCTGAACACGATGAACTGTCAATGTTTACCCGTGATGAGATCAAGAAGGCTGTATCCGAGCTGAACGGCAGAAAGTTTCTCCTGAAAGTGGATAAGCCGTATGGCTGCGTTTATGCGGTAAATAAGCTGTATATCCCCAACATGGAATTTGTTTACGGCAGATGAGCTGAGGAGGAACGGAAATGGACAAGCGCAACAGGAAAAAGAAAACCGTGGACGATACCGTCTGCGAGATACATAAATTCAGCGGATATGCCGTTCTGAGCAACTGCTTCGTGCGGTCTACCAATCTCGGCTGTCCTGCTATCGGTCTGCTTGGCAGAGTTATGGACTTGCCGCCGGAGTGGAACTTCTCAAAGGCAGGGCTGATTGCAATCTGCCCTGACGGTGAGACAGCTATCGACAGCGCCCTCAATGATCTGAAAGAGTGGGGCTACCTTGAAGTCGTGGTAAAGATGCCGAATGAGAACCCGACCGGCAGGATACAGACGGTCTACAAGTTCTATGAGTATTCAGCGAAGGATACCTCTATCCCTCAGTATGACTATGAGCTTGAAACCTTTACGGTGGATAACGCCGTTCTGAATCGTGTCAAAAAGGACAGCAACTTTACTATGGTAAGCACTGCTCTCCTGCGGAACAAGACGATTCCCAATAAGCTCCTCGGCTTGCTGCTCAAAGTGCGTTCTCTGCCTGACTACTGGCATTTCTCTATGTCGGGACTGAAAGCGATCTGCAAAGAGGGCAGGACTGCGGTTCATAACGCTGTAAACAAGCTCATAGATATGGGTTACCTTGTACGCACACAGCTTCTCTCCAATGAGAGCGTTCACAACTGCTTTGAGTACGTTTACAGCTTTTTCGATGTGCCTGTCACCAAAGAACAGGCTGACGAGCTTGAAGCTGAGACCAGACGCAAGGCAATCACGATACGTGCAGGCGGTCGGGCTGAAAAGCCTATTTCTTCTGAGGGGGAAAAACAGAGGGTGGAAAACCTGTATCCGGACATTCCGTCTGCTGAAACTCCGCTGTCTGAAAACCACGGACAATATAATAACAACAATACATTACAGAAAAATCAATTACGGAGTGATAAATCCTCTATCATTCCTTCTGCGGCAATTCCACAAGTTTTCAACGGTGAAAATGTTGAAAAGTCGAACGAGGGATATAACGCAGAAGAAGTTGAGTATTATACGGAAGTCGTGAAACAGAACATCGGCTACGGCTATCTCGGAGACTGGCTGACCGTTGACGGTCGGGACGGCTATGCAGAAGCAGATAATATCGTCGGCTTTATCGTTGACGAAATATGCTCTACTCTGCCGTACACCACGCTCAGAGGTACGAATTTCCCCAGAAGCGTGATAAAGTCCAAGATGCTTAGGGCTAATATTTACATGGTCGAGAATGTCCTTGTGAATATGGCAAAGGTCGATAATATCAAGAATTTCCGCAAATATTTCATCAGCGCCCTCTACAACGAAGTCCTGACATATCATTTCAACGAAGGCTGTGAAAGCCGATGGGCTGACAATGCTGTGGCAGAGATGTACGGTCGGGCTGTCTGATTACGAAGGGAGGTGTTCCTATGGGTGCAAAGAGAATCAGTGAGCATGATCTTGTGTTTACGGGAAGAAATGTTCCTCTGTCGGAGATCGCACGGGCAAGCGGTATCGGTATTACTACGCTGAAAAATGGTATTCTGTCCGGAGTTCTTGACTTCGGTTATGCGATCCCCTGCGGTGAGGGCAAACAGCATCGCTATTACTGCCCTGACAGGGTAGTATATCTCAAGACCGGATATTTCAATCCGAAGCCGCAGCAGACCAATGAGGAGGTGTAACTATGCCCGATAATCCTTCTTTTCAGGAGATAGACGGACTTTTTAACCGTTTTCATAGCGAATTTGAAGCTATCGTTATGGATATGCTCGGTGATAAGGTCAGCTATAATCTTCTGAGCTGCGTTTTCTGCGATCTCGATGAAACGCAGGAGGAGTATCACAACAAGCTCTCAGAGCTTTACGGAAAGGATGGTGAGGACAATGGCTAAGACTATCGTTACGCAGTTTGGCGAGTTCCTGAACTATGCCAACATCGTGAAGATCGGCGTTGAAACAAATTGGGATGATGCCGAAATTGACGAGGAAAACGGCACGATCAAGCCCGATTTTGAAATGATCGGCACGGATACCGCTGGCAACAAGATTCCTATGGGTATCTATGACACGCCCGATGAAGCAGATAATGCACTCAAAGCCCTTCATGACTGGCTTTCGACCGAGGCGTATGCCGTTTATGAGATCACGGGCGGTGATGCGTAATGCCGTCCGACTACGAAAGCGGTGCTAAGAAAACCATAGATATTTCGATCAAGGCGGAGAAACTGACCGCCGATGTGCTGAAATCTGCCTTGCAGGAGTTTATGTCGGGTAAGGCGGAGAAAAAGGGACGAATGACCTACAAGCAGTTGCAGGCGAAGTCCCCGTCCAAGCTCGACAGCATTGAGGTTTCAGACCGGAATATCGGTGATTTCCTGAAAACCGCACGAAAATACGATGTGGATTTTGCTCTGAAAAGAGATAAAAGCACCCAGCCGCCTACCTATCATGTTTTCTTCTCCGCTGCTAAAACGGAGAATTTCAAGAGAGCATTTTCGGAGTATCTCGGCAAGGGACAGGGCAAATCGCAGAAGCGCGGCGAGTTTACCCGTGAGCAGATGCACCAGCAGGCTCAGAAGGTGGCAAACAGACCTCGTAAACAGAAACAGAGAGAGAAAAACCGTGCGAAGAATCGCACATAGGAGAACAGACGTTGATCTATGACTACTTCAAGTCCGCACCCGTTCCACGGGCAAGGGGCGATGATATTTTTACGGCAGACTTTTGTGCCGATAACTGCGGAAAGGATAAGACTGCGTATTGCAGCTTAACACCAGAAAGCTCAAAAAGCTGATCATCAAGGCTGTTCCCTATGTAGCTTTCTCTTATGTGGGCAACCTGATCGGCTTTGCGTACCGAACCGCTGAGGGCAATGGATTTCAGGAAAAGCTCCTGCCCTTTATGAGCAATCTCGGTGTGGCGTTTGCACGAATCTTTCCCAGTTTACACCCGTTTGATCTTCTTTTCGGCTTGGTTCTTGCGGGTGTAATGAGGTTAGTCCTCTATGTCAAGTCGAAAAACAAGAAGAAATTCCGTCAGGGAGAGGAGTACGGCTCTGCCGTATGGGGCGGTGAAAAGGATATTGAGCCGTATATGGACTGCTCAAATCCCGATAACAACGTCATTCTCACGAAAACGGAATCTCTGACTATGGGCAAGCCCTCTGAACCGAAGTATGCGAGAAATAAAAATATCCTCGTTATCGGCGGTTCAGGTTCAGGTAAAACGCGCTTTTTCGTGAAGCCGAACCTGATGCAAATGCACTCCTCCTATGTAGTTACCGATCCGAAGGGAACGGTTTTGGTCGAGTGCGGAAAAATGCTTGCACGGGGCCGCCCAGCGCGCGGCAAAAACGGCGAGGTGCTGTATACAGTGGACAAGGACGGCAAGAGACAGATTGTTTATGAGCCGTATAAGATCAAGGTGTTCAACACCATTGATTTTGCAAAGTCGATGCACTACAACCCGTTTGCGTACATCAGCGAAAAGAACCGTGAAAAAGACATTCTGAAATTCGTCGAGGTCTTGATAAAAAACACTTCTTCCTCTCAGCAGCCGTCCGGCGATGACTTTTGGGTAAAAGCCGAAAAGCTCCTGTACACGGCATATATCGCTCTTATCTTTGCGATGTATGATCCTGAACAATGGAATTTTGAAACGCTTATTGATATGATAAACGCTTCGGAATGCCGTGAGGACGATGAGGAGTTCAAGAATGCGATAGACCTTGAATTTGAAATTGTAGAGTGTTGGCTGAACGGTACAGAGCATAGTGATCCCGAAGTAATGGCAGACTATGCCGATCTTTTTGAAACAGAACCCGATGCCGAACAACGGCGCTTGGGTGCTTTTGCACTCAAACAATTCAAGGCGTATAAGCTCGCTGCCGGTGTTGTATGCTCTAAAAGACTTCTTAATCAAGCAGTTGGGAAGTCTCTTAGAACACACAACCTAAAACCGAAGAAAGGAGCGCAAGTTATGAGAAAAAACGAGAAAATCACAGCTCTGTACGAGCGACTGAGCCGTGATGACTTTGGCAAAGATGATGACCAACAGCGTGAGAGCAATTCCATTTCCAATCAAAAGGCTATGTTGGAGGAGTTCGCCGCACGGCAGGGCTTTACAAACATTGTCCATTTCACGGACGATGGCATTAGCGGCACTTGCTTTGACCGTCCCGGATTTTTGGCAATGATGAAAGAGGTTGAAGCCGGGAATGTGGAGTATCTGTGTATCAAGGACATGAGCCGCATGGGTCGTGACTATCTGAAAGTCGGTCAGATTATGGAAATCCTGCGTCAGCGTGGCGTTCGCCTTATCGCCATCAATGACGGCGTGGACAGCGCCAGAGGTGACGATGATTTTACCCCTTTCCGCAACATTATGAACGAGTATTACGCCAGAGACACCAGCCGTAAAATCCGTTCCACTTTCCAGTCCAAAGGCAAGTCCGGCAAGCACCTCACAGGCACAGTCATTTACGGCTATCTCTGGAACGAAGCCAGAGACCAATGGTTGGTTGACCCCGAAGCCGCAGAGGTGGTCAAGCGCATCTTTGCCATGACGATTGAGGGCTACGGTCCGTATCAGATCGCCAGCAAACTGAAATCGGAAAAGGTGCTTATTCCGTCTGCTTACCTTGCCCAACACGGCGAGGGCGTGAACAAAAACAAGACTTTCAAAGATGTGTACGGCTGGGGTTCTTCCACCATCTGCAACATTCTTGAAAAGCGTGAGTATCTGGGACACACCATCAATTTCAAGACCCGAAAGCACTTCAAGGACAAAAAAAGCCATTATGTCCCGGAGGACGAATGGACGATTTTCGAGAATACCCATGAAGCTATCATTGACCAGCAGACCTTTGACCTTGTGCAGAAAATCCGTGGGAATGTCAGACGCTACCCGGACGGCTGGGGCGAAGCAGCTCCCCTCACAGGCTTGCTTTATTGTGCCGATTGCGGCGGCAAGATGTATGTCCACCGTACCAACAACGGCAAGCGTATTTCTCAATATACCTGTTCCCAATACAGCAAAGTCCCAGTTGGAAAGCTCTGCACGACACAGCACCGTATCAATGAAGATGTGGTACTGTCCCTTGTTTCCGAAATGCTCAAAGCTATTGCCGAGTATGCCAAGCATGACCGAGCCGAGTTTGTCCGTGTGGTGCAGGAAGCGCAGTCCAGCCAGCAGACGGCAGAGGTCAGAAAACAGCGCACACGCCTTGCCACAGCAAAGCAGAGAGTTTCCGAGCTGGAAGTCCTGCTCTGCAAAATCTATGAGGACAACATTTTAGGCAAGCTGTCCGACAGCAGATACGCCACTCTGGACGCTCAATACGAAAAGGAACAGTCCGAGCTTACCGCTGAAATCTCTGTTCTGGAAAAGGCTGTCAAGAGCTATGAGAAGCACGAAAAGGACGCTGACCGTTTTATCGCTCTGATCGACAAATATGAGAACTTCGACAAGCTGACCATTGCCATGCTCAACGAGTTTATCGAGAAAATCCTTGTGCATGAGCGTGACCGCAAAGGCAGTATACAGACCACACAGGAGGTCGAGATTTACTTCAATTTTGTTGGGCGATTTGTTCCCCCGGCGTTTGGAGAAGTGGAGCTGACCCCGGAAGAATTAGAGGAAATCCGCAAACGTGAGGAACGCAAGGACAGGCTTCATCAGAACTACTTGAAGCGGAAAGCCAGCGGAGCGCAGAAGCGATACGAGGACAAAATCAAGAAGCGGAAAAAGGCAGAAATCGAAGCCAAGAAAGCCGCCATTCGTGCGGAGGATATTGCAAAGGGCGTGTTCGTCCCGGTCAGCAGTTTACCGCAGAGAGAGCCGATGAAAGGAGTACAAACAGCATGAATATCACTTACACACAGAACGGCGATTATCTTATCCCAAACATCATTATCCGCAAGACCAAGCCCCTCGGACACTACGGCAGACTTCGCAAGGCGTATCTGGAAATGCACCGTCCGATACTGTTCAATGAGCTGGTGCTATCCGACAAGCTCTTTGAGCATTGCGCCGAGATTGACGAAACAGCACGAAACCGCATGGAGCTGATCGTGCGGTCACTGGCAGAGCAAAACGGCGTGACCGAGCAACTGAAAGCCGAAAACCAAATGGAATGGGTGCGGCAGATGAACGCTTGCAAGGCACAGGCAGAGGAGATTGTGAAAGTGGAATTGATTTATGATTGAGCGAGGAAGTCCGGGCAGAAAACTGTTCGGACTTTTCTCATGTAGTCCAAAGTTACGGTAGAATTGTTCACGAGTTTTATGGTACAATTTATGCGAATAAAGAAAACGGAAAATTAGAATCTAACAAGAGAATGTGGTTGTATGAAAAAATCCATATTAGTATTTTGGGCAATCGTGTGTCTGTTACCTATTCAAAGGAGGTTTAAGAATTTCAAATGAAACATATAAGAAATATATTGCTGTTGATTACGATTATTTTTGCTTTTGTTATGCAAGCTGAAGTATATCAAAATATGCTCTGGAACTTTAATGGTGCTTATTATTTATCGTCCAGATACACAACTACCAATGACGATATGGATTCATTTTTAGCCAATGCAGAAGATACAGCTGAGAAGCATGGTGTTCATATTTTTTCGACCTTTAATCAGAGAGTTTCTAATTATCAGACAAGACTTTATATTTATGGTGATGATACCGTTGTTCGGGATAGTCTTAAAAGCACAATGGATATTGAGGAAAAAACATATACGGCTTTGATAGGCGGAATCACCGTAATAGAATTTGAAGATTTTAGAGAAGCAAAAAACACAGGCAATGGACAGGAAATAATGGTCAGCTATATCGGTGACGATGATGACATTATTGCCACATATCAAGATTTGGCAAAAGAATATTCTATATCGCAGCCAGAGTTTTGGCAATCAACCGAAACTGATATGATGTTCATTGTTTGGGGCCTGGTTGCCATATTGATGATTGTACTTAATATGATTGAGGTGATACGCAGACAAAAGGAAGTAGTTGTACGAGCTTCTCTGGGCGAAAATGCTGCTGTGATTGCTCTAAAAGCTGTAGTGGCTGATATGATTTCATATGCTGCATTATTCGTCTTAGCAAAGTTGCTTGTTTCTCAATTTATATCGGGAGCGTATGAAGATCATCTCATTTTGGCAGTGTATTGTGCCGGAGCAGTTCTTTCCGTAATTCCTTATGCTGCTTTTGTCCGCTTTGATGTAAAAAAAGCCTTTGCCAATGCTTCAGATAAAAAAGGTATGTTTTATCTTCTGAACGGTCTTAAAGTATTTGCTACTGCTATGACAATTTTTACAATAACTACAAATCTCAGTAGCATTCAAGGTAATTTACTTACAAACACGACTCTTTTAGAAAATCATTATAATGATTATTATTTTGGAGTTATGCAGATTGAACCTCCTTTTGAAGAAAATGAGGAGGAATCCAAAGAGAGCAAATTTTGGAATGACCTTTACGAAAATGAATACAACACTATAAATCCGGTGGTCTGCATAGGCAGCCGGATAAGCGATACGGATAATTATATTTTTGTAAATCATAATGCCAGAGATATGCTACAAGGGTTTTCTGATATGCTTACTGAAGATGATGAAAAAGAGGATATCGTGGTCTTCGTGCCAAAGGGAAGAAATGCGGAATCATACAAAGATATCGCAAAAGAGGAAATTGGCTCTCTTACCCAAAATGCAGAAGAACTGCGTGTTGTTTATAAAGAATATTCTGGCAGAGAGCAATTTTATTATCTCAATTCGAACAGAGAAGAGGCTATTGACGGATTGTCAAGAGTAACAAATCCGATTGTGATTTATCAGGCAAATGAGGCTGTTGCTTTAAATGGAAGTTATATCGAAACAGGAACATATAATGGTGAGGTAATCTACGGATGCGATGAAAGCACAATTCGTAATGCTGCGAAAAAATATGCAGAACAGCTTGGTTCACACTATTTTATGCTGACGAATGTCGGAGAGGATTACATTTATAGTCATAGTTTCCTTGTAAAATTGATTAGCTTTATAAGCTCTCTTTGCGTATTAGTATTGCTGTTAGATATAGCTATCATCGTATCTGAAGCGAAAATGGAATTTAGACTTAGCTCTATGGAAATCTCCCTCAAAAAGGTTTTAGGTTATAGCTTTTATGAAAGGCACAAAAGATTTATTTCCGTTAATCTCATAGAAAATATAGCCGTTGTGATATTGATTTGCATTGTTTCGATTTTTATATCTAACGCAAGTGTCGGGATTGCTTTACTGATTGGATCATTGCTCACCATTATTGAAATGGCAATCATTTTCACAAATATTATGTGGGTTGAAAAAACAAATATCTCAAAGTCATTGAAGGGAGGATGTTTATGATTATAATTCGTGGCTTAAATAAAGCATTTGGAGAGAAAATAATTTTCTCCAACTTTAATTTGGAAATTCCGGATGGAAGTTTTGTAGTAATCAGCGGGGATAGCGGCAGTGGAAAAAGCACTTTGCTCAATATGATTGGTGGTATCGAAAAGCCGGATAGCGGCAGTATCATAATCGAAGGGCTGAATATTACCCGGCTTAAAAATAAAAACAGTTTTTTTGCGGATACAGTGGGGTTTCTTTTTCAGAATTTTGCACTGCTTGAAAATAAGACAGTTAAAGAAAATTTAAGTTTGATTAAAAAATCAAGCCGAACTAAAGTATCACTTAAAGAAGCTCTTAATCGTGTGGGGTTATCAAAGGAAGTTAACAAAAAAGTTTATCAGCTTTCCGGTGGTGAACAACAGAGAGTTGCTTTAGCTCGTCTTATGATGAAAAAATGTTCTGTTGTTTTGGCAGATGAACCTACTGGCTCACTTGACAAGAAAAATAGAGATATTGTTATGAGGTTATTGCACGAACTCAATGAAGAAGGTAAAACGGTTATCATTGTTACCCACGATCAGGGTATTATTGAAGATGAATCTTATGTTGTGAAAATCTGAGAGTACCTCTTAGAAATGTCTTGATCTACATTTTATGTAATTTGGGTCAGAAGAAAATCCCTTTAGGAACTAAAGGGCGCACTTCTATACTCTCCTATCGGGAGTATGTGCGTCCTGCGGAGCTTCATTCCCGGTCAGCAGAAGAAAACTGCACGACCGAGAATGTTGCGTCACTTTGTTCCGTCAAGGTGGCTACACCCCCTTGCGCCGCTAAAGCGACTATCCCCTGTGTACTTGCCGTCCGCAAACAGCATGAAATGCTGTTCGCCGCCAGCAAGTTTGGAAAAATAAATACCGAAAATCAGACCGTTGACTGGTCGCAATGTGCGAAAAGTTGACGGTCTTTTTTATCCCAAAAATCAAAAAAGGAGGTCAATCACAATGACAAAACCGAAAACCCTCGATCAGCTTCGAGCCGAAAAGGAACGGGCCGAGACGCAGCTTGCACAGGAACAGCACAAGCTCAACCGTCTTGAGAACAGAAAGAAATATCTGGAGAAAGGCGAAAGGCAGCAACGCACCCATCGTCTTTGCAATCTGGGCGGCACGATTGAGAGCCTTGCCCCGGAGGTCAAAGATCTCACACGCACCGAAATGACAGAGCTGATGGAACACATCTTTTCCCTGTCCGAAGTCCAGCGAGCCGTCCGTCACATGGCGATTACTCACACCAACCAAGCGAACAGAGAAAAGGAGTTGAAAGCCGATGGCACTATTTCATCTAAGCGTCACGCAGACTAAGCGAAGCGCAGGACAGTCCGCTATTGCTTCTGCCGCCTACCGTGCCGGGGAGCGATTGTATAGCGAGTATTACGGCGAATACAGCGACTACACCCGCAAGGGCGGCGTGATCTGCTCCGATATTCTCCTGCCGTCCCATGCCCCGCCAGAATACGCAGACCGCCAGACCCTATGGAACGCCGTGGAAAAAGCCGAGCGTGGAAAGAACGCCCAGCTCGCATACAGCTTTGACATTGCCTTGCAGAATGAATTTTCCCTTGAGGAAAACATCGCTCTTGCAAGGCAATTTTTATTGGAGAACTTTGTGAGCCGGGGCATGGTGGTTGACTTCGCCGTACACCAGCCAGACCGGGAGGATGGCGGCATACCCAATCCACATTTTCATGTGCTTTGCCCCATCCGTCCCATTGAGCAGAACGGCAAATGGGGACTAAAGCAACGCCGGCTGTATGAGCTGGACGAGGACGGCAACCGTATCCGGGACGCAGATGGAAACTTTGTGTTTAACGCCGTCCCCACTACCGACTGGGGCATTCCCGAAACGCTGGAATACTGGCGGCAGACATGGGCGGAGCTATGCAATGGCAAGTTTGCGGAAAAGGGGCTTGACGTTCGTATCGACCACCGAAGCTATGAGCGTCAGGGCGTGGAGCTTCTTCCCACCGTCCACGAGGGCGCAACCGTCCGGGCAATGGAGAAGAAAGGCATACGCACCGAGAAGGGCGAGTTCAACCGCTGGATCAAGGCAACCAATGCCGTTATCCGGGACATCAAGAAGAAAATCGCTCTCCTGTTCGATTGGATTGCCGAAGCAAAAGCAGAGCTTGCCAAGCCGCAGGCACCCGACCTTGTTTCTCTGCTGAACGCCTATTACACCCAGCGCAGAGCCGGGGCGTATTCGCAGAAAGGCAAGGTCAGCAATCTAAAGGAGATGAACGAGACTTTCAATTATCTCCGGGCAAACGGCATTTACTCCCTTGAAGATTTGGAAAGCCGTGTCAGCGAACACAGTGCTGCCACAGAGAGCTTGAAGAAAACGCTGGACGAACAGACTGCCCGAATGAAAGCAATTAAGCAGCTCTATGACAGCTCCGCTGCTTTCCAGAGCTTGAAGCCTGTCTATGACGGCTTGCAGAAAATCAAGTTTGAGAAGCCCAGAGCCAAGTACAAGGCAGAGCATGAAGCGGAACTGAAACAGTTCTACGCCGCCAGACGAAAGCTGACCGGGGAGTTCCCAGACGGCAAGGTGGATATGAAAAAGCTGTCCGACGAGTATGACGAGCTGGAACAGGCGCACAACACCACCTATGGCGAGTTTAAGACCGTCAGAGACGATTTACACCGCCTTTGGAAGGTCAAGTCATGTGTAGATACTGCCGCCCGATTTAACGAGCGTACAGAGGAACAAAAGCTCCAAAATCGACCCCAAACACGACAGAAAAAGGAGGAACTATCCCGATGAATTACACCCAAGCACAGATTGACCGGGCAAACGCCGTCAGTCTGGAAGATTTTCTCCGCACACAGGGAGAGACACTTATCAAAAGCGGACGGGAATACCGCTGGAAAGAACATGACAGCCTGACCGTCCGGGGAAACAAGTGGTTTCGCCACAGCCAGAGCAAGGGCGGCTATCCCATTGATTTTGTCATGGAGTTTTACGGCAAGTCCTTTCCCGAAGCTGTCCAGCTCCTGACCGGCGAAAGCGGCGAAGGACAGACCGAAGCCACCACAGCACCGCCCACAGCGTTTCACTTGCCCTTGCACAACAGGACAGCCGACAGAGCAATCCAATATCTCACAGAAAACCGAGGTCTCAACAAAACGCTTGTTGAGGCTTTTCTTCTTTCCGGGGATATTTACGAGGACGCAAAGCGGCACAATGTTGTGTTTGTCGGCAGAGACCGAAACGGCACACCGAGATATGCCCATGTGCGAGGAACGGCAGACACATTCAGACAGGATATTACCGGGTCTGACAAGTCCTATCCGTTCCGCTATGAGGGCAACAGCAACCAGCTCTTTGTCTTTGAAGCGCCAATAGACCTGTTATCATTCATCTGCCTTTATCCGCAGGATTGGCAGACAAGAAATTATCTTGCCCTGGGCGGCGTTTCGGGCAAAGCCCTTGACAGTTTCCTTTCTGAACGCAAGGACACCCGAAAAGTGTTCCTCTGCCTTGACAGCGACGCCGCAGGAAGTGAAGCCTGCTTCCGACTGGCGCAGGACATTCCCAGCGAGATCGCCGTCATGCGCCTTGTCCCGGCAAGGAAAGACTGGAACGATGTTCTCCGTCAGCAAGGGGACATTCCCAGCCGCAAATTCATAGCCGAGACAATCACGCTGCGAGAGCTGCCCACCGCCCAGCCTGTCCCAATGCTCCGTATGGCAGATGTGGAGCTGACGAGCGTGGATTGGCTATGGTTTCCGTATATCCCCTTTGGAAAGCTGACCATCATACAGGGCAACCCCGGCGAGGGCAAGACCTACTTTGCTATGCGCCTTGCGGCGGCTTGCACCAATCGAAAGCCTTTACCCGGTATGGGGACACTTGAGCCTTTCAATATCATCTATCAGACCGCCGAGGACGGTCTGGGCGATACCGTTAAGCCCCGGCTGATGGAAGCGGACGCAGACCTTGAAAGAGTACTTGTCATTGACGATAGAGACACGCCGCTGACCCTTGCTGATGAGCGCATCGCAAGAGCAATCCGAGAGAACAACGCAAGGCTGGTTATCATTGACCCGGTGCAGGCGTTTCTGGGCGCAGATGTGGACATGAACCGGGCAAATGAAGTCCGTCCCATCTTCCGCAGTCTGGGAGACATTGCACAGGCTACCGGGTGCGCTATCGTGCTGATCGGACACCTGAACAAAGCCGCAGGAACACAAAGCACCTATCGGGGATTAGGGTCTATCGACATTACGGCGGCAGTCCGCAGTCTGCTTTTTATCGGCAAGCTGAAGGACAGCCCCACAACGAGGGTGCTGATCCATGAGAAAAGCTCCCTTGCGCCGCCCGGACAGTCCCTTGCCTTTTCTCTGGGAGACGAGAAAGGTTTTGAATGGATAGGGGCTTATGACATTACCGCTGACGAGCTTCTTGCCGGGACGGACACCGCCAAGACCGAGAGCAAGACCGCACAGGCGCAAATGCTCATTCTGGAACTGCTTGCAGACGGAAAGCGTATGCCGAGCGCAGAGCTGGAAAAGGCAGTCAATGAGCGTGGGATTTCCTCACGCACCATGAGAACGGCAAAGAGCCGTATCGGGGACAGACTTGTGACCGAGAAAGACGGCACAGCATGGGTCTGCTATCTCCGAGACTAACAACAGGAACAAGGCAAGCGTGGCAAAGACGGCAAGGTTTTTATAGATACCTTAATGTTGCCGCCTTGCCTTCTTCCCTCATACCGACACCGCCCGATGATGAACAGTCACCGGGCATTTTTCATTTACAGGAGGATTTTGAATGAACAATACCGCAACCAACAGCACCCCTTGCCCGACTGTCAGAAAGCAGATCGGCAAGACAACCTATATCGTCCGTGTCCATTTCAGCCAGACCGCAAAAGAGACGATGGAGGACAAAATCAAGCGTCTGCTCCGTGAGGAAGTCCGCAAAATGTGACTTCTTTTTGAATTTGATGAAAAAGTCCTTGACTTTTCGTCTCTGGCAAAACGGCTAAGTCTATCCTAATTAGCTGTTCGACACGACTCGCGCCTTTTGCAATAGATGAGGTTTTGGAGATCACCTCCTACGATGAGCTGCACCTCGACAAGCTCGGTGACGAGCTGAGTGCGCTTTTCATCATTATCTCCGATACAGATGCCACATTCAACTTCCTTGTAGCGATCATGTATTCCCAGCTTTTCAACCTACTCTGCACCAAAGCAGATAATTCCCCAGGTGGAAAGCTGACCTATCATGTACGCTGTTTGTTAGACGAGTTCGCCAATATTGGCGAAATACCGCAGTTTGAGAAGCTCATTGCGACTATCCGAAGCCGTGAAATATCGGCAAGTATCATCTTGCAAGCTAAGAGCCAGCTAAAGGCTATCTACAAAGACAATGCAGACACGATCGAAGGCAACTGTGATACGATGCTGTTTTTGGGCGGCAAGGAGAAGTCAACATTAAAGGAGATCAGTGAAAGTCTCGGAAAAGAGACAATCGACTCCTTTAATACTTCTACTAACAGAGGTCAGAGTGAAAGCTACGGTATGAACTATCAGAAGCTCGGCAAAGATATGCCATACTTGTTCGTGAAGAGTTCAGTTGCCTTGAATTTATCATGAACAGGGACACGATCAACTGGATTCTGAAAAAACTGAATACAGGAGGTCGAACATGGAGCATTTACCAAAGAAAATCCATCAAAACGGCATCAGCTACACGCTGGTGGGAGAATACTACATCCCCGACCTGAAGCTGCCGGAGGAAAGCCGCCCCATTGGACGGTGGGGCCGGATGCACAAGGCGTTTCTGCAAGAACACCGGCCCGACCAGTACAGCGCCCTGCTTCTGTCGGGAAAACTCTGGACATATCTTGCTGACCTGAACGAACAGGCCGCTGACCGGCTGGCGTGTATCGTCTCGCAGATGCAGGAGGCGGAGGGCGTCACCGAGGAACTGAAAGCCCTTGACCAGCTTGCATGGGTCGGGGCCATGAACAGCATCCGCAGTCGGGCAGAGGAAATCATTCTGTCTGAGATGATTTTTGTCTGAGGGAGGTGGACGCATGATTCTGGAAGAAATGTTTAACGGCAAATTTTATCCCTGCGAAACAGTGGTCGCAGATTCACCGAGATTTAAGCAGGCAGTCAAGGCCAGTGCCGCCCTGATGGACACCTTATCGGAGCGTCTGAGCAAAGAGGACTATGCACTGGTTGAAGAATTGCGGGAGCAGGTGGCAATCGCTCAGTGTGAGGAAAACGAAAGCCACTTCAAATACGGCTTTTCGGTGGGGCTGCTTGTCCAGCAGGAAGCCCATACGCAGGTGTCGCAGAAAGACAAAGAATAGCATCTTCAATAGTGGCTGTTCCCAAACTGGGAACAACCACTACAACAGAATACAGCTTCACGAAAGCCATTTGCCAATCAACCGGCGGATGGCTTTTTTGCCGCTCCCGGATATGGAAATTTTACTTCCGCTTACGTCTGGCCTTGCGGTTGGGCGGGATGGGGCTGGCCTTTCCTCTCATATTGTTGGGGCTTTTGAGCTGCTTGGACAGGCTCAGTATCCGCAGGAACGCCGAGAAGTCCTCCGAAGAAATCTTCTCAAAGGGTATCTGCAACTTATCGCAGAACTCGTGGATCAGCATTTCTGTATCGCTGCCCTGCCCTATGGCCTGCTCAAATTTTTCCTTCACATCATCCAGCGTGGGCTGCGGGTCGGCGGTGGTCTTGTCTTTGCGGTGTGCTTCCCGGATGTCCCGGACGATGCTGTCCAGATCATCGTGCATGACGTGGCTGTAAAAATCGCTTTCCTGCACCTGCCCCAGTTCCAGCGTCCGCATATAGAGGTCATCTTCTCCGGGTGCATACTTGCTCATGACGGTCTGCCGGGTGGCCTCCAACACCAGATTCATCTGCTCCACCCGCATATTGGCGATCTGGTCGATGCAGATTTCCATATCTATCATCAGCCGCCGGAAATTCGGGTGGGTAGCCAGTTCGCAGAGAAGCCGGTTGTTGATTTTGCCGCTGCTCAAAAGTTCCACCATATCATCACTCAGATGCAGAGATTGAAGTTCTGTGTTTGGGTGATTTTTATTTTCCGTCAGCCCCATCAGATAGTCGGTGGACACGCCGTAAAAGTCCGCCAGCGTTGCAATCGCAAACGGGCTGATGTCCTTGTAGTCATCGGTTTCGTATTTTCCCAGCGCGGATTTAGACAGGCCGGTCTGCTCCGCCAGTTGTTCCAGCGTCAGGTGCTTGTCCACCACCCGCAGGTCTTTGAGCCGCTCCGGGATTGTCAGCTTTGCGTACATCCAAAGCCCCCTCTCTCGTTATCGTTTTTCAGTGATTACATCCATTATAGCACGATTCCATAAGCGTGGAAATATGCGGATTTCAAGCGTTTTTCCGACGTTTTGGATATACGGGAAAGGGCCTCTTTTTTCGGTAAACTGGTTCTTGCAGACAGGCACAGAACCTTGAAAATCGAATGACCGGCTGCAAGGGGTATGGCCTCCGGGAAAGTGACGCCAGGACAGAAATCGAGCGCACCAAAGAGGCCGATACGCCGGGAGAAATTCCGGGCAGGAGCGGCTTGCAGGCAGACCGGCGGACAGGAAACAAGTTTATCATGCGGGGCGTATGGCTCCGCAGCAAAGAAATGGAGGAAGTCATTATGACACTGAGTATGAAAGAAAAGAAGATTCTCTACGCTTACGGCTGTCCCAGCCACCACAATACGGTGACACGGCTGAAATGGCTGACGGCCCTGACGGTTGACCCGGAGGCCAAACGCCGGATGCTGGGGCTGGCCCGGAAAGTGGAGACAGAGGTGGATGAAAGCTGGTACGAGGATTTTTACCACCATCTGCGGATGGAGATGGACGAGTACCGCCGTCTCAAGCGCAGCCTGCGTGTGCTGAAATCTTACACTGATTATGAGGAGGATCTGTATGAGGAAGCTGTCTAAGTATGAGAAAGAAACCATCATCAACTGGAACGAGGCGGAGAACCTTGCCAGCATCTACACCTTCAACGCCAGCTTGAAGCGCAGGCTGGCTGATTTCAGCCGGAAGTACCCGCTGCTGTGCCGGTTGGAGCGCAGCACGCCGGAGGGCAGCGTGACCTATGTGCTGGACAAGTCCCGGCTGTCGATCCGGCTGGTGCCGCCGTACAGCGAGGAACGGAAAGCCGCCGCAAGGGAGTACGCAAAGGAGCATGGCTTTCAGGTGGTAGGGGCGGAAGAAAAAATCGCCTGAAATCGGGGCGATTACGGTCAAAATGCCGGGTCTGCACCCGCTGTTTTGACGGGCAATCCCCGCAGGCGTATTCCGTATCCACTTCCCGCCTATGGGCGCAAATGTGCGGATACGGAGCCGGTGAAACTGGCAAACACCGCTTCTGCGGTGGAAGCCAGCTTCGCCGGTGCGGGAGTACAGAGGGCAGCCAGCCCTTTGTGCCGGGGTGCAGGGGCGGCAGCGCACTGCTGGGGTCAAGGGGCAACGCCCATTGGCGGGTTGAGGGTAGCCGCCCCATCGGGTCAAGGGTGAAACGCCTTGCCCAGGGAGAGTTGATGCCTGCGTCAACTCGTACTGGGTATTACCTGACGCAAAATTCGCAGGATTTGCGGCTTCGCCGCCCCTTGCCCGGCCCCAGGACATCTTCGCAGGAAGGAGGAAATCTGTTTGAAACTGACACGACACAATGGGCGCTCCGGCAAGCATGGCACCTATAATCCCCGCCACAATGACCGCCGGTTCGATGTGGAGAACAGCGAACACATTGACGCAGAACGGGCAAAGCAGAATGTCTACTGGGACTGCTACCGGGGCTTTACCACCCATGAGTTCCGGGAGAACCCGGAGCAGCCGGATTTCAGCTTTGAGGAAATTGAGCGGATGTACTACTACGAGCATTACGGCGGCCATGTGGAGGCCCAGAACGCTCGGAATGAGAAAACCCGCCACACCGAGCGCAACCGCACCGTGGAGGACTTGCTGAAAAACAACAAGACCTGCCCGGAGGAAAGCATCTACCAGATCGGCACGCTGGGAGAATCCGTCCCGCCGGATACGCTCTTTTCCATCGTAAATGAGTTTTATGAGGAATTTGAGCGCCGCTTCGGTTCCCATATCCACATCCTGGACTGGGCGCTCCATCTGGACGAGGGGACGCCCCACATCCATGAGCGGCACGTCTTTGACTGTGAGAACCGCTACGGGGAGCTGTGCCCCCAGCAGGAAAAGGCGCTGGAGGAACTGGGCATCCCTCTCCCCAACCCGGAGAAGCCCAAAGGCCGGAACAACAACCGCAAGCAGACCTTTGATGCGGTCTGCCGGACGATCCTGTTTGACATCGCCAGACGGCATGGGCTGCATCTGGATCAGGAGCCGTCCTACGGCGGGCGGGACTATCTGGAAAAACAGGATTATATCCTGATGAAGCAGAAGGAGCAGCTTGCGGCGCAGGAGCAGAAGCTGGAAGAACTGACGCTCAAAATTGAGGATGTGGAGACACTGTTAGATGATGTTTCCGATGCGGCATACGACAAGGCGGTGGAGGTCGTGACCGATACCGTCCGGCAGGAGACGCACAAGGAAGATATTCGTCTGGTGGAGGAATCGAAAAAATGGGTGCTTTCGCCGGAGCGCAAAGCCCCAAAGAAGGAACGTGAGTATGCCGCTGAGCGTCTGGATGGGGTCATTACCAAAATCAAAAACGCCATGCAGCACGCTCTGGCGAAAATCCAGCGGACGCTGATGCAGCCGGAAGTCAAGCAAGCCGGGAAGGAGCAGGTCAAGAAGAAAGCCAAAGAATCCATTATGGATATTCTGGCAAAGGCAAAAATTAACGCTGACCGGGATAACCGGGAGCGTTGGGAACGTGAGGGGCGAATCGCCCCGACCAAAAAGAACGATATAGAGTTGTAAGGCATCTGATTTTCTGTGAAAACCGGATGCCTTTTTCTCTGTCTGGAGGTGAGAAAATCGAATGTATTTGAAGCGGTGAAGCAGGCTGTCCCCACAAGGCAGGCTGCGGAATCTTACGGGGTACGGGTCGGCAGGAACGGGATGGCCTGCTGTCCCTTCCATAATGACAAGCATCCCAGCATGAAGGTTGACCGCCGGTTCCACTGCTTCGGCTGTCAGGCGGACGGGGATGTGATTGATTTTACCGCCCATCTGTTGGGGCTGAGCAGTAAGGAGGCGGCGTTGAAGCTGGCGGAAGATTTCTCGGTCAGCTATGACGCCAAAGGCCATGACCCGCCCCGCAGGAGGCCGGTCAAACGGAAAATCAGCGAGGAACTGCGCTACCGGCAGGCGGAGCAGAAATGTTTCCGGGTGCTGTGCGATTACCTGCACCTGCTGGAACGCTGGGAGAAGGAATATGCCCCGCATACGCCGGAGGAAGCATGGAACCTGCTGTTTGTGGAGGCATTACAGAAAAAGCCTTATATCGAGTATCTGCTGGATATTCTGTTGTCCGGCAGCATGGAGGAACGGGCCTGCGTGGTCGCTGAATACGGAAAAGAGGTGAGGAAGATTGAGCAGCGAATATCAGAGTTTACAGCCAGCCACCCGGCAGGCCGCCATGAGCGCAGCCGAAGCCTTAGCGCCGGAGCGGAGCGTTGACGAGGTGCGGGAAAGCCTCTCTGTCACCGAGAAGGGCCAGCCCGCTAACACCATCGGCAACTGCCGGACGGTGTTCTGCCATGACCCGCTGCTGCGGGACGCCATCCGGCTGAACCTCCTGACTGACCGGGTGGACATCGTGCGGGATTTGGGCTGGCGCAGGAACACCAGCGCCCTGACGGATACGGACGTGAAGTATCTGCTTCTCTATTTTGAGCAGAACTACGGCCTGACCAGCGAGAAGAAAATGACGGCGGCCCTGTCCATCGTGGCGAATGAGAATTGCTACCATCCCATACAGGACGTGCTGAACGGCCTTGTCTGGGACGGGACGCCCCGTATTCGCTCCTGTCTCCATCACTTCTTAGGTGCGGAGGTCAGCGACTATGTGGAGGAAATGCTGAAACACTTCCTGCTGGGGGCTATCCGGCGGGTGTTTTCCCCCGGCTCCAAATATGAGGAAATGCTCTGTCTGGTGGGCGGACAGGGGGCTGGCAAGTCCAGCTTCTTCCGCCTGCTGGCAATCCGTGACGAGTGGTTTAGTGACGATCTGAAAAAGCTGGACGATGACCGGGTGTTTTTGAAACTGCAAGGCCATTGGATCATCGAGATGTCGGAGATGCTGGCCACCAGCAGCGCCAAAAGCATTGAGGAAATCCGCTCGTTCATCAGCCGCCAGAAGGAAACCTACCGCACACCCTATGAGGCCCAGCCCAAAGACCGGCTGCGGCAGTGCGTGTTTGGCGGTTCTTCCAACACGCTGGACTTCCTGCCCCTTGACCGGGCCGGGAACCGGCGTTTCCTGCCGATTATGATTTACCCGGAGAATGCGGAGGTTCACATTTTGGAGGACGAGGACGCTTCCAGAGCCTATCTGTTGCAGGTCTGGGCGGAGGCCATGACGGTTTACCGCAGCGGCCGCTACTCCATGAAATTCAGTAAGTCCATCCAGCGGCAGCTTGTGGAGGTGCAGAAGGATTTCATGCCGGAGGACACGGAGGCCGGGCAGATACAGGGATTTCTGGAACACTACACCGGCAGCATGGTCTGCTCCAAACAGCTGTTCAAGGAGGCGCTGGGCCACACCTATGACGAGCCGAAGCGGTGGCAGCTTCACAATATTAACGAGATCATGAACACGGTGGTGACGGGCTGGAAGCCATTCTCTAATCCGAGGATGTTCGCCGGATACGGCAGGCAGAAGGGCTGGGAACGGGATGCTTCCGGCAACGAACTGCCTGGCAACGAAGATGGATTTGTGGAACTGAGCGAGGAAGAATGCCGTCAGTTGGAGCTTCCGAATGAGTGGATTGCCTGAAAATAGCGGTCTGTTGCCGGGATGGTTGCCGCTTGGTTGCCGGGTTCGTTGCCGGGGATTTCCCTGTCTGGATACGGGAAAAGCCAGTAAATAAGGGATATTTTATGATTTATCTTTATCTCCGGCAACGAAAGCAACGAGATTTTTCAAAAAAATTCACAAAGTAAGATTTACAGGCCAGACGGTAGTTTACAGGTTTTTAGAGGTTCGTTGCCGGACTTCGTTGCCGGTGCTGCCGTCCGGCCTATCTCTCTATGGAGGTAGCCTATGGAAAAAAGCAAAAATCAGAAGAATAAAGTCCGTTTTGTGGTGGTGCGGGAGTTCTCCGGGGAGAAGTCCATGCGGGAAGCCTTTGAGCAGCTCATTGAGCGCCAGACCTGCGAACACTTCGAGGAATGGCGGCATCAGCGGGAAATGGCAGAAAAAGCTGCGTAAAAACGGTTGATTCAGGGACAGGGACATGGTACTATAATGGTATCGTGTCCCTGTTCATAGAAGGAGAACGCTATGAGCAGGAAAAAACAAGTCTATGAGAAAATCACCGCTCTCTACTGCCGTATCTCTCTGGATGACGGCGGCGACAATGAGAGTATGAGCATCAGCAACCAGAAACTCATGCTCCGGGACTTCGCAGAAAAGCATGGGATGTTCCAGTATGAGTATTATGTGGATGACGGCTATACGGGCCGCAACTTCAATCGTCCCTCGTTCCAGCGCATGATCGTTGACATTGAGGCGGGGAAAATCGGCTGCGTCATCACGAAAGACCTATCGAGGCTCGGCAGGAATTATATCGAAGCTGGAAGCTATATCGAAATCTTTTTCCCCAAACACAATGTGCGCTATATCGCCGTCACGGACGGTGTGGACAGCCTGACCCGTCAGGAAATGGACATCACGCCCTTTAAGAATATCCTGAACGATATGTACAGCCGGGATATTTCCAAAAAGGTGCTGGCGGGACGCATGACCCGTTCCCGGCAGGGAAAGTTCTGCGGCGGGCAGCCGCCTCTTGGCCTGATGCGTGACCCGGAGGAAAAAGGTCATTTGATCCTTGACCCGGAAACGGCGCCGGTGATCCGAAAAATCTATGATATGGCACTGGACGGCTGGGGCTGTATGCGGATTGCAAAGCAGCTCATGGAGGATAAAATCCCCATTACCAGAGTAAAGAGCAATACAGAATGTGACGTGAACTACTATTCATGGGGGAGCGCAAGGATCAGCCATATCCTGAGAAATCCCTTTTATAAAGGCGCACATCTTGTCTGCCGGACACACCAGAAAGGCATCCGCTCCAATACCTATGACATTATCCCACGTGAGGATTGGGAAGTCATTGAGGGCTGCCACGAAGCGATTGTGACGCCGGAGGAATGGGAACAGGTGCAGGAAATCATTGACCGCAGGCCAACCATTATGAAAGGCAACGCCTGCCCCTTCTATAACCTGTTCCACGGGCTTGTCTACTGCACCACCTGCGGGAAGTCCATGCAGGTGCGGTATGAAAAGGTCGGCAGAACCGGGAAGAACCGCTTCACCGGCGAGATGCGGGAGCCGATTGACAGGGCATACTATATCTGCCAGACCTACAACCGGCTGGGCAAGAGCGCCTGTACCAGCCACAAGATTGAGGCCAGAGATTTGTACAATCTGGTGCTGAAGGATATACAGGAATTGGCGGAGCAGGCCATGAAGGACGCCGATGCGTTCTACCAACGGCTCAGCAGCCGGATGGAGCGCCGGTATCTGGTGGACGCTTCCCAGACAGAGAAGGAACGGAAACGGCTGGAAGCCCGGAATCAGGAAATTGACGGGATGTTTTTGAGCCTGTACACCGATAAGACCAAAGGCGTCCTGACTGAACAGCGGTTTATGAAGCTGACGGCGGCGCTGGAACAGGAGCAGGAAGCCAACCAGAAGCGCCTGCATGATCTGGCGGTGATGCAGAGCCGGGCGGACGCACAGGAAAGCGAAGTCCGAACCTTTATCAAGGAAATCCGGCGCTATGCCGCCATTGAGGAACTGGACGAGTCCGTACTGAACCGGCTTATCAGCAAAATCCTGATCGGCGAAGTCAAAAAGGTGGACGGTCAGAAGGTGCAGGAAGTCAGGATCGTGTATAACTTTGTCGGGGAAATCCCGGAGATTGCAGCGTAAATAGTTTGCCCCATCTCTCAACCACTGAGGGATGGGGCTTTTGTTGTGGATAAAGCGATTTGTCTGAACGATAGTATTATCCCATATAATCCGTTCGCAGTGCTTCTACCAGATCACATTTCAGAATTTTCTTGCCACCCAGGTAATATGCCAATGCGACAAAGCCAAAAAGTGCCGCGATAAAAAGCAGGATAGGAACAATGGGAGCCACTGCTAAAAATTCCATTGGATTCAGGTAGCTTGCCGTTATCATCAACCACACAAACACAACCGTAATCGGCAGCGTGATCAGAACGGGGCGACCCGCTATCACGAGGGCCTCGATCCAAAACATTTTTCGCATACCTTCCGGCGTCATGCCAATGGACATATATCTCGCAAATTCTCTTTTCCTTTGCCGGATAAATCCCAGCGTGTTGGAAAATACGTTAGCGATCCCGATGAAGGCCAGCAACACACACAGCGCCCCAATTATCAGTTTGTATCCGTTCAGCATGGCATCGTTGTCTATCTTTTCCTGAACCCGGTTTTCCACCTCGAAAGAAATGTCATGCCCCAGCACATTCGTCAGCTCGGTTTCAATCATACTCAGTTCTGTCAGGGTTCTTTCTTTTTCTGAGAGAATGCGGATATAGGTATCTGGTTCAGCATTTCCAATCGTCTCTTCGATTTGTTTCCATGTGGAAAGGGACACAAATTGAACTAAAGCATAGTTATCATATTCTTCTCTCAAAACCGGCGGCTCCTGTGTAAAGCCCAAAACCGGAATTCCCACAGTTGCAGCCGCATCTTCCGGGTTTTGTAAAGTCATCGTGTCCTGGTTCTCTGACAAAAATGGAACATATTCTTTGTATCTGAAATTGCTGTTTATGTTGTCCCAAATACGGTTCAAAACAACGCTCCCGTTTTTCGCTGAGGAAACGCCGATCTGCTCACAATACGTGGCAAAGCTGCTGTCGTCCATGATTACAATAGGAGCCTGAATGGTATAAATCCCATCTGCCATACTGACATCACTTCCGGCGACTGTTTCAAGACCACCCAGACTTTTTACTTCTTCGCTGACAGCGTCCGCCCCAATAGAACAAACGGCGTTTGCCCTTTGATAAATCACACTGTCTGTATCAGGCAAAGCATGGATTTCATCCGTATGAGAAAAGTCCTCGATCCTTGTGTCCTCAAGAGTTGCCATCACATCCCAGGCATCCTGGTAGCGTTCAAAATAGGTATGGTTTGTACTGATTCCAGAGAGAGTAAAAAAGCTCAGCATGAGAGCAAAGCCCAGAAAGGAAAGGGTCAACGACAGCGTGGCGGTTCGCAGAGATTTTTTCTGTGCTTTCAGCGCATTCCCGGCAAGTTCCCCTTCGGTTCCAAATAAAAGCGCAAGAATACGGGATTTTTTTCTCCGTTTTAGCTGTAATTCTCCCGTGTTTTTTATAGCTTCCAGTGGGGTCATCTTGCTCAATTTCCTGGCTGGCAGCCAGGCAGAAATCAGTACCGTCAAAAACGAGGTCAGAATCGTGACTGCAAACACCAGCGGATGATAGGCAAAGGCAGCTTCATGTCTGCCGACAATACCATCGGCGAGAATATTGACTGCTTGGATGGCTCCGAAGGTCAAAGCGATTCCGACAATACTTCCGATCAAAACAGGAATCACACAAAGCATCGCCGCTTCCTGTAAAAGACAGGTGCGGATTTGCCCCGGCGTCGCCCCAATGCTGGAAAAAATGCCAAACTGATGGACACGGGCATTCATAGATACAGCAAACGAGTTATGGATGATTAAAATCAAAGACACCGACACAAGCAGGAGTACAAAGAGATAAAAAGCCATCAATAAGGGCGGATTGCTGTCCTGCGGATCGTTGATGAAATAACTTGACAGCAGTGATTCATGATACGATACGGAAGTTTCCGGAACACCTAACTGCTGGGCGATAAGAGGCATATCCTGATACACAGCCCTCATGTTATCAAAGCAAATATCAACTACAAGAGTTTGATCGTCTGATAAATCCTCATTGATTATAGCCGTTTTTACATTGGCGAAATTCTCAATCTCGGACACTTTATCTTCTTCAAACGCCCCGCTGATGCGTCCCTGCCAGTTTCCTTCTTCTAAAACAACAGATTCTATTTCATAATTCCAGAAGTTATAAAACAAACCGCACAGCAAAGAAAGAAACAGGGCAGAAATAAACGCCGCAACCAGAACGGATACGCTGGAAGCCCGATTCTTTTTGATGAATCCTATCGAATAGTCTTTCCACATATTCTTACCTCCGTTTCTGATCGCCGACAATTTTCCCGTCCTCTATGGTAATAACGCGATCCGCCTCCAATGCGATCTTTTCATCATGGGTAATCAAAAGAATCGTCTGTTCCAGATTACGGTTAGATAATTTTAGCAAGTCAATAATTTCCTCTCCGTTTTTCCGATCCAGGTTGCCGGTCGGTTCATCAGCAAGCAACAGCGCCGGGCGATAGATCAAAGAACGGGCGATAGCAACTCGCTGCTGTTGTCCGCCGGAAAGCTGGCTGGGCAGTGATTCCAGTTTATCTTCGATTCCCAGGGAATGTATAATCTGCTCAAAGTATTCTTGATTGGGTTTGCGTTTGTCTAACAGGAGCGGCATGAGTATATTTTTTCGGACGGTAAGGGTGGGGATCAGGTTATAAAATTGATAGACCAATCCGACCTTCCTGCGCCGGAAAATGGCTGCCTGGGTTCGGTTCATGGCAGATAATTCTGTCCCCTCTATCAGGACTTTCCCTTCTGTCGGCTTATCCACGCTTCCCAAAATATGCAGCAGTGTAGATTTCCCCGAACCGGATGCCCCTACGATTGCTACAAATTCTCCTTTTTGTACAGACAAGTCAATGTGATCCAACGCCACGACCTGATTGTTCCCAGAACCATATACCTTTCGGACATTTTCACATTTTAGTATTTCCATGTCACTTTCTCCTCTCTACGAAATGGTCTTGCGTACAGTATAACAAAGTAAAGTGACATCTCAGTGACTGTACATCCTTATTTCAAAACAAGCACCGCCATTTTGCAAGTTACAGGCGGTTATAGTTCCGTTCTGCAATTCAAAAATGGAACGGGCAAGAGCCAGACCAATTCCAATTCCATCTCCAACCGCACACCGGCCCCGGTAAAAACGATCAAAAAGATGCGGTAAGTCCTCTGTGTCAAAGCCCGCCCCGTCATCCCATACCTGAATTTCTACATAGAGAGGGTTGCCAGAGTAGCCACAATGGACTACGCCGCCCGGCTTGGAATGTTCCATACAATTCTTGATGAGATTGATGAGGGCTTCCATTGTCCACTCCAAATCCCCCCAAAATTCAATACAGCCATTTTCTGGAATTTCAACAGTAATATGATTTTTCCGCAATAAATCGTTCAGATTATCTGCCGCCAGATTTAATACCGTATAAAGATCGACCTTTTCCCGTTTGAGCGGCAGCGTTCCAGCATCAATTTTGGAAAGCATAAGCAGAGATTCTTCCAGACGGTTTAATCGTTTCAACTGCTGCTTTACCTGTTCTGCGTAAGCCCCCGGAATTTCTTTTTCCATAAGCTGCAACGACAAAAAGGCCGCTGTGATCGGCGTTTTCAGTTGATGTGCGATATTAGCCAGGTTCTCTGCAAAATTTTTCTTTGCGGCAACTGCTGTTTCCCTTGTTTGATAAAGCATCGTGACAGTTTTGTATATTTCGTCCTGCAAATGGGAATATTCATCTTCCTTCGCCTGTATCAATGTCCCGCCAGCACCGATATTAACCTGTTCCAAATACTCGGTCAAATCATCAATTCTCTTTCGATTTTTTCTGTGGGACAAAAAAGTTCCAGCTCCAAAAGCACAAGCAGTCACAAGGAAAAATAGAATCGGAAAAAGCACGGTATCCAGCGGGAAATCATAGCAAAAATCATCGACCCGGTATCCGTATTTTTCCAGATAATCGTTGCCTCTGAGTTCTTGTTCCGTCAATGAATGATAGTCTTTCAGAGCCGCTAATAGCTGTGGCTCTGCTTCAGGAGAATTTGCCAATATGGTTTCGCATAATGCCGAGGTGTGTTCAAATGCAATCTGCCGGTACGTGTGCAGGAAGAAAGCGGCGGTAAGTATCATGCCTGCCGCAAGAACAGCAAACGGAAAAATCAGAAGTATTTTTTGTTTCCATTTTTCGCTCATTGTGTGTCCTCCATACGGTAGCCAAAACTTCGGATCGTTTTTAGGCAGGCTGGATGATTCAGCTTTTCCCGCAATCTTTTCATTGTGACCGTCAGCGTATTATCGTTTACATAATTCCCGCTGCGATCCCAAACCTGCTCTAATAGCTGATTTCTGGTGATCGTTTTTCCCTTGTTTTCCATCAAAATCAGCAGAATGCGGTACTCCGGCTGGCTTACAACGATTTCTTTCTGCCCGTCATAGACAGCCGTTTTTTCTTTATCCAACATCAGGTCATCGCAGAATAGCTTTGTGTCGGTTACGGTTTTGGTTCTTCGCAGCAGTGCCAAAATACGGGAATACAGAACGGCAAGATCAAAGGGCTTTACCACATAATCATCCGCCCCATTTTGGAAACCAGTAACAATGTCGTGGGAATCGCCCCGAATCGTTAAATAAACAATAGGCAGAGTTTTCCATCTTTCCCGAATCCAAAGGCATAATTCACTCCCTTGTCCGTCCGGCATATTCCAGTCCAGCAAGACGATTGTAGGTAAATGACCGATTAATGCTTTCTTGACATCTGCAATTCTATCAAAAACGGCTACTTTGCAATTCTGCTGTTCCAAATATTCTTTTACAGACTTGCCAATCGTTTCGTCATCTTCCGCATAATAAACTTCAATCATGATGTTCTCCTCCTGATTGCCCGGCAGATTTTCTCCGCCCATCCAATGGCTTCGTAGCATTCTTTGGGATAAGCCAGACGGTTCCCATTTTTTCCGCTCCTGGGATACGTCCTGCGGAACAGTAGTAATTTATCCAACGGGGTGTTACTCCCCAAATTTTGCTTGCTTCTTTCAAAGTCATGTAATCCATATAGCACCTCCGTACTGCCATATTATAATTCGTACTCTCGAATAAAACAAGTTAAGCAGTACAAGTCAAGCTAATAATTATCAGAATGGCAGCCACAAAAAGGAATTCTTTGATCGTGGCTGCCATTTTTTTAATTCATCACTTGACATTGTGGCAAAGAACTGAAAAGTCAGGACGAACTGGCGGTCATGGACGGCGGTAAATGTATCTTACAGGTGCGAGGAGTGCGTCCGTTCTTCTCGGACAAGTTTGACATTACCCGTCATAAGCAATATCCAATGCTCTTGGACGATAATCCTGAGATGGGGTTCAACATCGAAAAATTTGTGAGTGACCAAAAGGCGATGCGTTTGAGACTGTCTCGACAGGAAAAGTTCACGGGGTATGGTGTTGATATGACGGCCGCCGGACAGGAAGTTACAACAGTATCAGCAACAGAAACAGAAACCGCTGATACACAAAATTCTGAGGAAACCGACGAAAAAGAGATATATGTCGGATTTTAACTCGGACAGTGAAGAAACCGAATAAAAGAGAAACGGTTGAAGCTGCGGACACTACTTTTTTTATTTTGAGGGAGACTTTTTACCTATGAACGAACTGAATATTTCTGCGGTCGATGCTACCGCTATGGAGACAGCAACCACTACCTCTGCACCTAAGCACAAGTGGCTCTCTAAGCTCACCCGTGGTGCAAAGAAGGCAACGATGTTCTGCACTGTTGCAGGCATCATGGCATCTACCTGTGCAACTCAGGCATTCGCAGCAGGCACCGGCGAGGTCGATACCTCGTCCTTTATCACTACTGCCTGCACCGTACTCAAAAGCGTCATCTGCCTTATCGGCGGCGGTGTTTCGCTTTGGGGTGTCGTAAACCTCCTCGAAGGTTACGGCAACGATAACCCCGGTGCGAATGCTCATGTACGGTAGAGAAGCACAAGACATGGATAGCCAGCCCTGCCACTATTCCGAAGTCAGGGGAACGCAATAGAAAAATTCATAGCTGTATGCTATACTTAATTAGCATTTGAACATATCAAGCTGACACAGCAATCTCTTTGCTTGCCGTTAATGCGCGTCTACCAATAGTCCGCAGAAAGCAAGAGTAGCGTAAAGGTATAAAAATTTCAAACTTCTTTGTAACGAAATTCCGATTTCTCCGTCTAACCTATGAAGCTGAAGGAGGTGATGACAAGTATGGACTATGAAAAGCTCTATAAAGCCTACTATTTACAGGTATACTCGTATACTATTTCTCTTGCCAAAAATCGTGAGATAGCAGAGGAAATCACGCAGAACACATTCTATAAGGCTGTTTCTACAACATCACAATTCAAAGGCAAGTCAGATGAATTGACATGGCTCTGCTCCATAGCAAAAAATCTTTACCATGATGAAATGCGAAGCCGTCAGCGAGTAGCTGATGTGAGTGAAATCAATGACTTGCCATCAAATGAAAATGTTGAGAACTCAGTTGCAGATTCTGACATGGCGTTCCGCATACACCTCGTTCTTCACCGTTTGGAAGAACCATACAAAGAAGTCTTTCAGCTTCGCGTATTCGGGGAACTATCTTTTTCACAAATCGCTGCAATTTTTGGAAAAACAGAATCATGGGCGAGAGTTACTTATCATCGTGCAAAGCTAAAAATTCAAGAAAGGATGGATGAAAAGCATGAGTAAACAATGCGATATTGTTCGAGATATTCTTCCGCTGTATGTTGACGGTGCTTGCAGCGAAGCAAGCGCAGAGATGGTAAAAGAGCATTTGAACGCCTGTGCTGACTGTAACGCAATTTATCAGAAATTGCTTTCTCACACGAGCGAAGATGTTCTTCACGAAGAAAGCGAAAGCGTTATTATGCGCCATGAGGCAAAAGAAAAGCAGAGAGGCAGAAAAAAGATAACGATTGCTGTTCTCGTTTCCATCGCTCTTTGTATCATTGCAATTTTTACAGCTCTCTTTCTGTTACCTATAAACATTGCTTATGAGCCTGTCAAAATCGACTTCCCATTTGAGGTTGAAGATGTCGAAAACGTTGAAATGTACCACTATGACGGAGTGCCTGCATCAGCAGAAAAGAAAGTAGTTGTTGCTGAAAATGATATAAAGACCCTGTATGATAAGTTCAAGGGCTTATCCCTAAAAGACAAAACGACTGAGGAAACTGCCGGAGCAGATGTGACCAGCTTTAGATTTAACCTCTCAGATGGAACAAGCTACGATTTGATTTACGCCTGCTATGGGGTTAAAAACGGCGAATTGAAGTCAGCAGCAGGCGGTTTTAAGTATTTCACAAGTGCGGATATCGGCTCTTATTGGAACAATTTGAATACGGAACTTGAGGCAATTCCTATCAATGAGAGTGAATTGCCGTGAGCAGATAGCAAACCCAGCCGAGCCTGTCAACGGTCAAGATGAACGGCGCAAATGCGCCGCCGTTGACAGCCCCGCCCGTCTTTGCTGTTCGGTAATCAAGAGGGCGACAGCATAAAATGCTGCCGCCCTCTGCCATTATTCAGAAAGGGGGATTTTCCATGACCGAACACGAAAAGTATCAAGAACATATCCGGCATACACACGATGCCTTTTGCAAGACTGTTATTCGCCACGCTGCCATAGACGCAGCCCGGAGCATACGCAGCCGCCGCAAGCGGGAAATCTCGCTTGAATATCTGATAGAAGAAAAACACTATCCATTCAGCACCACAGATAAATACTTTGCGGAGCAAGCTGCCATGAACAGCTATCCGCTTTTCGTCTGTGGTCAGATGGTGCTTTTGGAAAGTCCAGAGCTTGCCGCAGCGCTGTCCGCACTATCACAGATGGAACAGGAAATCATTTTCCTGTACTACTTCCAACGATTGACGCATAGGGAGATTGGACGGAGATATGGACGGGCTGGCAACACAACCGGGCGGCGTATTCAGATGATTTTACGGCAGCTACGGGCAGAGTTGGAGGGCTTGTCCTATGAACCAGCTACTTCCCTATGAAACAATCGTTAAGGCAAGCGAGGGCGACCCAGAAGCTGTTGCCGCCGTTCTATCTCATTATGCCGGATATATCCGCTCTTGTGCGAAAATGGACGGACAGATTAACACGGATATGCAGGAGCATATCGTCAGGCAACTGATAGAAAGCCTGTTGAAGTTCCGCTTTGACCGCTAAACAGAAAAGTTGTATAATTAGAGGCTGACAAATTAAACTTCAATGAGGGTAGATCAAATGGAACAGATTATCAATTATAGAGACATACCCACAGATAAAAGGATTGACATATTAAATGCTCTTGAGCGAATAGGTTTTTTTCCGGCATACGGCGGCGTGAAAACAATGCAGCAAATTATGGAAAAGTCAGTTCCAGGTTCAGGCCCACAATTCTATTTCGTTTTCCGTGAAAATGAGTTGATAGGGTACAATTTTCTCATTGGGGACACTAAGAAATATAAAGCGTTCCCATGGCTTGCTATTAGCAATATGGATGAGCAGAAGTTGACTGTTTGTGAAGAACTGATGAAAATACAAATTGCCTTTTTTGAAGAACTCGGAATGCAAAAGATAGCAGATCATTGCGTTAGGATTATGGAAGATTACAGAAAAGGAATTGGAAAGCAGAAAGAAAGCGATTGCAGATAAATTCCATTTGAAAAACGGCTGACAATTTAATACCGCCGCCCATCACAGCGGCAGATAAGCAGTAAATCTTGAAAAGGTTTACTGCTTTTTTTGCGTCCATTTTCAAAAATCTTTGGCAAACCACACCGCCGGATTGTTGTAGGGAGCAGACAGGGAAAACAAAAAAAATTCCGCTGCGTTTGCCAAAACGCCCCCTTTTCACCGTTGTAGTGGTGAACAGCGGGCAGAACACGCCGCCGCAATCGCTATATTGGTGGAGCAAGCCAGTATATCCACAAACCAGAGCCGCCGAGGAAAGCGGTAGTTTTTTAGAGCAAGATTCTACCGCAGTACCAAAATTCGCTTTTCGCTCATTTTGCCCCTGCGGGAATCTTGTTGGGGAGTGCCTTCCCCAAACCCTGCTTATGCGGCTTGCGCCGCTTAAAAATCCCTCAAAATATTTTTTCGGATTTTTCAAAAACAGTTCCGCTTCACCCCCCTGTTTTTCTCCTATTAGTGAGAGGACACCACGCACAGAAAGGAGGTCAACCACCTATGAAACGATACAACACGCCGCACCGCAGCCGGGTAGTCAAGACACGCATGACCGAGGAAGAATATGCCGAGTTTGCGGAAAGGCTTTCTGCTTACAACATGAGCCAAGCCGAGTTTATCCGGCAAGCCATAACCGGGGCAGCCATACGCCCCATCATAACCGTTTCCCCCGTCAACGATGAGCTGCTTGCCGCTGTTGGGAAGCTGACCGCCGAATACGGCAGGATCGGCGGCAACTTAAACCAGATAGCCCGGACGCTGAACGAGTGGCACAGCCCCTACCCGCAGCTTGCCGGGGAGGTACGGGCGGCGGTTTCCGACCTTGCTGCCCTAAAGTTTGAAGTCTTGCAGAAAGTGGGTGACGCTGTTGGCAACATTCAAACATATCAGCTCTAAAAATGCGGACTATGGCGCAGCGGAAGCCTATCTCACATTTGAGCATGACGAGTTTACCATGAAGCCCACCCTTGATGAAAACGGGCGGCTGATACCGAGGGAGGATTACCGCATTTCTTCCCTCAACTGTGGGGGCGAGGATTTCGCTGTTGCCTGTATGCGAGCCAATCTCCGCCATGAGAAAAATCAAAAACGGGAAGATGTGAAAAGCCACCACTATATCATCAGCTTTGACCCACGGGACGGAACAGACAACGGCTTGACCGTAGACCGGGCGCAGGAGCTGGGCGAGCAGTTCTGCAAAGAGCATTTCCCCGGACACCAAGCCCTTGTATGCACCCACCCGGACGGGCATAACCACAGCGGCAATATCCATGTGCATATCGTCATCAACTCCCTGCGGATTTACGAAGTCCCGCTTCTGCCCTACATGGACAGACCAGCCGACACAAGGGAGGGCTGCAAGCACCGCTGTACCAACGCCGCTATGGAATATTTCAAGAGTGAAGTCATGGAGATGTGCCACCGGGAGGGGCTTTACCAAATCGACCTCTTGAACGGCAGCAAGGAACGGATAACGGAACGGGAATACTGGGCGGCAAAGAAAGGGCAGCTTGCCCTTGATAAAGAGAACGCCGCCAGAGAAGCCGCAGGACAGCCGACCAAGCCCACCAAGTTTGAAACGGACAAGGCGAAGCTGCGCCGGACGATACGGCAGGCACTTTCCCAAGCTGCCAGCTTTGACGAGTTTTCTTCCCTTTTGCTGCAGGAGGGTGTGACCGTCAAGGAGAGCCGGGGGCGGCTTTCCTACCTCACGCCGGACAGGACGAAGCCTATCACAGCCCGGAAGCTGGGGGACGATTTTGACAAGGCTGCTGTCCTTGCCCTGCTTACGCAGAACGCCCACAGAGCCGCCGAACAGACCAAAGCCATACCGGAATACCCACACACCCAAAAGGGACGCTTGCAGGAGGAAAAAGCCGCAAAAACCACCCCGGCAGACAACATCTTGCAGCGCATGGTTGACCGGGAAGCCAAGCGAGCCGAGGGCAAGGGCGTGGGTTATGACCGCTGGGCGGCAAAGCACAACCTAAAGCAGATGGCGGCTACCGTTACTGCCTACCAGCAGTACGGCTTTTCTTCCCCGGAGGAACTGGACGAAGCCTGTTCTGCCGCCTATGCCGCCATGCAGGAAAGCCTTGCAGAGCTGAAGCAGGTGGAAAAGACGCTGAACGGGAAAAAGGAGCTGCAACGACAGGTGCTTGCCTATTCCAAGACCCGCCCTGTCCGGGACGGGCTGAAACAGCAGAAAAACGCCAAAGCAAAAGCAGCCTACCGTCAGAAGTACGAAAGCGACTTTATCATAGCAGACGCAGCCGCCCGCTATTTCAGGGAGAACGGCATTTCCAAGCTGCCGAGCTATAAAGCCCTGCAAGCAGAGATTGAAACCCTTATCCAAGAGAAAAACAGCGGCTACAACGATTACCGGGCAAAACGGGAGGAATACCGCCGCTTACAGACGGTCAAGGGCAATATCGACCAGATTTTACACCGGGAGCGCAAGCCTGTGAAAAGGCAGGAACAGGAACGATAAAAACCGCCCCAAAATGTACCCGAACCTATACAGAACAAGGGGGCTGCCCCGTACCCTACCCGCAAATACCAAAGGATTTTTTAACGGGCTTATAGGGCAGAAAAACCCCGAAAATGATACCGAGATGATACAGAATTACCGCCGATACCGCCACACCAGCGGAAACGGCAGAAAGGAGCGCACCCATGCCAAGAATGAGCAAGAAACGGCGGCTGGAATGGTCTTTTTTCCTGCGGCAAGTGAAAGTCGGGAATTCCACCTGCGACCGTATCACATACAATGACCTCTGCCGGGGCTGTACCCATAGCTGCAAGCAGAGCTTCCGGGCGGTTGTCATACTCTGCCCCCGCTACTACTCCAAACGCCGGAAAAAGGAGGACAGGGACAATGGCAGATAACCGCAAGTATTACTACCTCAAGCTGAAAGAGAACTTTTTTGACAGCGACTCCATTGTGCTGCTGGAAGATATGAAAGACGGGATTTTATACTCCAATATCCTCTTGAAGCTGTACTTAAAATCGCTGAAAAACGGCGGGAAATTGCAGCTTGACGAGCATATCCCCTACACAGCGCAGATGATAGCGACACTGACCCGCCACCAGATAGGGACGGTTGAGAGGGCTTTAGAGATTTTCCGGCAGTTGGGGCTTGTGGAGCAGCTTGACAGCGGGGCTTTTTATATGACCGATATTGAGCTGATGATAGGACAGTCCTCTACCGAAGCCGAGAGGAAACGGGCTGCAAGGCTGGAAAACAAGGCACTTTTACCGCCCCGGACAAAAGGCGGACATTTGTCCGACATTCGTCCACCAGAGATAGAGATAGAGTTAGAGAAAGAGATAGAGATAGAAAAAGAGAGAGAGGGAGAAACGGGACACCCCGCCCCCGCTGCTTATGGCAGATACAACAATGTGATACTGACCGATACAGAGCTTTCCGGGCTGAAAACAGAGCTGCCCGACAAGTGGGAGTATTACCTTGACCGGCTTTCCTGCCATATCGCTTCCACCGGGAAGCAGTACCACAGCCATGCAGCCACCATTTACAAGTGGGCGCAGGAGGACGCTGCCAAAGGCAAGGCTGCCCCGAAACAGGGCATACCCGATTATTCATGCAAGGAGGGCGAGAGCTTATGAAAAACGAGATTGAAGCTATGATTACGGACATTACAACCACTACCACCGAAGCGGAGGATTACACAGGCGAGGACGGGCTTTTATACTGCGGTAAGTGCCATACGCCCAAAGAAGCCTATTTTGCAGAGGGAAAGACTTGTTTCGGGCGTAACCGCCACCCAACAGACTGCGACTGCCAGCGGGCAGCCCGTGAAAAGCAGCAAGCCGCCGAAAGCCGACAGAAGCACCTTGAAAAAGTGGAGGACTTGAAACGCCGGGGCTTTACTGACCCTGCTATGCGGAACTGGACATTTGAGCATGACAACGGCAGAAACCCACAGACCGAAACCGCCCGCTTTTATGTGGAGAGCTGGGAAACCATGCAGGCTGAAAATATCGGCTACCTGTTTTGGGGAGGCGTGGGGACGGGAAAAAGCTACCTTGCCGCCTGTATCGCCAACGCCCTTATGGAGCAGGAAGTCCCGGTGTGCATGACAAACTTTGCAACGATACTGGGTGACCTTGCCGCCAGCTTTGAGGGCAGGAACGAATATATTTCCCGCCTTTGCAGCTACCCCCTGCTGATACTTGATGATTTTGGTATGGAGCGAGGGACAGAATACGGACTGGAACAGGTTTACAGCGTGATTGACAGCCGTTACCGAAGCGGCAAGCCGCTGATCGCCACGACCAACCTCACACTGGAGGAATTGCAGCACCCGCAGGACACGCCCCACGCCCGTATCTATGACAGGCTGACTTCCATGTGCGCCCCCGTCCGCTTCACGGGCAGCAACTTCCGAAAGGAAACCGCACAGGAAAAGCTGGAACGCTTAAAGCAACTGATGAAGCAGCGAAAGGAGAGCCTATGACAGAAACGAAACAGACAAGCACCACCAAAACAGACCGCCGCCCGGACTGTGTGACGGAAATCCGCATGGGCAACTCCGTCCTTACCGTTTCCGGCTTCTTCAAGCAGGGCGCAACCGATACCGCAGCCGACAAGATGATGAAAGTGCTGGAAGCGGAAGCTGCTGCCGGACATACGCCACCGTTCAGCGCATAAGTGATGACATGGAAAAGCGGTCATGCCGGGGAGCATGACCGCTGGAATATCAGTAACAACTTTATTTTTTCCGAAGTTTCAACTCAATGCCTTTTGGAACAGCTATATCCCGCAACAGTTTTGCGATAACAGAAGCCTGTTCTTTCTTCCCCATACTTTGAAAATCCTTATCGGATTTAACTGTTTGCAAGATATTTTCAATTTCTTTAATCGTTAAGAGATTGACTGCAACACAGAATAGATTTTTTCTGCGCCCGTCATTATAGTGTGACAAGAGGAAATCCAATAATTTGCGCTTTTCTTCCTGTTCAGCATTATAGGCGGGAATCCCTATCTGGCTGGCTTTTTCCATGTCATTCATTTGATTATGATGAGTTATAAAGGAATCAAAATCATCTATATGAGCGTATTTGTCACAAGGGAAGCTGGTACACTGAAAGCAATATTCGATTTTCCCATGTTCAATACTACACTTTGCGATTTTACAACTTTGATTATCAACGCCGCAACCGGAACAATGCCCTGCCAAATTCATAGGACATAATTTACAATTTAGACCACAAAGAGAAAGGTACTGATTGTTACGGACAAACCCTTTCATTGTCACACCCCCTTGTATTGATTAGCTCCATTTTACCATAAGAACAAGAGTTTTTCTACTATGCAATCCCAATCATCTGCTACACAAAAAACGGCGATTTGACCGACCATAAAGAAGCAGATTTGACGCTTTTGCCGCTATACAGACAGCCACCCCATGTGGTACAATCAAGGTACGAAATAGTGGGGCTGGCTGTCGGAAACGGAGGATTTTATGTTAAGACAGACCAACCAACAACCAATTACCGCCCTTTACCCAAGACTTTCCCATGAGGACGAGCTGCAAGGCGAGAGCAATTCCATTTCCAACCAGAAGCGTATCCTTGAAACCTATGCAAAGCAGAACGGCTTTTCCAATCTGCGCTGGTACACGGACGACGGTTATTCTGGTGCGAACTTTCAAAGACCCGGTTTTCAAGCCATGCTTGCGGACATTGAAGCCGGAAAAGTCGGGACAGTTATCGTAAAGGATATGTCGAGGTTAGGGCGAAACTACCTGCAAGTGGGAATGTACACGGAAATGATTTTCCCACAGAAAGGCGTCCGCTTCATCGCTATCAATGACGGAGTGGACAGCGCACAGGGCGACAATGACTTTGCCCCGCTGCGGAATATCTTTAACGAATGGCTGGTGAGAGATACGAGCAAGAAAATCAAAGCAGTAAAACGCTCAAAAGGCATGAGTGGCAAGCCCATCACAAGCAAGCCTGTGTATGGCTACCTCATGGACGAGGACGAAAATTTCATTATTGACGAGGAAGCTGCACCCGTAGTCAAGCAGATATACAACCTCTGCCTTGCCGGGAACGGTCCGACTAAGATAGCCCGTATGCTCACAGAGCAGCAAATCCCCACGCCGGGGACGCTGGAATACCGTAGGACGGGCAGCACCCGCCGCTACCACCCCGGCTATGAGTGCAAGTGGGCGACCAATACCGTTGTGCATATCCTTGAAAACCGGGAATACACAGGCTGTCTGGTAAACTTCAAGACAGAAAAGCTCTCTTACAAAGTCAAGCACAGTGTAGAAAATCCCCTGGAAAAGCAAGTGATTTTCGAGAACCACCACGAGCCTATCATAGACACCCAGACATGGGAACGGGTGCAGGAACTTCGCAAGCAGCGCAAACGCCCCAACCGCTATGATGAAGTGGGCTTGTTCTCCGGCATACTGTTCTGTGCGGACTGCGGCAGTGTCATGTATCAGCAGCGATACCAGACGGACAAGCGCAAGCAGGACTGTTATATCTGCGGCAACTACAAGAAACGCACCCATGACTGTACGGCGCACTTTATCCGCACCGACCTCTTGACCGCTGGCGTACTCTCCAATCTGCGGAAAGTGACAAGCTATGCGGCAAAGCATGAAGCCCGGTTTATGAAGCTCTTGATTGAGCAGAACGAGGACGGGGGCAAGCGCAGGAACGCCGCTAAGAAAAAGGAGCTGGAAGCCACCGAGAAACGCATAGCCGAGTTATCCGCTATCTTCAAGCGGCTGTATGAGGACAGCGTGACCGGGCGCATATCAGACGAGCGTTTCACAGAGCTGTCGGCAGACTATGAAGCAGAACAACGGGAGCTGAAAGAAAGAGCCGCTGCTATCCAAGCGGAGCTTTCCAAAGCACAGGAAGCCACCGTGAACGCAGAAAAGTTTATGAATGTTGTCCGGCGGCATACCAGCTTTGAAGAACTTACCCCTACTCTGTTGCGGGAGTTTGTAGAGAAAATCGTTGTGCATGAGTGCAGCTATGACGAGAACAAGACCCGTAGGCAGGACATTGAGATTTATTATTCTTTTGTTGGCAAGGTGGACTTGCCCGAATAACCGCCCGACCTATCCGACACAAGAGCTAAGTGCCGGATAGGAACGGCAAAATTTTTTGCACTTCTATTACTTCTTTATCACACATCAGCAAAGTCTCAGGGCATGAAGCAGCTCATGGCTAATTAGATGTAATAAAAGCGGAGAAAGGAAAAGCACAATCCAGACGGAACCGGCGGTGTAGTCAAGAAATATTGTGGAAACGCAAGATTTCTGCTATAATGGGTATAAAACACTTGACGATGGAAAGAAAGGCGGGAAGCCTATGCACATTAGTTATCAGCCACTATGGAACACACTGAAAGAGCGTGGCATGAGGAAAGAGGATTTGCGGCTTGCCGCCGGTCTTACCACAAATATGATTGCCAACATGGGCAAGGGAAAGAATATCAGCATGGAAACGCTGGTTCGCATTTGTGAAGCCTTGAATTGTGGTATTATGAATGTGATTAAATTAGAACAGGACAATATCTAAAGCGATATAATTTTATATTTGATTCGATTTGCACAAAAAATTAAATTTTAATGGTGTATATTTTCTATTGTACCCAATGTAAATAAGTGCTATCATAAAATAAAACAAGTACATTTGAAACATTTTATGATTTGAGAGTGTGCTTGCAGGTTAGTAGCATATTGCCAATAACTGAATACAAAAAATGTAGGTTCTGGTCATTTTAGAAAGGAGCATTGTTTATGAAAAAATTTAGTAAAAGATTGTTTACCTCGTTGGTAGCGTTTTGTATGCTTTTTTCTGTGAGTGCGGTTCCTGCTTTTGCAGCGGAAACAACAACGGAAATAACGGATACTCAACAGCCGGTAGTCATTGGAGAATATGACGGATACTTAACCGATGTTATGATTTCCGATGGTGTCACCAAAAGAGCAGTCGCTAATGTTCGTATTAACTCTTATGCAACTTATGATGAGGATGTTCATGTGAAGTTGTATGTACCGTGGTATGAATCTCCAAAACCGGAGTTCACTGGTATGACTGGTACAGTTAATGTGCTTATGAACAAAAAATCCACCAATACGGCATTTGCAGAATTAGCCGACGGTGAAGAAACAATCGAAACTGATGTGGATACTGGAAGAACAGGTAATAGCGGAGATAAGGGAACGGTTTCTGTTTCTGGTGTTGCTACCGCTAATAATGCCTTGGCAGGCGGTGGAGCTTTCGCTATTTCTTACCCTGTGACACTTCCCTAATTAAATGCAAAACAGTTGTGAATTAAGGTTGGTAATAGGTAAAATGAAACGGTTATTGGCAATATGCGTATGTTTTTTTATGTGTGTAGGCTTATGTTCGTGTGATTCTTCCCAAACTCGGTCGGTATCATCATATAACTGGTCTTTAGAATTTATTACTGATTTAGATGGTAATATGTTATTCTCAGGTTCAGTGCATGATGACATACCAGTATTGGATTTGACATTGAGTTTTGAAGAAAAAAGTTTTATCTTAACAGATAACACTCATAAACAAGAATGGACAGGTACATATTCGCTTGAAAAGATTGACAATTCTTCTTCGAAACTCGGATTAACTTTTGAAAATTTAGAGGAGCCTGTTACAGGCGTATATGGAACAAGAGTTTATTCTGATGATTCAGAAAGCGCAACAATTACATTACAAACTGATGAAAATATCCTGTCTTTTGTTGGAGAAGATTCATAAATAAAAACAGCCGCTGTAGGAACAAAATCCTACAACGGCTGTTTTTATTTCCACGGCCTGCGCCGGAAGTTCATACCAGACTGTTTTATCAGCGGGGATTTCTTGAACAGCTTTTTCAAAAGGCTTCGTTCCTCTTGTGAGAGCCGCTTGTATTTGAGCCGGAACGCCTTGCAGAATATCTCCGTGAATTGCTGAACCCTGTCCCCCGGAGATTGCATGGCCTTTTGTACTTCCCGTATAAGTTCATCGGCAGGCGTGGTATCCGGCGCACTTTCGCTGTCATTTTCGTGCGCCTTGCGTATATCATGGAGAATGACGTCCCATGTTTTGTGCGTCACATGGCAGAAAAAATCTTCTTCCTCTATCTGACAGGCTTCCAACACTTTGATTGCCCGGTCTGCCGCAGCTTCGGGGTGTTCTTCCAGTACCATAGCCCGTAAAGCAGCCAGTGAGCTGTTTGTGTCATGGAAGTGCATGGTTGCTATCCCGTCCACATAGATTTCTGCGTCTGCCAGCAATTCCTTAAATTTTTCATGGGAGATAATCTCACACAGCAGCCGGTTATTGAAGCGTTCACTTTTCAGCAGTTCCACGACTTCATCACTCAAATGTAATTCTTCTATCGGGGTGTTTTCATATCTCCGATTATTGGTAAGGCCGAGCAGATAGTCAACCGACACCTGATAGAAGTCTGCCAGCTTCAACAGGCTGCCGTGGTTAATTTCCTTGTATTCGTCGTTGTCGTTTTCATAACTGCCGAGGGCTGATTTTGAAATGCCGGTTTCCTGTGCCAGTTCTTCCAGATTCAAGCCCCGTTCCACCCGTAAATCTTTCAGGCGTTCCTGTACGGAAATGCGGGTTTTCATAAACACATCGCTCCTTCCTGCGGCTGGCTGCCGCTGTTATTCCTTATTATACCATATACCGTTCCGAAATCGTGGAATTTTTCGATTTTGGGGCGGTTTTCCTATTTTATGGACATACGGGAAAGGGTTCAAAAATGAGCTATGATTAAGTCAGTTCATCGATGGATTATTTCCAATCGAATGACCGGCCTGATGGGATATGCTCCCCGGCGATGTAGCGCAACGACCTGCGGCAAGGAAATGGAGGAACCTTGACCGCAGCGAGTGTACCAACGGGAACGAAACGCCGCTGTGAGATTCAGGGGCAGGAACGACAGCAGGACAACCCGGCAGAACTGATACCAAAACGCTACCCAAACACGACAAATCGGCGGGGTGTAGTCTGCCCCGTCCGTGTAATACTATGGGGCATTTCAAAGCGGCTCTATGGCCGTATTTTCCTTGAAAATCGCCCCGAAACATGACACCAAAAACCTTTATCCGCCTGTTCCCGTTGTTACGGCTGAAATGGGCGGATTTTCTATGATAGGAGGCACTATGCCGAGAATGAGCAAGAAACGGAAGTTGGAGCTTTCCTTCTTCCTCAATGACCGGGGGCGTGTGGCCTACAACGACCTGTGCCGGAAGTGCCAGCATAAGTGCAAGCAGAGTTTCCGGGCTGTCGTGATAGACTGCCCCCATTACCTGTCAAAACGAGCCAAGCGAAAGGAGAAAATCAGTTAAATGGAATTTGAATTTATGAGCGCAGACACGGTTCTGCCGCCTTGTATGCCGCTACCCGCCGCAATGCTTCGGCTGCCGATCAGCAGCACAGCAAAAGTCATGTATGCCCGTCTGCTGAACACCACCCTTACGGCAGGGATAGAGGATAGCAACGGCATTTTGTTTGTCCGTTTTCCTATCATGGAATTAGCGGCAGCCCTCTCCCGCAGCCCCGTCACTGTGAAGCGTTCCCTGAAAGAATTGGAGGACATCGGGCTTATCCTGCGGGTGCGCCGGGGTGTGGGAGAACCAAACCGCATTTACACGCTGCTTCCCAAAGGAGGGCTGCCATGATAAATGAGAAGCTGGAAAAGCTGAATCAGGAGATTGCCAAAGGCGAAGCCAGACTGCGGCGGGCGCAGCATGAAGAAAAAATACTGGAACACCAGGTGAAGCAGCTTACCCGGAAGGAACGGACGCACCGGCTCTGTACCAGAGGAGCTATGCTGGAAAGTTTCCTTTTAAGGCCGGAAGTGCTGACAGACGAGGATGTGATGGACATTCTGAAACAGGCATTTTCTCAAAGTGGCATGAAGGAAATAGTTGCAGAAAGCGTGAAAGGGCGGGTAGCCGGGGAATCCCTTACGGAGTAAGGGCGCAACTATACACCGGTCAAGCCGGTGCGTTGCGCCCTGCCGGGGGCTTCCTGCGGAAAGCGGATGATTTTCAGCACCGTTGCGGCTGCTTCCAATCATCACAGGGGACGCTACACTTCCCCTGCGCTGGCTGCGCCAGCTACCCCTTTGTGGACTTGCCGCCCGGGAACACCTTGCGCTGCAAGCTGTTCCCGTCCAGCAAGTTTACAATTTATCTATTCCAAAACAGGACTGCCCGTAGTATAATAAAGCTAATGACGAACACTATCTAAGGAGATGGTTTTATGTATGGATTGATTGCTTTGAATTTCATCATACCCTTTGTTATGGTTTTTGTAGGATATATCTTAAAGAAGCACCCGGTAAAAGATATGACATCCGGTAACGGATACAATACGCCTACATCTCGGAAGTCACAAGAGCATTGGGATTATGCACAAAGCATAGCACCTAATATTTTTATTGGTATTGGCAAAACATTAGGTTTGGTAGAAATCGTTTTGTGTATATCCTTACTTCTTCTTAATATTTCTACACAGACTACCGTATTTGCAGGAGTAGTTGTTGGAATTATTTTTCTGATTTTTGGATTTTATAAAACAGAAACTGGAATTACAAGTAAATTTGCGAACAAAAACTTTTAAGCTATTAGACAGCTTTCCATCATCGAGCCAACCTGACCCGAACCTTCAAAACTGAATACTAATCGCCTACCAGCGACACCACTAAGCAGGAAATCAGAAACGGTTTCCTGCTTTTCTTTTGCCCAAAATCAACCACAGGAAGGAGGAACGCTATGCCCTGTCCACACCATGATATAAAAATAATCCAGCGCAGCAACCACCAGTCAGCCGTTGCGTCTGCCGCCTACCAGAGTGGGGAACGGCTGTTTTCCGAGTACGACCAGAAGCAGAAATACTATTCCCATAAAAGCGAGATTGTCCATACAGAAATCATGCTGCCGCCCCACGCCCCACCAGCGTATGCAGACCGCAATACTTTGTGGAACGCCGCCGAAGCTATCGAGAAGCAATGGAACTCCCAGCTTGCCCGGAGAATCGTGCTTGCCATACCGAGGGAAATCCCCCCGGAACAGCACGCCGACCTTATCCGGGACTACTGCCGGGAGTTTTTTGTTTCTAAAGGCATGATTGCCGATTTTGCCATCCACGACAAAGGGAATGGGAATCCCCACGCCCACATCCTGCTGACCATGCGGGCAATGGACGAAAACGGGAAATGGCTTCCCAAGAGCCGGAAGGTTTATGACCTTGACGAGAACGGCGAGCGTATCCGGCTCCCGTCCGGGAGCTGGAAAAGCCACAAGGAGGATACCGTGGACTGGAACGACCAGAAGTACGGAGAGATCTGGCGGCAGGGCTGGGCGGCTACCGCTAACCGCTATCTGGAAGCCAACGGACGCCCGGAGCGCCTTGACCTTCGTTCCTATGAACGGCAGGGGCTTGATAAAATCCCCACCGTCCATATGGGGCCAGCAGTCAGCCAGATGGAGAAACGAGGGATACAGACCAACATCGGCAACTTGAACCGGGACATCAAAGCCGCCAATTCCCTTATGCAATCTATCCGGCAGATGGTACGCCACCTGAAAGGCTGGATTGCAGACCTGAAGGAGAAAAAAGCCGCCCTGCTGGAAGCCTTGCAGGAATCGAAGGAACCCACCCTGCCGGAGCTGCTGGGGAAATATCTGGATTTGCGCCGGGAGGAACGTACAGGCTGGACAAGCAAAGGCCAGCTTACAGGCAGCGTTGCCGATTTCAACAAGGTTATGGAAGCTATCCGCTATCTGCGGGAAAAGGAGCTGTCCACTGTGCAGAGTTTGGACGCTTATCTGGATACCGTCAGCGGGCAGGCCGTTTCCATCCGGGCAGAGATGAAGCCGAAAGAACAGCGTATGAAAGAAATCAACACCCTGCTTTCCCATATCGCCAACTTTGAAGCCCATAAGCCGGTTCATGTGGAGTATGCTGCCATCCGGTTTAAGAAGCCACGGGAACAGTTTGCCGCCGCCCATCGGGACGAGCTGGACGCCTATAATGCCGCTATCCGTTATTTCAAGGTGCATTTGAAGGAGAAGAAGTACAGCATTAAAAAGCTGAATGAGGAACAGACACAGCTTGCCGGAGAAGTTGCCGGATATAAGGAACGGTTGTCCGCATTACAGGAGGATGTGAAGATTCTCCGGGATGTGCGTCACTGGCTCAATCAGGTTCTTCCGTCTGAACAGTACCGCCAGACCGCCGAGCCGGGAAAGAAACCGTCCATCCAGCAGGCAGTCAAAGGCCGGACGCAGCGTATCCGGGAAGAACAGGCCGAGAAACGGAAGCAGCCCCGCACAGAGAAAAAACAGGATATGGAACTTTAATAGGCGCTTGCTATTTTCTTTTTCGAGAATGACAGGCGCTTTTCTTATTTTCAGGAGGATTTATTTGAATGTATTTAAAGCTGTCAAGCAGTCTGTTACCACCCGGCAGGCTGCGGAGCATTTTGGAATCCGGGTGGGACGAAACGGGATGTGTGTCTGCCCCTTCCATGCTGATAAAAACCCCAGCATGAAGGTTGACCGGCGCTTTCACTGTTTCGGCTGTCAGGCAGACGGGGATGTGATTGACTTTGTTTCCCGTCTGGAAGCTGTCAGTCCGAAGGAAGCCGCCCTCATGCTGGCGCAGGAGTTCTCCATCCCCTATGAGGACAGGGAACCACCCGGCAGGAGAAAACCCAAACCCCGGCAGGAAACCCCGGAACAGCGGTTTTGCCGCATGGAGCGTTACTGCTTCCGGGTGCTGTCCGATTATTACCATCTTCTGCGCCGCTGGAAACGGGACTATGCCCCTAAGATGCCGGAAGAAGCATGGCACCCGCTTTTTGTGGAAGCCTTGCAGAAGCAATCCCATGTGGAATATCTGCTGGATGTGCTGCTCTCCCCGGATATGGAGGAACGGGCAGTCCTTATCGTTGACTATGGAAAGGAAGTGAGCAATCTTGAAAGACGAATGGCAGAGCTTGCCGCCCAAGATACGGCAGGCCGCAGAACAGACCATACAAGAAGCAGCCCCGCCCCGGAGCATTGAGGAAGTAAAGGCCATGCTGGAAAGCACCGAGAAAGGCAGCGTCCGCAACAGTATCCGCAACTGCCTGACCGTCTTTCAGAATGACCCGCTGCTTTCCGGGGCAATCGCAAAAAATCTGCTGACCGAGCGAGTGGACATTGTAAAGCCCATCGGCTACCACCGCATCGGCACCGCCATCACGGACACGGATATGAACTATCTGCTCCTGTATCTGGAAGAAACCTATGGGCTTACCAGTGAGAAAAAGATTACCGCCGCCATCGGGATTGTTGCCAATGAAAACGGCTACCACCCCGTCCGGGACTACCTGAACGGCCTTTCATGGGATGGGCAGGAGCGTATCCGCTATTGCCTGCGCCACTTTCTGGGAGCCGACACCGACCAGTACACCTATGAAGCCCTGCGGCTGTTCCTGCTGGGAGCCATCCACCGGGCATTTTGCCCCGGCTGTAAATTTGAAGTCATGCTCTGTCTGGTGGGCGGTCAGGGAGCCGGGAAATCCACCTTTTTCCGGCTGCTGGCAGTAAAAGACGAGTGGTTTTCCGATGATTTGCGGAAGCTGGATGATGATAACGTGTACCGCAAGCTGCAAGGCCACTGGATTATCGAGATGTCGGAGATGATTGCCACCGCCAATGCCAAGAGCATTGAGGAAATCAAGTCATTTTTAAGCCGACAGAAGGAGGTCTATAAAATCCCATACGAAACCCACCCGGAGGACAGGCTGCGGCAATGTGTGTTCGGCGGCACTTCCAATGCCCTTGACTTCCTGCCCCTTGACCGTTCCGGCAACCGGCGCTTCCTGCCGGTCATGGTGTACCCGGAACAGGCCGAGGTTCACATTTTGGAGGACGAAGCCGCTTCCAGAGCCTATCTTGCACAGGTCTGGGCAGAAGCTATGACGGTTTACCGCAGCGGGGATTTTAAGCTGTCTTTCAGCCCGGAAATGGTGCGCTATCTCAAAGAACACCAGCGGGATTTCATGCCGGAGGACACCAAGGCCGGGATGATACAGGCATACCTTGACCGCTATACCGGCGGCATGGTGTGTTCCAAGCAGCTTTTCAAGGAAGCCCTGAACCACCCCTTTGACGAGCCGAAGCAATGGGAAATCCGGGAAGTCAACGACATCATGAACCATTGCGTGACGGGCTGGAATTACTTTTCCAACCCCCGTGTGTTCCCGGAATACGGCAGGCAAAAGGGCTGGGAGCGTGAAACGAAAGCAACGGACATCAGCAACGGAGCTGAAAAAATCCCGGAAGGATTTGAGGAAGTCACGGAACAGATGGAGCTTCCCTTCTGAAAAATGCAGCCGGTTGCCGACCCTGTTGCACTCCCGTTGCCGAGCCGGTTGCCGGGAAACCCCCCGTAACTGCGGGCTTTTCCCCTTATCAGCAACCAAAACAACAGAAAAATAAAAGAAAATAAAAATAAGAGCCAAACTGCCAGACAGAGATAGTTTTCAGGTTTTTTGAAGCCCGTTGCCGGACTTCGTTGCCGACCTTCTCCTTGTCTGGCTTATTCTATTATGGAGGATAACTGCCTATGGCAAAAACGAAAACAGAGATTCATGTTACCACAGTTTTTGACGGCGAACTGGACGCCACAGACGTCTTTGTGAGCCTGATTGCCCAAAAATATGGGCAGAATACCAGCAAAGAAAATCTTGCGAAAACACAAGATTTAGAGTATAATAAGGATGAGGTTCAGAAGAACCGTGTTCCGTCTGGATTGTGCGGGTAAACGGTTATGATGAACGGATATGAATATACAGACATGGACGCAATACTGGCAGGCAGCTTCCGGGCAGCCATCTATTGCAGGCTTTCCAAAGACGATGACCTTGACGGGGAGAGCGCCAGTATTGCCAACCAGCGGGATATGCTGGAAAAATACTGCGAAAAGCAGGGATGGGAGGTTGTGGCAGTCTATCAGGACGATGGCTACACGGGGCTGAACATGGAGCGCCCCGACCTGAAACGGATGCTCAAAGCCATCGAGCGCAGGCAGATAAACCTTGTCATAACGAAAGATTTATCGAGGTTGGGCAGAAATTATTTGCAGACCGGCACACTCATTGAGGACTTCTTTCCCCGCCACGGCGTCCGCTATATCGCCATGAATGACGGTATCGACACCATGCGGGAGAATAACGACATTGCGCCGTTCAAGAACATCCTCAACGAGATGTACAGCAAGGATATTTCCAAGAAGGTACATTCCTCTTACCTTCTGAAAGCCCAGCAAGGCCAGTTTACCGGCTGTATCGCCCCTTTCGGGTATCAGAAAGACCCGGAGGACAAAAACCATCTGCTGGTGGACGAGGAAACCGCCCCCATTGTCCGGCAAATCTTCCGCTGGGCGCTGGAAGGACACGGCCCGAACTTTATCCGGCGCAGGCTGGAAGAACAGAAGGTGCCTTGCCCTACATGGTGGAACCGGGAACGGGGCTTCCGCAATGTCCGCACTAAATGGGAAAAGAAAGACCCGGTAAACGGGCGGTATATGTGGGATTTTTCGGTAATCAAGGACATCCTGATGAATCCCGTCTATACCGGGGCTATCGCTTCCCAGAAGAAGGACTACCGCTTCAAAATCGGCACCATCGGGGAAAAAAAGCCGCAGGACTGGATTGTGGTGGAGGAACGGCATGAGCCGATTGTTGACCGCAAGAGCTTTGACATCGTGCAGGACAAGCTGAAATCCCGGCAGCGTTCCCGCCAGACCGGGGAAATCAGCCTGTTTGCGGGGCTTCTCAAATGTGGCGAGTGTGGGAAATCACTGACTATCCGCTACACCAACGACAAGCACCCGAAGCAGATTTATTCCTGTAAGACCTATAATGCCTATGGGAAACAGCACTGTACCCAGCACCGTGTGGAGTACGAAACCCTTTACCGCCTTGTGCTGAACAAAATCCGGGAATGTGCGAAGGCCGCCCTGATGGACGGGGAAGCTGTTGCCGGACGGCTTACCAACACCTGTGAAGCCGAGCAGAAAGGCCAGCGGGAAGCGTTGGAGCGTTCCCTGACGAAGCACGAGGAACGGATTGAGGTACTGGAAAAAATGGTGCTGCGGCTCTATGAGGACATGGTTGCCGGACGTATCAGCGAAGCAAACTTCAATCTCATGCTGGATAAGACGCAGAAGGAACAGGCTGAACTAAAGGAACGGGTTGAACAGGGGCGCAGGAAGCTGGCTGATGAAATCCGCCTTGCCGTGGACGCCAAGCAATGGGTGGACGCCATTCAGGAATACGCCGACATCACGGAGCTGGACGCTGCCACCCTCAACCGTCTGATTAAAGAAATCGTTGTCCATGAACACATCGACAGCGATAAGACACGACACATTTCTATTGAAATTCATTTTAATCTCAAACCCATCCCGGAGGTGGAACAGGTCACGGCCTGACCTGTTCCCGCCGGGGCGGTTCTAAAAAAATTCCATAAATTTCTTGACACGCCGCCGCCCGCCATCGAGCAGAGTTTTACACCTATTTTGGTATGAAACAGCTTATGGCTGGTCTTGGTCTGATCCTCCTCGCTATCATTCTCGTACCTGTTCTTGAGGGTATGATGACGGGTGCGGTGTAATCTGACACACGCTAATCAAGAAAAGAGACAAGCGTAAACCTCGGCTGAACGCTATATAAATGATGCCGTTCCAATAGAATTATGAAAGGTCGCTCAGCGGTGGGCTGTGGTGGGTATGGGCGATAAGACAGAATGGGAATAAACATCGGTTATCTGACAGCGAACCGAACAAGTGCAGGAGATGAGGTCTACACACCATTTTATGCGGTAGAACCGTTACTGGAGTTTCTTCCGAAAGACAAGAAGATATGGTGTCCGTTCGATGAGGAATGGAGCGCTTTCTATCAGTTCCTTTCGGAGAAAGGCTATGAAGTGGAGCGAAGCAGCTTAAAGGAGGGACAGGACTTTTTCAGGTATGAACCCGAACATTGGGACATTCTTGTGTCCAATCCCCCATTCAGCAAAAAGAATGATGTACTGAAACGAGCATTTTCTTTCCAAAAGCCCTTCGCTCTGCTCCTGCCCGTGAACAGTATTCAAGGCAAGGCGAGATATAAGATTTTCAACAACGAAATCCAGATGCTCTCCTTTGACGGGCGTGTGGACTATCATACACGGCAGAACATGGAATGTACCACTAAGGGCAATCACTTCGGCTCTGCTTATTTCTGCCGTGACCTTCTGCCCTCCAAACTGGAGCTTCGGCAGCTTGTCAAATATGACAGACCTTTAGTCACTCCCACGATTGGAGGTGATGAATAATGGGAATTATCAGCGATGCGATCGATGCACTGGAAGATTGGTGTAAAGACTTATTTAAGGACGGCATCCAGTCTCAGTTTGACGGCATTTCCGACCTACTGACCGACACTTTCTCGCAAACAACGGGAACAGGCGGCAGCGGTGGACTTGTCAATGACTTCGTAACTCAGCACCCGTCACAGTTCACCGGCGGAGGTACTGGCGGTACTACGATCTGGACAACGATCGAAACGCTTTGCAACAATGTCGTAGTGCCTATCGGCGGTTTCATTCTGACAGTTATCCTGCTGAATGAACTGATACAGATGGTACTGCGAGGAAATAACTTCAAGGACTTCGATGATTCTATCTTCATTAAATGGATCATCAAAGCCTTGTGCGGTGTAATACTGGTCGCCAACACCTATTACATCGCTTCGGCACTATTCTCGTTTGGCACAACGGTATGCTCCAATGGGCTTGCCACACTATTCGGGACCGGAGATTATCTATCTTCCACACTCTCGATCAATCCGTCGGCTCTCAGCGGTCTGAGCTTGGGTGAGCTGATGACGGTGTGGTTTATTTCCCTGATCGTTCATCTTGGGGTGCTGATACTGATAGTTGCTATCGTTATCACACTTGCAAGCCGTATCATCGAGGTGTTTATGTATCTCAGCATTGCACCTATCCCTATGGCAACCATGATGGACAGCGGTGAATGGGCTTCTATCGGTAAGAACTGGATCAAACAGCTTCTTGCTCTTTCTTTCCAGGGCTTCTTTATCGTGGTGGCACTCGGTATTTTCAAGACGCTGTTCAGCAATGCGATCGTTGCCCTGAATGCAAGTACAGACGGCGTGATCCTGCAAATGGGACTGCTTCTTGGCTATACTGCGGCACTTATCTTCACGATTCTCCGTACAGGAGCTATCAGCAAATCAGTCTTTAACGCACGATAAAACAAGATCGGAGGTCAAAAATGGCACATTACGTTCCTATCCCGAAGGACTTGAACGACATCAAGGAAAAGTTCATCATGGGATTTACAAAACGTCAGGTGATCTGCTTCGGCATCGGTCTTGTTTTGGGTGCGCCCGTGTATTTTCTGACAAGAGCGTCTATCGGAATGTCGGGAGCGATCTTCGCAATGGGGGCGGTCGCCGCCCCTGCGATCCTCTGCGGCATTTACAAGAAAAACGGCGTGTTCTTGGAGAAACAGGTGAAGTTCATGCGTGAATACTTCACAAGACCACGAAAGCGGTATTACCGCACAACCAACGTATTCATGTGCATTGAACGGCACATCGAATACAACAGAATCAAGAAGAAGCTGGCAGATGCCGAAAGAAAAGGCTAACAGCTTTACCTATACATAATAGTATAACTTTCGGTATCTCCGCTTTTGCATATAACGGAGGTTTCCAATGGGCTTTAGAAAGAAAAATGCCAAAAGAAGTGATAACCGCAGTTCTGCTAAGGTTATCATGGGCAAGCCTGCCTCTAAACTGACAAAAGAGGAAAAAAAGATTTTATCCGCACGAATGGCGGAGATCAGGAGTGAAAACGGCGGTAAATCGACTGTGCAGAACACCATTCCGTACCTGTGTATGTATCAGGACGGCGTGTGTCAGGTGTCGGAGAATTTCTTTTCTCTGACGGTGCAGTTTTACGATGCCAACTACTCTATCGCTGAATTTGAGGAGCAGAACAACATTTTCAGCAAATACTGTGACATTATCAATCTTTTCGATAACACGATCAAATTCCAGCTTACCTTTGAGAACCAGAACCGTTCAAAGGCAAAGCTCGTCAAGACGGTGCAGATACCCGAACAGGACGACGATTTCAATGCGATCCGCAAGGAGTACAGCGAAATGCTCACCGATAAGCTACTGAAAGGCAGTAACGGTCAGAGTGCAAGGAAGTTCCTGACATTCGGTATCGAATCCACATCATACAAGGCAGCAAGGGCAAAGCTGATGAGTATCAAGAATGACGTGATCAAGGGCTTCAAAGCCTTTGGCGTTGATGCCGAGGTACTGGACGGCAGACAGAGACTTGAAGCTCTGTATTATGCCCTGAACCCTTACAGAAACGCCCCATTCATTTTCGATTGGGACTCTATGCTGAGGGCAGGAATGGACACAAAGGATTTTATCTGTCCGCCCTCGATCAAATTCAATAAGGCGGACTTTGAGATCGGCAATGCCTACGGCGCAGTATGGGGTATGAATATCCTCGCCGGAGAGCTGCCCGATGAGATACTCAAAGACTTCCTTGAAATGCAGAACCTTTTCTGCGTGAACATTCATGTTGATCCGCTGGACCAGATAGATGCCCTGAAATTCGTCAAAAAGAAGCTCACGAATGTGGAGCAGATGAAGATCGACGAACAGAAGAAAGCATCGCAGTCGGGCTATGATCCGGACATTCTGCCTCCTGCGATCAAGATGTATATCGAGGACATCGAAAAGCTCCTCGGTGACTTGAACAGCAAAAATGAGCGATTATTCCATATCAGCATTTCACTGAGGGCATACGCAAAATCGAAGAAAGACCTGAAACTTCTTTCTGAGATGCTGAAAAGAACTTGCCAGAAAAACAACTGCATCATGTTCCCGTATGATTACAGGCAGGAGCAGACACTTGTATCCACGCTGCCTATCGGCTATAACGAGATTCCCGTCCGTCGTGAGATGCACACTTCGGGCATTGCGATTTTCGTACCGTTTACCACAAAAGAGCTGTTTCAGGACGGACAGGCTACCTATTACGGTATCAATACGCTGTCGGGCAACATGATAAGAGCAAATCGCTCCCGATTAAAGAACCCGAACGGTCTTATCCTCGGTACGCCGGGTGCCGGCAAGAGTTTCAGCGTCAAGCGTGAAATCCTCGACTGCTTTCTCACTACGCTCGATGATATTATCATCTGCGATCCCGAAGGCGAGTATTTTCCGCTTGTATCGGCGCTTCACGGTCAGCTTATCCGCATCGCCAGCAATTCCGAACAGCATATCAATCCGATGGACATAACCATTGATGACTATATGTTCACCAATCCTATGGAAGTGATTGCAAACAAGAGTGATTTTCTTATCAGCTTGTGCGAGATCATTGTCGGCGGCAGATACGGGCTTTCCGCTGAGGAACGCTCGGTCATTGATAAGTGCGTACAGCGTATCTATAAGCATTTCATCGAGAATGAACCGACTGAGGACAAGATGCCGCTTCTCTCCGACTTACAGCGAGAGCTTCATGAGGAGGGTGAAGTCGCTCTGCGTGTGGCGAACAGCCTTGAAATGTTTGTAAATGGTTCTCAGAACCTTTTCAATCACCGCACAAACATTGATATGAGCAATCGTATCATCTGCTTTGATATTAAGGAACTTGGCAACCAGCTCAAAAAGGTCGGTATGCTGATCGTTCAGGATACGGTTTGGAACAGAGTTTCCGCTAACCGTGAGAAAAAGAAGATCACCCGCTACTACATCGATGAATTCCACTTGCTTCTGAAAGAGGAGCAGACTGCGAAATATTCCGCTGAGATATGGAAGCGTTTCCGTAAATGGGGCGGAGTTCCGACAGGTATCACGCAGAATGTCAAGGACTTGCTTTCTTCTCAGGAGGTCGAGAATATCTTTGATAACTCGGACTTCGTGTATATGCTCAATCAGGCAGCCGGTGACAGGGACATTCTTGCCGAGAAACTGCACATTTCCAAAGAGCAGATGAAGTATGTCACGAACAGCGGTCCGGGCGAAGGACTTATCCGTTATGATAAGGTGTTACTGCCGTTTACGGATAAATTTCCGCAGGATACGCAGATGTATCGCCTTATGACAACCCGTCCCGCTGACCTTGCATAAACTGCGCAGAATGGAGGATTTATGAGCTTACAACGAAAAGAAAATAACCTCCGCAGAGCGCAGGCGCGTTTCGATAAAGTCAGCAGACGGTCGAAGCAGTTTCAGATAGACTTCCGCCGTGAACAGAACAGCAGAGGTCGCTTTCATACCCGTGCCCATATCCTTCGTGGTGAGAAAACGCACCACGGCGGCAGGGGTATCATTCACAAGTTTGCAAATGCAAAATACCGTATTACGGGTGATGCTCCCTCGGTCACAAGGACGATCAAATCATGGCAGCCTAAGACCTTTAAGGGCAAGCTGTTCAAGGCGAATGCCCGTGCGGTCAATTTTGCAGTACATGATGTAGCGCAGACGGCGGTAGATACGGCTCTTGCGACAGAAACGGTAGGGCTGAAAGTATCGGATACTGCCCAGCGTGAAGTCCGCAGCAAACTCAAACAGAAATATACCCGTGAAGCGGTTGACGATTATCACCGTGGAGTATTTCTCATGGGACGGACGGCGACTGATGCTGTCAAGGGCGTTCACAGTCACCTGAAAACCAAGAAGCAGTACAAGCTCGAAAAGGCAAAGTTACAGCTCAAAAAGGCGGATAACAAGCTGTATCGGGCAAAAACGAACCGTCCGAAGCTCTGTGCCAATTCCGCCGATCTGCGGAAAGCGAAAGCGGAGTATATCGGATTTCTCCGTGAGTTTATGGGAATGTCCTTTGTAGAAGCCGTTGAAGCCCTCAACGGTGAACACTATGACCTGACATATACTCCGTCCCGCACCTACGAACAGAAGCCGAAAACAGTAACGGCAAGGGAGCTTTCCCTTGCCGAAGATGATAATTGCAGGCGTGTATTTGCGTATCTCTGCAAGACCAGAGGGCTTGACTATGACCTTGTGGCTTCACTTGTGAGACAGGGCGTAGTATCTCAGGAAGAAAAGACAGGCAATGTGCTTTTCAAATATTATGACGATAACGGCAAGGTCATCGGTGCTGAAAAGGTCGGTACTTCGACAGAACACCGATTCAAGGGTATTGCCGAACATTCAGCCGATGGGCACGGCTTTGAGGTTGTCCGCGGCACGGGCGAAAAGGCTTTTTTCTTTGAGAGTGCAATAGATATGCTCTCCTATCTGCAAATGCACGATAAGGAAATGACGGATTGCAGGCTTGTTTCCATGATGGGCGTGAAGCCGAATATCGTTCTTGACACGATGCTCCGTCATAATATCCCGCCTGAGAATGTTTTCCTTTGCTCCGACAATGATACCGCAGGCAATGAATTTGCCCAGCGTTTGCAGGAGCAGTATCCAGACATGAAGCGTGTTATCACTCCCGATACATATAAAGACTGGAATGATATGCTTCGTTGTATCCCAAAACAAGTAGAACATGAGACTGAAAAAAAGGAGGTTCAGCAAACGAATATGCAGTATTACGGCAACGAAATGTGGAACAAGGCAACAGATAACAGAGACAAAAACCTTGTGACGATCCAGGCTGCGGATTTTGCAAGATTGCAGAAACAGCTTGATAATTCGGGCATCAATTACTATGCCTATGCCCGTGATAATTCCGTCATTATGGCGATCAATGATAAAGATATAGAGTGGTTCAAGCGTATCGCAGGCACTCCCGACCTTGTTCCCACCAAATCCAACAGACCTTATTCTCCGCCCGAAAAAAACATCTTCGGTTCAGCGGAGTATCGTTATATTCCGCAGAAAGAGTACCTTTCCGCTGACCGTGACCTTGTGCTGAAAATGGCTGAGATCATGAAAGCCCGTGGTATGCAGTTTTCGGGCAGAGTCTATCCGTCCGGCAAGGGTACGCTGACGGTTTCTCACGCTGACCTCTTTGCTGTCCGCAACATCAGGGACGAAGTCGTGAATATGCGTAAGCAGTTCGCAAGTCCCGATAAGGCGCAGGAAGTCGGCAATCGTGACTATCGTGCAAACCGTGATACCCATTACTATATGAGCAAGCTCACACCTGATCAGTTCGGAGAGGTCAAGCCTTTCCTTGAAACAAGTGTGAGCTATCATGCTGTTGTCCGTGACGGTAAGGTTGCTTTTGCGGTCGATAAGGAGAACGCTCCTGCATTTCACAGAGCTTTGGAGAACGCTGTCCGTGAGACAAATATGCTCCGCAAAATGACTGACCTCGGTCTTTCTATGGAGCAGAATATCGCACTTTCGCCCGTAGTTCATCGTCTTGCTGTTGAGGATATGCAGCTTGATCTTGCTGATTTCTTTGACCGCAGATACGATGAAGCACAGTTCGGTGAAATGCTGTCTCTTGTTCAGGCATACTTGGCACAAGCTCCTGCAGAGAGATACGGCGAAAACAGCAAGCTCACCGATATGCTTGAAGCAAAGTCCAGTTTTGATCGCAGTATCGAGCTTTCCGACTTTTTCTCTCAGCACGATTTCTCCGATGAACAGAGGGCCGCTATTACTGCTATGTTCGTGGGTGATGTGACAAGAGGACAGATTGACAGCATTGACGAGAGTTTCACCGCTGAGGATATTCAGGCTTATGACGAGATTCTGCACAATGCTTTGCAGGAATCCGATGTTGCTGACTTTCTGACTGCCCATAAGCAGGCAGTTATCAACCGTGAGAACGCAAACAGAGTTCCTACTGAGGAAGAAGTGCTGTTTCCGCAGGCTGACCTTGCAAAGTTCCTTGCAGTGCGTACTCTTTCCTCCGATGAGTGGGAGGATATGGCGTATCCGATGTTTGAGCGTGGGTATCTTGAAAAGCATAAGCCCAGCGACAAGGCGGCTTTCGGCTATCATCTGAGTGAGCCTGCGTTCTATGACCTTGCCCAGCGTTTCCATTATGGTGAGGATATTCGCCGTGAGCTTGCCCTCGGACTGTTAGAGGGCGGTACTGCTTCTGACATTGAGTTTGTCTTTGAGGACGGCAAGATTTCGGACAGAGTGTACTACTATGCTGAGAACCTCCGTCATTCCCTGCATTTAGAGAGGACTGAGGACGGATATAATTGCAGTTTCGGCGGTATGGAGCGTTTTGTTTCCTTTGAGGAGATCGGCCAGGCTTTCATAGACCGTATCCATGAGGAATTTGACGATCTCGCTTTATGGTGGGTGCGTGACGATATGCTCGATGCGATTCCCGATATGTCCGATGAAAAGATCGCTGACCTTCTGACTGCATTTGACGGTGCGGCTCTGCACGGTTGGGAGAACGGCGATAATATCCCGAAGCTCAACCGTATCAAGAAGGCTCTCCATGATATTCTCGGTGATGAAGCACTGACCGAAAAGGCTTTTGCTATCATCGCAAAGGAAAAGTATCATGTGAGCTTTGATGCAGAAACACCCGAAAAACAGCCGGATAGCCTCTCTTTCCATTTCGGTAAGGATAAGGGCGATGAATGGGTTAGCGAAAGCGACATCGTTCACGATTTTGCCCTTGCACACCCTGATTGCAGTTTTGCCCTCGGCAATGCTGTCCTTGAATACCTTGATGAGAAGCAGCATTCAGAGCGTACTATCCCTGATCTGAAAGCAGGCTGGTACAAAAAGACTGATTTCAGCATTACTGCTGTCATCGGCGGTGAGGAGTTCAACTATGACGGCCGCTTTGATATTGGCGACGGCAAGGGTACGGGCGGCGGTTCGCTGATCGACCATATCCGCACATACAATGAGGGTATCCTCGGTTATACGCAGCACCCGTTCAATCAGCCGGAGTATAAGGAGAGGGCGCAGAGAATGCTTGACATTTTCGTTCCTTTCCTTGAAGCACACTCTGAGCTGACTGCTGAGGAACAGCGTATTTTCGACGATTTCAAGGCGCAGCACCCGATCCGCACCTACGATAATGTGGAAAAGGCACAAGGGACTTTCAAAATCTATCAGCTTCCCGGTGGTGAGAAGTATCACGGCATTCGCTTTGAGGGTATGGAACAACTCAAAAAGGACGGTGTACAGCTCAACAAGGACGATTATGAGCTTATGTATGAGGGTGAGGTCGGAGAGTTCAGGGGCAATGCTACGCTTGAAGCACTTTTCACTCAGTTTAATAATGACCGTCCCGATGATTTCTTCGGACACTCTCTTTCTGTTTCTGATGTTATCGTCATTTCCGCTGACGGCAAGGATACAGCATATTTCTGTGACAGTTTCGGTTTTACGGAAATGCCTGAGTTTTTCAAGGAGAAGGAGCTTGTGCAGGAAAAGTCCGAAACAGCCAAAGTATCCGATCTCGCTGTTGGTGATATTATCATGTATGACGGCGCTCGCCGTGAGGTCGAGAAGATCAGCGATAAGAGTATTTCGCTGAAAGACCTTGACGCTCCCGATTATGGCGGTATTCTGCTCGGCACTTCTGATGTACTTGCCTACGACGGCTGGCAGCAAGATATGGAGGAAAAGGGCTTTGAGATCATCAGCAAAGGCGGACAGCAGGCTGAAAAGGCTGAACCCGAAGATAAAGGTCCGGTATCGCTCCGCAAGGCAGGCGATTTTTACGAGATGCACGGCAAAAATGCTGAGATCGGTGTGGAAGTCCTCGGACTGCAAATGCACTCAAAAAACGGGCAGCCTATGGTCGGATTTCCGGCTGAGGATAAAGACGAATACTCCAAAAAGCTCAGTGATGCAGGATATTCCGTCCTGATCGAACAGGCTTTTGAGCTGAATCCTCCGAAGCGTGAGCCTGAAAAGCTCCAGACTTTACAGCAGGTCGTTGATAAGTTCTTCGGCACTGACTGCGAATCTGCGGAGACAGAGCGCGGCACATGGAAACTTGCTATCGCTGACGGCGATAAAGTCGGTGAGCTGTTTTATGACGGTGATCCCGTCTGCGGTATCTATAACCGTAGCGATAAAATGGAGATCGAGCCGTACCGTGAGCTGACTACATTTCCGGCGCTCCTGCGTACTGCGATGCTTGAACATAATCCCGACAAACCTGTGGAGATCATGGACTTTCAGCGTACTTTTGAGACTCCGCTTGATAAGGCAAAGTTCTTAATTAACGACTTCTGCGAAGCAGAGTACCGTGAGAGTGCTGATTTTGATGATCTGCACAATGTCGGTCTGGTGTTTACCACTCTGACCGACGATGAGCTGCCTATTCAGGTGACGGCTGACCTTGTGGACTTCAAGATCACCTACGAGTTTGACGGCGAAGTTTACAATACGGAGCAGTATGACAGCATTGAGGATATGATCGAGAACGGTCTGACTGGACTTGATTTCTCTGACCTCATTTCCGTTCCCGATGAAGCTTAATTGCTTCTTTTGCGAGTGTAAAAGCTTCTTGGAACTGACCATTAATAAACGCCACTTTTGAATTAGATATAAACTCAATGAGTCTTTCATTTTGTATATCTGACATTTTATCACTCCATTCTCTTCTGGACTGTTTACGAATCATTATACGAAATGAACCATATCATATGGATAATATTGCTCATTTTTCAAATCGTCATCTATAAAACCAAGTCTTTTTGCAATAGCACCAGCTTCAAAACACCAATATCCATAATACTGATATTTATTCACCAGTTCATGTGTACCATACCAAGCACTATCTACAGAGCCTTTATACCATCCTCTCAAATATTTTAGAAAAGCATCTCTATCTTCATCGTTAATGCTTTTTACTAACTTTTTGTATGGACGAGGAAAGGATATTTTCGATGTATCAAACTCACTTTTATTTCCAATGAGGATAAAATCTAATAATGAATCATATGTTTCAGATTTCCTCAATTTATTTTTTATTATATTCAACTTACCATCGTCCAAATTCAGAAGATATGCTAAAGAAGCAAAAATAATATTGCTCTCGTATACTGAATCATCCCACGCTTCACCAAACAAATCTAAAGAAGATTCAAATTCTTTTTTTATTTCTTCAATTGAATCACCTTTTGAATACTTAGCGATTATTATCCCGATTTTTTTTTGTAAAATGTAATCTTTTACAAAAAGTATCTTGTCATTTAAGTATTTTCCAGCAGCAATACCCTCTTCAAATCTTTTGATTCCTTCTGACATTTTCAAAATATACTCATCAAAATACTCTTTTGATTTAATTGTATCTCGCATAATATTCTCCTTAATATCAAAAATTCTTGATGTAAATAATTGTCTACTTTAATGACTTAACACTAGTTGTAACATTTACTAAACCGTTATCGTTACTTACATTTACTCTGAACAATTCCTTAACAGTATCACCAGTTGCAAGTCCTTCGATTATGTCATCTGGGTCATCGACTATTTTTCCTATATTATTTTTTATCCATTTATCACCCATTTGCGGACCGCTCTTTTTGGTGTTACCTAACTGCGAAGAACCATACTTTGCCTCTGCTATGATAAATTTAGGATCTCCATTTGGATCCTTATTCTTATATACGCCATCTATACCATGATGAATTTTATCGTCCAGTGATTCAACACCATTATGCATTTTCTCAAATCCCTTGCTGTCATAGTGTTCATCCATCTTCATTTCACCATAGTTGCCTTTTTGTTTTTTTGTTTCCAGTTCTATTTCACCAGATTCGACTTTCTTTACACAGTCATTGTTATGAACCCAAATCTTGCAATTGCCAACAAAGTATGTATGGTAATCCTCAACTTTGAAGTTATAAACAGTTATAGGCTTCTCGCACTGCTCAATATCATGTGTTTCAACGATAAGATCTTTACCGTCAACACTTATGAGTTTATCACCTACGAAAAGACCTTCTGCCTTGATAAATCCTCTGCCTTGTACATAGAATGGGTGATTGTCAGTAGTTACTATCTTCTCACCGTTTATTGTAAGATGAACAAGCTTGTATACCTTACGTTCAAATGCTTCAAGAATGGTTTTCTCACCGACTTCAAATGACTCAGGATCAGCAGCTAAGACCTTATCACCAGCTCTAAGCTTTTCAATTGCAAGTAAACCAGCAGTTGTAAGAATCAATGTACCAGCAACAAAGCATGCCATATTCTGAGAAGCAGCACCTGAGAACGAAGATACCAAGCTAACACCCATCTGGAACTTGTTGTATACATCGCTCTGGTGCATTTTGTTGTTCAGTTCTGTAATAGGATTGTTAGGATCTATCATTCCAAGTCCCAATGAAACCATGTCGAAACCATCCATACTATTGGAAATGGCTCCGCTGATTTTAGAGGTTGTCTGTATTGCGTTTCCTAATTTAGAACCGCAGGTTATGAATTTGCCAGCGATTCCACCTACGCCGCCCAAGGCACCACCCATTATGGCACCATCTAATGCGCCTTGGGCAAATCCTTCTAGGAATGACCCTCCGGTTAGCATACTGGTAATTCCGCCGATCAAGCCGCCGGTCAAAGCACCTTTTAAGGCTCCGATAAGAATACCAGTGCCTATACCCTGTAAGCCAGGAACGCAAAGGCAGACAACAGCCGCTACGATTTCAATTACAAGCACAATCTCTTTCCAGTGATCTTTACACCACTGACCGACCTTCTTTAAGCCTTCGCAGAACTTTTCCCAGTCGGTCTTCTCACAGTCAGGCTTAAGATAAGAGTATTGTTTGTAAAAGTTTATCTAACTTCTACCGTATCCACCAGGCATGCAGCACACACAAGGCATACCGCTTACACAACATGACATGAGGGTACATATAGTACAAAGGTTGTTGCAGAACTTTCCGCCGGTCGGCATATCCATTCCATATCCGGCACCTCTGTCCATGTACCACTGGCGTCCGCTCTTGATGGCCTCATATGCCTGTCGGTACTCCTGATTGCCCGGGTCAAGCTCCATGGCGCGCTTTATCATCTCCATGGCCCTTATCTGATTGCCAAGTCCGGCGTTGCACACACCACTGTAATAATGCCATCTGGCATCGTGGTTATCTATCTGATTGAGGACGTTCTTCGCCTCCTCATAGCTTCCGCTGTTCATGTAGTTCTTCGCAGCCTGAAAATATCTGGAATCCTTATCATTTGGATCGTAGTCATTCTGTCTCTGATATCCTCCAAAGCCAAATGGGCCAAATCCTCCAAAACCGCCAAATGGATCATCATACTGTCCGTAGCCTCCTGACGAACCGCCATAAGAGCTCCCACCATAAGATCTACCAGATCCATAACCGCCGCCGTAGCCCTGCGAGCTTCCGGTTCCATATCCACCAGCACCACCGTAACTTGCACGGTCGGCCTCACCACTCACAATGGACTTGTACGCCTGCTGTATCTCCTTGAACTTTTCCTCAGCCTCATCCTTGTGGGGATTGTTGATATTTGCATCCGGATGATACTTGCGGCTCAGCCTTCTATATGCTTTTTTCACTTCTTCTTCGCTGGCACCTCTTTTGAGTTCCAGTACCTCGTAAGGATCCTTCATAATCTGTTCCCTATCCTTTTCACCAAACCATTTATAATCGTCTTTGACTAGGCCTAGTGCTATAATCAAGTAATCTTCTATTTGATGACGTTTTATTTATCTGCATTTTCACCATCTGTATTTTTATCTTCTGCGCATCCACATCTTCTGTTCGTAGTTGCATAATACGCTTCCCATATCCCTGAGTATATTATATTCCTGAGTATTCCTACATTCTCAATAATAGGAAGCATCTCATACTCTTTTGCAAGTGGTGCCACCATCATCATCAGAACATCCTTCGTCCACTCTGCAAGTTCCTGCCATTTGCCCTGATCTATTGGGTTATCCACACCCACTGATTGTACCTCAACACCCAGCTCATGCGCAAGTCTACACACGAATGGATTGTAGTTTCCGGCACCTATATCCTTCTCTATATCGTCATACGCGTCCATTATGTAGACAAATTTGCCCAGATAATAGCCTATGGTGCGGAGATATGATTCCCACTCATCATGTTTCGGGGCACATATCTCTGCCATTATATTGCCAAAATGCCCCGACAATGCATCCATGTCATCAGATCCTGCCTCCTCCAGCTCGCTTATCGCCTTGAGGTTATCCACTATGCTGCGAATCTTCTGTGAATACTCTTCCTTGAGTCTCCTGCCATTTTTCCCGGCGAGCAGCACATCTGCATAAAGCTTCCGGGTAAACATATGCTCATCGTCCCAGTCATCTATACATTTATAATAGGTAAGGATCACGTTCATGTCAGCAACATAGTCTGTGTACTCATTCTGTACATAAGTATGCTTTGATGCCGGGTGTGCGATGCACCTTCGGCTGCCCGAAAACTTCTCCGGTTCATATAGCCCTGTCAGAAGAAGTACCAGAAATGTCATGTCGTAGCTGAGGCTGATCTGTCCTCTGGCACCATATCTGTCCTTCAGCGATTTGCACAGGCCGCAATAATACTTACGGTATTCATCATATTCTTTCATCTTAAGCTCAGGCTGGTTCACCACTATATATCCAAACATCTCTCAATCTCCACACTGTATTCCAATATACGACTTTATCAGTCTGCGCTGTTACTATGACTTCTTCACAAATCTGTTGCCGCACTTAGGGCATCTGATCTCTATCTTGCCCTTTCCTCTTGGCACTCTGATCATCTGCTGGCATTTGCTACAGACAAATATCTTGTATTCCTTGCCGGCTTCCTTCTGTTTCTTCGCGCGCTTGAATATATTTCTCACGCCCGCGGTATGCTCCATGAACCATCTGTTCTGCGCCGCGCGCTTGTCATAGTTCTTGGACATGATCCTGACATATCCATATATGAACATGAGAAGTCCAAGGAAATAAAATATCCCTGTCTTGATAAATGCATCCAGCACCATAAATATCAATCCGCCCCAGGTAAGAAATGATGACAACTGATCGTTGCCGTACCTGGATCTCATAAATCTTATAAATTTGTCTTTCATAATTCACCATTCTCCTCGCAAATTCTTACATTGTCTCCAGTTTCTCTGCAGATTCCTGGAGCTGTCTGTAGGCTTCCTTCATCCTGCCCATCTCCACGTCATCTACATGATTCATGTCTGTTCGTGTCACAAGCTTCCTCAGATACTCGCAGTCGCTCTTGATCCGTTTCATTTCTTTTTTATCGAGCTGTGCGCCCTTGGTCTCAAGAAGATTCTCTACCTTATATACATACGCCTCGGCCTCGTTCATAATGTCTTTGAACTCTCTGGCTCCAGCCACATCATCCTCGTACTTCTTCGCATCCTCCCTGGCTCTGCGGATCTCCTCCTCCGAAAGGTTGGTGCTGGATGTGATCACTATCTGCTGTTCCACACCCCTGCCCAGATCCTTAGCTGAGACCTTGAGAATACCATTTGCATCCATGTCAAATGTGACCTCGATCTGAGGAACGCCCGCCATGGCTCTCTTGATACCGCTGAGTCTGAAGTTGCCTAGCAGCTTGTTGTCCCTTGTGAAATGCCTCTCGCCCTGGTATACCTTGATCTCGACATCCCTTTGGAAATTGCCCGCCGTGGTAAATATCTTTGATGCCCTGGTCGGAATGGCTGAATTTCTCGGAATGATGACATTTGCCACGCCTCCAAGGGTCTCGATGGACAGCGAGAGAGGCGTCACATCCATGAGGAGTATATCATTCACCTTGTTCGACACGGTGAGCTCGCCGCTGAGCTTGCTTCCCTGAACCGCCGCACCCATGGCAACACACTCGTCCGGGTTCATATTCTTGGATGGCTCCCTGCCGGTTATGGCACGAACCTTATCCACAACCGCCGGTATACGGGTGGAGCCACCCACCAGCAGCACTTTATCTATCTGATTTCTCGTTATGCCCGCATCGGACAGCGCCTGATTCACGGGTCCCGCCGTTCTCTCCACCAGATCATAGGTGAGCTCGTTGAACTGCTCCCTGGTTATCGTCATATCCAGATGCACCGGCTGATTCTTCACCGTCGATATAAATGGCAGATTGATGTGTGCAGTCTGCGCGAATGAGAGCTCCTTCTTGGCATTCTCACAAGCCTCCCTCACTCTCTGGGATGCCGTGATATCCTTCGCCAAATTGACCTTTGTCTCCTTTTTAAAGGTCTTGATGACGTAGTCCTGCAGCCTCTCATCAAAATCATCTCCGCCTAGATGATTGTCTCCCGCGGTGGCAAGAACCTCTATGACGCTGTCCCCTATCTCTATAACAGACACGTCAAATGTTCCTCCGCCAAGATCGTACACAAGTATCTTCTGCGCCTGACCATTGTCCAGGCCATAGGCAAGAGCCGCCGATGTAGGCTCATTTATGATTCGAAGCACATTCAGCCCCGCTATTCTTCCGGCATCCTTGGTCGCCTGCCTCTGGCTGTCGTCAAAATAAGCCGGGACTGTTATGACTGCATCAGATACCGGTCTGCCCAGATAACTCTCAGCATCGCTCTTCAGCTTTGCAAGTATGATGGCCGATATCTCCTGCGGTGAATAATCCTTGCCGTCTATCCTCTTTCTGTATGTTGTTCCCATCGCTCTCTTGATGGATGTGATAGTTCTGTCCACATTCACAGTCATCTGTCTCCTGGCAGCCTCACCCACCAGTCTCTCGCCATTCTTCGTGATGGCTACTATGGAAGGTGTGGTCCTGCCACCCTCCGAATTCGGTATGACGGTTGGCTGATCGCCCTCAAGCACTGCCACACAGCTGTTTGTTGTTCCCAGATCTATTCCTATTACTCTGCTCATATATGTCAACCTCTCTGTTATGGTATTCTGATCCACTCATGGGGACGGAGGGGTCAGGCACCTCCGTCCCCATCTATCGTATATAATAACCATCACTTATGAACATAATTTGGACAAAAAATAAAGTAAGTATAAAGTTCGGTTAAGAGAGTATAAAAAAGGGGACGGAGGTACCTGTCCCCTCCGTCCCCGGACTGAATATTCTACTTTGATGCTTTCTCTGCCTTGATAACCGCCTGGAATTCCTTTATATCCTTTGCGATCTCTCCGCTTAATGCCAGCAGGCAGATAAGGTTCGGAATCGCCATGAGCGCATTCGCTATATCTGAGAAGTTCCATACAAGATCCAGTGATATAGTCGCGCCTACGTATACAACGAGCGAGAACACTATCCTGTATATCATATTGTACTTGTGCGACTTGAACAGGTACTCGAACGCCTTCTCTCCGTGATACTCCCATCCAAGAATCGTGGAGAATGCGAAGAGCACAATTCCTATAGTTACGAGCCAGCCTCCCACCTTGCCAAGTGCAGAGCCAAATGACAGGATCGTGAGAGCCGCACCTTTTATAACAGTTGAGCAGGCAAATGTTCCATCCTCAGCAAATGTATAATGGTTTCCGGCTACATCAGTCCATGTACCGGTAAGACTTCCTATGGCAGCCTGACTCTCCTCCACCACAAGCTCACTTGCAAGCTTTGTATTCTCATCCTTGTTGAGTTCGTCGGATGGAAGAACTGAAAGCGTCAGGGTATTTGACGAATTGGATGTATCTGTCAGGATGAGCTGGTCATCTGTGAATTCATATGTATAATCCGTCGTGGTAGTCTTGTTATCAGAATCAACAGCCTCCACAGTAACCGCCGTTCCGCTCACCTGATAGCTGCCCTTTGTACTGTTCTCAGTAATACCAAGCACACCCGATGATGCAATACAGAGACCTGTGATGGTGCAGACTACTATAGTATCCCAGAATGTACCTGTCATATTGATGTAACCCTGACGGACAGGATTGTCTGTTGTGGCAGCTGCCGCTGTGATGGCCGCCGAACCCATTCCAGCTTCATTTGAGAATACTCCTCTGGCAACACCGAATCTCATGGCATTCATCATAGCTGCTGTGATCGTACCACACAGACCGCCACCGACTGCCTTGACTGAGAATGCCATCTTGAATATCATGGCAACTCCTGCCGGAAGATTCTGGATATTGACGATTATTACAATAAGTCCGGCTACAACATAGAATATCGCCATCAAAGGAACAACAACTGATGACACCTTAGATATGGTCTTGATTCCTCCAACTATTATAAGAAGGGCAAAAACCGTAAGTATGATTCCTGTAACATATGTAGGCACGCTGAATGTGCTGCTAAGAGATTCAGATATGGAATTGGCCTGTGTCATATTTCCTATTCCAAATGAGGCGATGACTGCAAAGAGTGCGAACAGCCAGCCCAGCACTGCGCCGAACTTCTTATGCTTGAATGCTTTCTTCATAGTGTACATAGGACCGCCGCTCATCTCGCCCTTGGCATTCACCTCACGGTACTTGATAGCAAGCATACACTCTGAGAACTTGGATGTCAGTCCAAATGCTGCGGATATCCACATCCACACCAGTGCCCCCGGACCTCCCGATACCATGGCCGTTGCAACACCAACGATATTTCCCGTTCCTATGGTTGCAGCAAGCGCGGTGGTCAGTGCCGAAAATGGTGACACGTCTCCGGTTCCTCTGCTCTTTGTCCTTGCCTCCTTGCTAAGTGTACTCTTCAGCGCATAGCCGAGATTCCTCCAGGGAAGAAACCCTGTTCTGATCGTCAGAAATATTCCCGTTCCAACCAGAAGCACCAGCATGACCGGTCCCCAGACAAATCCGTCCACCGCCGACACGATCTCATTTAACTTTTCCATACAACCGCCTCCTCTTTCCAGGTTATCCATACCATCCGACCCGGCACTCCCCTCATTTTTTGTCCCGAATCAGTTTATATACCCGTAAATTTACTTTATTTTTGCCACAAAGTCCAGAGTATTGTGGTGTTATAGTTATTTTCCTTTATTAATTAAGTTATGCGAGCGGTTGGCGAAATATTATGCGGTGTGGTGGTCATTTAAAATTCACCGTTATCGGACATATCTCCGCCTTGGTTCCAACCCGCATATCAGGGCCAAACACACCGACTCCGGATGTCACTATGTTGTGCATGCCGTCAACATTCAGGTAACCGCAGGAATTTTCCCACATCATCGCCACAAGGATGTTGCCTGGGAACATTTGTCCGTCATGGGTGTGTCCACACAGATCCATATCCACACCTGCCGACGACAGCTCCTCCAGCTCCTTTGGTTCGTGATCGAGAACTATGATAGCTTTGGACTTGTCCACATTTTTCGTTATCTCATCCGCCGATACTCTGTCAGTGACTCCATTTCCCGGTCTATGGGCATCGCGGCGGCCATAGATGTATATGGAATCGTTTATCAGCACTCCCTCGTCACGAAGAAGTGTGATTCCCGCTTTCTCTATAAACTCGTCCATCTCCGGGCTGCTGGTCTTCTCCTTCTGTCCGCCAAATGTAAATCCGGCAAGCACCTGCTCCTGTATATCGTGGTTGCCATAGCAGGCATACACTCCATACTTTGATTTGATCCCCCGGAGTATTTTCTCAAGCTCCTCCGGCTGGTCAACGGCTTCCCATTCGTTGTCAAATATATCACCCGCTATCAGCACCAGATCTGCGTCCTGCTTATTTATGGAATTCACTATTCTTTGAACCTGCCTGACACCTATGTTGTATCCAAGATGAAGATCTGCAACCAGCACTATCTTCATGGAATCCATCTTCTGACCATTCTCATCCTGTGCTTCCTTATTGATGGTCACATCATAAGGCGTCACCCGCACAAGTCTCGCATTTACCACTCCCCAGATGGATATGCATATAATGAGTGTTGCGCACGCACAGCCCACTATCCTGCGTACCCTCGGCACGCATATCTTATCTTTGCTCACTCTGAATACATGAAGCAGAAGGAATCTTCCAAGCTCAGCTATCACTATGAAAAATATCATATACAGCAGAACGCCCAGCCAGTAATTGCCCACCAGCTTCATGCCACGTCTGAACCTTCCCTGTGGCAGGAAGAATGCGATCACCAGCGCCGACGCCAGAAATGCGTATAGCACTATCGGGACTATCCAGCCCTTCTTGCCTTTGAGTTTCGGGAAATATGCCTGTACCCAACCCTTTATTCTCCAGAACAAATATATATTTAACGCTATGTAAAAAGGCGCAATAAAAATTGCTATCATCTTTTTTCTCCTTTGTTTTTCTGACTGGCCAATATACATATTGACGGCAGTCCTTTGTACGATTTATTCATACAATAATATACTCCCAACACCACACATACACAAACTTAATAAATCGTAATTCCACCGTCATCCCCTAATATCCAAATATATTTAAAGAAAGTACAAAATTATCCTAAATCACAAAAAAATAGCCCGAAAGATACAAAATCTTTAAGATTTGTACCTTTCGGGCCGTATTCTCTTGATCAGGGATAATTTTTTCCAAAATGCCTGTTTTAAACCCTAATATTATATCCCTTAGTCGTTCTTCTTCACTCCGAGAGTTACCTTCTCGCCGTTGATGTTCCACTCCTTAGAGTAACCATCAACTGAACCGGTGATGATCTCTGTTGCCATAACGTCGCCGATGATGGCATCCGCATTTGCTGCGATGATGTCATTTGCCTTCTGGCTTCCGTCAGCGTATACAGTGATCTTGTCCATAACCTCGAATCCAGCCTCTTTTCTCATAGTCTGAACCTTGGATACTATCTCACGGACAAATCCTTCCTCAAGAAGCTCCTCTGACAGATTTGTGTCGATAACTACTGTCACACCGCCGTCTGCCTCAGATACGAAACCGTCCATCTGAGCCATGTCGATCAGAAGATCAGCCTCAGTGAGTACGATCTCCTCTCCGTCTGCCTCAAACTTCAGAGCGCCCTCTGCCTTGAGCTCTGCCATGGCTGCGTTGCCATCCAGTGCTGACAGATGCTCCTTGATCTTACCAAGGTGCTTACCGTACTTAGGTCCGACTGTACGAAGCTGTGGCTTGAAGCTGTATGTTGTGTAAGCGCTTACATCATCATCGAACTCAACGTTCTTCACGTTCAGCTCATCCTCGATGATAGCCTTCTCCTCACCGAAAAGCTTCTTGTCAGCCTTGACATACATCTTGCCGATTGGCTGTCTGTTCTTGATATTTGCTGTATTTCTTGCTGCACGTCCCAGAACTACGATCTTCAGGATCTCGTCCATAGCTACCTCGAGCTCTGGATCGATCATCTTCTCATCCACCTCAGGGAATGAGCACAGATGAACTGAGAGAGGTGCATCCTTGTCTATATTTCTAACCAGATTCTGGTAAATATCCTCTGCCATGAATGGGAGCATAGGAGCTACTGTCTGTGCTATAGTAACGAGCGCTGTGTAAAGTGTCATGTAAGCATTTACCTTGTCCTGCTCCATGCCCTTTGCCCAGTATCTCTCACGGCCACGACGGACATACCAGTTACTCATGTCATCCACAAACTCCTCGAGAACTCTTGTTGTCTCAGGGATCTTGTATGCGCCAAGGTTTGCGTCAACTGCCTTGACTGTTGAGTTCAGCTTGGACAGAAGCCACTTATCCATAAGTGACAGCTTGTCGTACTCTAGCTCATGCTCAAGTGGATTGAAGTTGTCTATATTTGCATAGAGTACATAGAACGCATATGTGTTCCACAGTGTACCCATGAACTTTCTCTGACACTCAACAACCGCATCCTCATGGAATCTGTTAGGAAGCCATGGTGCTGAATTGCTGTAGAAGTACCATCTGATGGCATCTGCACCATATTTGTTCAGAGCATCCATAGGATCTACCGCATTTCCCTTGGACTTACTCATCTTCTGTCCGTCCTTATCCTGGACATGTCCGAGAACGATTACGTTCTTAAACGGCGCCTTGTCGAACAGCAGTGTTGAGATCGCCATAAGTGAGTAGAACCATCCTCTTGTCTGGTCAACAGCCTCACTGATGAAGTCAGCAGGGAAGTGCTTCTCAAATATATCCTGATTCTCAAATGGATAGTGCCACTGTGCAAATGGCATTGATCCTGAATCGAACCAGCAGTCGATAACCTCTGTAACTCTGTGCATCTGCTTGCCACACTCAGGACACTTGATGGTTACAGCGTCGATAAACGGACGGTGAAGCTCGATGTCCTCAGGGCAGTTGTCACTCATCGAACGGAGCTCTTCCTTTGATCCGATTGCATGTCTGCAGCCGCACTCACACTCCCAGATGTTCAGCGGAGTACCCCAGTAACGGTTTCTTGAAAGTCCCCAGTCCTGAACGTTCTTCAGCCAGTCGCCGAAACGACCCTTACCGATGCTCTCCGGGATCCAGTTTACAGTGTCATTATTCTTAACCAGCTTGTCTCTGACTGCTGTCATCTTGATGAACCATGTATCTCTTGCGTAGTAGATAAGTGGTGTGTCACATCTCCAGCAGTGTGGATACTCATGCTCGAACTTAGGCGCATCGAAGAGAAGTCCCCTTGCGTCCAGATCCTTGAGTACCTCAGGGTCTGCATCCTTTACGAACATTCCGGCAAATGGAGTCTCCTCAGTGAGGTCACCCTTGCCATCTACAAACTGTACAAATGGAAGATCGTAGTTTCTTCCAACATTTGCATCGTCCTCACCAAATGCAGGTGCGATATGAACGATACCTGTACCATCTGTCATAGTTACATAAGTGTCACATGTGATGAAGTGGCCCTTCTTGTGCTGCTTCTCACATACAGGCTTTACGCACTCATAGAGTGGCTCATACTCCTTGTACTCAAGATCCTTACCGACATATGTCTCAAGAACCTCGTATGCAGGAACTGCTGCCTGATCGTCTGCTGCTTCCTTTGCAAGACCGCCGAGAACCTTGTCTGCAAGCGCCTGTGCAAGATAATATGTGTAGCCGTCTGCTGCCTTAACCTTCACGTATGTCTCATCTGGATTTACACAGAGTGCTACGTTTGAAGGAAGTGTCCAAGGTGTTGTTGTCCATGCGAGGAAATATGCGTCCTCTCCGATAACCTTGAATCTTACTACTGCTGAACGCTCCTTGACTGTCTTGTATCCCTGTGCAACCTCATGGCTTGAAAGAGGTGTACCACATCTTGGGCAGTAAGGCACGATCTTGAAGCCCTTGTACAGAAGTCCCTGATCCCAGATCTTCTTCAGCGCCCACCACTCTGACTCGATGAAGTCATCATGGTATGTTACATATGGGTTGTCCATATCAGCCCAGAAACCTACCTTGCCTGAGAACTCTTCCCACATGCCTTTATATTTCCATACGGACTCCTTACATTTCTGGATAAATGGCTCCAGTCCGTACTCCTCTATCTGCTCCTTGCCGTCGATTCCCAAGAGCTTCTCAACCTCGAGCTCAACAGGCAGACCGTGTGTATCCCATCCGGCCTTTCTGACTACGTTATGTCCCTTCATTGTCTGATATCTAGGGATCATATCCTTGATTACACGTGTGAGAACGTGTCCGATATGTGGCTTACCATTTGCTGTTGGAGGGCCATCATAGAATGTGTATGTTGGCAGATCCTTTGTCTCTTCAACACTCTTCTCAAATACCTGATTTTCTTTCCAGAAGTCCAATACCTTCTGCTCTCTGTTCACGAATTCCAGTTTAGTCGAAACCTTGTCGTACATGTCGTCTTTCCTTTCTGTGATAAATATAAAAAAGCCCTTCGTCGTAATCAGGACGAAGGGCTTTGAGTTCGTTATACCACCTATTACTTACATACTAACATATGCGCTCCCCTTAACGCAGGAAATACGTCAGAGCCTACTTGATATGCCACAAATGCCTCACCGATTATCACCGCTTTGACACCGCAGCTCTTTTGGTCTGCAACTCCAGAGTGATATTCCGAAAGTCTCTACTGTCACCGGGCTCGCACCGCCCCCGGCTCGCTGCTGATCTCGCAGACTCCGTACTGTCTCTGTCATCGTTTTTAACTTATATGATCCAGAAAACCGCCTGTATAAGCCATTTCTGAACCTATCCATTCATTAGTATAGCAAGTATTTGTGGTTTGTCAATCGCAATATGCGCAAATAATTTACTATTCTACTTCTTTATAACCACATTCTTTGTTGTGCTCCATGCAGAATAGTAAGTTGTTTTTCCTACCTTCTTGAAGCTTCTGACTCTCACATAATATTTCTTCTTAGCCAATTTTGCTATTGTGACATTTGACTTTTTAGCTCCGGTCACTTTTACAGTCTTTGCCTTGGCAAAATTGCTCTTTACAGAATACTGTATCTGATATCCTCCTGCCTTGGAATTTACCGACCACTTAACCGTCATCTTCTTTCCTGCCTTGTTCGTGGTCTTGGTAACCTTTGACGAAGTGATTCTCATAATGGTTTTCTGATTGCTGTCAGCCGCATTGTAACTTGTCTTGCCTGCCGTCTTGCACGCAACAATCTTATATGTGTATACCGTTCCATTTTTAGCTGACTTATCTGTATAGCTCAGTATTGTGTTTTTGTTTATATTGGCCAGCTTGCTGTACTTTCCCTTTCCAGCCTTTCTGTATACGATATATCCACCAGCTCCATTATTAAGATACATATAAAAATTTCTTACGTTTTTTATATTATCACCATGCATATACAAATACAATTTGTTTTTTATGCATATTTACTACAAAACACGTTCGTATTTATCTAATATATACAAAAATCTCATGAACTGAGAAATCAATCCTCAATCCATGAGATTTATTTTCTAATATACGTAGAGATCATAGTCTACAAGATACCACTTACCGCCAGTCTTTATAACTGTGTATATGATCTCGCCATCTGATTCGTCAGTAGATCCTTTTATCTTGACATCAAGGTCCACCTCGTAGCACTTGTCAACCGTCATGTCGACATCCAGCATGTCAAATGTATCATTTACATCCTTAAGCTTATCCTCGTCATATTCCTTCTCTGATCGGTCCTCGACCTTGATACTCTTGACCTTGCCTACCTCATCTACCATGTCGCTGACCTGCTCGTTGAATGTATCCTTGACATAGTCATCACTGCCTGTATAGCTTCTTATTCTGTTATACAGCTTGTAATATTCCTTGTCCATCAGATCAACCATGGCATCGGCATCGCCTTTTTCATAGGCTGTCACCAGCTTGTCTCCGACCTTCTTGGCACTTCTCTCACCGGAACCACCCGCCAGGATCAGAACAACGACTATTATCGCGATCAGGACTGCCGCTGCGATTCCTCCTATTATTGCTATAAGCTTCTTGTTCACCTTTTTACCCGGCTCCATAACACCCGGAGTCATGCCCGGCTGCTGGCTGTACTGTGGCTGCCCATACTGTGGCTGCCCAAATCCTCCATACTGTCCACCTGTCGGCTGGACATTTCCACCAAACTGCTGACCCTGACCGTACTGCGGCTGACCATACTGTGGCTGTCCAAATCCTCCATACTGTCCACCTGTCGACTGGACATTTCCACCAAACTGCTGACCCTGACCGTACTGCGGCTGACCATACTGTGGCTGTCCAAATCCTCCATACTGTCCGCCCATCGGCTGTCCAAATCCACCCGGCTGCTGATTCTGCTGTGGCTGACCCGGGTTCGGCTGCCCTTGTGCACTGTTCTGCACCGGAGAAAATGCGCTCACTCCCGGAGTCGTGAGGACAGTAGTTCCCTCGTCCTCATCGTCGTCCATATCATTAAATCCATTTACGTTATTCTCGTCCATCTTTCTCTCCTTATTCTGCTCATCCCTTTTGCTGCTCTGGAACAATAATGTTCCCATAGAATCATGGTAGCATTTTATATCTGCCATGTCCAACTAAAAACATCACATTACCTCAAATTTTACACTTTATTACCTGTTTTCTTTCGCTATTATGTAATAAAAGGCGTTATGATGATGAACACACAGAATAAAAAAACAATCCGCCACGGATACAAATTGTATCCATGGCGGATTCTTCTATTTCTTTTGATATTATCTCTTCTTTATTACAACCGATTTCTTTCCACTCCATGCGGAATAGTAAACCTTACCATCAATCTTCTTAAAGCTTCGTACTCTGACATAATATCTCTTGCCCTTAGTAAGTCGTTTGATGGTCTTACTTGTAACTGAACCTCCGTTTACATTGGCCGTCTTTGCAGATTTAAACGATGCATTGTCTGCATACTGTATCTGATATCCGGTGGCCTTGGCTGCCTTATTATATGTAACCTTGGCTGTTCCGGCCGATGCACTTGTGAATTTCTTCAGCTTCACGGCAGGTACATAACTTCCTGTCTTCTCGCCGCCAAATGCCGAATTGTATGTCACATCGCCAAATGTCTTATAAGTTCTTATCTTATATGTATACTTTACACCCACATTTTTAGCTGTGACGTCCACGAACGATGTTGTATCCGGATTCTGAACAACACCTGCTATCGTATATGCTTTTCCATTTACTCCTCTGTAAACAACATATCCCGATGCCGCTTTATACTTCTTCCAGCTCAACTTTATTCCATTTGCTGTGTTGTCAATGGACTCAACTTTTCTCACACCCATCTTGATGTCAAATGTGAGTGTCTTCTCCCCTTCATAGTCACCCTTGAATTTGATGACAACTTTGGCCTTGCCGATATTCTTGTTATTTGAATATGAAACGCTGTAATTTCCTGCGGCAACCTTTCTGCCCTTTGAGTCTTTTACCTCTACCGCAGGCTTCTTAGCTGTACCATCATACTCAACAGCGCTGTATGCAAGCCTGATACTCTTTATCCTGTATATACTCTGAGTTTCCTTGCTGGCTGACTTGCAGTTTTTGCACACATGCGCCTTATATCCGTCACTGGTCTGTGATGCCTTTTTCTTAACCGTCCACACCGTCTGATAATCGTGAGGAACTGTGGTCTCATCGTCTATGATAGTATCCTTTTCTCCGCAGTTATTGTCACATTTTGCCGTCTTGGTTCCCTTCTGCGAACATGTGGCATTTCCATCTGACTCATACTTTGTGAAACTGTGTCCTGTAGCAGGGATCACCTCGGTCTCATATATATCCTCATCCTCAATATACCTTGTCTTCTCTCCGTTCTCAGTACATGTCGGAATCTTGGTTATGATCCATCCCTCGTCATCTCCATCCCCAAACTTCTGGGTCTTTGACTCGGCATACACCCATTCTGATGAACCCGTATTCTTATATCTGAGATCCAGAGTCACATCTGTGTATGTGTCATTTTCCACAACAGACATGATTCCCTGAATGATATTTCCATATGCATCAGTCCATCTTCCGCTGACAAATGGTGTCTTCTGGCTCTCATTATTTGCATATGTTATCTTTATATCTCCGGTTACACTGTATCCGTCCTCCGTCTTCTTCACCTTGCATCCTGATATGCTCACAGCGGAGATATCGTACTCGTTCTCTACCTCTGCCTCCACCTTCTCAGGAGTGATCGTCACGCTTCCTGTCTGCTGCGACGCAAGGCTGATCCTGAATGTATAACTGCGGTTCGCCTCAAATGTCCTGTCTATAATGAGTTGTCCGCCGTTCCGTGAGTATGTCTTTTCCAGAACCCCATCAGCATAGATTCTGGTGTATACTGTATTATCTCCGCAGTCCACCGTAAATCTGTACTCTCCGGTCTCCGTTGGGATAAATTCATACTCGATGCCCTCTCCGTCATAGCTTATATCCGCTGTTGTCTTCTGACCCGGTGTTATTTTTCCATTACCTGTCACATACGAATCGTGATATGTAAATGTTATCTGATCATCTTTCTCTCTCGCATAGAGTGCTATAATATAGCTTCCCTTTTTCAGAGAGAAAGCATCTCCACTGCTATATGTATCTGAAAAGCTGCCATCATCCTCAATGGTATATATACCCTTAAGCTCAAAGCCCTGTCTCTGAAGGGATACCACTCCATCTGACGCAATATCAAATCTGTACAGCTTTACATCCCCAGTGTTCTCAACACCTGAAAGCACCGCAGGCTCACCTGATATCAGGTACTCCAGCTCATCCACATTCAGATCTACGACGTCAAATGATGCTCCCTGAACTTCACAATCGTCAGCCATTCCCCATATGGAAGGTATTATCTCATATAATCCGGTCTGTTCTGTTATCGTGTCGATGCTTAAATAGCTGCTCACCCTGCCGTTTTTCTTGATCGTAAAGCTTATATCATCGTCATCCGCGCCAAATGTTCTGGTACTTCCATCAGAATATGTGACAACGGTTTTTATGCTGCCCTTGATCTCATCAAATTCCCTCAGATATTCAGTCTTAGAAACGGTTGTGCTTACACTTACAGCCTTGACGATCTCCTTCATTGTCACGCCGCATTTATTTACATTTTTTCCCGGATACACACATACATACAGATCCCCGCCTGCTGTGTCAAATCCCGCACTGCCAAATCCATCAGATGAATAAGCCACGTTGTTAGTCGTTATCTCTGTTCCATTTGCATCCAAAATCCTGATGCCATCGATCTTCTCATCAGCGGATACCACATACGAACCCGCCTGGGCACTTACCTTATATACATACACATATCTGTCGCCTGAAATATCAAGCGTCTTTGAGCCGTCCCATGTTCCAAGGCTCATGCTCTGTGCAGTCTTCACTGCAAATGGTATCTCAACCGTATCCATGCCATCCGCACCAGCAATTGCAAGTTCAACCATGTATCTGCCAGTATCAACCCTGCCGCCAAAGCCTGCGATCTCGACATACTTTCCAGTTTTCTCGTTATATCTGTACCATGTACTCGTGATCAGCTCATTATCCTCGCTGTCACCGACACTGGCCTCTTTTACACTGCCATCATCATATACAAACTGGAGAGTCTCTCTATCCAGAAGGTTTTTAATACCTGATAATTTCATATCTGGAAGGAATTCATAGGTTCTGTTATCTCTCAGCTTCCATGAACTGATCTTTGAATTTGACAAAGTTTCTCCCCTTGTCACATTCATGCTCCAACTGGTCTGCGTATCTCCCCACTTGTCCTCTACTCCGCCATCGAGACAGATATAGTATGTATTGCCGCTCTCAAGTACAGCCTCGCCATCCGATACACTAAGTTTCTTCAGATCATACATTGTCTCATCATCAGCGTCAATTTTGCTGTAGATCTCCATACCGCCCACTGGGGCAAATGTATACCTAGCGGATGTCGAAGGCATAAACGTATAATATGCACTGCCATTCTCCGACAGACTTACCTGGTTAGATCCCTCCGCAAGACTTCCGGCAGCAACATCCTCTATATCCTTTATCTCTATGTCATATGCATAAGAGTCCTCACTATACAGTGTGTATATCCTAATCTGTGCCGCTCCGACAGGGCACTCATTTTCCATATCTGTAACTATCTCAGCACGTACCTCGTCTCCTCTGGAGGTTTCCACACTGTCCGAATCGTCAAACACCAGCTCCTCTGTTTTTCCGTCAGCATACGAGATCTTTACTCTGGTTCCATCTACATAACTGCTGATATCCTTATCATAGCTGCCCATTCTGATAAAATCTGTGTTCTCGGGAACAGCAATCATATCTGTTACTTTCGGAATAAAGCTCAGTCTCACATTTGTCTTGGAAGTAGATAACTCATTATACAAGCCTACGTAATAAGTGCTGCCTCCAGTAAGTTTTCCTGTAACCTCTACCGGGCCCTCATCACCGGACTCATATACACAATAAGGACTGTCGCTTTCTATTACCACACTTCCGTCAAATGGCATGACAAAACTGTAATAGGCCTTGTCATACTCATCCGTTCCGACACTCACATTGTTGTCACCTTCGGAGAGCTGTCCTGCGCTCAGCTTGTCTATGGACACTACCTTAAGCACTGCCGTGCCGAGCAGCTCCTGATCTTCCTCAGCCGCATCATATCCCACAGCTACTTTGTACTCGCCCTCTGAAAGAGTTACACCTTTTTCATATTCGTACTCTTTCCAGTTATCATCAGATGACGAATAATATACTGTATATCTGTTTCCATTACTGTATCCACTTCCACCGGTCAGATCTATGCTTTCCGTGGACTTATCATTATACTTTATTGTACTGCTCGCACCATTCATGAAGCTTATCGGCGTTCCGGCTGCCCATTCGCTCTTTGCCAGCTTCAATGTCACCCCTGAAGGTGCCGCATACTTCTTCGCCTTGAGCCTGACCTCATTCAATGTTTCATTGTCATCATCCGTTGTTCCTGAAAGTCTGACATAATAGATCTTTCCCTTGACAAATGAATACCTGTCATTATCGGTCTCAACCACCGCCATGTCCGAATCATATACATCTATAAATGCAGTTGATGATTTATCTACTTCAAACACAAAGTCAGCAGTTGCAGATGGTATAAATCTGTAATACTCGTAACCGTCCACCCTGGTATCATATGCGTAGGTATCCGTCTCACTGATATTCCTTTTTCCTACAAAATATTCAGCAGGAGTCTGCACCTTTGCAGTGTACGAATCGTATATCTTGGTCGACTGGTTCGGCTCACTATCCATTTTATCTGTAAGCTGAACAGTATACGTACCGGCCGGAAGTTTTTCCGCATCCGCATACGATACCATATCCCCTTCATCGCCCTCATAATAATAACTTCCCTTGGAATCCTTCACCCACAGACTGTATGTAACTCCATCTATCTTACAGTCTGAGCCGCTGATACCTGAACTGCGCACCTTTCCACCGGAATAGGTTACCGTTGCGTACGCCGATGTTATGGAGTCTGGTGTTCCCTCCAGTATCGTTGTATTATCCGGCACCATTTTTATTGCCGCCACATCCGGAAGCTTTCTCACGCTTATATTTGCACTTTCGGAAACTGTATAAGAACGGGCATACTTAGACCCAAGAATGTATTTCTCCCCCGCAGTGCACTTGTATACCAGCCTGCAGCATCCACTGCCATCCTTTTTACCTGTAGCAAGGCGCTTACTCTTACTGTTATACAAGGTCTCCTGAAGCATCAGCCGTGACTGGCTTCCCTGCAATATTATCTCATAATATCCTGTCTCATCCGTGACAAATGATATTTTACTCTCCTTGCCATTAAATATGTTCACAACCCCATAGTCACCCTCAAGCTCTGAAATATCCTCTGTAGCTGCTGATATCTCAGCTTCATTCATCTGTACGGCATACGCTGTCATATTTGACAGTAAAGTCTGTGCCTGTGCAGTCGTCATCGGTATATGAATGCACGACGACACCATGGCTACAGTTACAGCCGCAGCCATTATCCCCTTCAATTTCATATGTAACCTCCCTTTTTCTCCCATACATATTCAGCACATTTATGCCGAATATATAAGCACAAAAAATTACAGCCTCATATTATCATGAAGCTGTAATTTAATACAATATAATTAATAATTATGTATAAATAACACAATATCACTTATGCAATTTTACTTTCTAACCAGATGGATCTGGTAAGCATTGTACTCGCCGAACTTGAGTGGTACAGGAAGTCCTATCTGGTCAAGTCCCTGTCCGCTGTACTCTGCGCCGGTCTCCTCGTCAACATATGTGGCATCCACATCAAGTCCCTTTACTCTGACAAAAGGTACAGGGGCATTGCAGAAGCTCTCCACCGTCACGATATTGACAAGGGTCTCTGACTTGTCCCTTGCGACAAATGACCATGCAGCTACACCTTTGCTCTTATCCGCATCCGTCAGTCTGTAGTAAAGTCCATTATGAAGAAGATCCCAGTACTTCTTGTAGTTTTCTACCTGAGCCTTTACCTCTTCCTTCTCCTCATCGCTGACCTTGTTCAGATCAAGCTCGTAGCCAAAGCTTCCTGCCATGGCAACAACGGCTCTTGTATTGAATGGAGTTGTCCTGCCTGTCTGATGATTTGGAACCGCTGATACGTGTGAACCAACCACCGATATAGGATAGCCAAATGAAGTTCCATACTGTATGTCAAGTCTGCAGATGGCATCTGTGTCATCACTGCACCAGATCTGTGGTGTGTAATACATCATTCCGGCGTCAAATCTTCCACCGCCACCGCTGCAGCCCTCGATGAACATCTTTGGATATCTTGCCTGAAGTCTCTCCATGAAGTCATATACACCGAGTACATACTTGTAGAGGATAGTTCCATTGTTCTGGATTCCTTCGGTCATGGAGTATACGTTCAGTATACTTCTGTTCATATCCATCTTTATGTAATCAACATCTATCTTGTCCAGCACTGCTGTCATCTGGTCAAATATGCAGTTTACGACCTCTTTTCTTGAGAAGTCCAGATTGAGCTGGCTTCTTCCCATGACAGGCTTTCTTCCAGGGATCACAAATGCATAATCCGGATGCTCCTTGAACAGCTCGCTCTTCTCGGATACCATCTCAGGCTCGATCCAGATACCGAACTTCATGCCGAGATCCTTAACCCTCTTGACAACATCAGCCATAGGGCCGCCCATCTTATCCTCATTTACAAACCAGTCGCCGAGACCTGACTTGTCGTCATTTCTCACACCGAACCAGCCATCATCCAGAACCAGCATCTCAACGCCGAGCTCTGAAGCCTGCTTTGCTATATTAACTATATCATCACCATTGAAATCGAAGTATACTGCCTCCCAACTGTTGATGAGAATAGGTCTCCTCTTTGTCTTGTACTCACCGCGGCAGATATTGTATCTCACAACGTCATGCATCTTATGTGACATGTCAGCAAATCCATCAGGTGAATAAACCATAACTACCTCAGGTGCCACAAACTCGCTCTCAGGATAGAGCACATACTCAAACATCTCATCCTGAACACCCATATTGAGTCTCACCTGATCTGTCTGATCCTTCTCAACCTCACAGTTGAAGCTTCCGCTGTAGAGAAATGAGATTCCATAGCAGTCACCTGCATCCTCATTCGCATCCTTGCCTGCTATAACCACAAATGGGCTGTGCTGATGGCTTGATGTACCCCTTGTGCTTCCGATCTTCTTCACACCATGATTTATAGCTTCTCTCTCATACATGCGCTCCATAGCATGTCTTCCGTGGAAGTGGATGAGATCATAATCACCTGTCACAAAATCCAGGCTCATACTTGATGCCTTTGCCACAAATATATCCGCATCGCTTATATTTCTGACTATAGCTGATCTTGTGATCAGATCCTTATCCTCTATAATTCCATACAGAAGATCAACCTCCACTCCCACCTGAGGATCCTGAAGAACGATCTTAAGGGTCTCACCCTTCTCGCCGTCATTTGTGTAAGCAGCAGGAAGTCCCTTGAGACTATACTTACTGTCCATCACCTCATATGAAACATATCTGAGATCACATCCATGTATTCCCTCTATGTCCTTTATGTTGAATGCCGGAGTCCTGAAATCTCCGTTGCCGTAGCAGCTATATTCCAGTGGAATGTTGTCCAGAGAGAATTCTCTGTGCTCCTGTGCTTCATAAGGATTGCCTGAGAATCCTCTATCGTAATGAGTTATGACATATGACATATCCCCGTCCATTTTCTTGCCATAATACAGATGAGCCAGATACCCATAGTCGATCACCTTCATCTGATATGTAGTATTTTTGGTGTTCAATGTGAAAAGCTTTTTCTCTTCATTTATCAATATTGCCATGCCCAAGTCCTCCTTTTCGTGATCTCCAGTTTCTCTACAGCCAAATTTCATTTGACTGGTCTTTCCTCATAATTTATCTACAACCGGCTCCGCCGGATTGTATTCCAAGTTCCACCATGTAGTCCACAAATTTCTCCACATATCCATAATCCGCCGCATATGCTGACAATCCAATATATGCCTTGCCATCTGTGTACTCAGTAAGTCCTGCCGCCTTGTATCCTTCAGATACATCTATTCCGACAGGTATCTTCTTCCCCTCTTCATCCTCGTAATAAATTATCCTATCCTTATACTTATCATATATATCGCCGACCTTCTCATCCGACAGGTCTGCAAGTCTGCCGCTCTTCGCCAGACCTATGAGATTGTCATACTGGCACAAGACTGCCTGAGCAGTGTCCGCCTCAAGGTATGCCAGCACCTTCATATAGTAACTGTTCTTATAATCTGAGTTATTTGCCAGATTAAAAAATGCATTGTTGTCAAATGTAACCCTTCCCGGGAGATTTTCTTCCCCTACATACGACACAAACCCCTGTGTCAGCCTGCAGTCCTCTGAAACATCATCGTAGTTGTTCACAAGGACGACATCCAGTATCGGCTTGTCCTCCCTCGTTGCAAACACAACAGTGAAATACACTACAAGTCCCACGAGAACGACCGCACCGATTATCCAAAGCTTGTAATAATCCCAGATATATCCTATTTTTTTGCGGGTGGAGTCCATCTCTTTGATCTTCTGTTTTTCTTCTTCCGTGATTATCGGCTTTTTCATAGACGTCCTCCTTTTGTTTCGCACTTACGATATATTTTGGAGTGGACGCATGAGAGGCGCTTCGCGCGGCGTCCACGGCATCGTAAATACTTCGAATTTACGATATATTTCACAAGGGTGGCGTCAGTAACCGACGTCACCCTGTGGTCATATATAATATCTTCTTTAACTTTCTTTAGAGCTTTCCACCTGATGTTGCAATACCTTCTACGAACTGCTTCTGGAATATCAGGTATATAACGATCATTGGTATACATGATATAAGAGATGCAGCCATCAGCTGTGGATAATTGGACTGATACTGTCCCTGCATTGTTGCAAGAGCTGCTGAGAGCGGCATCTTGTTTGCACTGCTGTTTACAACCAGTGGCCACATCAGATCCTTGAATGCGAACACTGCTGTGAATATTCCGAGGGCAACCATAGATGATCTTGCAAGTGGAGCCATAACGAACACGAATGTCTTTGGAATGTTACATCCGTCAAGTCTCGCTGCCTCCTCGAGATCTCCAGGAAGTCCCATGTAAGCCTGCTTGAGCAGGAAAGTACCAAACGCTGTTACGATACCTGGGAATACCAGGGCGAACATTGTATTTGTCAGTCCCATCTTACTGATCATCAGGAACTGTGGGATGATGAATATCTGTGAAGGAATCATCATCTGGAAAAGTATCAGGGAGAACATAAAGTCTCTGCCCTTGAACTTAAGTCTTGCAAATGCATATCCTGCGAGTGTTGCTGTGAGACATGCACACACAACTCTAAAGAATATGAGCAGTAATGTGTTCTTGTAGAGAACAAGGAAGTTCATGTTATTCCAAACAGTAGTGAACGCGTCTGTACGCCACTGTGATGGGAATATTACGAATGGACTTACCGAAGTTGCCTCTGTTACTGTCTTAAATGCTGTGAGTGTCATCCATACAAATGGCACTATCATAATGATTGAGAATATGATCAGAATGAGGTGAATCAATAATCTCTGCATTCTTCTCTTAAACTGTACGCCTCTTGTCATATCGATTCCCCCTTCCTAGTTATAATGAACCCACTTCTTCTGACCGATCATCTGGAATACTGTAAGTACCATGATGACTGCGAGAAGAAGAACTACTATTGCTGATCCATAACCCTTGTTACCATTCTGGAATGAGTACTGGTAGAACAGATATACGATGGATTCTGTCTTCTTGAGGGCCGGATTGGAAATATCCATTACCATGTATACAAGGTCGAATACCTGAAGTGCTCCGATTACTCTTGTTACAAGTACGAAGAATACTGTAGGGGAGAGAAGTGGAAGAGTGATCTTGAAGAATGCTCTTACTCCTGATGCTCCGTCAATATCCGCTGCCTCGTAGTAATCCTTAGGTATCTCCTGAAGTCCTGCAAGGAACAGAACCATGTTGTAACCAATGATTGACCATACACCGATGATCGCAACTGAGATCCATGCGATCTTTGGATTGGATATCCACTCGATCTTTGTACCGAGGATGTGGTTTAACAGACCGAACTGTGAATTGTATAACCATCTCCATACCATGGCTACAGCTGCAGGTGCAACTACCATTGGCAGGAAGAATATTGCTCTGTATATTGTTCTTCCGTGCATCTTACGATTCAGGAATACCGCAAGTATAAGTGCGATGGCGATTGAGAATGGAACCTCAATGATCGCATACTTGAATGTATTGAGAAGTGACTGCCATACCTCAGGGTCAGCAAACATCTTCTTGTAATTTGCAAATCCTGCAAATGATGAATCTCCGAATGATCCAACCTTACAGAATGACTGATATATTGTCTGTACTATAGGCCATAAGTTAAGTACGATGATTCCTATCATTGTTGGGAGGATGAATGCCCAGCCCCATTTGCGCTGGTTTCTTTCCCATGTTGTTGACTTCTTTTTCTTGAACTCTTTATCTTCTGCTGCTGCCGGCTTAACTGTCTGTGTCTCTGTAGCCTGGATTATCTCAGCCGCTTTTTCTTCAACTTTCTTGTTGTTATCTGACATAAAATCCCTCCTCTTATTCATTTATATTGTAATTAACACCCCGCCTGTTTCTGGTAAGCAATGGGTAGGACCTCCATCCTACCCACTGTTATGTTATCTTATAAATGCTCTGTAGGATTACTTGTCTTCCTCATCGATGTACTGGTTCATCTGAACTGCGAAGTCCTTACATGACTGCTCCATCTTTGATGGATCTGCCCATGCATCTGCGAAGAAGGTCTGTGCTGCCTGTGACCATACTGTTGAATTGTATGTGTAAGGTCTGAGTACAAGCTCATTTGTTACGCCTGGAACTGTCGACTCCTTTGTGATATCAAGGTAAGCGTTGAGGTTGAACTTATCTGTACAGTTAACCCACTTGTCTGATGTGTTGTTGTAAGCTGACATTGTTACACCGAGCTCAGCCTGCTTCTCCTGCATCTCCTTTGAACCGAACCACTCGATAAGCTTCCAGCAGTCATCTGGTCTCTTTGTGCCTGCTGATGCAGCCCATCCAAGTCCGTTACAGATAGAAGTTCTCATACCTGTTGTCTTGTCATATGGAAGAATTGCTACATCACAGTTCTCAACGAGATACTCGTTGTCAAGGAATCCTGCTGTCATCCATGAACCCTGTGTGATCATTGCTACTGTGCCTGACTGGAACATAACGTCTGTACCTGTCTCTGACATTGTTGTTGCTGGTGGGCAGCAATCCTTGAGGAGCTTTCCTACATAATCCATAGCCTTGATAGTGTTGGCATCATCATATCCTGACTTTGTGTGATCGTCATTTACGATGTAACCGCCCATTGAGTAAACCATGTTGTAGTAAGTATCCTGATCGTTTGATGTGTTCATACAGAAACCGTACTGTGAACCGTCATCCTTTGTGAGTTTCTTAGCTGCATCATAGAGATCATCCCATGTCCAGTTCTCATTTGGATACTCAAGTCCTGCATCATCGAACATCTTCTTGTTGTACCAGAGAGCGATTGTATCGTAATCCTTTGGTATTGCATAATATGAACCATCATATGTGTAGAGCTCTGTGATCTCTGACATGTAGTTGCTCATATCAACTTTGTCACTCTTTTCGATGTAGTCATCGAGCTTTAAGAGCTTGTTGTTCTTCATGTACATCTGTGAGTTGTTGGAGTGCATCCAGAATACATCCGGCATATCTCCACCTGATGCTCCAGCCTCAAGAAGTGTCCAGTATGAATCCCACTCCTTAACCTGTACATCAACCTTGATTCCTGTCTCTTCTGTGAAAAGATCACATATCTGCTGCAGACCCTTCTGCTGGTTGTTATCCCAGATAACTACCTCAAGTGCATCCTTGCTGCTGCCGCCCTTACTTCCATCGCCGCCGCCACATGCGCACAGTGAAAATGCTGTTGCTGCTGCAAGCCCTACTGCCACTGCTTTCTTCATTGTTCTTCTCATAAAACATTCCTCCTTTTTACATCACCGGCAGGATTTACGACACCCACATTCTCTTTCATACCCTGAATTCTGCGTCCTGTTCTGCCGGTTCGCCTTACGGCGTTCTGTGTGCTTCCTATGATTGAATTATAAAATTTTGGTGAAGATTTTTACATGGAAAAATGTCAAAATGTCATGGGTTTTTGTCACAAATGTATATTTTTAAGTAGTTAAGTTCGCTGTTTTTGTGCTATTTTATGGTAAATTGTAGAATACATATGGTAAATTGTAAAATTCGCTATATATTGGCATACCTTTTTGTGCTATAGTTAAACAAACGATATTATCACTTTTTACATCAGGAGGAATTTTATGAACATTTTCAACAGTGACGGCTGGTTTTCCAGATTTTTTGGAACGCTCGGCGATATTATAATAGTGAACATTCTATTTATATTGTGTAGTATTCCCATAGTCACCATGGGAGCTTCCATGAGCGCAATGTATTTCACTCTGTTAAAGAAGCAGAGGACAGGCGAAAATGGAGGTGTAGTGAAATTATTCTTCAAAGGCTTCAAGGATAATTTCAAACAGTCAACGATTTCATGGCTGCTATTCCTTCTTATATCATTTATATTCACTCTGGATTTCAACCTTTTTGGCAAGGGTGGTCCACAGGAAAACAAGCTCATGTACTACACCAGTGTCGTGCTTATGATATTGACATGCTTCATCGCAATTTACCTGTTCCCTGTCATAAGTGCCTTTAAGAACACATTGAAGAACCTTCTCTTGCAGTCCATTTACCTGGCAGCCAAGAACTTCATATTTACAATAGTGATCATGGTTCTCTACACTCTGCCTGCATATGTTCTGCTATCCAGCACTCAGGTATTCATGGTAGGTATATTCGTGTTCATAGTATGTGGCTTTGGCCTTATAGCATATGTATCATCATTCATGTTTTTGAAGGCATTCACCCCATATCTGGATGAGGTCACAAAGAAGTACACGGACGACGATCCTGCTTCATGGATGCACAGCGATGACCAGACATCTGAATCAGATGAGGATAATCCCGAATCCACAAAGGTGACCAAGAAGCTTATCGTTGACAATTCATATCATGGCAGACAGTAGTTTTTACCGTATATCGTAAATACAGCAAAGGCGGATGTGCGACAAATCGCACACCCGCCTTTTGCTTAATTCAAATTTTTTGATTCAATTATATCTTACAGCTTCGAAGCCTCATGTCCAAACTTGGCATCCTTCGTCTCAAGCTCAACCTCAAGATTCCTGAATGACTTAGGACTCATTCCAAACTTCTGCTTGAATGCTTTGGAGAAAGAAAGAGAATCCTCATAACCACACTGATATGCGATTATATTGATCTGTTCCTTTGATGACCGGAGAAGACTTGCAGCTTTCTCCAATCTGAAGTTGATAAGATACTCCTGAGGAGATACACCCATCTCCTTCTTGAAGCTTCCTGTCAGATGACTTCTGCTGATTCCTATGAAATCCGCAATGTCATTGATCTTGTTCATGTACTTCTCTGTTATGAAGTCGACAGCAGCCTTTACATATATCTTACTTGGATACTCAATGTTATCATCTTCCTGCGCATCGGAGGCATTATCCTCCATAATGGTTGCGAAGAGAAGCATCAGTGCACTCATTCTCTTCACCTCGTTTATACGTGTGATCTGGGAATATTCGAGCATCTTGTTGATACATTCTGCACACGTATCCATCTGCTCTATCTTGATGATAGGTGAGCCCTTTACATACCCCATCGCCTCAATAAAATCTTCAGCTCTGTAGCCATGAAATCCAACCCACATGTAGCTCCATGGATCATCATCGTCAGCCCTGTAAGTAGTCTCCTCACCAGGTCTGATGATAAACGCCTGTCCAGGTCCCAGTTCATAAGTCTTCCCCGCAATTGTAAATGTACCCTTGCCCTTCTTTACCATATGGATAACATATGATTCTCTGACGTATGGACCAAACTTCCAGCCTTTTATACAATCCTCTCTGCCACAATAGTCCAGACTGATTGCGGTACCCCACATATAGGAGTTCGACAACTGTAGATCTTCCAGACAAGCAAAACCAACACTGTCAGTTAAACCAACCTTTCTTACCATAACCCGTCCTTTCCTTTACCATATCTTTGCCACCCTTTTATATAAGTTAACACCAAAACACCTTTATATTTTAACAAAAGCAGACAAACCTGTCAATTTTCAGATCTGTCTGCTTCCTGTAAAATATCTATAAATTATGTCTTACCAGTGACGGTAACCAAATACTGTTGCAGCGTTCTTGAAGTAGCTGAGTACCTGCTCTGCACATGTTGCGCTGTCACTGAATATCTTTTCTGCGATGTTATCTATAACAGTGATGAGGAATACTGAGATAACTATAGCAGCGATAACTGCAAATATCTTTGAGTTGTCATTTGTCTCAAGGTTATCGAATAACGCATGAGCTGCGATCACGATTCCGCAAAGGCTTATTCCGAGGAAGAGTATGTATCCAAAGCCTCCGATGATTCCGCTGAGGAAATCAACCTTGTGGAAGAGTGCTGAGATGATCTCAAATATGATTCCTGCAACCATTGCTATTGCCTCATAAAGTGCAAATACACCAACGGCGTTAAGTGCTTTTCCAAATGTGATTCCACCCTTGAATATAATTCCTCCGGCGATAAATACCGCTGCTGTCATGATGACTGCTGCGATTATAGTGAAGAAGAACATGTAGAATCCCTTTGCTATTGAATCGCCAAAGTCAAATCCCATTATGAGGAATCCGACAGTTACAAATATAAGTGAGAGGATGGCATTTACTCCTGCAAGTATTCCGCCAGGAACCATGTTGTCACTCTGAACCATCTCACCCGCTGTATCTGCAGGGCTCTTGAAAAGACCTATCACATTCTTGAGAAGATCATTTATCATATTGCCCGCTGCTGATGGCTTCTTCGGCTGTGGCTGTGCATAGCCCTGCTGGCCGTACATCTGCTGGTTCATCTGTGGCTGGCCGTAGCCCTGCTGACCATACATCTGCTGGTTCATCTGCTGACCGTAGCCCTGCTGATTGTATGCTCCCTGGTTCATCTGCTGGCCATAACCCTGCTGATTATACATCTGCTGGTTCATCTGCTGACCGTAGCCCTGCTGGTTGTATGCACCCTGCTGGTTCATCTGCTGGCCGTAACCCTGTTGATTGTATGCACCCTGCTGGTTCATCTGCTGGCCATAGCCTTGCTGATTGTACACTCCCTGCTGACTCATCTGCGGCTGGCTGTAAGCCGCTGCCTGCTGATCTGCCTGTGGCTGGCTGTTCTCCGCCGCCTGCTGATTTGTCTGTGCCTGATCTGCCACCTGCTGTTCTCCCTGTGGCTGACCAAACTGCTGATCCTGATTCTCGTTCATTCCTGTTACCTCCAATTCCTTTCCCTGTGTGAAAATATATCAAAAATATGATACCAAATCCCCCTGGTTTTGTCATCATATCATTGCTCTATAAACTTCTGTGCGATATCGAAGGATCTGACTCAATCCTTATAATATCCATCGAAATAGTTAATCGGGCTGTGGCTGTCATACTTTGCATGATACACAAATGTAGTATAATCAACGTATTCCGCTTTCTTCTCCTCATTCTGTCCAATATTGTTGGATCTTACAAGAGCAGAAATCACTATGGATACCGTTAAGCATATCCCGCACACGATACCTATTGCAACATACAAAAATACTATCGAACCCATGTCTTATCCTGCCTTTCCTTAACGTATTCTATAGTGCCATAGCTTCTGAATCTGTGAATATCTATCCTTGATCTGTGAAGCTTGTTGATCGCACGCCAGAAGCTCACCAAACTATATATAACTCCAGCCACATACGCGGAAAATACCATAAAAGCTCCACTTGAATCACCCACACCTGCACTTATCCTATACAGATCCGTCATAAGTCCCCCAACAAATACAGATACATATGTACAAAGCACAACCATCACTGTCATAAGTATCGCTATGGATGCCCCAACCTTAAATCTGTTGGATGGGACATTTCCCACGACCTTGCCGGTCTGCCCATTCACTGCCACGGTATAGAGTATTCCCTGATAACGAAAAGTCATGAACCACGCTGGCAGCAATGCATACTCAATATCCGTCATCTTTATATCCGTTTTTTCCTCAGTAACCCGTGCGTTTTTCGGAACATCACTCATCATCTCTTCCTTCACCGCATCATTACTCTTTCTCTTTGCAACTGCTGCGACCTCGGCAGCTGGTACATCGTACCTGTCCGTGTAAAATCCGGACAGATATTCTGGGGAAAACGTCAATGCCTTCTCTAAATCATAAGGCTCCAGTCTTGCCGAAATGTGATCATTCAATCTTCTTGTTGCATCACCAGGTACCCTTGGAACTGTACACTCACAATCTCTCATACAATTGTGTGTGACTGTTTTGTCTGCAGTTTTCTGTGCAACTGCTGCTATAGAACCAAAGCATTTTTCATAATTACTAACGCGCTCGCCTTTTTCATTCTCCTGAAATACATACTTGAGCTTTTTTCTAACATGATAAGATGCCAGCCAATATGGTATATATATTCCTCGTATCTTATCAATCTCAAATTTCTTTATCTCATCCGGAACAAACCACCCTTTGCAGAACCTGTCACGTATAAGCTGTTCTGCTCTCTTCTGAGAAATTCCAAATGGAATAATAAGGTCCGGCTCCAGTTCATCCTTAACTCTGTCAACCAATATCATCGGCTGCCCACAATACGCACAGAAACTGGAAGTTTCCGTGGATTTCACCATAAGTCTTGCACCACAGGATGTACATTCATATAGATTCATATCCATATACCTTGGTGATTCATCATCCTTTCCAATATTGATCTCATCCAATGTGTATATCGTATCCGTGGCATCAGTTATGTATCTTTTTATTCTGGCAATCTTCTGAATTGCCTTATAGCTTCTCTTATCTACAAGCTCTCCATCCTCATTCCTGGTCATGGCAGAGTTTTCTTCTCCTATGCCTCTGCTGATCACCGAATCACACTGCGTACACTGCAGCTGCCTCGTCTTAGGATTCAGTACCACAACACCGCCGCAGGATGGACATTTTACTGTAAGATTCATTGCATGTTACCCCCATGTCTACCAAACATAAGCCCCATTTGACTAAAACAGTATCATCTAAATTATAAGCTATCAAGTAGTCAAATTACAACTATATGTACCTGTAACGGATGTAAATATTACATAAAACGTCTTATCATCCAAATAAAGCTGTATCATAACCATTCCATCACAATACAGCTTCATAATGTTATCAATTTATCTTATTCACGTCGTCTTTATTGGTGTCGGAAATTATATAATGTGGTCTTCCCTTGGTCTCCATATATGTCTTGGCGATATATTTGCCCATGATTCCTATGCACAGGAACTGGAGTCCTGATACAAACAGTATGATGCACACAAGTGACGGCCATCCCGCAACAGGGTCTCCCCACACCAGCTTTCTTATGAAGAAGAACAGCATCATGACAAATGAGACAAATGTACAAAATATTCCAAATCCTGAAGCTATACTCATCGGCGCCTCGGAGAAGTTGATTATTCCGTCCAGTGCGTATTTGAAAAGCTTCCAGAAGTTCCACTTCGTCTCGCCCGCAACTCTCTCCACATTCTCGTATTCCAGCCATTTTGTCCTGAACCCGATCCAGCCAAATATTCCCTTGGAGAATCTGTTGTACTCGCACATCGACACGATGGCATCCTTCATCTCTGCCTTCATAAGCCTGAAATCCCTGGCGCCATCCACGACATCGGAGTCGGATATCTTGTTGATGATCTTGTAGAACATCCGCGCAAACCATGATCTTATCGGCGGCTCGCCCTTTCTTGTGACTCTTCTGGTCGCCACACTGTCATATTCTCCCTGCTCAAGTATACCGAGCATCTCCGGGAGCAGACTTGGCGGATCCTGCATGTCGGCATCCATCACCGCCACGTAATCCCCATCTGCATTGCAGAAGCCCGCATACATTGCAGCCTCCTTACCAAAGTTTCTGGAAAATGACAAATACTTGAAATAATCGTATTCCTCTGAGATCTTTTTCATGGTCTCAAGAGTCTTATCCGACGAACCATCATTTACCATAAGAACCTCAAAATCATACTGCCTGAGTTCCTGTCTCACCTTGTCCAGCTCCCCTGCAAATATCGGAAGAGCCTGCTCTTCGTTATAGCATGGAATTATCAAACTAACTTTTTTCATTTTGTTTCACCTGCTTTAAATTTATAAATTCGTATTCCTGAAAATCTGTATTCTATAGATTTCTTTGTATACTTTGTTATCTCTGCTATTTTCTCAGTCATCTTGTGTATCTTTTTCTCTTCAAATTTTGGATCATTGATGACCGCCACATATATCTCATCGCCGCAGTCCTTCACCAGATCAGCGATGCTGTCTATATCATCCTCGTACACATACCGGCATCTTCCCATCTGGGAAAATACGTTCATTCCCGCGTACACGTTGTTCCATTTGCCATCTCCGTGACACAGTATGATACAGTCCTGTCCCTTCATCTCCTCCAAGGCTGTGCTCCAGTCGCTGTAGCCCATGTACTGCCAGTCTATACCCTTTACAGCTATACTGCCTGCACATAATACCAGGCATATGACAGCGGTTACAACTGCACTTCTCTTCCTGGTTATTACTGGAACCAGCTTCATCATACACCATATCATAAACACAGCCACTATAGGAAGTGCCGAGTAAATATATCTTGCATTTACAAGCTCGGACCCCTGTATTCCCACAAATGCAAGAACGGCGTCAGCCACGATAACCCCCGCCAATAACAGTGAGCGTGACTCTATCCTTCCTGTTCTGTCCGCATCTATATCTCTCCTGTGTATACATACTCTGTAGGATAATCCATCATTTTCCCTGACCAAGGATATCTTTATATCCACAAATGAAAGCACTATCCTTGCCACGATGAGCACCAGTGCCACAAGCACGATCAGCGGAAGCAGTCCTGCAAAATACGACCTGTTTATATAACTGATATAATATAAGAATTTGTGACCGGAAAGTCCTATCAGATTATCGGTAGCATAGCTTCCCCTGTAACCAAATATGTGCTTTATCGTCGCGGGAAATACCGCTATTGCCGCACCAAGTCCAGCAACAAGACTAAAGCCATACGCAAACATCTGCTTTACCTTTCGCATATACAGCAGGTATATACATACACACAATCCAAGTCCGGCAACATAGAAGTAGAAATAATAGTGTGTGAGTCCGCCGAACATGACCGCCAGTGCCAGCAATATAAAATACGGCACGGTCATCTTCTTTTTATGTCTCAGTATATATACATGAACCGCCGTCAGCAGCAATACATTCAAGGTCTGAAGAAGATACATACGTATGAGCATACAGTTGCTTATGCCCACCGATGATACGCCCCACAGAGCTGCCGCCATCAGTCCATACCATCTGTTTCCAAGCAGATATGCCGCCACATACAACAGAAGAATATCCACAAATATCAGGAGTATGAGGTTGAGCACTATTCCCGGAACTGCACTGTATCCCGCTCCTTTGAAAAAGTAGCACACCGTATGCAGCAGCATATAATATACCGGCGGGTGGACATCATTTTCCTGATTTCTGTATGCCGCACTGTAGTTGAATGAATCATCGTTATAATTCATATAGTTCTCAAAATATGACCCCGTCACCCACTCATCAAGTGGCGTGTTGTCCTCTCCCGGATGGAGAAAAGTCTTGTCCGTGGAGTTTGCAAGGCCATAGCTGTACACCTCATCGCAAAACAGATACTGTCTCTTAAGCCCGTAGTGGATGCACAGTCCATACTGCAGTAACACCAGCACTATGCATGCGATCCAGAAATACCGATTTGTCCTGATTTCTTTATTTTTCTTTACACTCTCTGTCATAATCTATTCTCCCACTGTCTTTGCCCATATAATAAGAGCAGTTTACCTCCTTTGTATACTTAATTTATTTTAAAATAAAAAACGGACTGCTACATTGTGACCGTATATTATACGTCACTGTAACAATCCGTTTGTTTATGATTATTTTTCTTTATTACTTTTCAAGTATATCGTAGATAAGATCCATGACCTTGTCACCAAATGCTGCTGACTCCTTCTGTGCCTCATCGTATGATGAACCCTTGATTCCGTAGTAGAACTTGATCTTTGGCTCAGTTCCTGAAGGTCTTACCGCAAGCCATGCATCGTTCTCAAGCTCGTAGTAGAGTACATTGGCATTCGGGAATCCGGTAGGCTTAACCTCACCTGTCTCGATATTCCTTATATACTCAAGACGATAATCACGTACCACTCTGGTCTTGTATCCTGCTACTTCCTCAGGTACATTTGCACGGAGGATATTCATGATGTGTCCGATCTTCTTAGATCCCTCAACACCCTTGAGTGTTACGGTCTTGATGTCATCTACATAATATCCGTACTTCTCGTACATATCCATCATCGCATCCCAGAGAGTCTTGCCCTGACCTCTGTAGTAAGCTGCTGCCTCACAGAGAGCCATAGTTGCAACAACCGCATCCTTGTCTCTTGCATGTGTTCCGATCAGGCATCCGTAGCTCTCCTCAAATCCGAAGAGGTATGTTCCCTTGCCTGTCTGCTCAAATCTGAGGATCTCACGGCCAATGTTCTTGAAACCTGTGAAACACTCGATGAGATCTGTTCCATAATACTTTGCTATAGCATCTACCATGTTGGTAGTAACGATAGTCTTGATGATTGCTCCGTCTGCTGGAAGGCTGCCATTCTTCTCCTTCATCTGGCTTACCTCATACTCGCAGAGTAAGCTTCCTGACATGTTACCTGTGAATACCTTGTACTCACCTGTCTTGGAATCCTTGGCGTAGCATCCGAGTCTGTCGGCATCAGGGTCTGTTGCCAGAACGAGATCTGCATCGACCTCCTTTGCCAGCTTGAGTGCCAGTGCAAATGTTTCCTTTGCCTCTGGGTTTGGATACTCAACTGTTGGGAAATCTCCATCCGGAAGCTCCTGCTCAGGAACCACGTACACATTCTCAAATCCGATCTCCTTGAGAATCCTTCTTACAGGGATGTTGCCTGTTCCGTGAAGTGGTGTGTACACGATCTTGATATCCTTGCCATACTTGTCAATTGCATCCTGATTGAGGATGAGCTTCTTGAGCTCGCCCATGTATGCGTCATCAACCTCTGAACCGATAGTTACAAGAAGCCCCTTCTTCTTTGCCTCTACCATGTCCATGGTCTTTGTATCTGCGAAATCTGTGATGGCCTTTACCTCGGCCATGATTCCCTGGTCATGAGGTGGTGTGATCTGTGCGCCATCCTCCCAGTATACCTTATATCCATTGTACTCTGGTGGGTTATGTGATGCTGTTACATTGATACCAGCTACACAGTCCAGATATCTCACTGCAAATGAGAGCTCAGGTGTCGGTCTAAGTGACTCGAATCTGTAAGCCTTTATGCCATTTGCTGCCAGGCAGAGAGCTGCCTCCATAGAGAACTCAGGTGACATTCTTCTTGAATCATAAGCTATTGCCACACCTTTGTCCTGCTTGCCCGCCTTGATGATGTAGTTTGCAAGTCCCTGTGTAGCCTTGCGCACTACATATATGTTCATTCTGTTAGTACCAGCTCCGATGATGCCTCGAAGTCCGGCTGTTCCAAATACAAGATCACAATAGAATCTTTCTTCTATCTCTTTCTCGTCGTCCTTGATCGCTAAGAGCTCATCCTTGGTTTCCTGACCAAACAAAGGATTGTTCACCCACTGCTCATACACGTCCTTGTAATTATAATCGCTCATCATTTTGCCTCCTGTGAAATCTATTGCTTTATGTTACCCATAGAGCATCCTACAAATGGAAAACACACACACGAAAAAACCATCTGTAAAATACATCACAATTCAGTATCACGTGTCTAACTCAATTATTATCCACGCCCCAACATTATACTCTTAATTTGTCAGCTTGTGAAGTCCATAGGTATCGTTAATTTCACTCAAAATTTTGAGCTTTTCTTGGTCATCTTCGATAACTTTTTGGAGTTTTTCCATCAAAACCGGGGATATGTAGCTCTTTCTGGTGTTCATATACCGGTTACTTATCTTCCAGAACTTCTCCGGGAAACTGTACATAAGATATATGAATTCATAATCCTCATGTTCAAGATAATTGATCTGACTGTACGCACTCAGAATGTCCTTCGCCATGGTGATATCATACCTGTTCTTCTCCATGGCTTTGCGGAGAAACTGGTACAGATCCATGAGCTGGTATCCCACATGGAACCGGTCAAAATTTATGGTTGCTATGTATCCATCACAGAACATCACGCTGTGATAATTATACGAGCCGTGACAATAGCCAAGCCATTTGTCGTTGTATGTGAAATTATCCTGAAACAGCGACAGGCACTTCTCTGCCTGGCTGTAAAAATAATCAAATGTCTTTATGTACAGCATCTCAAAGTCATTCTTCAGGGTTCTCCTGCTGACAAAATTTCTTATCCTGCGAAGCTCATTTACCTTTCTATCCAGATTTCCCGGAGTTTTTTTTGTGTATGACGTATTCTCCTCCATGTACAGTTCCCTTCCGGCTCTGTGAAACCACGCCAGATTTATAACTGCTTTCTCAAGATCCCTTATGCTTGATGCATTACACTCCCGCCCTTGGAAATATTCCCTGCACACAAATGGATTTCCATACCTGTCGCAGGTCACCAGCTCGTCTTCTCTGTTGGCCACGACCCGGTCTATATTACAGAAGCCCTTTTCATATATCTTATCCTTAAATTCCTTCTCCTGCTGAAGCCTCTCGTCAGTTCCATTCAGGGATGACACCTGTCTGACCCCCTTGTCCGTCATCAGGATCACAGCACCTCTGCCTCTGCCCGTTCCCTGTACTTCCATATCGTATGCTTCATACACTTCACCCATTTTTTCAGCCAAATAAAAACCCCCTCCTACAACTGTCGCTCGGGGGTATCTGTGAAGTGTGTATCTATCTGGCTTACCTAATCATGAGCGCTCTCGCTCGATGAATCCTGCAACGGCACTAGCACTCGCTCCGCATCGCTGAGTGCCGGCGGATTCATATGTCATGATTATGGTAATGTCAGATAAGATACACACATCCACTTCACAGATAAACCCTCGCTCACTTTATAGCAATAATAACCTGCTAAATTATTGTATGAGGGGCTGTTAAGTTTCATTCTTAAGTTGTAACTTTTTATTTGTCTGTTTTACGACGGGTATCGCTGATACCTACATCTGCTTTACCTGATCCAGCAGATATTCCCTGCCGTTCTTCTCCGGGTCTTCTATAACCATATCCAGCAGTTTCTGAAGTATCTCGCCCATCTGAGGTCCCGGCTTTATTCCCAGCTTTATGAGGTCTCCGCCATTTACCTTGAGGTCCTTGATCCTGACGCAGTCAGCATCTGCCACGATCTCTTCATATTTCTTCTCAAGCTCCGCAAGCTGGCTCTGTCTCTCCTCCAGCTTGTAATCGCTCTGGGCAGCCATATCGGCTTTCTTGATCTCGATTATATATGGGAAGAAATCCTTTCCAACCTCTCCGAGAAGCTTCCTGATGGTATTCTTCTTCGGAACGCAGCCCATGCCAAAGTCATGCCATCTCACCAGCTTGCACACGTCCTTGATGGTATTGTTGTCAAACTTCAGTCTTCTGAGAACCGCCTCCGCCAGTGGAACTCCAGCGATCTGGTGGTCGTAAAAGTGATCTGTTCCATTCTCGTCCACAGTGTGTGTGGATGGCTTGCCTATATCGTGGAGAAGCGCCGCCCATCTCATGGTGACGTCAGCTCTTATATTTTTAACCGCCTCAATGGAGTGTACACCCACATTGTATCTGTGATACTGGTTGTTCTGTGGCTGCTCCATCATCTTGTCAAATTCAGGAAGGATATATGCAGTGATACCTGTAACATAGGCCTCGAGCAGCTTGTCCGGGTGATCTGATACAAGGAGCTTTGTGAGCTCCACCCTGATCCTCTCCGCACTTATATCCTTGAGGTACTGTGCCTGGATGATCATGGCCTTTCGGGTATCCCTCTCTATGTCAAATCCAAGCTGTCCCGCAAATCTTATGGCTCTGAGTATCCTAAGTGCATCCTCATCGAATCTGTCCCTTGCCACACCGACAGCTCTTATAACCTTGTCATTCAGATCCTGCACACCGCCAAACATATCTATTATGCCCTTGCTGTGGCTGTACGCCATGGCATTTATGGTGAAGTCTCTTCTCTTCAGATCCTCCTCAAGGCTGGCTGTGAACTCCACCTGATCCGGTCTCCTGTGATCACTGTACTCTCCATCTATCCTGTACGTCGTGACCTCATAGCCTTCCTTGCCCATCATGACTGTTACGGTTCCATGCTCTATTCCTGTATCTACGGTTCGCCTGAATATCTCCTTGACCTGCTCAGGTCTGGCAGATGTGGTGATATCCCAGTCCCCCGGCTCTCTTCCGAGTATGCTGTCTCTCACGCAGCCGCCGACTATATAGGCCTCATAGCCTGCTGCCTCAAGACCCTCTATAACTTTATTTGCTCCCTCTGGAATGTCTATTCTCATATATCTTCTCTCCGCATCTTTATATCTGTAAAATAATAACTTCTCCAGCAAAATGCTGAAGAAGTTATTATACATGATTATTATCTATATTTTAGTATGCTCTTCCGAAGTATACCATCTTCTTGGCCGGCTTGCCGCAGTGTACACATACATCTGAAAGATGCTCCTGTGCAAATGGCATACATCTTGTGGATGCTCCTGTCTCATCCTTGATAGCCTCCTCACAAGCTGTCTCGCCACACCACATAGCCTTTACAAAGCCCTGCTCGTTGTCGATGATATTCTTGAACTCATCCCAGTTAAGCGCTGCATGTGTATGTGAATCTCTGTGAGCCTTTGCTCTCTCGAACATATCCTTCTGGATAGTCTCAAGAAGCTCTCCAACCTTTGTATCTATCTCATCAAGTGATACTGTGATCTTCTCTCTTGTGTCACGGCGTACCAGAACTGCCTGATTGGCCTCGATATCCTTTGGTCCGATCTCAACTCTGATAGGAATACCTCTCATCTCCTGCTCTGAGAACTTCCAGCCTGGGCTCTTGTCGCTGTCATCGACCTTTACTCTGAATGCTCCAAGCTTCTCACGGAGCTCTGCTGCCTTCTCAAGCACTCCTGCTTTCTTCTGCATGATAGGAATGATCATGACCTGAGTTGGAGCAACCTTTGGAGGAAGTACAAGACCTGAATTGTCTCCGTGAACCATGATGATGGCTCCGATAAGTCTTGTTGTCATACCCCATGATGTCTGATGAACATACTTGAGCTTGTTGTCCTTGTCTGTAAACTGTATTCCAAATGCCTTGGCAAATCCGTCTCCGAAGTTATGGCTTGTTCCTGACTGGAGCGCCTTGCCATCGTGCATAAGTGCCTCTATTGTGTATGTTGCCTCTGCTCCTGCGAACTTCTCCTTCTCTGTCTTCTGTCCACGGATAACAGGCATAGCCAGTACATCCTCACAGAAGTCTGCATACAGATTCAGCATCTGTATTGTTCTTGCCTCAGCCTCCTCAGCTGTTGCATGAGCTGTGTGACCCTCCTGCCACAGGAATTCTCTTGAACGAAGGAAAGGTCTTGTCTCCTTCTCCCAACGCATTACTGAACACCACTGATTATATACCCTTGGCAGATCACGATATGACTGGATATCATTCTTGTAGAAATCGCAGAACAAAGTCTCTGATGTAGGTCTTACACACATACGCTCTGTAAGAGGATTGAGTCCACCATATGTAACCCATGCTACCTCCGGTGCAAATCCCTCAACGTGATCCTTCTCCTTCTCAAGAAGGCTCTCTGGAATAAGCATTGGCATGTACACATTCTCCACACCTGTAGCCTTGAATCTCTCATCAAGCTGCTTCTGTATAAGCTCCCAGATTGCATATCCTGCGGGCTTGATAGCCATACATCCCTTCACGTTGGTATATGCGATAAGTCCTGCCTTGAGGACAACGTCAGTATACCACTGTGCAAAATCTTCATCCATGGAAGTAATAGCTTCAACCATCTTCTTATCGTTTGCCATCTTATTTATCTCCTTAATTCTAAAACATTCTATATCTGCTGCATAGCTGAACTACCTAATGCATACACTCTTTAATCTACAAAATTTCAGGACGTATGTCAACACGAAACATGCCAACATCCGCCCTGTAAATACCATTTTAACTAAAACTCATCCAGATCCAGAATGGCAAATGCTCCGCCCTCCGGCTCATGCTTGAACACCATGTGTTCCCCTGTTGTCGGATGGTCAAATTCCAATCTGGACGCGTGAAGTCCTATCTCCTTGTACTTCTTCTTTGTCCTCTGAAATTTAGGATTGTACTTTGTGTCACCCCAGATTCCACACTTTCTCTTTGCAAACTGTGCCCTGATCTGATGATGTCTTCCAGTTATGAGTTCAACAAGTATATATGACAGAACTCCCTCGTCCGTATCCATGACATCCAGCACCTCATATTCCAGCTCGGAATACTTTGCTCCAGGTGTGTCCTTGTCCACGACCTTTGTCACATTGTCCTTAGTATCGTGAAGAAGATAATCCTTCAAAACTCCCTGGTCATTTGAAAGCTCACCAGTGAGGATCGCCTGATAATACTTCATCATAGAACCATCCTCGCTCTGCTTTGAGAGATTTGCAGCCGCCTCAGGAGTCTTGGCAAATACCATAACTCCGCCTACAGGCCTGTCCAGTCTGTGTATAGGCACAAGATATGGCTCCTCTTTTCTGTTCTCCTTCTCGTATATCCTGAGCTTGAGCATACTCACCATGCTCTCTGAATTGGTCTTGTCCGGCTGAGTTGGCACACCACATGGCTTTACAGCCACGATTATATCATTATCCTCATGTAAAATGTTTAATTTCATTTGTTTTCTCCTCATTCGCCATCTGGGGCTTATTATAATTGTGATAAGAAAGCCTTACGATTACTTCGCCACTTCGTGGCTCTCGTAATCGCACATTCATTCGCATTCCTGCCTATCGGCATACATGCTCATGAATATCTGCCCATCCGATGAACATGCAGCGTTTCATGCAAGCATGAACGCTGCATGTTCGCCGTCTGGGGCTTTCTTATCACATCCTAAACCTGTAACCAACGCCCCATACAGTCTCTATGTACTGTGGATTCGATGTGTCAAATTCAATCTTCTCTCTGATCTTCTTGATATGAACAGTAACCGTGGCTATATCTCCTATGCTGTCCATATTCCATATCTTGCTGAACAGCTCATCCTTGGAAAATACCTTGTTTGGGTTGCTGGCAAGGAAGCACAGTATATCGAACTCCTTATTCGTAAATACCTTCTCCTCGTTATCAACATACACTCTTCTGTCCGTCTTGTCTATCTTAAGACCTCTGATCTCGATGACGTCATTCTTGAGTGCCGTTGAACCAACAAGTCTCTCGTATCTGGATATGTGCGCCTTGACTCTTGCCACCAGCTCACTTGGACTGAATGGCTTTGTGACATAGTCGTCAACTCCCAGACCAAGACCTCTGATCTTGTCTATATCATTCTTCTTGGCTGTTACCATGATGATCGGAATATCCTTCTTCTCCCTTATCTGTCGGCATATCTCAAATCCATCCACCTCAGGGAGCATGAGATCCAGAATGATAAGACTGTATTCCTCATCCAATGCCTTCTCAAGACCCTTAAGTCCATTTGTCTCTATCTCTACCTCGAAATCATTGAGCTCCAGATAATCTCTCTCAAGCTCTGCAATACTAAGCTCATCTTCTATGATCAATATCTTACTCATCTGTATCTCTCCTTTTCTTTAGTGAATTTATGATCTGCAATGATCCTTTTCTCTGACCATCCTTTTTCTGATTGTCTTTTCTCTGATCATCTTTTTTCTGTGTATCCTTTTTTACATTTGCCTGCTGTTCACCGCTGGCGTCAGAAGTATCACCCTCGATCTCCTCAACCTTTGGAATATACTTCTTCAGGGTAAATACTATCGTTGTTCCGACACCAAGCTGGCTTGTGGCATATATGTTGCCGCCGTGCTCCTCAACGATCTTCTTGCATATAGCAAGTCCAAGACCACTTCCGCCTCTTGACTGTCTTGCGCTGTCAGCTCTGTACATTCTGTCAAATATATGAGGCAGGCTCTCTGAATCTATTCCACGGCCATTGTCGCTTATGGATACCTTAACCTCCGCGTCATTGTCATATATGTTGATATCTATCTGTCCATATTCCTTATCGGTATACTTGATAGCATTTGTAATTATGTTGTTGATGACCCTCTTGAGCTGGTCAGGATCAACTATGACCTTCACATCGTCATCACAATAGTTCTTGTATGTGAGCGTCATGTTCTTGGAAAGGAGCGTCGTATATACCTCCTCCATACAGTCATCAAAATAATCCTTCACCGATACCCTGTGGAACTCATATGGTATGGCGTTGTTGTTGATATTCGTATACAGTGAAAGCTCATTGATGAGGCTGTCCATCTCATTTGCCTTGCTGTATATCATCTTCAGATATCTCTCCTGCTTCTCAGGGGTATCTGCAACTCCATCCATGATTCCCTCCACATAACCCTTGATGGTCGTGATAGGAGTACGGAGATCGTGTGATATATTGCTTATGAGCTGCCTGTTCTCTTCCTCATATCTCATCTTCGCCTTGGTAAAGTCTGACAGTTTCTGTCTCATATCCTCAAATGACTCACAGAGCTCACCAACCTCATCGACTCTGTTATCGCCAAAGTCTATCTTCTCGTCAAGGTTGCCTGAGCCCATACGCTCTGCTGCCTCCTTGAGCTTGACAAGAGGATTCACAAACTGCTGGTATACAAGGAATGCCACGACACCGCTCAGGAGCATCATCATTAGAACCATCAGTATGGAATAACCCATGATGGTTCCCCTGAACTTCGCCATATAATTACCATAGTATGTGAGCATGTAAATATCTACCTGACTTCCATCCAGCACATATGATACCTGGTTGCACAGATAGAATGACGGCTGGGTTATGAGATATTCCTGAACCTTTATATCACTGTTATTTCCGGTATCAATCGAATCACCATCTATCGCATTGATATTCGAACTGTTATCATTTCTCTTTAACTGCTCCTTCAAGCTCTCAGAAAAAGGATCAACGGAACTATATATGTACTCTCCACCCTTCTTCACTGCTATATGAGTATTTAATACCGAGCTCTTTTCATCCAGGGCATCTGCATTATCCTGGGTTGTATAGTATGAAGGATCCTTCTTCACCTTGCTTATAACTTCCTCACGCAATGTGGACAGAGATTTGTACACATCATTGACCGGATCGTCCTCCGAATATAAAAGCTGCAGTGAGTGATTACGGCCATAAGTTCCAGTGATAAAATATCGCCCTATGATAGCCGTACCTATAACCATGGACAATATCGCTGCTATCCATATAAAAATTATCGCTATCTTAACTTTCTTAGTAATCTTCATTCGTGTTAACTCCCATCTTACTAGCGCTAATTATAGCATTAATCCCTATTGTTAGTGTGTGAAGTTTTTATAAACTCTCTCTCTGTTTTCTTCTGAAAATGCCCTTTTTCTTCCTCTTTATCTCCGTTGCCGCAACCTCCTGTCTGGTCTGCTGAAGTTCTCTTATGGTGGCGTCAAGCTTTCTGTATCTCGCTTCCTCCTGATCCTCCTTCTCCTTCATCAGCACATCCATCTGTTTTACCACGTCATCGGACACCGCAGCGGACACTGACTGTGTTATCACCTTAAGGTTGTCCTTTATGGAGTTGCTGATTATCTTGTCCATGATATTCTGGAATTGTGCCATCTTGAAATCAACTATTCTTGAATCATCCCCCACATCGCTGCTCACCCTTATGGTTTCTATGGTCTTCTTCTCTGTATTTTCTCTCTCTGCGATAAGCTCCGTCACCGCATCATCCACATTTTTTTCCTCTGTGCTCTCTCCCTCGTCAAGAAGTTCATACATTCTGTGAACCATATCCTTTATCGCCTTGAGCTGTATCCCCTTATCCTTCAAAGTCTTAACCCTCTGAAGTATCTTTACATCCTTCTCACTGTAGCACCTGTGACCCATGTCATTTCTCTTGATATCGATCTCAAGCTCTTCCTCCCAATACCTAAGCACATGTGACTCAACCTCAACCTTGGCTGCTGCCTCACTTATACTGTAAACTCTCTCTGTCATCGTGTATATCTCCTCCTTGTCTCAGATCAGGTCCTGTCTTAAGTTATTTCCTGTCCTGATACAATTCTAAGGACTTTAATACACAGTCTCAACGCGAATCGTCCTCTAAATTTTCCCACTATACTTGTTTATTCTCCCATACTTATCACATTCTGAACTTATTCGTGGCAAATAGAACTTTTTCAGTATTTTTAAACAGAAAAATCCCCTGCACATATCAGTTTGCCCTTATGTGCAGGGGATAAATATCAGTTATTTATTTTTGTGATGACAAACTGTCCATCGTCGTTCAGTCTGAAATGTACATTTTTATAGTTTGTTCCAATTACATATTCGGAGCCGTCGTTGGTTTTTCTCAGATTATCCAGTGCATTCTCATCGTTCAGAGCCTTCATAAGAATGTCAGTGAACAGCGCCTTCTTATCAACATTCAACAGCTCATTTTCATTTGCTATGGACTGTCCACCACTTGTCTCCTGAGGATATAAAACCATATCCTTCATGGTCTCAAGATCTTCATCATTGAACACCTTCACGATCTTCTCAGCAAATGCTCTGCTGTCCGTCTCTATCTGCTGCTGGACATCAGCCCTGTCCGTATATCTGTTCTCAAATACTATATGTGACAGCACTTCATTGAGTACCTCATCACTGGCTGTGACGTATATATATAGCGAATAGTTAATTGTTCCATCGCTCCAGAAAGCTATACGTCCGGGAGTCAGAGTGTAATAAGTAGCACTGTATCCCTGGATGTTGCCGGTTATCATGTCACCATTGCTGGTGTTCTCAACGCCCGCCAGATCGTACATCTCGTATTTGCAGGAGCCTCTGAGTTCAACCTTCACTCCGCTGTACCTGAAACTCACGATACCTATGTCACCGGATATCTTGTACTTCACATCCGTTATCTCGGAACTGTTCTTATCCACATCGAGATACACTCCTATCTGAGTCATATCCTCCGCGGATTCAACATCACCGCTCTTTATCTGGATACCGGTACTCTCCTCCTGACCGTCATCCACCTTCCCGCATCCCATGCAGATACCTGCAAAACAGATGACCGCAATCATAAATAATATATATTTTCTGCCCATGTCCATCCACGACGCTTTTTTCATATATCTATTCTCTCCACATTGAACACGATATTACCATGCTATTCCCTTATGACATCCGTTCTCTCTACACTTGTATGCCATGGTTGGATCTGTAGGATCCCATGTATGGCTGTAATCAAGCTGAACTGATGTAGGCTTAGGGAACGGGCCGCTCTTATTGCTCTCGAATATAGTTACCTTTGTTCCAAGATCGCAGTTATCATATATCCACTTTGCATCTCCTGCCTTAAGTCTTATACATCCGTGTGAGCATGTCGTTCCGAGCATGTTATAAGCGCTGACTGATAATGTGGTAGGATCCTCCTCTCCGTAATACACAGAGTGGAAAAGTATATCACCTGTTATAAGTGTATCCCACTGTCCATAGCATGGCCCCATCAGTGTCCACCATCTTCCCTTTGCCGGGGTACAGAATGTTCCAAGAGGTGTTGTGTCACCGCCTGAACATACAAATGCCTTTACCGGAATGATATATCCCTTGTTGCCATCCTTTGCATATACAGTCACAACATTTGTGGTCTTGTTGACCTTTATCTCATAGGAATCCTGTTTTCCGAGGATCTTATCAACATCTGTGAGTCTCTTGCCACCTCTGTTGAAATAGAACTTATATCCATTCGCATATGCCCACTTGCTTCTGTACATGGCACCGCTCTTACTGAAGTAATAGTATGCTCCATCCACATATCTGTATCCGGTGAGTAATGTTCCCTTGACGCTTACGAAGTAACGCTTGCCGTTGTAATATTTCCAGCCTCTGCCCTTCACCAGTGCACCATTCTTGTCGAACAGATACAGCTTGCCATTTACCTTCTTAGGTCCTTTGTATGCAACACCTGAAGCGCTGTAATACTGTCTGTTTCCAAGCTTTGTAGTATACCATCCTGTATATGGCTTTCCATTGGAACCAAATCTGTATGTCACGCCATTTATCTTTCTGACACCCTCCGCAAGATAACCATTACTTGAGAAATTATAGTAATACTTGCTATTCTTTACCTTATGTGCACCCTTATAGGCTTTTCCATCAGAACCAAAGTAATACTTCTTACCCTTTATTTTCTTCCAGGTATTCACCAGTGCCTTGCCATTTGTTCTGAAGTAATAGTAATTATTCTGGATCTTGTTAAGACCTCTCACCATGCGGCCATATCTGTTAAAATAATATTTGTCGCCCTTGTATGTAAGGAACTTGCTCTTTAACGCCTTGCCGTTCTCATCGTAATAATATGTCTTACCGTTCTTGGTATACCAGCCCTTCTTATTCTTCACAGTGGCAGTTGCATCCGTCAATGTCGCAACACTCTCTCCGGCATCAGCCTGAGTCTCCGCAGCGTACACCGTGTACTGTCCGCCGACCCTGCTTTCTGACAGATTTGAGATTCCTGTCGCACAAGTTGACAACAATACTGCTGCCATTGTCAAAAACGCAATTTTTCTAAACTTTACCATATACTACCTCTCTTATTCCTCACATGGATTTTATTCATTCAAATGCTTCTGATACACTCTTCTCGTCTGCTGCCTTCTGATTCCTATACACATACCACACTCGACCATGGTCATGAGAAGTGCGGAACCTCCCGAGCTTATGAAAGGAAGAGTGACACCTGTATTCGGAATTACATTTGTCGCAACGCTTACGTTGATCACTATCTGGCATACAAGGTGTACCATCACACCTATGACCATCATGCTTCCAAATACGTTCGATGACTCTTTAACTATAACATACATCTGGTATAACAGATAGCCATACAGAAGAAATAACATGATTGCTCCTGCCACACCAAGCTCCTCGCAGATTATAGCGAAGATCATATCATTCTGGGCCTCCGGTATAGCCGAAAGCTTCTGTGTTCCATTTCCAAGTCCCTTGCCGAAGAAAGATCCGCTTCCTATGGCATACAGCGACTGTATGACCTGATATCCTGCACTCTTCTCATATTTTTCTGTGTACAGCCATCCCAGGATTCGCTTTGCACGGAAGTTGTCATTTGACAGAAGTTCTTCCTCCGTAGGCAGGTAGCTCGTGGCTACCTTCACATAGACCACCGCCACCACCACAGCTATCAGCAATATTCCCAAATGCAGTTTCCAGTTCTTGCTGGCTATAAATGTTGAACAGTAACATATTCCAAGAACGACCAGACACGAACTCAGGTTTGTGGATATGACGAGCAAAAGTCCCGCCTGGAGTCCCACAAGCACCCACAGTATTATGACAGTCTGCCACTTGTGCATCTCTCTCCATTTGCTGCTTATAAATGAAGCTATGAATATGATCATGAGAGTCTTCACTATATCAGCGATCTGGATTCTGAATGGTATGTGAGGGATCTGGATCCATCTCGTCGCACCATTTACATTTACTCCCAATGGCGTGAGAAGCAAAAATGTCAGTATCAATGACAGAAAATATGCAGGCCATGTAAGCTTCTTATACAGACCGTATGGGAAAAACGCCAATCCCCATATTGCCAATGCTCCGAAAACGATAAACACCAACTGGCTTCTGAAATTGCTGGCAGCCGTGCCGTAACTGGATGCGCTGAATATCATTATCAGTCCAAATGCCAGAAGGAACGTTATAGCAATTATCATCTTATATATGGTTCCCGATGTATATCTGCTTTTTTCTTTGCCCGTGGAGTTATCCACAACTGATGTATCACTCATATACAAATCTCCATCTATCTGTTCATTATCTCTTTTATAAATTTATACGCACTTATCACATCTGTGTCAAATATATCCAGGCTGTCCCTGTATTCCGGTTTCTCTATCGCTCCTGAATCACAGCCGATATGCATGCTTCCATCACTGTCCCCGCTCCACGCAAGATCAATGCTGTTACCCTTATCATATCCGGTGATCTCCGCATTTTTTCTGAACACGGCATCTCCAACCTGTATACCAAGAATTGCATCACTTCCAGACAATCTAAGCTCCAGCGATGCACTTATACTGACAGGCTTCATGGAATCCATGAGATCGGCTGCCGATATATCCACATCAAACACCACTCCTGTCTCTCCGTCACTGCTCACATCCCTCTTTTTTATCACAAGATGGTTGTCAGAATTGTCAGTAACAGTGAACTCATACGACTGTGCTGTATATTTGTCTCCGTAAAATGTCAGCGACATGCTCATATCCCTGTCGGACACATGATCCGCATACAGCTTGACCAGCTCATTTTTACTGTTCACAGCAAAATAGAGCGTGATATCCCTGCCGTCTAACATTTCATCCACAAATTGCTTTATATCATGTACCAATTCTGCCGTATTGTCAATGGTATCTATCTCCGGTATGTATTTGCCAAACATGTCATACACTTCCTGAAGATCTATATCATGTGTGCCAAAACATTCATCCAGATAACTATAGAAATCATCCACATTGAAGATGACCGAGTACACCTTGCAGTCCTGTGTACTATCCCCAGTAACCACAGTCTGTTTTCCCTCACTCGTACCCTCCATATTGAAGAAATACTTAAGTGTCTTCTGGATAATATCTGTCTGGATATCGTCACCGTTGATGTCCGCATAATTATTTGCAGCCATCCTCATACAGTTCTCATAGGCAGTGCCAAATGAGTACACTGTGTCGCTGTCTATCCCAAGCAGTGATACCACCTGAGAATTGCTCATGTTCGTGATGAGATTGTCAGCGTACTGTATTCTGATTGCCATATCATCTATATATATGAGAGAAGTCCTCTTATTTGCATAGAGCTTGAATGTCTTGTCATCAACTCCTGCCTCCGCAAGAAAATTGTGATCCGAAGCACTTCTCTTCAGCGATATGTCAACGCTGTGATCAGAATTATCCTCAAATGAAAAGCTCTGACTGCCATTTATCATGTTCATACCCATGTCAAATGTGCCATACTGCTGATTCATCTCCGACTCTCTGGAAGAATTGATGGTATTTACCATGGCCTCCACAAGCTTTATCTGAGGTTTTCTCATAAGATGAAAAAAAATAATTGCAACAACTGCTGCCATCAGAATGATGACAGTCGCTGTTATTCCAATTATTCTTTTAAGTAGTTTATTATTGTTTTTTTTGTGCATATGCATCATGATTTTCATTCAACCAGGCTATGGCCTCACACAATCCTTCCTCGGAAAAATCAAACTGCTTCGATCCCTTCTGTTCATCCGGTGTGACCTCAAAACAGAATGGCTCCGGCCATATAAATGCCGTGAGTACAGTCTTTGTCTCCTTCGGTGCATCTTCCTCTGTCTGATCTTTTTCACCCTCCGGCTCAATCTCCACAACATCCTTCTGTATCATGTAACGGATACCCTTGTCACTGCCCTTAAAAGGCCGCGACTTGTAGAATTCCAGAGCCAGCAATTCAGGTCTGTTTATCACATATATCACCCTGTCTCTTTACTTTATTGTGAACGGATATACCTCTATGATCTTCTTGGTCGTCTCATTCTGAAGATACAGATATGTTACACCCTTAGGTGCGCTGTCACCTGATATCTTGACCCATGTTGACCAGCCATCAACCACAGGATCTGAGAATGTTATGACGTCAGACTTGTTTCCATCCGCATACACAACGTATCCCGATATCTTCATAGAGTCATCACCGTCAAATCCAAATGACGTATGAATATATATATCTGATCCATCCTTTGTCTTGATGCTGTTAGATCCCTTATCAAGATCTTTTTCACTGCTGTTTACAAATGATTCTATATTCCACTTCACAAGCTCTGAATACAGCTTCTGAGCCTTCTCGTTGCCGTCGTATCTGAGTTCTCCGAGATATGTCATTGTAGTCTCATTGGCTGCGTTCTTATTTGCATTTGCAAATGCAAGCTTTCCATTTGCTATCTTCTTGGACACATCAGTCTTGACTACCTTCTCATAGTAATCAACTGACTTCTTGTATTCCTTATCCTTGTATGCCTGGGCTCCAAGTGCCTGATAACACTTGTCTTTCTCAGCTACACAGTCCTTGTAATCCTTGTCCACCTTATCATAGCTCTTGATGGCATTCTCGTAATCCTTGTTCTTGTAATACTGCTCTGCCTTCTTGTATGTACACTCACTGGCCTTGTTCTTGTAGTCATCAAATTCTGACTTCATGTACATATCATACGCATCGTCATATTTGCCGCTGTCGAGCAGCTCTGATGCCTTGTTGTAATAGCACTTTGCAAGAAGAGTCTGGGAATCGCTGTACTCCTCTATGGTTGACAGAATACTGATGGCGTCATCGTACTTCTTGGCTGTTATAAGTGCCTCCGCTTTCTTATATGTACACTCGATAACCTTGTCCGATGCATCCTTGTATGAGCCTGCGTTGTTGAATGCATCTATGGCTGCATCGTAGGATGCCGCATTCATCTGATCCATTCCCGCATTGTAATAACACTGATAAGCCTTATCAAATGCGTCATCGCTGCTGAAACTCTCCTCGTCACCGTCAGATGACTTGCTGTAGTTCTCTGCAGCCTTTCTGCTATTGCCTGACTTCTTATAATATTCAGCCGCCTCAAGGTTCTTGCCTTCTTTTTCAAGACCCTCGGCATACTCATAATAAGCGTCTCCGTTTGCCTTTTTATAGGAATCCTTGAATTTTCCAAGATCCTTATACAGTGTCACGGCCTCTTCAACCTTTCCCTGGTCCATGAGGTCGTTGGCCTCGTTATACTTTCTAAACTTTGGAACAAATATAAATGCAAGGACGCCTATAGCGATGACGATAACCACTGGTATAGCTATGAGTGCGGCCTTTGCACCCTTGCTCATACCCTTCTTCTCGCCCTTTTTCTTTATCATTATATCGGCGCCTTCCTGTGGCATTATCTGAGGTTGTGGCATTCCCATCTGAGGCTGCTGCGGTGGCACAGGATTACCCTGTGGCTGCTGCATCATCTGAGGCATGCCCTGTGTTCCGCCTGTCAGGACAGTTGTGCTGTCATCGTCCTCATCGACGTCCGGCTCACTTGTAAGCACAGTTGTGCTGTCGTCAACTTCCGGCTCTATCAAAGGAAATTCTTTTCCACAGACAGGACACTTTCTTACGTTCTCCCCCAATTCACAACCACAATTATCACAATACATATCTCTTCCTCCATCTTGAACTCCAGCCATTCAAAATTTGCCTTCGGCAAATGGCTGGAGCTACATGTCAAGTTTTCATAGAAAACTTGACACATCCCTTACGGATCAACCTGATTTATTACATTTATCGAACTCCATATTTAAGAATTTATCCTGAATATGAACTCCTCGTTTGAAAGCCTTATCACACTGTTATCAGGGATAGCCACATCAACATTGCTGTACACCTGAGTTCCGTTCAGGAATGTATGGTTTGTTGAGTTGTTATCTCTCAGATAATGTGTTCCATTGATACTGGTGATATAGGCGTGTCTTCTACTTATAGACTTGTTTCCTGTTACCTTATAGTCAACACCCTGATCAGCCTTGCCAATACAGAATACCTGTTTATTAATCTGAACGCTCTCACCCGTAGTCTTTCTGGTGAGGGTCGGCTTGCTGCCTGTGACAAGTGTTCTGTTGCTGAACAGTGTTGTAGGTGGCTCCTCATCCGGCTGCTCGCTAAGTCTCTTGGCTTCCTCCGCCTTGAGCTTTGCAAGGCCTGCCTGTCTCTTAGCCTCCTCAGCATTCTTGCGGGCTGCAAATTCTGCCTGCATTCTAGCCTCCTCAGCATGCATCTCCTGCTCTCTGGCACGTCTTATCTCATCTGCATACTGCGATGAAACCTTCTCTGCCCTGATTCGCTCCTCCTCGGCATTCCTGAACATTTCTTCAGCCTTAAGCCTCTCACTGTCATCGGAATTGCCCTGATATGAGTACATATCCTGAGCTGTGAGTACCGCTGTCTGCTCATAATCCTTTGCCTCAGCAGTGACCTTCTGTCTCCATATCTCGGCTTCGACCCTTGCCGCCTCGGCCTTCATACGGGTCTCCTCTGCCTGTCTGGCAACTTCCGCCTGATACTTTGCTTCCTCTATCTGTCTCTTTACCTCATTCTCGGCCTGCATTCTTGCCTCTTCAGCCTTTCTGGCTGCCTCCTCGGCTTTGTGGATTGCAAGCTCTTTATTATTGTCATTTGAAGTGAGTACCTTACTCTTGCCCTTTTCACCCTGTATTATAAGGAGCTGACTTGATGCTCTGAGATCTGACACGAATTCATTGAAATGAAATGCATCAAACTCCCTGTGATCGTTGAAATAATCAACTATCTGGTTAGCACATTCTATGGCTGGTGTGTGTGCATAGACAAATCCTGACAAGATGCTCTTCACGAACTCCCCAATGTCCTTCTTGTCAAATTTGCTTTCAAATGGAAGATACAGAAGCTGTATGGAGAAGTCACTAAATCTCACATACATATAATTCGTATCCCACACTACCTTCTCGGGTGCTAGTCCATTCTGTATGACTGACACAAGCTGCTTGCTTATGCTGAATATGTATTCCACCAGTTCATCCCTGAAAACCGGTTTCTGCATTATCTTACTAAGACTCATATCCCCATCTATTGAGAATTCGAGTTTTCTTTCCCCCTTAACAAACACTTCCCTGCACATGCTTGTGTTGCCTGCAAAAGGCACATTATAGGCATTCATTTCATATTTGCTAATAGGAGTAACCTGATCAAGTTTGTATTCAATTTTTATTGAATCTTTTAAAATTTGAGTCATACCCCACCTCCTACTATTTCAATAGCCAATATACCTCTACAGTATAACAGACAAAAAAAGCATATTCAAGGTTACAAAAAAAGGAAGATATATATTACATATATCTTCCGCTTGAGAGGTGCGAGCCGGATTTGAACCGGCGATGACGGTGTTGCAGACCGGGGCCTTACCACTTGGCTATCGCACCATATTATTTAATTAAAGCTCCCCGAGTAGGGCTCGAACCTACAACCCCTCGGTTAACAGCCGAGTGCTCTACCATTGAGCTATCGAGGAATAACGTCATAAGCATCTCCAAAAAGGAAACGCAGAAGGAGGGATTTGAACCCTCGCGCCGCGCAAACGGCCTACACCCTTAGCAGGGGCGCCTCTTCAGCCACTTGAGTACTTCTGCAAAATGCCTAAATAAAAATCTCCTACCAAAGAGTATTTAATTTTTGACGCTTGTTTATAATACCAAACCTGGCAGTGAATGTCAAGGAGTTTTTACAAGAAAATAATAAGCCAAAAATCGACAAAAAGGCGGATACTTTTTTGTATCCGCCCTCTTATCGTTTTGTAGATGTTTCTTACTATCTTATCTATAGTAGTAACTGCATCTTATATACTCACAAGCCTGTCCTCTGTAGGTCTTTCCTCTTACCTTGACAACAGGGATAACATATACTCCAAATGTAGAATATGCCTTAAGACCTCTTATTGTATAAGAGCTGCTCTTAGCACTTACCTTTTTCTTTATCCATTTTGCATTTGAAGCGTATGGATTCTTTGTATAGTATACAAGATAATACTTTGTATTTGCTACTTTCTTCCATTTAACCTTTGCAGCAGTGCTGCTTACAGAAGTTACATTACTCTTCTTTACACATGCCTGAGGTATGATTGTCTTGAATGCTGACCAATTGCTCCAGCACTTAGCACCACCATTTGCCTCTTTGTATGCACGGATTCTTACCTTGAATCCCTTGTTGTTGATTGCCTTACGAACCTTTGCGTTGTTGATCTTAACGCTGGTCTTTGTTGTAGCCTTTGTTGTGTATAATCTGGTCTTTCCGTTGAGAGAGTAGATCTGAACCTGATATCCTGTAGGATAGTCATAGTTTGGATTTGCCTTCCATCCGATTGTTATTACATTTCCACTCTTAGCTGGACTCCATATAAGAGTTCCTGCCTTTGCATCGGCAACATACTGTGGGTTAACAGGTGCTGAGTAGAGTGTACCTGTTGACTGTCCATAACCAAGTGCTATGTAGTTTGACTCTGATCTCTTATATGAATATACATAATATCCACTGTAGTGGGTTCCGGCCTGTGCAGGTACAGTTGCCTTGTTTGTAGTAACGTTGTACTGAGCCTCAACCTTTGAACCACTGATCTTGGCAACTACATATCCTGTTACACCTGAAACGCTGTTCCACTGTAAACCAATCTTGTTCTTTGTGCCTGAAGTCTGCTTTATTGACTTATAATTTACATTCTCAGGAGTTGTTACAACCTGAAGTGGATCTGACTGTCCAACAAGCTGCTTGTTGACATATGTCTGAACTATTACATAGTATGCTCTGCCGGCCTGAAGATTGTAAATATACTTCTTATTTGATGTTGAAGTATAAGAACTTAATGCCTGATATCCTGAAGATCTATCCTGGGATAAATACACTAAGTATTCCTCTCCATAATTACCGCTCCACTGAACTGTGACACTTGTCTTGGTATCATCTGTCTGCTGAAGATTTGTTACTGCTCTTCCTGATGCTGCCGATGCTGTTATTGTCATTGCAAAGAGCATGATTGACATGATTGCAAGGATCAATAACGATCTGTTGAAAACTTTTTCTCTTCTCATTAAATCTCTCCTTTTTCTTCTTTCCCTTGTTAATACAACAATTAATTTAATATGAGACTAACTCATATTAAAAGTTTAATATATTTTAGTCAACATTATTGTGACTGTAATATTCAACAATTATTTTGTGCATTTTTGCTAATTCATTGTTGAGATTCTGTATACTTTTTATTTTATTCCTGTATTATTTATTCTGCTCAATATAATCTTTTACCGCTGTTTCATACAGGTTGTGTCCCTCTGAATCTATAACCACAATAGCTGGGAAATTCTCCACTGTCATCTTCCTTATAGCCTCTGTTCCGAGATCATCGTATGCAATCACCTCGGATTTCTTGATACATTTGGAGAGAAGCGCTCCTGCACCACCAACGGCTGCCAGATACACAGCCTTGTTGTCGATTATTGCCTGTATAACCTCCGGGCTTCTCTTTCCCTTTCCTATCATTCCACACAGACCCTTGCTGAGAATGAGTGGAGTGTATTTGTCCATTCTGCTACTGGTTGTCGGTCCCGCCGATCCTATGACCTGTCCAGGCTTTGCCGGTGTCGGTCCGAGATAATATATCACATTGCCGTTAAGGTCTATAGGAACTATGCCCTTCTCATATAACTCAGTTCCACTGGCGTCCACGCATCCTGATTCCATGATTGAATCATACATTCTCTTGTGTGCGGCATCCCTGGCACTGTACACTATCCCATCTATATATACATAATCCCCTGCCTTAAGGGTCTTTACCTCTTCTCTGTCAAATGGTGCCTTTATATGTCTATCCATGATGAACCTAACCTCCTCCTATAATACTCTCGTAACGTGTCTGTTCACATGACAGCACATATTAACTGCCAGTGGCATTCCGGCTATGTGAGTGGCATATGTCTCTATGTTCACAGCCAGTGCCGTGGTCTTTCCTCCAAGACCGCCAGGTCCTATTCCGGTGTTGTTGATCATCTCCAGAAGCTCACTCTCTATCCTTGCTATATGCTCTCTGTCTGAGTGAACTCCGACCTTTCTTGTAAGAGCCTTCTTTGCAAGCTTCGCAGCGAGCTCAAAGTCTCCTCCAAGACCCACACCTACAAATACGGGAGGACATGCATTTGGTCCGGCATCCTTTACAGCCTGAAGAACAGCAGCTTTCACACCCTCTTCTCCATCTGCCGGCTTGAGCATGTACACCTTGCTCATATTCTCGCTTCCAAATCCCTTTGGAGCTATAGTTATCTCTATTTTATCTCCCGGAACTATATCATAATGTATGATTGCCGGGGTATTGTCCTTTGTATTTTCTCTGATAAGAGGATCCTTTACCACTGATTTTCTCAGGTATCCGTCAGTGTATCCCTGTCTCACACCTTCGTTTATGGCATCAGTTATGTTCATTCCTTCTATATGTACATCCTGTCCAACATTCACAAAGAAAACAGCCATTCCCGTATCCTGACAGATAGGAATATCATTCTCCTTTGCTATATCCAGATTCTCACATAACTGTCCAAGTATCTGTTTTCCGAGCGGACTGTCCTCAGATTCTACTGAATCCCTGACCGCCTTCTCCATATCCTCAGACAGATTTACATTTGCTTCGATACACATCTCCCTTACATTTCTGGTAATCTCTTCTGCTGCAATAACTCTCATCTCTTCACCGCCATTTTATAAATTTGTTTTAATCATCCAGGAACGTATCATCGTTCTTTTTGTAGTTTGGATCTCTCCTGTTCATGATGAATTTGTATATGTATAACACCACTGTAAATATCGCAACAACTATGATCATCGCCGCCAATATATATATGATGTTCATTATACTGTAAGAAAGTTCAGACGCCTTCTCGGAGCTCTGGAATATCTTGTCCAGTTTTCCCTCCGTTGTTGCCTCTGTAACTGTAGACGCAGCCGTTGTAGCCGCCGATGCCACCACCTGTATCACATTCGCCGTCATGCCTTTTACCCCCAATAATTTTGTTGTATTTTCCCATAATTTCAATCTCTTTATAATAACCTTCAAAATCCTGCGTTCAGGATTATTTTCTCCCAATGTGTAATCCAAGATAAGTATATCATAACGGCTATTTGCACACAATCTGTAAACATCCATGGACATAAAAAAAGATGTACTGTCTTGCATATTACAACACAGTACATCTATCTTTATTTGTGATTATAATTACTCCTCTGAATTACTCTCGGCATCATTCTCCGTATCGTTCTCTACATTCTCTGATACTTCATTTTCTGCTGATTCTGGATTCTCTGAGTCCTCTGCCTCTTCATCTTCATCACTTCTTGCAAGCTTTGCAACAGATGCCACAAATGTGTTGCCATCCTTGCCGATATTCATAAGCTTGACACCTGAGGTTATTCTTCCTATTACAGTTATATCTGAACAATGCATTCTGATCATGATTCCCTCATTGGTCATCATCATAATGTCATGGTCATTTGTCACGGCCTTTGCGCTGACGATGTCACCGGTTTTATCGGTTATCCTGTAACATTTGACACCCTTACCGCCTCTCATCTGAGGGGCAAATTCTGACAGTTCAGTTCTCTTACCCATACCCTTTGTGGTTACGAAGAGAATCTCATCGCCCTGAACATCAAGCTGCATTGCTATGACTTCATCTCCCTTGTCGCATCTTATTCCACGTACACCCATGGATGTACGTCCTGTATCACGGACACATTCCTCATTGAATCTGATACACATACCCTTGGCAGTTACAAGGAATACATCATTCTCACCGCTCGTTGCCTTAACCTCTATGAGTTCATCTCCCTCATTCAGTGTTATGGCAGCCAGACCGGTCTTTCTTATATTCTCAAATGCCTCTATCTTGGTCTTCTTTACAATACCATTCTTTGTAGCCATCATGAGATACTTCTTGTCAAATCCGGCTATAGGGATTATGGCTGTTACCTTCTCACCAGGAAGAAGCTGAAGAAGGTTGACTATCGCAACACCCCTTGCATTACGTCCCGACTCAGGTATCTCGTATCCCTTCATTCTGTATACTCTTCCCATATTGGTGAAGAACATTATGAAGTTGTGGGTATTAGTAAGGAATATCTCATCGATTATATCTTTGTCGATGGTGTTCATTCCCTTGATACCCTTGCCGCCTCTGTTCTGTACCTTGAAGGTATCCTTTGGCATTCTCTTGATATATCCGAGCTTTGTCATGGAGATAACTATCTCTTCTCTCTTGATAAGCTCTTCATCTGTTATATCATCTGAATATGCAGTTATGGATGTTCTTCTCTCATCACCGTACTTGTCAGCTATCGCTGCAAGCTCAGTCTTGATAACTCCAAGAAGCTTATTCTCATCTGCAAGTATCTCCTTGTACTCAGCTATCTTCGCAATAAGCTCATTGTACTCGTTCTCGATCTTCTCTCTTTCCAGACCTGTCAGAGCACGGAGTCTCATATCAACGATTGCTCCGGCCTGTGCCTCGGAAAGTCCAAATCTTTCGATCAGCTTTGCCTTAGCCTCTCCAACATTCTTTGAATTTCTGATGATCGTGATGACCTCATCTATGTTGTCCAGTGCTATGAGATAACCCTGTAATATGTGGGCTCTCTCCTCAGCCTTGTTCAGATCATACTTTGTTCTTCTTGTGACAACATCCTCCTGATGCTTCAGGTAGTATGTGAGCATGTCCTTGATGTTGAGTATCTTAGGTACTCCATCCACCAGAGCCAGCATGATACATCCAAATGTATCCTGGAGCTGTGTGTGTTTGAAGAGCTGGTTGAGTATTACGTTGGCATTGACATCCTTTCTAAGCTCAATGACAACTCTCATTCCCTCTCTTGAAGACTCATCTCTTATATCTGTGATTCCATCGATTCTCTTGTTCTTGACAAGATCGACCATATTCTTTATAAGAAGTGATTTATTTACCATATATGGTAGTTCGGTTACAACAATACGGTGCTTTCCGTTGTTCATTGTTTCGATTTCTGTGATTGCACGTACTTTTATCTTGCCTCGACCTGTTCTATATGCATCGTTTATTCCCTGTCTGCCCAGTATCTGTGCGCCTGTAGGAAAATCCGGACCCTTTACTATGTCCATGATCTCATCTATCTCTGTCTCACGTCCTTCTTCCACTCTGTTATCGATGATCTTTATGGCTGCATTGATAGTTTCCTTTAAATTATGTGGTGGAATATTGGTAGCCATACCTACTGCGATACCTGATGTACCATTTACCAATAGGTTGGGATAACGTGATGGTAGTACCACAGGTTCTTTCTCTGTACCATCAAAGTTAGGTGTGAAATCAACTGTATCTTTGTTTATATCTGCCATCATTTCCATGGATATCTTGGAAAGTCTTGCCTCTGTATATCGCATGGCAGCGGCATGGTCACCGTCGACCGATCCAAAGTTTCCATGTCCATCCACAAGTGGATATCTGGTATTCCACTCCTGAGCCAGCTTTACAAGTGCCTCGTATATTGAACTGTCTCCATGTGGATGATATTTACCCATTGTATCACCGACGATACGGGCACATTTACGGTGTGGCTTATCAGGTCCATTGTTAAGTTCTATCATAGAATGAAGTATTCTTCGCTGAACAGGTTTAAGACCATCTCTTACATCAGGAAGAGCTCTGGCAGCGATAACGCTCATGGCATAATCTATATATGAACGCTCCATTGTTTTTTTCAGACCAACTTCATCTATTTTATCAAAAATCTTATCGTCATCCATTTTTTGATTTCCTTTCTCTCGATATTGGTTATGTTCTATCACATTTATTTAATCAATATACTATATATCGAGATTCTTTACATACTTGGCATTTGTCTCTATAAACTCACGACGTGGTTCAACCTTATCTCCCATGAGTACATTGAATGTCATATCGATTTCTGACTCATCGTCATCATCAATTGCCACTCTGAGAAGAATTCGTTTTTCTGGATCCATGGTTGTCTCCCAGAGCTGTTCTGCATCCATCTCTCCAAGTCCCTTGTATCGCTGTATCTTGTTGTTCTGATCTCTTCCGACTTCATCAAGTATACTGTTCAGCTCATCATCACTGTACGCATACCATACCTTCTTGTTCTTCTCCAGCTTGTAAAGTGGTGGCTGTGCCAGATATACATGTCCCTTTCTAATAAGATCAGGCATGAATCTGTAGAAGAATGTGAGGAGAAGAGTTGCTATATGAGCTCCATCCACATCGGCATCGGTCATGATGATGATCTTGTTATATCTAAGCTTCTCTATATTGAAGTTCTCATGGATACCTGTTCCAAATGCGGTGATCATGGCTTTGATCTCTTCATTTCCAAGGATTCTGTCTATTCTTGCCTTCTCAACATTAAGGATCTTACCTCTGAGTGGAAGTATGGCCTGTGTTGCTCTTGATCTCGCTGTCTTAGCTGAACCACCGGCGGAATCTCCCTCGACTATGTAGATCTCACAGTTCTTTGGATCCTTGTCTGAACAATCCGCAAGCTTTCCAGGAAGTGCCATGTTGTCTGAAAGATTTGCCTTTCTTGCAACATCCCTTGCCTTTCTTGCAGCTATTCTGGCTCTCTGTGCAACAGCCGCTTTATTCACAATTATCTTAGCAATCTGCGGATTCTGCTCAAGATAATATGTAAGCTGCTCAGTTACAACACTCTCAACTGCAGGTCTTGCCTCTGAATTACCAAGCTTCTGCTTTGTCTGACCCTCGAACTGAGGATCACTTATCTTGATAGATACAATGGCTGCAAGTCCCTCTCTCAGATCATCACCCGAGAGATTGTCATCCTTCTCCTTGATAATATTATTCTTTCTTGCATAATCATTGAACACCTTTGTTATGGCTGACTTAAATCCTGTCAGATGTGTTCCACCCTCAGGTGTGTTGATGTTATTTACAAAGCTGTATGTGGATTCATTGTATGAATCATTGTGCTGAAGTGCCACCTCAACACTTATTCCATCTCTGACTCCCTCACAGTAGATTACCTCATTGTACAGAGGATCTCTGTGTCTGTTCAGATATGTTACAAACTCCTTTATACCACCCTCATAGTGGAATGATCTTACCTTCTCAGGAATAAGTCTCTTATCTGTAAGACTTATCTTCAGGCCCTTTGTAAGGAATGCCATCTCACGAAGTCTGTTTCTCAGTATATCGTAATCGTATATGTTATCTTCAAATATTGTATGATCCGGCAGGAATGTAACCTTTGTTCCTGATACTCCCTCAGGTGCTTCACCTATAACCTGAAGCTTGTACATAACCTTGCCCTTCTCATATCTCTGCTTGTACACCTTGCCATCTCTGGTAATCTCGACTTCAAGCCATGTTGAAAGTGCATTTACAACTGATGCTCCAACACCGTGAAGTCCTCCGGATACCTTATATCCTCCACCGCCGAACTTTCCGCCGGCATGAAGTATGGTAAATACCACCTCAACAGCAGGTATTCCCTGCTTTTTATGTATTCCAACAGGAATTCCTCGTCCATCATCCACTACAGTGATGGAGTTATCCTCATTTATATACACCTGAATGTGGGTACAATATCCTGCCAGAGCCTCATCTACAGAATTATCAACTATCTCGTATACAAGATGGTGAAGTCCAGTGGAGGATGTACTTCCTATGTACATACCAGGTCTCTTTCTGACTGCTTCCAGTCCCTCCAGAACCTGTATCTGTTCAGCTCCATAATTATCATTTTCCATTGTCATACTTCCTCCGTTCTTACTCTGGTGGCCGTTCCCTCTACCACGCTATAAACATTGTTGATTATTACCTGCTCTTTAACAAAATCATCATATCCCGTACAGGTTATGATAGTCTGTATATCTTTTATCTCTTCTATCAATGCATCACGTCTGCTGGTGTCCAGCTCGCTCATGACATCGTCCAGAAGCAATATCGGATTATCATTGATTATCCTTTTTACAAGTTTTATCTCCGCCATCTTGAGTGACAGGGCAACTGTTCTCTGCTGTCCCTGTGAACCATATTTTCTGGCGTCTATTCCATTTATGAGAAAACTTATATCATCTCTGTGTGGACCAGACTGTGTACTTGAATATCTGATATCCATCTCAGTCTTTTCCTGAAGTGTCTCATCGAATTTATCTTCATCGACATTGCACTCATACACTATCTCCAGCTTTTCCTTGCCCGATGTGAGATGACTGTGGATCTCCCCAATTATCTCATTCATCATGTCGATAAAATTTCTTCTCTCTTTTATTATCCTCGACCCATAGTCCACAAGCTGCATATTCCACACATCCAGTGTATCTATGAGACTTCTGTTATGATAAATCTGCTTTAACAGATTATTTCGCTGATTGAGTATCCTGTTATATGATGCCAGATTCTGATAATACAATCTGCTTATCTGACACAATTCAAGATCCATGAACCTTCTCCTCTCGGCTGGTCCATTTTTAATGATAGTCAGATCTTCAGGTGAAAAGAATATGACATTGAGAAGACCATATAATTCCGTGGCCCTCCTTATGGGTATGCCATCGATCGCCACTCCCTTATTTTTGCTCTTTCGAAGATGCATATCTATCTTGTGCGATATGTCTTTCTTGTTGACAAATAATCTTATATGGCTCTCATCTTCACCTATCTTTATGATATCTTTATCCTGCGTATTTTTTCTGTGTGACTTCGTAGTCGCTGCCATGTATATGGATTCAAGTATATTTGTCTTGCCCTGGGCGTTATCGCCGTACAGGATATTCGTATTTTTTCCAAATTCTACTTTCACATTACTGTAATTTCTGTAATTACTCAGCTCTATCGACTCTATATACATAACCTTCACCATCTGCAAGATGGCGACCACAATTATTTCTGAATACTTATCTTATCACCATCAAATTCTACTTCATCACCATCATAAAGCTTTCTTCCACGTCTGGTCTCTATCTCACCGTTAACCACAACCAGTCCCTGAACTATGACCTCCTTTGCTTCAACTCCTGACTCCACCAGACCGGCAGCCTTAAGCGCCTGTCCAAGCTTTATGAACTCATCTCTTAACTTGATTATCTCCATATTCTCACCCCTTCTTACTCTTCGTTGATTCCCATAGGAAGGATAAGGTAGATATATGTCTCTGCATCATCCTTGATAACACATGGAGATTTTGTATTGTTGAAATAAATAGTTACATTCTCATCGTCAATTACTCTGAGTGCATCTATTATAAGCTTTGGATTAAATCCAATGACAAGATTGTTACCTTCCTTCTCGATATCTATCTCCTCATTCAAAGAACCGATGAGAGAACTGATCTTGAGACCGAGCGTTCTGTCATCAATGCTGAGTCTGATAGGCTTCTTGTCTGAATCCTTTATAAGAAGAGTTGCTCTGTCCAAACTGTCAAGGAACTCTCTCTTGTTTATCTTCATCTTGATCTGATAATCAACTGAGAGCATGTGGCTTATTCTGAAATACTCGCCCTCTATCAGTCTTGAAACAACCTTTGTATTGTCAAACTCAAATAATATATTGTTGTCAGTGAAATAAATATTTACAGGATCATCAACTCCACCGTTCATGATCTTACTTATGTCGCTGAGGGATTTTCCTGGAACTACAACCTTAATGTCTGAATTATCTCCCTTGAGCTCTATATATCTGATGGATATTCTGTGTCCATCCAGAGAAACCACGCTGAGCTTATTGTTTGATACCTCAAATAACTCACCGGTCATAAGCTTATTGTTCTCATTATCTGATATAGAGAATATTGTCTGATTGATAACCTCTCTCAGCGCAAACTGAGATATGGTTATGAACTTATCCTTTGATACAACAGGAAGATTGGAGAAATCCTCTCCTGACTTTCCAGGTATGTTGAACTCAAGTCTCTCACACTTGATAAGTGTCTTGCTGTCCTTATCACTCTCTATAGTTATGTCGCTGTCAGGAAGCTTTCTTATGAAATCTGAGAAAAGCTTTGCCTCGAGTGCAACCTTTCCGTCCTCTATAACAGTACCGTCAACATAACTTTCTATTCCTATCTCCATGTCATTAGCTGTGAGCTTAATAACACCGCCTGCAGCTTCAACCAGGATACAAGACAGTATCGGATGGGTCGTCTTGTTGGAGACAGCCTTTGATACGATATTTATACCCTGAAGTAAGTTAGATTTTCTTATGGAAATTTTCATTTTAAGTGTGATCTCCTTTCATGTCCAAATATAATGATCATCAAAATATGATATGTGTGTATAACTTCAAATAACAACAAACAGTGCGAGCGCTTAACTATAAATATATTAAGATAATTAGTAGTATCAGTAGTAGTGCTTTTGATAATGTTGAAAGTGTATCAAGCCCTTACAAATCAAGGCTTAGAGAATTATGTGTCCATGTTACTAATCAATTTTAACCTGTTCATAAACTGACCATTTACCAACATGGCAAAATCCTGTTCATCAGGAGTAAGAACAATTCTCAAACACATAACAACATGTAACAAACATCAAATAACAATATACAATCAAGTTATGTTTGTAAGGTTATAAACAAATAAGTGAGTTTATAAGATAAAAATGTGGATAACTTGCTATTTTTGTGGATTAAGCTTCTTGATTATGACGTCAACCATCTCAGCAAATTCCGGATCCTTCTCAATCTTATCTTCAACCTTCTGTATATTGCTGTGCACGGTGGAGTGATCCTTTCCTCCAAATGCATCTCCTATACTCTTCAGACCCTTGTCCGTGTACTTTCTGCACAGGTACATGGATATCTGACGGGCAGTGGCTATATCCTGGCTTCTCTTCGTGGATACAATGTCACTGACTGATATATTAGTATGTTCTGAAACCGTGTTGATAATGAGCTCAGGTGTTATGGTAACCTTGGAATCCTTGGATATGAAATCCTTGAGGACGTTCTTGGCAAGTTCCTCAGTGATCTTGATATCTCCGAGCTCTGAATATACGCTGAGCTTGTTGAGCGCACCCTCAAGCTCACGTACGTTGTAGGTTATATTGTTGGCAATATACTCAAATATCTCCTCGCTGATGATATCGGTAAGTCCCTTTATCTCAGCCTTGTTCTTGAGGATAGCCATACGTGTCTCATAATCAGGAGCGTGGATGTCGATAGGAACACCCCACTCAAATCTTGATCTGAATCTCTCATCCAGAGTCTTGATCTCCTTTGGTGGCTTATCCGACGACAGGATTATCTGCTTACCTTCGTCATGAAGAGCGTTGAAGGTGTCAAAGAATTCCTGCTGCGTACTTGCCTTACCAATCAGGTACTGGATATCATCGATCAGAAGAACATCCACTGTTCTGTATTTGTTTCTGAATTCTTCAGTTTTATTCTTGGAGATTGCTTCTATGATCTCATTCGTGAATTTGTTCGATGGCACATAGAGAACCTTCATATTACTATTGTGCTGGAGTATATAGTGGGCTATGGACTGCATAAGATGAGTCTTGCCCAGTCCTGATCCTCCATACAGGAAAAGCGGATTGAACTTGTCCTGTCCAGGTGAATCGGCAACTGCCAGACATGTTGCGTGAGCGTGCTTGTTACTCTCACCAACAATAAAGTTCTCAAATGTGTAGTCAGGTCTGAGATTGCTCTTGGCAATGGCATCGTTGTAGTCCTCTGAATATGTAGGGGACTTTTCATCCTTTCTCATCTGACTCTCGAGTGTGAATATAACCTGAATTGAATCGTCCTGAAAGAGCTCTCTGAGAACTGTTTCAAGATATATATCAAATAATTTTCTCTTGAGAAATTCTACGCCTCTCTGTCCGTAATCCTCGTCCAGAGTGAAATAGACCTTGTTATCCTCAACTGAATATATCTTGAGAGGTTCGATCCATGTATGGATCATGATATGGGAAATTCCATGTTCATTTTCAAGTATATTCAAAATGTCATTCCACTTGGCTAATATTAAGTCCTTCATCGTAAAAAACCTTCCTCAAAAAAATAATTCTTCCTATTATTAATAACACTATTACATTTTATAATAAATGCACCCCTATTTCAAGCATATTAAGGTCAAAAACAAGATAAATTGCCTTTATTTTGATTTTACATGCTTATACGGTTAGGTACACGTATTTGGGGGTAAAATCAAAATAAACGAGAATAAGGGGCAAAAAATGAAAAAGTTAATAAAAAATCTTATTTGTGTATAATCCACATGGAATGTTGATAACTTTGTTACATAAGTTTCATAATAATTATTATTTTCAAACTTATGTAAATATAAAAAAATGACTGTTTTATATTTGTGAACATCACAAACAGCGATAAATACTGGGTTTTTTAGAATTAAACCCACAAAAGTAAAAAGTTATCAACAAGTTACCAACAAATTGTGGATAACATTATGTAAAGCGACTGGTAACAAAAATTAAATGCTTACAAAAATGTGATTAATCTATGAAACCACAACATTTTGTGATTAATATTAATGTATCCACCTAATTAATCCAGAACGATTCGTCACCTTTATCAAATAGTGGCTGAAATCCTTATAAAATATAGGAAAAACGGCAAAAAAGGCTTGACTCACATTACCTATTTATTTATAATAGGCAAGTAAATTTGTAAAGAAGGAGGTGTTTTGTAATGAAGATGACATTCCAGCCTAAGAAGAGACAGAGATCTAAGGTTCATGGCTTTAGAAAGAGAATGAGTACTGCTAATGGCAGAAAGGTACTGGCCGCTAGAAGAGCTAAGGGAAGAAAGAAATTATCAGCGTAAGGTCACATGGTTGTGACCTTTTTTTATAGGGTCACAGCAACAGTTTTTCTAATAATCAAAGTTTCGGTGGTTACACAATGAGTAAGATGATTACATTAAAAAACAGCAGAGAGTTTGGCAGTGTGTACAGCACAAAGAATTCGGTAGCCAATAAATATTTAGTTATGTATCTGAGAAGCAACGGCTTGGATTACAACAGACTCGGAATCTCTGTTAGTAAGAAAGTTGGTAACAGTGTGGTAAGACACAGGGTAACCAGATTGATTAGAGAAGCTTACCGATTAAACAGAGCAAATATTGATGTTGGCTATGACATAGTGATAGTAGCCAGACCGTCATCAAAGGACAAGAAATGTCAGGACATTGAGAGTGCTTTGATGCATTTGTGTGGGTTAAAGAAGATAAGCCACATAGGGTAAAAAAATGAAAAAAATATTTATTGGTTTAATCAAATTTTACAGGAAGTATTTGTCACCGCTTAAGGGACATGCTACCTGCAAGTATTTTCCTACTTGTTCGCAGTATGCAATTGAGGCTATCGAAAAGTATGGAGTTTTAAAAGGTGGTCTCCTTGCAGTATGGAGGATACTTAGATGCAATCCTTTTTCAAAAGGAGGATATGATCCAGTTCCATAAAGGAGAAAATTATGTTTCTAACTAGAGAAGATGGTATGATACTCGGACCAGTTTGTTGGGTTCTCGGTAAGATATTCAACTGGATATATATGTTCGTTGGATTTATCGGAAATCATATGGGAATCACATATGTCAATTTAAGCGTGTGTGTTATATTGTTCACATTTGTACTGAGAGGTGCACTGTTCCCATTATATTTCAAACAGCAGAGATCTACCAAGATCATGAGTTTCATCCAGCCTGAAATTGCCAAGGCAACAAAGAAATATAAAGGCAAGACTGATCAGGACTCAATGATGAAGCAGCAGCAGGAAACTCAGAAGATCCAGAAAAAATATGGTGTCAGCATGGCATCAGGATGTCTGACTTCGCTTATACAGCTGCCTATATTCTATGGTCTGTACAGGGTTATCCAGAACATACCTGCGTATGTTCCTTCAATGACCAAGAAGTACAGCGAGATCGTGGACATATTGAGTACAAAGACTGATTATATCAAAGCTATAAGTGATGTAGCCGGAGAGTCAAAGGTCAGCACTGTGACAATGGCTCTTAAGCAGATGGGAGATGATCCTACAAGAAACCAGATCATTGATGTTCTTGACAAGTTTGCCAAGAGCGACTGGGATAAATTGATAAGTAATCTTGATCTTGCAGGCAATGCTACTCTCACAAGCTATGTTGACCAGTTCCACAACATGAATCAGTTCCTGTTTGGACTGAATATTGCAGATGCACCGGGATGGAAGCTTTCAATAGCTTTGGTGGTTCCTATCGTTTCTGCTCTCCTGCAGTTCTTACAGACAAAGATATCCATGAAGTCATCACAGAATAACAACATGGATAGCAATCAGCAGACAGCCAACAACATGATGAAGGGTATGATGTACTACATGCCTATCATGTCACTTATATTCTGTATAACTCTTCCTATAGCTATCGGTCTTTACTGGATAGTTGGTTCTGTTATTATGATAATATCTCAGCTTATAGTTGATGCTTATTATAATCATCAGGACAAGGATGAGCTGCTTGCAAAATGTGCCGAGAAGGCTGCCAAGAAGCAGGCAAAGAAGAAGAAACCTGACAAGAAATCTTTCTATGAGAGAATGATGGATGCTCAGAATGGTAACGTTCCAACAGAGAACAGTCAGTCAGAGAATATAAATAAGATGGCTTCTTCAAGACTTAAGAGTTATGTTAATCCTGCACATTCAGTGAATGTTGACAGTGATGATGTAACCCGCAGAGAAAATGTAAACTATAAACCAGGCAGTATAGGAGCTAAGGCGAATATAATGCTTAAGTACCAGAACAATAGCAACGATAAGGGAGGAAATAAATAATGGAATTCTTAGAATTCAAAGGTAAGACCAAAGATGAAGCCCTTATGCAGGCCAGTGTTGAACTTGGAGTCCCTAGTACAGATCTTGAGTATGAAGTTATCAGCGAAGAGACAAAGGGATTTCTTGGTATAGGTTCAAAGCCTTGTATCATAAAGGCAAGAAAAAAGAAGACATTACTGGACGATGTTAAGGAGTACCTTGACAGCCTGTTCAAGGCTATGGATATCCAGACAGAGATCCAGATGGATTTTGATGAGGAAGAGAATGTTCTGTCTATCAATCTTGAGGGACCAGAGATGGGAATTTTGATTGGAAAGCGTGGACAGACTCTAGATGCTCTTCAGTATATTATAACACTTGCTATCAATAAGAAGAGCGAGTCACGTATCAGAGTTAAGCTTGATACAGAGAACTACAGAGCAAGAAGAAAAGAGACACTTGAGAATCTTGCCAAGAATATAGCATTCAAGGTTAAGAGATCAAAGAGATCATTTGCTCTTGAGCCAATGAATCCTTATGAGAGAAGAATAATCCATGCTACTCTTCAGAACGACAAGTATGTAGCAACCAGAAGCGAGGGCGAGGAGCCATATCGTAAGGTTATTGTATATCTCAAGAAGAAATAATAGTCACGCTGATGCGTGTAAAGATCATCGCAATATTTTATGGTGACAGGAAAGAGATCATTTGAGAAAATGGTCTCTTTTTTGTTGCAGTTTAGTCTTTTTATATGGAAAATGAATTGGTAATGTTGTACACTACATAGATAGGTTGTTTAATCACGGTGAAAGGAAAAGTGTAAGACAGATATGTTCAAGGAAGATACCATTGCAGCTATAACCACCGGTATGAGTAATGCCGGAGTTGGAATAATAAGGATCAGCGGAGACAGGGCATGTGAGATAACAGACATGTTGTTCCGCGCTGCAAATAAAAACAAAAAAGCGGTAAATATGAAATCTTACACTGCTGCATTTGGTGGTGTGTATGAGGATGACAGAATGATAGATGAGGCTATACTTCTGGTCATGAAGGCTCCCCATACGTACACATGTGAGGATGTGTGTGAACTTCAGTGTCACGGAGGCATAGTAGTTCTCCGAAAGATACTTGATCTGGTAATAAAATGTGGTGCAAGGGCAGCCGAACCTGGAGAATTTACAAAGAGAGCATTCCTCGGTGGAAGGATAGATCTGTCACAGGCAGAATCCGTCATGGATATAATAAATGCAAAGAATGACTTTGCAGCCAGAACATCTGTGGAGCAGCTTCAGGGAAGACTTAGGGATAAGATCATTGATATGAGAGAACAGATTCTGTACAATGTGGCGTTTATTGAATCTGCTTTGGATGATCCTGAACACTATAGTCTGGATGGTTTTCCACAAAAGTTAGAAATAATTGTGGATAACCTTGTAGATAGTGTGGATAACCTTTTGACAACATTTGACAATGGAAAAGTGTTGTCTGAGGGAATAAATACGGTTATTGTTGGTAAACCGAATGCGGGTAAGTCTTCGCTGATGAATATGTTTGTGGGCGAAGAAAGGGCGATTGTAACAGATATGGCCGGCACAACCAGGGATACGCTCAGTGAAGTGATAAATGTAAGAGGTATAACTCTGAACATAGTTGACACTGCGGGAATAAGAGATACAGATGATGTAGTTGAGAAGATAGGTGTGGATAAGGCATTAGAGTCTGTGGATAAAGCTGATCTTGTGCTCTATGTGGTAGACAGTTCAATTGACCTGGATGAGAACGATCACAGGATCATGTCCAGAATACAGGATAAGAATGTTGTTGTGATACTCAACAAATCTGATCTGGAAAAGAAGATAGACGAATCGGATATTAAGAAATATATAGATGCAGATATAATTCAGTTGTCAGCACTGACCGGTGATGGCAGTGAAGAATTGTATGAGCTTCTGAACAGGATGTTTTTTGAGGGTACACTGACATATAATGATCAGCTTTATATCACTAATACCCGACACAAAAATGAACTTGTGTGCACCAAAAATGCACTGTTAAAGGTTAAAGAAAGCATAGATATGGGAATGGAGGAAGACTTTTTTTCCATTGATCTCATGGATGCGTATGAACATCTCGGTTTGATAATAGGTGAAACTGCCAGAGATGATCTGGCTGATAAGATATTTAAGGAATTCTGTATGGGAAAATAGATTGCAGGATATAAGGTACTGGAAGGAGGACATTTGTATGCCTGTTTTGAATGAAGAATATGATGTGGTAGTTGTGGGGGCAGGACATGCAGGATGTGAGGCAGCTCTTGCAAGTGCAAGACTTGGTCTGAATACTATTATTTTTACGGTGAGTATGGACAGTGTGGCCATGATGCCATGTAATCCGAATGTAGGAGGAAGCTCTAAGGGACATCTGGTAAGGGAAATAGATGCACTTGGCGGAGAGATGGGCAAGAATATAGACAAGACGTATATTCAGTCAAAGATGCTTAATGCGTCTAAGGGTCCGGCGGTTCACTCTCTTCGTGCCCAGGCAGACAAGGCAAATTATTCCAGAACCATGAAGCACACCCTTGAGAATACGGATAATCTCACATTGAGACAGGCAGAGGTGTCGGAAATTATTATCGAGGATAATGTGGTTAAGGGTGTAAAGACATATTCGGGAGCAACTTATTTTGCAAAGGCTGTGGTTCTGTGTACAGGAACATACCTCAAGGCGAGATGTATATACGGAGATGTCGTATATCACACCGGACCTAATGGACTTATGGCAGCTAATTATTTGTCAGATTCCATGAAGAATGCAGGGATAGAGATAAGAAGATTCAAGACGGGAACCCCTGCCAGACTGGATAAAAGAACGATAGATTTTTCTCAGATGGAGGAACAGAAGGGCGATGAGAAGATAGTTCCATTCTCATTTACAAATACTGAGGCGGATATAAGACGTGATCAAATATCATGCTGGCTCTGTTACACAAATGAGAAGACACATGAGATAATCAGAGATAATATAGACAGATCACCTCTGTTTTCAGGCGTGATCGAGGGTACAGGACCAAGATACTGCCCTTCCATTGAGGATAAGGTTACGAAATTCCCTGATAAGACCAGACATCAGATATTTATTGAGCCTGAGGGTGAATATACGAATGAGATGTATATGGGTGGAATGAGCAGCTCTCTTCCTGAGGATGTTCAGTATGAGATGATACACAGCATGAAGGGACTGGAGAATGCAAAGATAATAAGGAATGCTTATGCCATCGAGTATGATTGTATAAATGCCATTAACTTAAAACCTTCTCTGGAGTTTAAGAGTGTATCAGGACTTTTTGGTGCCGGCCAGATAAATGGAAGTTCAGGATATGAGGAGGCTGCAGCCCAGGGTATAATGGCAGGAATCAATGCTGCCAGAAAAGTACAGGGCAAGGAAGCGGTGGTTCTTGACAGATCACAGGCATATATAGGAGTTCTTATAGATGATCTTGTCACAAAAGAGACATCGGAGCCATACAGAATGATGACATCCAGAGCTGAGTACAGACTTCTTCTCAGACAGGATAACGCTGATCTGAGGCTCACGGAGATTGGACATGAGATCGGTCTTATAGATGACAAGAGATATGCTGCATTTACAAAGAAGAGACAACAGATAATGGATGAGATACAGAGACTTGAGAGCACCATGGTTGGAGCAAATTCAACCATACAGAAGTTTCTTGAGAATCTTGGAAGTACAGGACTTAAGACTGCTGCATCTCTTGCAGAACTTATAAGAAGACCGGAACTGTCATATGAGGCGATTGATCCAATAGATGAGGGAAGAACCAAACTTCCGGATGATGTTATAGAACAGATAAATATAACCATAAAATATCAGGGATATATAGACAGACAGAATCAGCAGGTAAATCAGTTTAAGAAGCTGGAGAAGAAAAAGCTGCCGGCAGATATTGACTATAATGATATATCAAATCTCAGAATCGAGGCCAGACAGAAGCTGTCTCTCATCAGACCTGAAAATATTGGACAGGCGTCAAGAATATCAGGAGTTTCTCCGGCTGATATATCAGTATTGCTGGTGTATCTCAAGATGAAGGGTAGAGACTAAACTGGTATAGAAGTTATTCAGAATAATTTGTTGAAGGAGAACAATATGGACAGATTAAATTCCATAACAAAACAGTTTGGTCTGGAATTGAGTGATAAGCAGATAGAACAATTTTCAAAATATTATGATATTCTGGTTGAGTGGAATAAGGTAATGAATCTTACAGCCATAACTGAGAAGGAAGATGTAATAATAAAGCATTTTGCTGACAGTCTGCTTCTTTCAAAGTATAAAGATCTTCATGAGAATATTGACGTTATAGATGTTGGTACAGGTGCAGGATTTCCGGGAATTCCTCTGAAGATTGCTTTTCCAGAGCTGAATATAACACTTATGGATTCGTTGAATAAGAGATTAAAGTTCCTCGATGAAGTTATAGATGAACTTGGACTGCAGGATATCCACACTGTTCATTCAAGAGCAGAGGATGGAGGCAGAGATGAGATGCATAGAGAAAAATATGATCTGGCTGTATCCAGGGCAGTTGCCAATCTTGCAACTCTGTCGGAATGGTGTATTCCATTTGTCAAGCCGGGTGGATATTTTGTATCTTATAAGTCAAATGCTTTGCCGGAAGAGATGCGGGATGGAAAGAAAGCAATCAGGATTCTTGGGGGACAGGTCGAGAACATATTTAATACGAATATACCGGAGACCAATAACCAGAGAAGCTTTGTGTTTGTAAAGAAGATTGCAAATACAGACAACAAGTACCCGAGAAAAGCGGGAGCTGCTAAAAAGCCAATAGCATAAAAAAATAAAACAGCCTTAAATGGCTGTTTTATTTTTTAGTTTGAAGATTTCATATGTCTTTTTTCTTTTCTTTTTTCACGAATATCTTCCTGTTTTTGTTTAATTGCCTCTATACCCTGTTTGTCGATAGGTTTTATTGTCTTGTGAACATAATAGTTATTGTTTACAGATTTGAATTTTATCTTGCCACAAAAATAACCATGCATCCAGCATTTTCCAACACACATGTACGATGATGGACTATTTGCAAACCAGTCAATATGTGTCTTGACCTTCTTGCTGCATTTGTAACAACGAATCTGAGTTACTTTTTCATCGTCCAGTGCTGCATGTTTATTTCTGAAACCCCTTGAGATATATTCGTACTGGTTATTATGAGATACTTCAATCTCTTCTTCTTTATTCTTAGGTGTTATATAGAGATCAAAGCTGTAAAGCTGATTTATATTCTTGGCTTTCATCTCTTTCATAACAAGTGCGGTGTATCTTGCATCGTTGAGAGCTGTGTGAAATGGTTCATTTTCCGGAATATTCATCTCACTGACCGCTTTTTCAAGTTTACTCATACTCTGAGGTATTCCTGAGGTATTCGTAACGCTTGCATATATACTTTGGAGATTCAGAAACTTAAGTGGCCTAGGAAGCTTGTCCATATAATAAAAGTCCATATTAGTCTGAAGCTCTGTGAGGTCCATAGGTCCCCATGTGCAGAATATGTAATCTTTTCCACACCAGTCAAGAAATTCTGAACAGACTTCCTTGAATCCTCTTCCGAGACTCAGGTCATCCTCATCATAGTTCAGAATTGTTCTGATCTTTGAATGTAATTTCTTATAAATTTTTGGTTTGATAAGACTTGAGTATTCGTCAATGATGTTGAGATTCTTATCTACCTTAACGGCACCAATCTCTATAATTTCAAAAGGCATACGTGGATGTTCACCCATATGCCCATTGTAGCTTTGATTCCATTCAAGATCCATAACAATATAATTCATAGTCATGTCCCTTTAGAAAATTTATTAGTGAAAAATAGTGCACCTGACGGGATTCGAACCCACGACCTTCCGCTTAGGAGGCGGACGCTCTATCCTGCTGAGCTACAGATGCACATCAATTATAAGTGTAACATTTATAGAGTTTATAGTCAAGGATTAACTATATGCCCCTGAAGCCACACATCACCCTTGAATCTTCTTCCCGGAGCAGGTTCACCCAGAAGATGGTTTTTGTTGATCGCTACGGTAAATGTCAGATCATTGCTTTCTACATCAATCAGATATATCGATTCATTTGTATAGCTGTTGGTTGTCTCGATATATGATGTGATAGTTCCTATAACTGCGTAGTGATCAGTCTCAATACCGACAGGCATGAAGCTTGATTTCACTATGGACAGAACATCCTCTTTGTGAGTCCTTCTTCCAATGGTGTTATAGGTGTCCATATCTTCAAGAGTAAGACTTTCTATTGCGTCCGGATCACCCTTCTTTGCAGCCTCGATGAGTTTACTTCTCTTTGCATTGCCGTAGGATGTATTTTTATCACTGTGATCATCCACATCAAGAATAATCATACCATTTACTGACAGACCGGAAAAATACGCCTTTGAAAAGTACTTGTTTGATCTGTTCATCCACAATGATTTTTCATAGTCTGCTATGTTGGTTATGAAGAAAATAAGAGTCATTCCAAGACTGAAATCACTGCTAACACCGGCATATGCTCTCTTGTCAGAATATTTCTCAACGTATATATTTTCGTCATCGGTCAAAAGCTTTGATGTGACGTAAGGAAAATAATACTCAATGGATATTGAGCCATCCTTTGACATTTCACCTACAAGCGATATTCCAAATCTCTCCCCAAAGTCTTTGCTGAATTGTACAAGACAGGTGTCAGCACTTATAGTTGATATAAATTTCCTGTCAGGCGATTCAAGGATCTGCCTGTATATAGGTTCAAGCTGCTGTCTGTTTTTTATGTTAGTAAAGCCTATAGATGGAAGAAAACTATGCATTCCGACACCTCCCTTGTTGTATGTTTTTATTTATATTATTACTTTCCTGTCTTCTCAAGATACTCTTTTCCACCCATGTATGGACGAAGCTTCTCTGGAATTCTGACTCTTCCGTCAGCCTGGAGATTGTTCTCAAGGAAAGCGATAAGCATTCTTGGTGGAGCAACAACTGTATTGTTGAGTGTATGAGCGAGATACTTCTTGCCATCCTCGCCCTTTACTCTGATCTGAAGTCTTCTTGCCTGTGCATCGCCAAGGTTTGAACAGCTTCCAACCTCGAAGTATTTCTTCTGACGAGGTGACCATGCCTCAACATCTACAGACTTAACCTTGAGATCTGCAAGATCTCCAGAACAACACTCAAGTGTTCTTACAGGGATATCCATTGATCTGAAGAGATCAACTGTGTTCTGCCACAGCTTGTCAAACCACATCTTGCTGTCCTCAGGCTTACATACAACGATCATTTCCTGCTTCTCAAACTGATGGATTCTGTATACACCTCTCTCCTCAATTCCGTGAGCACCCTTCTCTTTTCTGAAGCAAGGTGAGTAGCTTGTAAGAGTCTTTGGAAGCTCATCCTCAGGAATGATAGTGTCGATGAACTTACCGATCATTGAGTGCTCTGAAGTTCCGATGAGATACAGATCCTCACCCTCAATCTTATACATCATGGCATCCATCTCAGCAAAGCTCATAACACCTGTGACAACGTTGCTTCTGATCATGAAAGGTGGAATACAATATGTGAATCCTCTGTCTATCATAAAATCTCTTGCGTATGAGATAATAGCAGAGTGAAGTCTTGCTATGTCGCCCATGAGATAGTAGAAGCCGTTTCCTGCAACTTTTCTTGCTGAATCGAGGTCAATTCCTCCAAGTGCCTCCATGATATCTGCATGATAAGGAATCTCAAAGTCAGGAACAACAGGCTCACCATACTTCTGAACCTCTACATTCTCTGAGTCATCCTTTCCTATAGGAACTGATGGATCAATGATGTTAGGAATTATCATCATGATCTTCTTAACCTTCTCCTTGAGCTCAGGCTCTAAAGCTTCAAGCTCCTTGAGTCTTGCTGATGTCTCAGCAACCTGCTTCTTAACTTCCTCAGCCTCTTCCTTCTTTCCCTGAGCCATAAGAGCACCAATCTGCTTTGCTATTGCATTCTTGTTTGCTCTGAGTGTATCAGCTTCCTGCTGAGCAGCACGAGCCTGTTTGTCAAGCTCTATTACTTCATCGACAAGTGGAAGTTTGTCATTCTGGAATTTATTCTTTATATTCTGTTTTACTACGTCTGGGTTTTCTCTTAAGAATTTAATATCAATCATGATATCCTCCTATTAAATATATAAATTTATTTGAAAATACATTATAATAATGTAGCTACATAATATATTTTCATGTTTTTGTTTCTTTTTATTTTCTTGTTTATTTTATAAATCTTGTTCTTATCGTTTTAGCGATTTTACGTTTTATACGCTTTTGCATTTTATATACTTTTGTGCTTTATACGCTTTTCTATTTTATGTGTTTCATACACATTTGTACGTTGCATGTTTTGTATAATATTTTTTTGAAATATGGTTATTTTAGTTTGTTTTCAGCTATTTCATCCTCGAGGGTTTTAGCTCGTTCAATAGCCTCTTTTTCCTCTTCTGACAGTGCAACATATGCTTCACCACCTATGATCTCTTTTGCATAGTTAAAACAGCCTTCTCTGGTATGCATACAGTTGAGTACGACACCATTGTTCTCTGTATCCAGAAGAGCAAGTGCAAAACTTAGATTACCACCCATTCCTTCAAATGCATTATACTTTACAAGACCAATTTTACTGACACATGCTGAAAGATGACTCTGTATTTCCTTATGTTCCTTTGTGAGTCGCTTGGAATTGTTTTTTACAGCATCCATCTCAGCGAATCTTTTCATGATAATATCTTCAAGATCACCTGCCTGAGTTCCGCTCAACAGCCTTTTTATCTGTTTGTTTCTATTTTTAATATTGCCCATCAATATGAATAATAGTACAAACAAGGCTATTATGAGAACCAGCATACCAATTAGTATGTAGGCAGGATCAATACCTATTTTTTGTAATATGGAACTTTCCATTATAATATTGTCCTTCCTTGATTGTGCATATGTATGATGCAGATGGTTACTACATCATTTCTTTATTGATTGAGTAAAGCATCTCTGTTATTCGGTCAAGCTCGTCCTGAGAATAGTAGTTTATCTCAATTTTGCCTTTGTCGTTATTAGATGCCTTTATAGCTATCTTTGCACCTAAAATTGACTTTAATTTGTTCTCTATATCAGAATAGAAGACGGATAAATCCTTTTGAGGCTTCTGTTTTTCCTCTTTTTCCGGTTTTTTCTCCAGAATTGCCTTTACATATGCCTCTGTTTCTCTAACACTGAGCTTCTGATCGTATACAATTGCAGCCGTTTCGTACTGTAATTTGGGATCTTCTATAGGAATAAGTGCTCTGGCATGTCCTGTTGATATCATATTATACATGACCATCTGTCTTACATCCTCGCAAAGCTTCAGAAGTCGGAGAGAATTGGTTATGGTTGATCTGCTTTTTGATACTCTCTCTGCAACTTCTTCCTGCTTGAGATTATATTCCGATATAAGAGATTCATAAGCCTCAGCTTCTTCAATTGGATTCAGATCTTCTCTCTGAATATTCTCTATAAGAGAAATCTCCATTATTTCTTTGTCAGTATAATCACGTATAACTACAGGAACTTCCTTTATTCCTGCCATTCTGGCAGCTCTCCAACGTCTTTCACCTGCAATTATCTCATAATAATCGCCTTTTTTAGTGACAATCAGAGGCTCAAGAACACCATATTTCTTAATGGAATCAGATAATTCCTGTAATGCCTCTTCATCAAACTGCTTTCTTGGCTGTGACTTATTTGGCTCAATGAGATTGATTTTAATCTTCTGTTCAACCTCTTTTACAACTTCCTTCACAACCTCTTTGGTTACTGTTTTTACCTCTTTACTTGTGTTTTCAGAGGAGTTTTGCTGATTATTTCTACTTCGGGACGGCTTTGAAGCCTCTGAAGTGCCTAAAAGGTCGTTCAAACCTCTTCCTAAACCTTTTTTCTGTGCCATATTAGCCCTCCATTATCTATAGTAGTCATTTTCTATAACTTCATCTGCCAACATCATATAATGCTCAGCTCCGGCTGATCTTGGATCATACTCAATTATTGGCATTCCGTAACTTGGCGCTTCAGCAAGTCTGACATTTCTCGGTATAACTGTGTTGTATATGTGCTGTTTGAGGTTTTCTTTTACATTTTCAACAACCTGAACTGATAAATTGGTTCTTGAGTCAAACATTGTAAATACAACACCTTCTATAGTAAGAAGTCTGTTCAGATTTTTTCTTATCAGTTCAATAGTGTATACCAACTGTGAGAGACCATCCAGTGCGAAAAATTCACATTGAATAGGTACAAGTACCGTATTTGCTGCTGTAAGAGCATTTACAGTAAGCATTCCAAGTGCAGGAGGACAATCAATGATAACGTAATCAAATTTGTTCTTTACCTTCTTGATATGTGTCTTAAGAATGTGCTGCATATCCTCCATTCCGACAAATTCAACCTCAGCACCTGCCAGTTCTCTGTTGGCAGGAATGAGATTAAGACCAGGATATACGTTTATGAGCATACATTCTCCTATGTTGCACTCATTTCTCAACATATCATAGACTGTGTATTCAAGAGAATCCCTGTCTACACCTAATCCACTTGTCATATTGCCCTGTGGATCCATATCAACGGCCAGAACCTTTTTACCCTTTGTTGCCAGACATGCGGCAAGGTTTATGGCTGTTGTTGTCTTGCCAACGCCACCTTTCTGGTTAGCAATCGCTATAATTCTGCCCATTTTGTCTCCTTTTCATTCAAAAAAAGAATGTTTCACGTGAAACATTGTTGTTTGCTTATTTAATATAGATAAAATATGATGATATTTTATGTTATAAATAGTGCTTGTCTATTATAGCACTTATAAAGTGCTAATTCTACAAAATACAGAAAAAATATGATGTTTAATAAAATGTTTCACGTGAAACATTCTATTATCTAATGAATGGATAATATCGTATACAAAGTGGCAATTAAACTGTGTAAAATCTGATAAATAGTGGGTGCATGTTTTGTATTCGTTATATGGGTAAAGTTTCACGTGAAACATTTTATAATTGAATTAATGGTTAAAAAGGTAAGTAAAGTATTGACTATGCTTGAAAGTTCTGGAAATTCTTTGAAAAATCAGAATAATAGACAAGAAAGTACAATTATTATATGTGGATTACTTAGACATATAAATATTATATGTAATGATGAAAATGTTTCACGTGAAACATGAATATTATCAAATAAATCAGAAAAGTAGTTCATGGAGTGATAATTGAGTTGTAAAATACTTTGTAATAATGTAAATGAATAATAAGGTAAATGAATAATAAGGTAGCAGAAACAACAAACAAGATGTAAAAGATTTATAAGTGTAGAAAACAAATGTATGCGATATCTGAAGTTTGAGTTGAAATACGTTTATCATAAAGTTTCACGTGAAACATTCAAATATATATAATATTAAAGCAAAATTAAATATACAAATGATCTATTTATTGAAATTATTTAAATCACCATATAATTTATTATTTAACAGCTTTAAAGATTCTGTATTCATAAAAACGCAATGTAGAATATAGAAGTATATAAAGGAATATAACAGAAGAGATTATATAATACGTAATATGGTTAGAAATATGATTTTGTTATTGTAATAAACAATTTCTTCACAAAGAAAACTGTAAAACTTAGAAAAACAAGAGAAGAATACCTAAAAATATTCAGATATAAGAAAAAAATACCTGAAGTAAAGATATTCAGAACAAAATTATCTAGGATAATAATTTCGAAACAATGATGTCTGGAAAATAGTGTTTAGAAGACAATATTCAGAATGAAATATTCAGAATGAAATATTCAGAATGGAATCTTCAGAATGGAATCTTCAGAACGATAATACTCAGAACGATAATACTCAGAACAATAATATCCAGAACAATGACAGCCAGATGAAAATATTCAGAACAGAAATATCATTAGTAATATTATTTAGAGAAAAGTATCAAAAACAATAATATCTATGACAATATAATTTAAAATGGTTCCTGGAGATATATGAGAAAAAGAGAATGTTTCACGTGAAACATTCTCTTTTTCTTTAACCAGGTTATATGGTCATATATTAATATAGAAGAAACACTGATTACATTGCCTCTGGAGCTTCGATTCCAAGTAGGTTAAGTGCCTCAGATATTGTATTCTTAGTGAGATATGTGAGCATAACTCTTGCATTCTTGAGCTCAACATCATCTACATTGATTCTTGTTGAGTTATAGAACTTGTTAAATGCCTGAGCAACATCAACTGCATATCTTGCTACAACAGATGGCTCATACTTATCAGCAGCATCCTTGATCACAGATGGGAATCTGTTGATCTCTTTTAATAACTCTATGGCATCCTGCTCTGTAATGAGACTGTAGTTAACCGGTTTTGATGGATCGAATGACTCAGCAAGTCTTACAACGCTGCAGCATCTTGCATGTGTATACTGAACATAAGGACCTGTCTCACCATCAAAGTTGAGAACCTTATCCCAGCTAAATGATACATCCTTGATTCTCTGGTTATATAAGTCATTGAAAAGAACAGCACCAACACCAACTTTCTTGGCTACATCCTCCTTGTTTGGAAGATTTGGGCTCTTTTCGGTGATTATCTCAAGACTCTTTGCAATGGCATCCTTCAGAATATCCTCTGCGTATATGATATTACCGCTTCTGGTAGAAAGCTTTGCTCCCTCAAGACTTACAAGACCATAAGGAATGTGAACAAGCTGATCCTTTGCCCATTCGTTTCCAAGAAGCTCAACTACCTTGAATACCTGTGCAAAATGAAGTTTCTGCTCCTGACCGGTTACATATAAGCACTTTGAGAAGTGATATGTGTCTTTTCTATAGAATATAGCAGCAAGATCTCTTGTTGCGTATATTGAGCTTCCGTCTTTCTTGGTTATGATACATGGAGCCATATCGTAATCTGAGAGATCAACGATCATAGCACCTTCGCTCTCCTTCAGAAGACCGGCAGCCTTAACCTTGTCCACAACAGCCTGGCACTTGTCTCTATAGAAACTCTCTCCAAGATAGTAGTCGAAATCCATTCCGAGGAGGTTGTATGTTCTCTTGTATTCAACAAGACTTATATCCTTGAACCACTGCCATATGCTGAGTGCTTCCTCGTCTCCATTTTCCATCTTGTTGAACCATGCTCTTGCCTCGTCAACAAGCTCTGGATTCTTGTCAGCCTCTTCATGGAACTTCACATACAGCTTCATGAGCTCTGAGATTCCATCCTTCTCAACAGCTTCCTTTGAACCCCATGCCTTGTAAGCTACGATAAGCTTACCAAACTGTGTGCCCCAATCGCCAAGGTGATTTATTCTTACAACATTGTATCCAAGCTTGGAATGAATCTTGTAAAGAGAGTTACCGATTATTGTAGTTCTGAGATGGCCAACATGGAAATTCTTTGCAACATTAGGAGATGAGTAGTCAATACATATGGTCTGTCCCTCGCCTATATCGGATTTGCCGAAGTCATCTGTGTTGGCTGCCTCTATCATTGTCTTTACAAATACATCTTTCTTGATATAGAAGTTCAGGTATGCACCTGCTACATCGATCTTCTCGATGAAATCTACATCTCCTATGGCTTCCTTTATATCGGCTGCAATCATATTTGGGGCTTTTCTGAGCACCTTTGCCAGTCTGAAGCAAGGAAATGCAAAATCACCCATATCAGGGCGTGGGGGGATCTCGATTGAAGCCATGATATCTGACATTTCGATTCCTTCTACGTTATTTGAGATAAGCTGTGCAATTTTTTCTTTCATGATAATGTTCCTTTTATGTTTATTTTATTCGAAATATATATGTGTTGATAAAACAACATATACACAATATAACACTTTGCTACTTTAAGATATCCAACCTGTAAACTAAGTAATATATGTCTTTCAACAGATACGTTATTATTCAAGTGGAATAGTAAATCTTACATTTGTTCCGGTTTTTGAATCTCCATCGATCTTCAGAGTTCCATTTAACAGATATATGATCTCCTTGATTCTGTGGAGACTGCTGTACCATGGACTGTTGGTATCATAATTGTTGTCTATACCCACGCCATTGTCGTTGATATATACATCTATGAGCTTACTGCTCAGATATATCTTGATTGAGACCTTGTTGGCATTTGAATGAACAAATATGTTGTCCATAATATCTTTAGTTATTGATAAAAGATATGTAGCTACAATACCTGGAATATTCATGGCATAATCAGCACAGTTGATGTCGTATGATATGCCACATTCAGGATGTTCATCCCTGTAACCCTGGAAAAGTTTCTCAAGATGATTCCATACAGGCTCTTCGCTGTCTGATTCTCCAGAGAGAGAATTGGCAAGTTCATCTACATGGTCGGCAAGTTTTGCCGTTGATGAGGTGAGCTCTTCGAGTGTGACCTTAGCTCTGTTGATATCTGATCTTATAAGCCAGGACAGTACATCCAGCTTGTGTGAATTGGAGTCAAGAACATCTGTGATGTCGGATTGAATCCTGTCCGCAAGCTGTTTTTTCTCATATTGGTACAATCTGAGGATATTTTTTCCGTGATCCGCTGCTGTCAGGGAATCAGTATCTGGTCCGTCTGTTTCTGTTGTATCTTCATTATTAATAGTAGATACTTCCTCAGTCACCTCCGTCAGAAGATCATCTATATGTCTGTTGGAGGTGGATAGATCAGTTATACGCTTCTTAAGCAATGCGGTTTCTTCTTCGTCCTCTTTGATCTGAAGATGAAGAGTCTGCTGCATATCCTGAAGCTCCTTTAACTGAAGCTCTATCTGAGTAGCCTTTTCCTGCTGTGAGGTGGTGTCTACTGAGAATGGTGAAAATACATTGTGACCAGTGCTTGTCTTGAAGGAGTATACATCTAATGTCTTTATAAGCTGGTCTATCTTTGCCTTGAGTTCAAAATCTTCAGTTTTGAGTGACTGAACCTGCTCAAGCTTGCTGATATATGAATCATTGAAGAAATTCAACAGATCCTGATTGGTCTTGCGCACCAATTTGAGACTTTCTATAGAAGATGTATCCATGATGAAACTCCTTTCCATAAATTTGCTGTAATCTTCATTGTAGTATACCAAAAACTGTGTGTCAACAAATGCAAAATCAACGTTTATTTCTTTTCTCTGTATGCGACGAGTCTGTTGATAGGTGTTCCCATTGCTGAGAATTTGGTCTCATACTCGGTCATGATGTTGCCTTCGTTGTATTCTGAATTGTGAAGGTCATATGTGTAGTTCTCAAGGATCCATCCTGCCTCGGGAACCTGTTCCAGAGAGAAATCAAAAAGACCTCTGTTATCAGTCTTAAATATAACTCTTCCCTCAGGGGCGAGGAGCTGATCATACAGACCAAGAAAATGTGTAGATGTGAGACGTCTCTTGGCATGCCTGTCCTTTGGCCATGGGTCCGAGAAATTGAGATATATTCTATCTACTTCATTTGTATCGAATACGTCAGTTATATATTCGGCATCCATTCTTATAAAGTAGAGATTAGTCATCTCAGGTTCAAGCTCTCTTTTCTCAAGGGCACGCACCAGGACACTTGAATACTTCTCTATGCCTATGTAATTGATATCAGGATTGCGTCTTGCAAGCTCCATGATAAACTGTCCCTTGCCCATGCCTATCTCAATATGTATAGGGTTATCGTTGTCAAATAACTCATGCCAATGCCCCTTCATGCCTGTTTCATTGTGCACTACATAGTCATTTGCTGCGATAGTCTCTCTTGATCCTTTTACATTTCTCAGTCTCATAGTAATCTCCATCTATTTATTGTAAAAATCTTCTTTTTATTGAAAAAGTCATACCTTATAATAATAACATAGGCGAAAATGATATTCAAACAATATATATAACTGGTAATTTTGGTATGGGATAGGAGCAGAGTAATACCGAACAAATAAAAATGAAAAAAGTTGAAAAAAACACTTGCATTATAAAAAGAACTAATGTATACTCTAATCTGTTGTGACGAACACAACATAATAAATACGGGCCGCTAGCTCATTTGGTAGAGCACCTGACTCTTAATCAGGGTGTGCGGGGTTCGAGCCCCCGGCGGCCCACTACAAGGTGGATTGACTGCAATATAATTGTGGCTGGTCCATTTTTTTGTCACTCAGTTTGGAATTATCTGCTGGATGTCAGAAAAGTTGAAAAAAATGAGAAAAACACTTGCATTATTCTCAGAACTGATATATAATCTATTCTGTTGTGACGAACATAACAAATAAATACGGGCCGCTAGCTCATTTGGTAGAGCACCTGACTCTTAATCAGGGTGTGCGGGGTTCGAGCCCCCGGCGGCCCACTACAAGATGGATTGACTGCAATATGTTGTGGCTGGTCCATTTTTTTGTGCAAAAATCCATGGTCTTTTATTTATTTCCTTATTTGAAGATGTGTGGGTTACACGCCTTCGTTATCGAATGCTGGAATGAAGCTCTCTTTTGCTGTCTCACCCTCCTGTATAAATCCATTTTCAACGCCGATATCAATGGCATAATCCACAAGCTCATCGTATTCAGAAGGAGTTATAGTTCTGCCAAGCTCTGGAAATCTATTCTCAATTCCCGGCATAGGGGTGTACTGGTTCATGATGCTTATATATATTGAATCTTTGTATGTGTTATATAGATATGTGATTATTGACTTGGAATCATCCAGATGATCAGGAAGCTGCAGATGACGGACGATAACACCTCTCTGCATAATTCCGTCGTCATCAAAGCGGGTCTGGTCTCCTCCGCATTGTCTGACCATCTCAGATATGGAGGCTTTGGCATGTTCAGGATAGTCTGGAGCATTACTGTATTTTGCGGACAGATCCGGTGACATGAATTTGAAATCAGGAAGATACACGTCTATATAGCCATCAAGTAGCTGTATCATCTCGGCCGTTTCGTAACCACTGCAGTTATATACAAATGGAAGCTTGAAGTTCCGTGATCTCGCCATGTCTATAGCTGATATGATCTGTGGTATATAGTGATCCGGTGTGACAAGATTGATGTTGTTGGCACCCTTATCCTGAAGCTCAAAGAAAATGTTGCACAGCCTTGATATGGATATATCCTTGCCAGCCTTGCCTCCGGATATGGCTTTATTCTGGCAGAAGCAGCATCCAAGTGCACATCCGGAGAAGAATACGGCACCTGAACCGTTCTCTCCGGATATACATGGCTCTTCCCACATGTGTAGCGCTGCACGGCTCACCCTGACTGTGTCTGTCATATGGCAGGCACCTGTGTGACCGGATGTACGGTCTACACCGCATTTTCTTGGACACAATATGCAGTTGTTCAGGATGTGCCGGATATCCATATTATTTACCTCCAAAATAGATGATAATTGTTATTAACTGATAGGTGAATTAGTATTTGTCAGGGTCAAATGTGCTTATGAGATCAGCAAATTCCTGAAGATCAGCATTTGCTTCCATGTGCTCTATCTCACCCCTATCCATAAGCCCCGCAAGGGAAGGATTGATAGGCAGACGGATCGCGTGGCCTATATACAGGTCTCTTATGACCTGCTCAAGCTGGCTCTTGCCAAATATATAGTGCTTGTTATTGCAGTCAGGACAAATGAAATATGACATATTCTCTATCATACCAATGACAGGGATATTCATGCTGTCTGCCATGTGAACAGCCTTTCCAACGATGACAGATACGAGATCCTGAGGGGTGGTAACTACCACAACTCCATCTATAGGGATGGACTGGAATATGGTAAGTGGCACGTCACCGGTTCCAGGAGGACAGTCGATGAACATATAGTCTATGTCTCCCCAGATGATGTCTGAGTAGAACTGCTTGACTGTTCCCGCTATGATAGGTCCTCTCCAGAGGACAGGTGTTGTCTCGTCGTCCAGAAGAAGATTCACAGACATGATCTTGATTCCTGTTTCCGTCTCATCGGGATACAGGAAATCTCCTTCTGCCTCTGGTGTCTTATGTACGCCAAATGCCTTTGGAATAGAAGGTCCTGTGATATCTGCGTCAAGTATGGCTGTCTTGTAACCCATGCGCTGCATGAGAACGGCGAGCTGACAGGTTACTGAGGATTTGCCGACTCCTCCTTTGCCGCTGACCACGGCAATAATATGTTTTATATGTGAACCTGGATGTGGCTCTATGATAAGACTCTGTGGTTCTGTTCTGCTGGAACAGCTCTGACCACAGGTACTGCAGTTGTGTGTACAATTCTCTGACATGATACTCTCCAATCTACTGCACATGGATGTCTGTGCAATCTGTGTTGTATGCTAAGTTACGCATTTGATTAATATATATCATTAAGAGGTTACAAAGTCAACGAATGCAGGTACTATGAAATTTGAGAGGTGAGTTGAAATTGACGGGTGTCAAATATATAATCAGAGACATGATAGTATACGGATTGTAGAGTTGAAATGAAATACCTGATAGAAAGTATTCTAATAAAGTAATTGGGCATGAAAAATACTATAAAAAGGAGAATATAGCATGGGAGTTTTATCAAATATCGAGCCATATGGAGTTTTTCATTTCTTTGAGGAGATATGCGGGATTCCACACGGATCGTCGGATACAAAGAAGATAAGTGATTATCTGGTGAAGTTTGCCATAGACAAAAATCTGAGATATATACAGGATGAGAGCAACAATGTGATCATATTCAAGGACGGAACTGCCGGGTATGAGGACAGTGCCCCTGTCATGCTACAGGGACATATGGATATGGTCTGTGAGAAAGATGTTGACTGTGATATTGATTTTGAGCGGGACGGACTGAGACTAGTGCTTGAGGACGGAGTGATATCCGCTGATGGAACCACCCTTGGCGGAGATGACGGGATAGCTGTGGCATTTGCACTGGCTATACTGGATGCCGATGATATACCACATCCACCGATTGAGTGTGTATTTACGGTTGATGAGGAGATAGGAATGCTGGGAGCTGCGGCGATTGACTGTAGTCCACTTAAGTCACGGATCATGCTCAATCTGGATTCTGAGGATGAGGGGTATCTGCTGGTGTCATGTGCCGGAGGTGCGTGTGCTACGTGCCATATTCCGGTTGAATATGAGAATGCAGAAGATGATCATTCAGTTGTGAAAATTATTGTAGAGGGTCTTACCGGTGGACATTCCGGCGTGGAGATCATAAAACAGAGGGCAAATGCCGACAAGCAGCTTGCAAGACTTCTATATAATATAGGAAGGGATATTCCATACAGACTGATATCTATAAAGGGCGGTCTTAAGGACAATGCAATACCTAACAAGGCGGAGGCATATGTGGGTATTGATCCGGAGGATGTGGATAACTTTGTAAAATCTGCGGAAAAGAATGAGAAGATTCTGAGGCATGAATTTGGAAATACTGATCCAGAGCTTGTAGTGAAAGTAGAAACGGATCTGTCAGATGATCTGGGTTCATATAATAACGCGGATGATGTGCAGAACGATATGTATGGTAGAACCATGATCAACAGAGTTATGACAGAAAAGTCATCGGATATAGTTATCAGGAGTCTTATGATGATGCCAAATGGAATTCAGAAGATGAGCAATGATATAGAAGGGCTTGTGCAGACATCGCTGAATCTTGGAATATTGAATACAACTGAGGATGAGGTCACAGCAAGCTTTTCAGTAAGAAGCAGTGTACAGTCTGAAAAGGAAAATCTGATAGATCAGCTCCGATGTGTATCTGTCTCGGCTGGTGGAAGTCTGGAAGTGCAGGGGGATTATCCTGCATGGGAGTACAGACATGATTCTCCTCTCAGAGATATTATGGTGGATGTGTTTGAAGAGCAGTATGGAAGAAAGCCTGTTATACAGGCGATTCACGCCGGAGTGGAGTGTGGACTTTTCGCTGGCAAGATGCCGGGTCTGGACTGTGTATCATTTGGCCCGGATATGAAGAATATCCATACAAGCAGAGAGTCTATGGATGTTGCCAGTGTACAGAGAACATGGAGGTATACACTGGGTATACTTGAGAAATTGAAGTAATTGACAGCAATATAATTTCAATAAGGAGAAGAAGGATGGAAAAGGTAAAAGGATTCTTGAAGAAGAAGGACATCGTGTTCAGCGTCAAGAGATACGGAATAGATGCCCTGGGTGCCATGGCACAGGGATTGTTCTGTACTTTGCTTATCGGAACTATATTGAACACACTTGGCAATCAGTTTGGTGTAGGATTTCTCAAAGCGGTTGTTGCGACCGTGAATGGGACAGATTATACAGTTGGAGGTCTCGCATCTGCTATGGCAGGACCTGCGATGGCGGTGGCTATAGGATATGCTCTTAAGGCACCACAGCTCGTATTGTTCTCACTGATAACAGTTGGATTTGCGGCAAATGCCTTGGGCGGCGCAGGAGGCCCGCTGGCAGTTTATTTTATTGCAGTTATTGCAACTGAACTTGGAAAGGTTGTCTCAAAGGAGACAAAGATTGACATACTGGTGACACCTCTGGTTACCATCGGAAGTGGTGTGGCTGTGTCTGCACTTCTTGCACCTACACTCGGTGCCATAGCCATGAAGGTCGGAGATCTCATCATGCTGGCTACAAACCTTCAGCCGTTCTGGATGGGTATTGCGGTATCAGTTCTCGTCGGTGTGGCACTTACACTTCCGATATCATCCGCTGCGATATGTGCGGCATTCGGACTTACAGGTCTGGCCGGCGGTGCTGCTGTGGCGGGATGTTGTGCGCAGATGGTTGGATTTGCAGTTATGTCATTCAGAGAGAATAAATGGGGTGGCCTTGTTTCACAAGGAATCGGAACATCAATGCTCCAGATGGGTAACATCATCAAGAATCCGAGAATCTGGATCGCACCTATAGTTACCTCTGCGATCACAGGTCCTCTTGCAACATGTCTGTTCAAGCTTCAGATGAATGGAACTCCTGTATCATCAGGTATGGGTACATGTGGTCTGGTTGGACAGATCGGAGTATACACAGGCTGGATGAATGATATCGAGGCGGGAAGCAAGACAGCGGTCACAGCTATGGACTGGGTTGGTCTGATCCTAATCTCATTTGTACTTCCTGCAGTTCTCTGCCCGCTCATCAACATGGTGGTGAGAAAACTCGGCTGGGTTAAGGATGGAGATATGACTTTATCATAAAGATTGGCTGAAATCCGGTGGAAGAAAATTATCTCAAAATTGTTTCCATCAGGCAGATTACAACAGAAAAGATACAATATTTTCGCAAATAAGATTGAAATTGGCTCGAAAGATACAAATTTACAGATTTTGTGTCTTTCGGGCCTTTTTATATGGAAAAGGAGATAATATTTTCCTAAAATGGGTGATTCAGAAGGAAAAAGATACAAAATATATGGTGCTTGATTTGTGGAGTGAAAATACAGCAAAAATGAGCAGACGATAGAAAAATCAAGAATACAAAAAAAGTCCTTGCCTTGAAGTGAACTCCAAAGAGTATTATTAGATATGTCAGAGAAACAGTTCCTGACGTTTTTCGAAAATATGGTAGTTAAAACAGACAGGAGGACGCTTTAATGAAGAAATTAGGAGCATTTTTAGTGTGTGCTGTTATGGCTTTTGGACTTGTTGGATGCGGAAGTGGCGACAGCACAGAAAGTAAAAGTACCACACAGGCAGAAACCCAGACAGAGGTTGTTACGGATGCGGTCAATGAGGCCGATACAAGCAACGACAACGCTGACTCTACGGTATCAGAGGAACAGACCAGCGAGGAAAGCAGCGCTGATGAGACAGACAATGTTGACACAGAGACAGGTAAGACTCTGGTGATCTATTTTTCAGCAACTGGAAATACAAAAGATGCTGCAGAATATATAGCGGCAGAGACAGGAGCAGATATATTTGAGATCACCCCGGCCCAGGAGTATACATCGGATGATCTGAACTACAATGATGACAGCAGCAGGGTATCAAAGGAACACAATGACGAAAGCCTCAGGGATGTGGAGCTTACCACCACTGAAGTTCCTGGCTGGGAATCGTATGATACGGTATTTGTAGGTTATCCTATATGGTGGGGAACGTCTGCATGGCCGGTAGATTCATTTGTCAAGGCAAATGACTTCACTGGCAAGACTGTATATCCGTTCTGCACATCGGCGAGCTCGGGACTGGGAAGCAGTGCAGATGATCTGGCTTCTGAGGCAGGAAGCGGAGACTGGAAGGATGGTCAGAGATTCTCGTCGGGTGTGACACAGCAGGATGTGGCCGACTGGATAAGCGGGCTCGGCCTTGGACAGTAATGTGTCAGATAAGTAACTGAACAGATGTAATAAACATAGCTGGAAATAATTTGAAATTGAAATAAAAAGAAACAGGAGGATATAAAAATGTTAAAAGAAACTTACACACTTAACAATGGAGTAGCAATTCCAAAGCTTGGACTTGGAACATGGTTCATCGACGATGACAAGGTAGCAGATGCCGTGAGGGAGGCCGTAAAGATAGGTTACAGACATATTGACACTGCACAGGCATACGGCAATGAGCGCGGAGTAGGCGAAGGAGTTAGAACCTGTGGTATTCCAAGAGAAGAACTGTTCGTAGTCTCAAAGGTTGCGGCTGAGCACAAGACATATGAGGAGGCCAAGGCGGGAATCGATGGAACGCTTGAGAAGATGGGACTTGACTATCTCGATATGATGATCATTCACAGCCCACAGCCTTGGGTAAAGGTAAATCAGAGCGATGACAGATACGTGGAGGGCAACAGAGCAGCATGGAGAGCACTTGAGGAGGCATACAAGGAAGGCAAGCTCAAGGCTATTGGTATATCCAATTTCCAGATCGGTGATATCGAGAGCCTTATGGAGACTGCTGAGATCAAGCCTATGGTCAACCAGATACTTCTTCACATCAGCAATACTCCGATAGAACTGGTGGATTACTGTCAGAAGAACGATATACTTGTTGAGGCTTATTCACCTATCGCACATGGTGAGATACTCAATCAGCCTGAGATCAAGGCTATGGCGGACAAGTATGGTGTGACTGTTCCACAGCTCTGCATCAGATATACTATCCAGCTCGGAACAATTTCACTGCCAAAGACGGCCAATCCAGAGCACATGAAGAGCAATACAGAGGTCGATTTCGAGATAAGTGCAGAGGATATGGAGGCTCTTAAGAATTTCAAGAAGATCGAGAGCTATGGAGCGAGCAGTGGTTTTCCTGTATATGGTGGACGTATATAATAAAGAAAAGTTCATAGCTATAGTGGACAGCCGTCAGGTTTGTATAGTTTGCAATCATAAATATCTTGCATAATATAATAGTTACCTTATAATAGAGATGTTGCTAATTTTATACATTTAGGAGGAAATGAACAATATGAAAAAGGGAACAAGTTATATTGTAGTGGCTGCAATGATGATGGGATTGATGCTGACAGGCTGTGGGGGCAATGACAATTCTGTAACTAAGGCTACAACTGAAGCTGAGACAGAAGCAGCAACAGAGGAGCAGGATACTGAAACACAGGACACTGCAGATGATACTGAGGACAGTTCGGTCGCCATTGATGAGGAGGACACAGAGGAAGATACAGAGGACAGTGAAGAGGCAGAAGCTGATCCTTCAATAGTAGGTGTATACACCAAGAATGGTTATGAGAATTCGTATTTTGGATTTAAGATCAACCTTGAAGGAAGCTATGGAATTCAGACAAGAGGTTCATTACTGACTGCCACCGATATCTCTGAGGTTGTGGAGGATTCCAATAGCGATGAGACTGTACAGAGGGCATTGGATAATCTGGACAATAGCTTTACGGTAGGAAACGATTATGCATTCTGTGCAAATGATGGTACACACTATATTCTGCTCAAAATAAAGTCCCCTAAGGGTGGTGGAAATTACGGTTATGATGTGTGGGCTGATGAGAATACAGTAGCAAAGGCAACTGTTGCTCAGATGGATACTGTTATTACATCTACAGCAAGTAGAATTGGCGCTGAAGCAAGCAATATTGAGACTGATTATTCCAAGTGTACAGTATTTGGCGAAGAGCACTACATATGTACAGCAACGGCTGATATGTCTGGAACTGAGTACTCTCTGACAAATGTAATAGTAAGATCAGATGACGGAAAGTATACGATGATAATAGCTATAGAGACACTTGGTGACAGAAATTATCAGGATATTCTGGATAACATGTTCAGTCCATTATAAATTTTACAACTTTACTTTTTCAAAAACAAAAAGTATAATACACATCGAAAGCGAGTGGCAAAGATTGCGTAAATCCAGTTTTGTCACTCGCTTTTTATGTGTATATATAATAATTTTCTAGTGTGTAGCTATTCAGCGTAAGTCCAACTAACTTAGGCGATAGCTGCTTTTTTTGTTCAGGGAAAGGAGTTTGAAGAGTGGAAGAAATGGATAAGAACAAAGAGGAAAACAGAGAGAGAAATAAGATGAAAGATATGCCAGTTGGAAAGCTGATGATCCAGATGGGTATTCCTATGATTCTTTCCATGGCGCTTCAGGCGGTGTACAACATCGTAGACAGCGCATTTGTGGGAAATATGAAGGTGGGAAGTGAGGCTGCGTTAAATGCCCTCACGCTGGTATTTCCGGTGCAGATGCTCATGGTTGCTCTGGGCATAGGCACGGGAGTCGGCACAAATGCGTTTATTGCCAGAACCCTTGGTCAGGGTGATAAGGAAAGAGCTGCCAAGGTGGCTGGCAACAGTCTGTTTCTCGGTGCTGTAATATATGTGGTGTGTTTGTTATTTGGAATATTGGGAGTGAGGACTTATATAGTCTCACAGACTATGGACACGCAGGTCACAGAGATGGCTGTGGATTATCTAAGAATATGCTGTGTGTATTCATTTGGAATAATATTCTTCTCGTTGTTTGAGAAGCTGCTTCAGGCAACTGGCAGATCCATGTATTCAACGATAGGTCAGGTGATGGGAGCTGTCATAAACATCATACTTGATCCGCTTCTCATATACGGAGTGGGACCATTTCCAGAGATGGGTGTCAGAGGAGCCGCCTATGCGACTATTATAGGTCAGATAGCGTCTGCGGTTCTGCTGTGCGTGTTCCATCTGAGACTTAATAAGGAATTTGAACATGGATGTGCATACATGAAGCCTGACTGGAGAATCATCCGGGGAATATATGCCATAGGACTCCCGGCCATCATAGCCCAGGCACTTATGTCCATCATGGTATACGCGCTGAATCTCATTCTCAAGTTTAACCAGTCGGCGCAGACTGCATATGGTCTGTTCTACAAGGTTCAGCAGTTTGTGCTGTTTCTCGCATTTGGACTCAGGGATGCGATCACCCCGATCACGGCATACAGCTATGGAATGGGTGACAGAAAGAGGATAAATGATGCGATTAAGTATGGAATAATCTACACAATAGTGCTGATGGTGTTTGGAATGGCTGTGACAGAGCTGTTTCCAGCTGCATTTGCCGGACTTTTCAATGCGGGACAGTCCAGAGTGTATTTTATAGACGCCATGAGGATAATCTCCCTAAGTTTTGTATTTGCCGGGGTAAATGTTGCATTTCAGGGAATATATCAGGCCCTTGAAGGCGGTGTGGAATCGTTTGTGATATCGCTGCTCAGACAGTTGATAATCATCCTGCCGCTTGCCGGAGCATTTGCGGCTCTGGTCAGAGGCGGTCAGACGGATGTATCACTGATATGGTGGGCATTCCCGATCACGGAGATCGTGTCGTGCGTGGTGGGCATGGTGTTGCTGAGAAGGAAAATGAGGAGGGTTACTTCTTCCCTGCACCTTTCATCATTGACTTAAATGTCAGCATGAATGTTGCGCCGCATGAGAATGCGGACACTATGTCGCTGATAGGCTCGGCGTAGTAAATACTCATGACTGAGTGCGTGCAGTATGGCAGGATGATCGCGAGTGGGATTATCAGTATGACCTTTCTCAGCAGTGCAAATATAAGGGATTTGCCTGCTTGTCCCATGGATATGAAGGACTGCTGACATCCGTTCTGTATGCCAAAGAACATCATTCCGAATATGTATATCGGAAGAACTTTTGCACAGAGTGCTTTGAGGGATTCATCCGAGGTAAATATTCCGGCTGCCACGGACGGAAACAGGAATGCGGCCCCAGCCAGGACAAATGACACTATGATGGACATGGTTATCAGTATGGTACATGTCTTCTTCACTCTGTCCACGTTGCCCTTGCCGTAGTTGTAGCTGATGATGGGCTGGACTCCCTGGGAGAAACCGCTCATCGGGATAAATATAATCTGCATGATACTTTGGAGTATGGTGAATGATCCCACGTACAGGTCATCGCCGTACTTCTGGAGCCCGTGAGTGAACACGATGGTTATAAGGCTCTCCGTGACCTGCATGATAAATGGGGACACTCCGAGGGCTGCAATTGACAGGATCAGTTTGCCCTGTGGGCGCATCATCTGCGCTGATATGCGAAGACTAGCCTTGTCGGATGTCAGAAATCTGATAACCCATGCCGCGCTTATCGCCTGGGATATGACGGTCGCTATGGCCGCACCCTTGATTCCGAGGTTCAGTGCAAATATGAATATCGGATCGAGGATGATGTTGAATATGGCTCCTATGAGCACAGAAAACATGGCGGTCTTTGACTGTCCCTGGGCTGTGATAAATGTGTTCAGTCCGGTGGTGATCATGACAAATATAGTGCCTATAAGGTAAATACTCAGATAGTCATCGGCATGTGGATAGGTGGCATCGCTGGCACCGAAGAAATACAGAAGCGGTTTCTTCAATGTGTAGATGACAGCCATAACAATAACTGTAAATATGATGAGCAGGGTTACGCCATTTGACAGGATGCGCTGTGCCTTGTCCCTGTCGCCTTTACCGAGAGCAATGGAAGCCAGAGGTGCTCCGCCCGCGCCCACGAACACGCTGAATGCACTTACAAGGGTGATGATCGGGAGACACAGTCCGATTCCGGTGAGGGATGCTGCGCCTACCTCGGGGATATGTCCTATGTATATTCTGTCCACTATGTTGTATAAGAGATTGATGAGCTGCGCCACAAATGTTGGAATGCCCATGGAGAGCATAAGTTTAAATATCGGCGCCGTGCCCATCCTCTCTTCGGAATTTGAAGAAATTGTACTTGTGTTCATAACTACTCCTTAATGTTGATAACTTTTCGAATTTTTCGGAAAAGATTATATTTTGAATAGATGTGTTCTCTATTATAATGCCTAATGTATAGAATATTTCAGTTAGATGGGGTAGTCAATCAACAAATAATAAAGAAAGTATAAAATAAATGATAAGTGGAAAAAGTCCAGCAAATATGCGGGAAACAGTAAAAAACGAGTGAAAATATAGCAAAAACTTGAAAAATTATTCTTGACAAATTTACTAGGAAAGCGCATTATGGTTACAGATATAAGATAAACCGTTGATCAAGAGGAGTAGCGGCATATAACATGTTCAGAGAGTTGCAGGTGGTGTGATTGCAGCGATGGGAGTGCAGGTGAATGGACTTGTGAGGGCAAACCGAAAGATTTGAGATTCAAGTAGGGGAGACGGAGACCTACCGTTATAGAAGGTACATATATGATTGTATATGGTCGAGGGCATCGATATATATAAATATATATAAATTATTTATATATATTTTTTTTTATTTATTGATGAAATTAGGTGGCACCGCAGGAGATTAGATTTCTTGTCCTAATGTTTGTAGGATAAGGAATTTTTTTATGTCCTGTGGTGCTTTTTTAGTTTGCAGAAAGACATGTGACATTTGATAGATCCTTTGACGATAGCCTGATAGACATATATGAAAGAGATGAGCACAGGGAAATTTATTGAATGCATGATAGTGTTCAAAAACAAGGAGGATGAGACATGATAAGACCAGAACTTAACGAGGCAAAGAAATATGCGGCAGACGGATATAGGATGGTTCCGGTGTGCTGCGAGATGTTATCGGATGTGATCACACCGATCAACTTACTCAGAAAGCTGAAAGCGGCAAATGAGCACTGTTACATACTTGAGAGCGTGGAGAATCAGGAGGTGTGGGGACGCTACACATTTCTTGGTTATAATCCAAAGCTTGATGTCACATGCATGAATGGGCACATACAGCTCAAGGATATAGATGGAAATGTGATAAAGAAAGCGGATGACATTCATCCTGAGGTATTCATAAGAGAGATTCTCAAGGATTACAAGAGTCCGAAAATAGAAGGACTTCCAACATTTACAGGCGGGTTTGTCGGTTACTTCTCATATGATTATATAAAGTACAGTGAGAAGAAGCTTGTGATCGATGCCGATGACGATGAGGAATTTCAGGATCTGGATCTCATGCTCTTTGACAAGGTCATAGCATTTGACAATTTCAAGTCAAAGCTGATCCTCATTGCAAATGCTGACACGTCCGATATAGAAGCCGGATATGCAAAGGCACTTGCTGACATAGAAGATATGAAGAAGCTAATCCTCGATGGAGAGATGGCTGAGATAGAGCCGGTTAAGATGAAGAGTGATTTCAAGCCTCTGTTCAATAAAGAAAAATATTGCAGCATGGTCGAGAGGGCAAAGAAGTACATATTCGAGGGAGATATCTTCCAGGTGGTTCTGTCCAACAGACTTGAGGCTGAGATGGAGGGTTCACTGTTCAATACATACAGGGTTCTCAGAAGCACAAATCCTTCTCCGTATATGTTCTACTTCAGCGGCGACCAGATAGAGGTTGCGGGCGCATCGCCTGAGACACTGGTAAAGCTTGAGAATGGTGTGCTCCACACATTTCCTCTTGCTGGAACGAGACCGAGGGGAAAGACAAAGGAAGAGGATATGAGACTTGAGGCCGGACTTATGGCGGATGAGAAGGAGCTGGCGGAGCACAACATGCTGGTGGATCTCGGAAGAAATGATCTTGGTAAGATAAGCAAGTTCGGAACTGTTGAGGTTGAGCAGTACATGAAGGTTCAGAGGTACTCACATGTAATGCATATCGGGTCAACGGTCAAAGGAGAGATCGATGACAGCAGGTATGATGAGCTGTCAGCCGTAGATGCGGTACTTCCAGCAGGAACCCTCTCGGGAGCACCGAAGATCAGGGCGTGTCAGATCATCAACGAGCTGGAGAACAACAAGAGAGGAATATATGGCGGTGCCATAGGATACATAGATTTCACAGGGAATCTTGATACATGTATAGCCATAAGGATCGCATACAAAAAGGGTGACAAGGTATTTGTCAGATCCGGAGCAGGAATCGTGGCGGACAGTGTTCCGGCAAATGAGTTCCAGGAATGTATCAACAAGGCAAAGGCAGTTACAACAGCACTCACAATGAGCGCCTTTCATGCGCATGCACAATACATATAAGGAGGACAAAATAAATGACAATACTTATAGATAATTATGACAGCTTCTCCTACAACCTGTATCAGCTTGTGGGGGCAATAAATCCGGATATAAAGGTCATAAGAAATGATGAGTTCACCTGTGAGGAGATCGAGGCGATGAATCCGGATCACATAATCATCTCACCGGGACCCGGAAGACCTTCGGATGCGGGAATGTGTGAGGAAGCGGTGAGATATTTTGCAGGAAAAGTACCAATCCTCGGCGTGTGTCTCGGACATCAGGCGATTTGTGAGACATATGGTGCGACAGTCACATATGCAAAGAAACTTATGCATGGAAAGATGTCGCTGGTTGATGTGGATCTGAACTGCAGATTGTTCAGAGGACTTCAGAGCAAGATACAGGTTGCCAGATATCATTCACTGGCAGCAGCCGATGAGAATTTCCCGGAATGTCTGGAGGTCACAGCCAGGACGGAGGATGGAGAGATCATGGCGGTGAAACACAGGGATTATGAGGTATATGGAGTTCAGTTCCATCCGGAGTCGATACTGACACCGAAGGGCAAGATAATGCTCAGAAATTTTTTAGAGATATAAAATGATATAAAATAAGGAGGATATGGCGATGATACAGGAAACTCTTAAGAAGATAGCAGCAGGACAGGATCTTACATACGATGAGGCATATGCCAGCATGGATGAGATATTCAGTGGACAGGTGCCGGGAGAGACAACGGCGGGATATCTCACAGCGCTTCACATGAAGGGCGAGACGCTTGACGAGATAACAGCCAGTGCAAATGGAATGAGAGACCATGCGGAGTCTCTTCCACATGACGGAATAGATGTTCTTGAGATCGTGGGAACAGGCGGAGATTGTGCGAATTCATTTAATATATCGACAACGAGTGGTATAGTTGCAGCAGCGGCCGGAGTACCGATCGCAAAGCACGGCAACAGAAGCGTATCGAGCAAGAGTGGCGCAGCGGATGTACTTGAGGCTCTTGGTGTAAATATCTCCATATCACCTGAAAAGATGGGCAAGGTTCTCGCTGAGTGCAACATGAGCTTTATGTTTGCCCAGGTATATCATAAGGCGATGAAATATGCAGGTCCGGTCAGAAAGGCACTTGGAATACCGACAGTATTCAATATCCTTGGTCCTCTTACCAACCCGGCAAAGGCTCAGATGCAGATCATGGGAGTATACAAGGAGGAGCTTGTTGATCAGATGGCTCCTGTACTTGTTGGTCTTGGCGTAAAACGGGGACTTGTCGTATACGGACAGGATTGTCTGGATGAGATATCCATGAGCGCACCTACAACAGTTGCAGAGATCAAAGATGGCGGGATCACAAAGTACGAGATCAAGCCAGAGAATTTCGGATTTGAGAGATGCAGCAAGGAGGATCTGGTGGGCGGCGATCCAGAGGAAAACGCGCAGATTACCCGCGATATCCTGTCAGGCAAGATTAAAGGAGCCAAGAGAAATGCAGTTGTACTGAACGCAGCAGCTTGTATCTACATCGCAGGCAAGGCAGATTCCATAGCGGATGGAATCAAGGTTGCAGAGGACGTGATCGACAGTGACAAGGCTGCTGAGACGCTTGATGCATTTGTAAGACTGACAAATGAGTAGATAAGTTTCATCGCAGACTATGATAGAAAGTTGTATAGAGAGGTAAGAGATGATATTAGATGAGATAGCTGCAAAGACAAAGGAACGTGTGGCGGAGCAGAAGAAAAAAGTTCCTCTTGAGGAGATGAAGAGACAGGCACTTGATATAGTTGCCAGAGAGACGGATAACGGCAGCAGCCCATATAGTAAGTTCCCGTTTAGAGATAATCTGGAAGCGGATGGAATATCGTTTATCTGTGAGGTCAAGAAGGCATCGCCTTCCAAGGGGCTTATCGCACCGGACTTTCCTTATGTTGAGATCGCAAAGGAATATGAGGCGGCTGGTGCTTCAGCCATATCGGTGCTCACTGAGCCGTTTTATTTCCAGGGAAGCAATCAGTTCCTGATGGATATAAAGAAGGAGGTAAATATACCGCTGCTGAGGAAGGATTTTACAGTTGACGAGTATATGATATATGAGGCAAAGGTCATAGGAGCCTCGGCGGTGCTTTTGATTTGCGCAATACTGGATGACGAGCAGCTTGTCTCATATCTTCGGCTTGCACATGAACTTGGAATGTCGGCTCTGGTTGAGGCTCACGATGAGGATGAGGTCAGACGGGCGATAGCCTGCGGAGCCGGTATCATCGGAGTGAACAACAGGGATCTCAGAACATTTACGGTGGATATCATGAACAGCGTTCGTCTTAGAAAGCTGATACCGGATACGGTGCCAGCCACCCATATGGGGACGGAGGTACCTGTCACTGGTACAGGAGCTGCGGCTGACACTTTAGCACCCCAGAAGATGGTGTATGTGTCTGAGAGTGGAATCAAGGCAAAAGAGGACATAGACAGGCTCAAGGCAAATGGAACTGATGCAGTGCTCATAGGTGAGACATTTATGAGAAGTCCCGACAAGAAGAAGTTATTTGCGGAACTTAGAGGCGAGTAACATATTATATAGAAGAAACACAATACAAAAGTGTAGAAATTACATTTGAAAATATATCTGAGAAGACAAAAACAGGAGGGAAAACATATGTCAAAAGGCAGATTTGGCGTTCACGGCGGCCAGTATATTCCAGAGACTCTGATGAATGCGATGCTGGAGCTGGAGGAGGCTTACAAGAAATATAAAGATGATCCGGAGTTCAACAGAGAACTCACAGAGATGCTCAACGAGTATGCGGGAAGACCTAGCAGACTTTACTATGCGGAGAGAATGACAAAGGATCTGGGCGGTGCAAAGATCTACCTCAAGAGAGAGGATCTGAACCACACAGGAGCGCACAAGATCAACAACGTAATCGGACAGATGCTCCTTGCCAAGAGAATGGGCAAGACAAGAGTTATCGCGGAGACCGGTGCCGGACAGCATGGAGTTGCAACAGCTACAGTTGCAGCCATGATGGGCATGGAGTGCGAGATATACATGGGCGAGGAGGACACGATCAGACAGGCTCTCAATGTATATAGAATGAGACTTTTAGGCGCAAAGGTTCATCCGGTAAAGACCGGAACAGCCACACTGAAGGATGCTGTATCTGAGGCATTCCGTGAGTGGACAAGCAGGATTGATGACACACACTATGTACTCGGCTCAGTCATGGGACCATATCCTTTCCCTGAGATCGTTCGTGATTTCCAGGCTGTGATCAGTAAAGAGATCAAGGCACAGCTCATGGAGAAGGAGGGAAGACTTCCTGATGTCGTCATGGCATGTGTGGGCGGCGGTTCAAATGCCATCGGAGCTTTCTACGATTTCATACCTGACGAGAGCGTCAGGCTGATCGGCTGTGAGGCAGCGGGCAGAGGTGTTGATACATTTGAGACAGCGGCAACTATCGCAACTGGAAAGCTTGGTATATTCCACGGCATGAAGTCCTACTTCTGTCAGGATGAATTTGGCCAGATCGCACCTGTATATTCTATCTCAGCGGGACTTGACTATCCGGGAATCGGACCTGAGCACGCATACCTTCACGACATCGGACGTGCAGAGTATGTGGCGATCACAGATGACGAGGCAGTTGATGCATTTGAGTATTTGTCAAGGATCGAGGGAATCATCCCTGCGATAGAGAGCGCACACGCTGTGGCTTACGCCATGAAGCTGGCACCTACAATGGACAAGGATAAGATAATAGTGATCAATGTATCAGGACGTGGTGACAAGGACGTTGCAGCCATCGCAAGATACAGAGGGGAGGATCTTCATGAGTAATATAGCAAAAGCATTTGAACATGGAAAAGCATTTATACCATTTGTGACATGTGGCGATCCGTCGCTGGATGTGACAGAGGAGGTAGTATACGCAATGGTGGAGGCCGGTGCAGACCTTATAGAGCTGGGAATCCCATTCTCAGACCCGACAGCCGAGGGTCCGGTCATTCAAGGCGCAAATATAAGAGCGCTTGCAGGCGGCGTGACGACAGACAAGGTATTTGACCTTGTGAGAAAGCTCCGCAAGAAAGAGACAATACCTATGGTGTTCATGACATATGCAAATGTCGTGTTCTCGTACGGTTCGGAGAGATTCATCAGCACATGCAGGGAGATTGGCATAGACGGTCTGATCCTTCCTGACATTCCTTACGAGGAGAAGGATGAGTTCGACGGAATCTGCAAGCAGTATGCTGTGGATCTCATTTCACTCATCGCACCTACATCCCATGAGAGAATATCCATGATCGCAAATGATGCGAGTGGATTTGTATACTGCGTGTCATCACTCGGTGTAACAGGAACCAGAACCAAGATCACCACAGACATAGGAGCAATGGTCGATCTGGTGAAGAAGACGAAGGACATCCCTTGCGCTGTAGGCTTCGGAATATCCACACCTGAGCAGGCAAAGCAGATGGCGGAAAAGTCAGATGGCGTCATCGTCGGTTCAGCCATCGTCAAGCTGTGTGCCCAGTACGGCAAGGACTGTGTGCCTTATGTGAGAGATTATGTGAAGAGCATGAAGGATGCGATAAGGTAGGAAATTATAGATACTAATTGGGGTATGCATTTGTGGATGCATATTTAAGAGAGTCGGAGAAATCTGGCTCTCTTGTGTTTTATAGATATATTTATAAATATGTTGACACCTCAGTTAGTTTTTGATATAACATATACATCAGCGATTGCTGATATCCATAATGAAAATTGAATAAATCATATTTTAAGTAGAAGAGTTTGAAAACATGATGAGTAGCAAGTGCTACAAGTCTGCGATCATGACTCTTTTTTTGTTGCATTTTGGGCATGGGGCAGATTTCAAATGAAAACTGAATATGCATCTGCCCGGTATCCGGGGCAGCAAAGAATACGGACACAGCGACTGTCGTCGGCTGAAAAATGACAGACCGAGGAGCAGGCACCATGGAGGTGTGAGCTGGTGAAGCTTCAGATAACACATTGACAACATTTTGTAGATTTATTTTAGGTTTATTTTTTCATTATGGAGGTAACGATTATGAGATATTCATTTACAGAAAAGACATCACACAGACAGCAGGAGACAGCATACATGCTTTACATGATCATCGGCAGCTATTTTCACAGATGCAGCTGCAGATCAAAGGCGTTGGAGGAGAATCTCTTCCTTTATTATAAGGAGCTTCAGGAGAAGAGACAGGTGGAGAAGGAGAGACAGATCATCAGAGTCAGCGAGGGTGTGCTGAAAGACAATATGACAGATCTTGCGGAGATGAATGCTGAGGTGGTTATCTCAAGGGCAGATGATCTGTATATATTAAGATTTTACACAGGATTTGAGAGAGTCGTGGTGACTGTCGATGAGAAAGGCTGCTATGAGATAAGCCTGGGTAGGGATGAACTAGCGGTATAGAAGGTGTTGTGAGCAAACAGATGAAGTATAGTGGCAGTTGTTCAGGGCATAAATAAACTTGAGCAACTGCCGTGTTTTTACTTGATATGGGAACTAATGTTCGATATAATAGATGCAGGTTTTAGCCTAGAGTAGGAGACTTTTATGGATCATTTTGAATTGGTATCGGAATACAAGCCCACCGGAGATCAGCCGGAGGCAATAGAAAAATTGGTAAAGGGTTTTCAGGAAGGTAATCAGTTTGAGACGCTGCTGGGTGTAACCGGATCTGGTAAGACTTTTACCATGGCGAATGTCATACAGCAGCTGAATAAGCCCACGCTTATACTTGCACATAACAAGACTCTGGCGGCGCAGCTTTATGGGGAGATGAAGGAGTTTTTTCCGAACAATGCGGTGGAGTATTTTGTATCATACTACGATTATTATCAGCCGGAAGCATATGTGGCGTCTACGGATACTTATATTGCAAAGGATTCGTCTATTAATGACGATATTGACCGGATGAGACATAGCGCCACAGCAGCACTCATAGACAGAAAAGATGTCATAGTGGTTGCATCTGTATCGTGTATATATGGCATCGGTGATCCGAACGAGTACAGGAATCAGATGTTGTCGTTCAGAGTTGGCATGATAAAGGACAGAGATCAGGTCATCGATGAACTGACAGATATACAGTATGACAGGAATGACATGGATCTGCAGAGAGGCACATTCAGAGTGCGTGGGGATGTACTTGAGATAATTCCTGTGTCAACATTTGACGATGGAATAAGGATAGAATTCTTCGGGGATGAGATAGACAGGATCACAGAGTTTGATCCGCTCACCGGAGAGGGAAAGAGAGATCTGACATATACCTGTCTTTTCCCGGCGTCCCACTATGTGGTTGGACAGGAGAAGATGGAGAAGGCGCTGAAGAGGATAGAGGCGGAGCTCAAGGACAGAGTTGCTTACTTCAAGTCAAAGGATAAACTCATCGAGGCACAGCGTATCGAGGAGAGAACTAACTTTGATATGGAGATGATGAGAGAGACTGGATTTTGCTCTGGTATAGAGAACTATTCCGGTCCGCTGGCTGGAAGATCAGCCGGAGAGACGCCGAGCACACTGCTGGATTTCTTTGATGATGACTTTCTTCTTATTATAGATGAGTCACATATGACTGTGCCTCAGGTTGGCGCGATGTATTCGGGAGACCGATCCCGTAAGATGAATCTGGTTGACTATGGATTCAGGCTTCCATCTGCACTTGACAACAGGCCGCTCAACTTCTCGGAATTTGAGCAGAAGCTTGATCAGGTCATGTTTGTATCAGCCACACCGGGCAAATACGAGGAGGAGCACCAGATGCTTATGGCTGAACAAATCATCAGACCTACAGGACTTCTTGATCCGCCGGTTGAGGTCAGACCGGTGGAAGGTCAGATAGATGATCTGCTGAAAGAGGTTCGCAAGGAGACCGAGCAGGGACACAAGGTGCTTGTAACAACACTTACCAAGCGTATGGCTGAAGATCTCACCAGCTATATGAGAGATAATGATATAAAGGTGAAATATCTGCACTCGGATATAGACACTATGGAGAGGGTTGAGATAGTGAGAGATCTCCGTCTTGGCGTATTTGATGTGCTTGTTGGAATCAACCTTTTGAGAGAGGGACTTGATATACCGGAGATCACTCTGGTGGCAATACTGGATGCTGATAAGGAAGGTTTCCTGAGATCGGAGACATCACTCATCCAGACCATAGGAAGAGCAGCCCGAAATGTGGATGGACATGTCATCATGTATGCGGATACTATCACGGGTTCTATGAAGTATGCCCTCGATGAGACGAGCAGACGTCGTGAGATACAGCAGAAGTATAATGAGGAACATGGAATAACCCCTAAGACTATAGAGAAGAGCATAAGGGATCTCATAACCATAGAGGTGAAGAAGGAGGATCTTCCAGAGGAGGATAAGGACGCTGAGTCCATGACGAAGAAGGAGCTTCAGAAGGTTATCGCCAAGCTGACCAAGAAGATGAATATGGCGGCAGCAGACCTCAACTTTGAGGTGGCGGCAGAGATCAGGGATCAGCTCAAGGTGTATAAGGCGGCACTGAGAGATTATGATAAAGAATAGATGGATGCAGGGTAGATAATTAAGATATAACAAATATAAATGATAAAGAGAAAAGGTTAGATCAAGATGGAAGACAATAAGAATTATGAACGAAGTGAGCATCTGGAGAATATAACGGATGCGAGCATGAAAGATGATGATTATTTCAACGCCAGCAGGAATATTGACAGGAAGTATATTACTATTGAGGGCGCACGTGAAAATAATCTGAAGAATATCAATGTCAAGATTCCAAGGGACAAATTTGTTGTCGTGACAGGACTTTCGGGATCAGGTAAGTCTTCACTGGCATTTGACACGATATATGCGGAGGGACAGAGACGATATATGGAGTCGCTGTCCTCCTATGCGAGACAGTTCCTTGGACAGGCTGAGAAGCCGGACGTGGACAAGATAGAGGGACTTTCCCCTGCAATCTCCATAGATCAGAAGTCAACAAACAGAAATCCTCGATCCACAGTTGGCACTGTCACTGAGATATACGACTATTTCAGACTTCTCTATGCCAGAGTGGGAATACCACACTGCCCGAACTGTGGTAAGGTCATAAGCAGACAGACGGTTGACCAGATGGTGGATGAGATTATGAAGCTACCTGAGAGGACAAAGTTCATGGTGCTTGCGCCTGTGGTCAGAGGCCGAAAGGGAGAGCATGTAAAGCTGCTGGAGAAGGCAAAGAAGAGCGGATTTGTCAGAGTGGTTGTCGATGGCAGCATGTATGAGCTGTCGGAGGAGATAAAGCTCGATAAGAACAAGAAGCACAGTATAGATATAGTAGTCGATCGTCTGGTTGTAAGACAGGATGTGGAGAGGCGACTCACAGATTCCATAGAGACCGCACTTCAGCTTGCAGAGGGGCTTATGAAAATTGAGGTGATCGGGGAGAGGGATGAGAATGGTGTTCAGAAGGAGAATACCATTATCAATTTCTCAGACAGCTTTTCATGCCCGGATTGCGGAATCAGCATAGATGAGATAGAGCCGAGAAGCTTTTCGTTCAACAATCCATTTGGCGCATGCCCGACATGTGCAGGTCTTGGCTTCAAGATGGAATTTGATCCGGATCTTATGATACCCGATCAGAGTTTGTCGATAAATGATGGAGCCATAGTGGTTCTGGGATGGCAGTCGTGTAATGATGGCAAGAGCTATTCCAATGCCATACTCAGGGCACTCAGTGCGGAGTATGGATTCTCTCTTGATACACCATTTCAGGAATATCCACAGGATATAAAAGATCTCTTATTATATGGAAAGAACTCTCGCCCGGTTAAGGTGCATTATAAAGGACAGCGCGGGGAGGGAGTGTATGATATAACATTTGAGGGACTCATAAAGAGTGTTGCCAGAAGATACAGGGAGACATCTGCGGAGTCCACAAAGGCCGAGTATGAGACATTCATGACTGTAACTCCGTGTGAGGTCTGTGGTGGTAAGAGACTTAAGCCGACAGCCCTTGCTGTTACAGTTGGAGATAAGAATATTGCCGAACTTACAGAACTACCTATCACAGAACTTGCAAAGTTCATGAAAGATCTGGAACTCACTGACAGACAGAAGATGATAGGTGCGGCCATACTCAAGGAGATAAGGTCGAGACTGCATTTTCTTATTGATGTGGGACTTGACTATCTGTGTCTGAGTAGAGGTACAAGTACGCTCTCAGGTGGAGAGGCACAGAGAATAAGACTTGCCACGCAGATAGGTTCAGGTCTGGTCGGAGTTGCATATATTCTGGATGAGCCAAGTATCGGACTTCACCAGAGGGACAATGACAAGCTGATAGCAGCGCTCAAGAATCTGAGAGACCTTGGAAATACGCTTATCGTTGTAGAGCACGACGAGGATACCATGAGGGCGGCGGATCACATTATAGATATAGGACCGGGAGCCGGTGCAAATGGTGGATATGTGGTAGCTGAGGGTACGGCTGAAGACATTATGAAATGTGAGAATTCTATCACCGGTGACTACTTAAGTGGCAGGAAGAAGATAGAGGTTCCGGATGTGAGGAGAAAGCCAACCGGATGGCTCACTGTCAAGAATGCTTATGAGAACAATCTCAAGCATATAGATGTGGACATACCACTTGGAATCATGACATGTGTGACGGGTGTGTCTGGTTCAGGAAAGAGTTCTCTGGTAAATGAGATCTTGTACAAGAAGCTGGCGAGAAGACTCAACAAGAGCAGGATTAAAGCAGGAAAGCACGACCATATCATTGGCTATGATGCTTTGGATAAGATTATCAATATAGACCAGTCACCTATAGGTAGAACGCCGAGATCCAATCCGGCTACTTATACAGGTACATTTGATCTGATAAGGGATTTGTTTGCTGGAACCAAGGATGCCAAGGCAAGAGGTTACGGCAAGGGAAGATTCAGCTTCAATGTATCCGGAGGACGATGCGAGGCATGTCGTGGAGACGGAATAATCAAGATAGAGATGCATTTCCTGCCAGATATATATGTGCCATGTGAGGTGTGTGGAGGAAAGAGATACAACAGAGAGACTTTGGAGGTCAAGTACAAGGGCAAGAGTATCAATGAAGTTCTCGATATGACAGTTGATGAGGCGTGCGAGTTCTTTGCAAATGTTCCAAGGATACTGAGGAAGATAGATACTCTCCGCGATGTGGGACTCGGATATATCAAGCTTGGACAGCCGTCCACCACTTTGTCAGGAGGAGAGGCACAGAGAATCAAACTTGCAACTGAGCTGTCAAGACGTGGAACGGGAAAGACGATATATGTGCTTGATGAGCCAACCACGGGACTTCATTTTGCTGATGTGCACAGACTTGTGGATATACTCAGAAGGCTCAGCGAGGGCGGCAACACAGTTGTGGTTATCGAACATAATCTTGACGTTATCAAGACCGCAGATTATATTATTGACATGGGACCTGAAGGAGGTGCTGGCGGTGGAACGGTCATTGCCAGAGGAACTCCTGAGGAAGTTGCGAAGATACCTCAGTCCTATACAGGACAGTATCTGAAGAGGTATCTCGATATGTAAGGGATGTGTAGAATAATTACATCGGAGGTAGATGACGAACATGGATGAACAGAATAGAGTAGAAGATATTGACAGAGTTGATGGCGGGTCGACTTCTGAGCAGAATCTGGAGCAGGAAAAGGCTATGATGGCTGAGAATAGTCAGGCACAGAATGGTCAGGGTGTGCAGTCAGTTCAAGCACCATATAGTCAGGTAGCACAGCCAGCTCAGTCACTGTATCAGCATATGCCACAGTATGGCCAGCCGGTGCAGCAGCCATACCAGCCACAGTCGCAGTACGGTCAGCCAGCCCAGCAGCCATATCAGCCACAGTCACAGTATAGCCAGGGAGCACAGCCAATGCAGACACCATACCAGCAGATGCCGCAGTACGGCCAGCCGGTACAGCCAACGCCATACAACAACCCTATGGGTTATATGGGATATGAGAACAGGCAGAACATACCTGATGATGTGAAGAAGGGATCCACACATGTACCTAATATGTTAAACCTGATCGGCATTATCATGGCTGTTGTATCAGTATTTATTCCTTATGCTTATATGGGGACAGATGCCAGAAGCATAGTTGGAGTGTTTGGGATAAATGTACTGTCAATGCTTGTTGTGGCGGTAGTTATCATAGCAGACGTGATCTGTGCATTTATCAACAAGGCAGGCTGTTATATAGCAGACCTTGTTATATCTATAGTTGTTGGCGGAATATTGATATTTGAATTTGTTCTGTCATTGATAGATCTTGGAAAGCTAGATGCAGCGGCAAATGCAAGACTCGGAGTCGGTGCATGGATCAGCGTGGCAGCGGCACTTTTCATGCTGATATCAGTTCCTATATGGTGGACAATCAGCAGAAAAAAGGATAAGGCAGAGAAGCAAGATTAGAATTTAGAAATTTATATTAGTGAAGATAAAAAATAATATAAAAGAAAAACAAGTAAGAATAAGAACCCCATCATGGCTTGTACAAGCTGTGATGGGGTTCCTTTAAGTTTACGTGAGCGATACTTGTCCGAAAGCTGTCGAACAGTTTATCGTTACATTTGTTAATTGTTCTGTTAAAGATCTGTTAATTAGTCGTTAGCCTTACCAACTGATCCGAAGAGTTCCATCTTCTCCTTAACAGTAGCCTTGATAGCCTCGAAACCAGGAGCGAGAAGCTTTCTAGGATCAAATCCCTTGCCCTCAAGATCCTTACCAGCCTCGATGTACTTTCTTGTAGCATCTGCGAATGATAACTGGCACTCTGTGTTAACGTTGATCTTTGAAACGCCAAGTGAAATAGCCTTCTTGATCATGTCAGCTGGGATACCTGTACCACCGTGAAGAACTAATGGCATAACGCCTGTCTTCTGCTGGATAGCATCAAGTGTCTCAAAGCTAAGTCCCTTCCAGTTAGCTGGGTACTTACCATGGATGTTACCGATACCAGCAGCAAGCATATCAACGCCGAGATCAGCGATAGTCTTGCACTCCGCTGGATCAGCGCACTCGCCCATACCAATAACTCCGTCTTCCTCACCACCGATAGAACCAACCTCACACTCGATTGAGAGGCCAAGCTGATGAGCTACGTTAACGAGCTCTGTTGACTTAGCAAGGTTCTCCTCGAATGGATAGTGTGAACCATCGAACATGATTGAAGTAAATCCAGCCTTAACACACTTGTAGCATCCTTCGTATGTTCCGTGATCAAGGTGAAGAGCTACAGGAACTGTGATTCCAAGTGACTCATCCATAGCCTTAACCATTGCTGCAACTGTCTCAAATCCTGTCATATACTTTCCAGCGCCCTCTGAAACACCAAGGATAACAGGTGACTGAAGCTCCTGAGCTGTGAGGAGAACAGCCTTTGTCCACTCAAGGTTGTTGATGTTGAACTGACCTACTGCGTAGTGACCAGCCTTAGCTTTCTTTAACATTTCTGTTGCTGAAACTAACATTTGTAAAATCCTCCGTAAAATTATATTTGGATACAACGTACCCACTTACGCTGATTATACCCCATATAATAAGAAAATAAAAGAATTTTTAGCCAAAAGTTCAACATATAGTTAGTTTGAACTTATCGATAGAAAATAAAACATTTATAAAGAATAGCCTGCCTTAATTGCATTGAAAAAAAATAAATGCTATGATTTTCCAGTAATAATGACAAATCTATCAAAGTGTAATGCATATAGAACACAATATGATTTTTGTAAGGAGGATAGAATGCTTCAGCTTAAGAATATCGTGAAGGATTATCACACTGGTGATGAAGTTGTTCAGGCACTTAAGGGTGTATCTGTGAACTTTAGGAGAAATGAGTTCGTGTCCATACTTGGTCAGTCGGGTTGTGGAAAGACAACGCTTCTGAACATAGTGGGCGGACTGGATCAGTACACCAGTGGAGATCTGGTTATCAATGGCAAGTCGACAAAGGATTTCAAGTCAAGAGACTGGGATTCATATAGAAACAATTCAGTCGGATTTGTATTCCAGAGCTACAATCTGATACCGCATCAGTCGGTACTGTCAAATGTAGAGCTTGCGCTTACTTTGTCTGGAGTATCAAAGGCAGATAGAAGAAAGAGAGCGAAGGAGGTTTTGGAGAAGGTTGGTCTGGGAAATCAGATTCACAAGAAACCAAACCAGATGTCCGGTGGACAGATGCAGAGAGTTGCCATCGCCAGAGCACTCATAAACGATCCGGATATTCTGTTGGCTGATGAGCCAACGGGTGCACTTGACACAGAGACAAGTGTTCAGATCATGGAGCTGCTCAAAGAAATAGCCAAGGACAAGCTGGTTATTATGGTTACTCATAATCCGGAGCTGGCACAGCAGTACTCAACAAGGATCGTAAAGCTCCTCGATGGAAATATAATAGATGATTCCAATCCGTTTTCAGATGAGGACGAGGCGAAGGAGGATGACGGAAGTTATGCTCCGAGGAAGACCTCCATGAGTATGTTCACAGCGTTCTCGCTGAGTCTGAACAACCTCATGACAAAGAAGGGACGAACGTTCTTAACAGCATTTGCCGGAAGTATAGGAATCATAGGAATAGCACTTATATTGTCGCTATCGTCTGGATTCCAGAAGTATATCAACGATGTACAGGAGGAGACACTTGCCACATATCCAGTGCAGATAACGAAGAAAGCGATGGATTACGATGAGCTGCTCTCAAAGATGGTAGGTAACAACGAGGAGGATTCAGATCACAATCACGCTGGCGAGGACAAGATATATTCGGGAGATATCATGGGAGACATGCTCGTGTCCATGGTGTCAGATGTGAAGGAGAACGACCTTGAGTCATTTAAGAATTATATAGAAGACGATGCAAACGGCTTCACCAAGTATACAAGTGATATAACATACACGTATGACACGCCTTTGTATGTGTTCAACGAGAACAGTGCAAATGGCGGAGTTGCTCAGGTAAATCCAAGCACAACAATGGCAGACATGGGGTTTGGAGGTATGGCGGAGGCACAGGAGTCAACGGCAGATTTCATGTCGGCGTTTAGTTACGGCTCATCATCAATGGACATGTGGACACAGATGCTTGACAATGACACTCTGCTCAAGCAGCAGTATGATGTACTGGCAGGACACTGGCCGGAGAACAAGAACGAGGTTGTACTTGTCGTTGATAAGAACAACGAGATAAGTGATTTTACACTGTATACTCTTGGACTTAGGGATTCAAAAGAACTGAGCGATATGGTTTCAACCATACTTGCCGGCGGAGAGGCACCGGAGCTTGAGCAGATGGTGTTTACATACGATGACCTTCTTAATCTCAAGTTTAAGGTTGTGCTTCCGGGTGATCTGTACAAGAAGAATGATGATGGAACATACACAGATATGAGTTCTGATGCTGATTTTCTGAAGTCTGCAGTGGCCGGGGGCCTTGAAGTAAAGGTGTCGGCAGTAATCAGGGCTTCGGATAAAGCGTATGCAACTACCATGCAGCCGGGATATATAGGTTACACATCGGAGCTTGCCAATTACATAGTTTCAGAGAACGAGAAGACAGATGTACTCAAGGCTCAGATGGATAATCCTGATACTGACATATTTACAGGAATGCCATTTTCAGATGGCAAGGAACTGACAGCGGATGATGTGGATATGGATTCTGTTATGCAGCAGCTTATGGCTTCAGGTCAGGTTACTGAGGACATGCAGGCACAGATGGCGTCCATGACCAAGGATCAGCTCTTCGATATGCTCAAGGGTTACGGTTTCTTCCAGGAGTCAACATCTACTTATGAGGATAACATGTCAAAGCTTGGATATGCAGAGCTTGCAAAGCCGGCTTCCATCAACCTCTACTGTGCAGAATTTGCGGATAAGGACGAGATAACAAAGCTTATAGACAAGTACAACGAGGATTATCCTGACAAGGAGATCACATACACTGATTACATCGGAATCATGCTGTCATCGGTGACCAAGATCATCAACGCGATAACCTATGTACTCATTGCATTTGTGGCAATTTCATTGATAGTTTCATCCATCATGATCGGAATAATCACATATATCTCAGTTCTTGAGAGAACAAAGGAGATCGGTATTCTGCGAAGCATAGGAGCTTCAAAGAAGGATATCTCAAGAGTGTTCAATGCGGAGACATTTATAATAGGTCTCTTCTCAGGACTCATAGGAATCGGCGTGACGGTGCTGATCAATATACCGATCAGTAAGGTGATAGAGAGTTATATCAACGTTGCCGGTGTATCGGCGCTTCCTTGGAAGGGTGGAGTGATGCTGGTAATCATCAGCGTTATACTGACATTGATCGGAGGACTTATCCCATCGAGACTTGCAGCTAAGAAGGATCCTGTTATAGCGCTCAGAAGTGAGTAATTATAAATTATCTGAATACAAAAAGAAAAGGCTGCCATCTCTGGCAGCCTCTTCTTTTTGTATTAAAAGGGAGTGACTGCAACTACATTATGTGAGGGGAGGGTGTTGCAGTCGTTTATGAAAAAGGGGATGTAAACAACTCGCTTACGCTCTCGCTGTTTACAGTTAATAATATACCGAGAAAATGTGTTCTAATTTTGGAGAAGTTGTGTAGAAAATGTGTTTTTCGGGTAAAAATATGAAGATGCTGTAAGAAATTTAAAGGATATGAAAACAGCATAAGGCAGACATGGTTAGAAATTAGAAAGGTAAGTAAAGGTATGAGACAAAATGTGTATTGTCTTGTTTATTTTTGCTGATCATATAATGTATAATGGTAGAAATGTATTTAGGAGGATAAACAGATGGCAGGAAGTCATATAGCAATACCAACCATTCTTAAGATCGGAAAGGGAACCCTGAATGATCTGGGCAAATATATAAGTGCTTCCGGGATGAAGAATGCTGTTATTTATTTTGGAAATGGACTCATAGACATGTTTGGACAGCAGGTCATGGATTCTCTGAAGAAAGAAAATGTGACAGTTGTGGAGTACAGAGAGCTGGATTCCACCAATATAGAGGATATAATCAAGCTGGCATTTGATATAGATGCGAAGGCCCAGGTGATCGTGGGTATCGGCGGAGGAAAGGTTATTGATGTGGCAAAGTATGCGGCATATCTCAGAAAGCTTCCTTTTATAAGTATTCCGACATCGGCGTCATCGGACGGATTCTCAAGTGCCAGCGCATCACTTATGGTAAATGGACGGCGTACATCGGTGCCTGCAAGGATGGCATACGGAATCATAGCGGATACGGAGATCATTAAGTCTGCACCGGAGAGATTCCTTTACTCGGGAATCGGAGATATGGTATCCAAGATCACATCCCTCTATGACTGGCTCTTCGAGTCTGAACTGGGATACTCTGAGATGAACGATTTTGCAGTTATGATAGCGAAGAAGGCAGTGAACAGTTTCGTCAGAACACCATTTGAGACGATCAAGGATGACCTCTTCCTGAAGGAGCTTCTCGATTCCCTTGCCATGAGCGGTGTTGCTAATGAGATTGCAGGCGGAAGCACACCGACATCCGGAAGTGAACACCTGATCTCACATGCACTTGACAAGATGCTTGAACAGCCACAGCTCCATGGAATCCAGGTGGGAATTGCCACATATATCATGGCTGTTGTCCAGGATCACAGATATGTCAGGGTAAATGCAATATTTGAAAAGACTGGTTTCTGGGATTATGTAGCCACACTTGACCTCAAGAGAGAGGATTTTGCAAAGGCGATAGACATGGCTCCTCAGATCAAGCCTCACAGACACACATACCTTCACGAGGAGAACTACAGAGAACTTGCCAAGAAGGTTCTGTATGAGGACGAGGTACTTAAGAGAGTATTCGACTAAGAAAAAAGGTGTGAAGAATGGTACTGCAAGGTGGAAAAACAGTGTATCGTGTAAAACAATGAACAGTATGTGGATGCCAGCCGTGGAGGGCATTGTCAGGAGAGTATTATATGGAAGAAAACAATTTCGGCTATGGCTTTGAACATGATGACTATGGGAGATTTGAGCAGGATATTGACCAGGACACAGCATATGTGATCAGACCTGAGCAGATGGGCGGTGGAGCTTCCCCACAGCCACAGATAAAGAGGACGATCCCTATAGTTACGATTGCATTGATAGTGGCAAATGTCATAGCTGGCATCATGTGCATCGGTGTGGACAATTACTCCAGAACCGGTGGACTCAACTATCAGTACGTGAAGCTGAATGGCGAGTATGGACGACTTATATCGGCGATGTTCCTGCATTCTGGCTTTGATCATCTCTTTGGCAATATGTTTGCACTATATATGTTTGGCTCCACGGTGGAGAGAAAACTTGGCTCCCTGAGGACGACTATCATATACTTTGTATCAGGAATTGTTGCCGGGATCATATCCATGAATGTGTATCATATGACTGATCCTGACAGAATGCATTTCTCTATAGGAGCATCAGGGGCGGTGTTCGGAATCATATGTGCTGCTGTGTTCCTGACATTCATGGGCAACAGGAAAGCAAGCAGAAAAGATATGATGATATCCATAGTTGTTGTGGTCATATATGCTCTGTATACAAATGAGAAGAATATAGATATCTATGCGCATGTGGGTGGTGCGATCGTGGGAGGAATCCTTGCATTTGCACTGAATATCAAGCGGTGGGAGAAGTTTAGGGAGAACAAATTCTGCAAGCTTTTGGCAGTCATACTCACATTGTCCATGTGCGTGACAGGTATCGGTGAGGCGGGGATCGGCAAAGATGCAGCCGATATTCCGGATAAGAGGATAGATTATATAAAGGAACAGAAGATATTCCCGGATGGAGACACAACCTATGGGGATGGTCTGGATGCCTATTGCAGCGATGAACACTGGCAGGCATTTGTCGCGACGGACGGAAGTCAGATAGTGCAGTTTGAAGGGAATGCCACATATAAGGGGCAGCAGGTGACGGTCACAGTCCAGTTTCAGATAGAGGGTGACTGCGAGGGCTATCAGCCGGGATATGTCGGGCTGAATGATGTGGGACAGAACAGTGAGAGTGCCACGGAATTCATGTTGACAGTGTGTGGAAGATCGATAAATGAGCTGAAGTACGGAATATAAATATCGTTGTGTGAACAAAAGTGTCATGGTATACTAAATCTGTGTGTCCATATGCGGATAGAGAAGATAGGTGTCTCAGAATATGGGCAGATATATCAGGAAAAGTATATGGTATAAGATCTATTATAATCAGGAAAGTACAGAGATAGAGAAAACATGGCACTCAAATACGTGATGATAAATGACATAATTGAAGAACATAATGCAAGAATGCAGAATCTGAGGAAATATTACCCGTTTTTTGTTCTGGCTGAGACCACATTTGCGCAGTATAAGGAAGGTCGTTATGCACAGCTGGACATGGGTTATATAACCATGGCGATTCTGCGTTTTTTTATTCAGGAGAACAGCTTCAATGAGCGTGAAGTGTCATACGATGAATATGAGGAATTCATGGGGCAGCTCCTTGACCGTGATTTCGATGTGGAGATCGCGGGAGATGACAGGGCTGACCTGATAATGTATATATTTGACAAGATCAAGAACGACGGAAGAGCATTTGAATTCACGTTCTATGATCCGGGAAAGAAGCAGCGCAAGACGGGACGAGTGAAGCTGATAGACAGCCATATAGTGGATGGCAAGGTCCTGTATTTCATTACTGCGGATGGAATCGAATTCTATCTGGACACCAAGGAGATCAAGGACGAGAGCAAGATCAACGTGCAGCAGCTTCTTCTGGAAAAGATGATCGTTGGAGAGAACTTCCGTGGCGGTATCGAGGTCGTGCGCAGGATCAATAGCGAGGTGAGCAGGCTGATCCGCGAGAAGGATGAGATAGTAAATCTTCTGTCCATCGACGTGTTCAAGGGCGCGGAGGAGTACGAGAATTATATGAAGACCGTCGGCAAATGGTTCGCTGACGAGCAGAAGCTCTTTGCCAAGAACAAAGCTCTGGTGGACAAAGCGATCACTAAGGCGAGCTATGATAATATGGGCAAGGGCAACCTGAAAGCGATGGAGGAGATAAGCCAGCTTGAGCTTGAACTCAAGAGGACCATCATCAAGCACGGAAGTCTGATAAGCAGCACCATGGAGCTGCAGAACATATCGGACAATATCATACACAAGGCAAAGTTGCAGAAGCTTAGACCTGCATTTGACTTTGCAGGACAGCTTCAGAGTATCATAAAAGAGGACAGACCGGATAAGATACTCACCATACTTGCGCCTCTCTTCGCTCCGAGGATCGTGAAAACGTTCAGCATGACATCCATAGATCACATGCTCACGCTGAAGTCCGAGGACAATGCGAAGACCACAAAGGTGAAGAAGGAGCAGATTGATCCGAACTTCCGTTACGAAGATGAACTTCTCGATGAACAGATAAGTGCCAACTTCACAAAGCTGTTCCACGAACTCCTTGACCAGCTGAACAAATGGGGACATCTGAGTCTCAAGGAATTCAATGGAATACTTGAAGTTAAGTTTGGAAAAGAAATCTACGACAACAAAGATTACTATTCCTTCCTCACACACCTGGCTCAGAAGGACAGATACAGCGTGGATGAGATACTGGCAAAGCCGGACACTATGCTGGAGGGAATGCTGGTAGATCACATAGAGAGAATAAAGAAAGTTGACGAAAAAACGTTGGCGGCATCTGTATCTGGAGATCAGGCTGGTGGCAGCAGATCCGGTCTCTCCCGTGAGATGTATGCACCGGAACTCACACTGGATGCGTTCAGAGGCATGACATTTACACTGGAATTCCATCCAGACGAAGAGATACAGATTGGCGAGGACATGTACGTTACGGGAATTCAGTTTAACAAAACCAGCTGAGAGTGATTGTACGGAGAATAGGAGAAAAAGATGGAAAGTAAGAATCTGGACAAGGCGATAGAGATATATTCCAAGTTAATATCAGGTGAGGAGATCTGCAAGAAGCATCCCGACAACGGCCCGCTGTACGATGAATTCTACGGCAATGCCGAGGTGTACGACATCGTCATGAATATGATGAAGAAGATGAACCTGTCACTGTACGAGTACAATGACAGCTTGTATATAACAGCCGGAGAGGGCAACAGGGTATTTGGCTATACGAATGACGATATGAAGAAGCTTCTGGGACTTCGTCTGAACAAGGAGCTCTATCTGTGTTACTTCATTATGTATATGACACTTCTCTATTTTTACAAGGATTCATCCAGCTATCAGTTCAGGGAGTATGTGAAGTCAGAGAACATTATAGATGAGACAAGCAAATATCTTGCGGACATAACGAAGAAGCTTGATGTTCTGTCAACTGATGAGGTGGAGCAGGACAGCTTCAAGGCGATAGCGCTTCTGTGGGATGAGCTCCCGGCGGTGACGGGCAATCAGGAGGGCGACAGCGCCAGGGCGTCCAAGGCATCCCGGGCGGGTTATGTGAAGCTGGTGTTCAACTTCATGTCGGCCCAGCGGTTATTTGTGGAGAATGCGGACAGGTACTATCCGACAGACAGGATGAAGGCTTTGTCGGAGAACTATTTTGAGGAATACAGAGGACGGCTGTATCAGCTGCTTGGAGGTGAAGAAGAGGATGCCTAGTATCAACAGGATAAGGGTCAACAATGTAAAATATAACTTTGGTACACAGCAGTACGATGACTTCACCATGAGAATGTATGGCAAGAACACGCTGTATGATCTGGCAAATGGAGGAGGAAAGAGTATTCTCATGCTTCTGCTCCTTCAGAACCTGATACCGAACTGTACTCTGGATGAGAAGCAGCCTGTGGAGAAGCTTTTCCGTGCGGGCGGCGGCAACACAGTCATCCATTCGCTGATCGAGTGGAAGCTTGACGAGGCGGATATAAAGGATGGCTACAGATACATGACCACCGGATTCTGTGCCAGAAAGGCAAAGGATACGGCGGATGCCGGGGAGGTACAGAAGGACACTGCATCCATAGAGTATTTTAATTACTGCATTTTCTACAGGGAATATAACAAGAATGACATAGTGAACCTTCCTTTGTCGGAGGGGAATGAGAGGATCACATTCAACGGTTTAAAGACATATCTCAAGGATCTCGGACACAGGGATATGAGCCTGGAGGTCAGGGTATTTGACAAGAAGGGCGAGTACCAGAGATTTATAAGTGGCTATGGTCTCCACGAGAGCCACTGGGAAATCATACGAGGAATCAACAAGACAGAGGGGCATGTAAGAACGTATTTTGAGACAAATTACAGGACCACAAGGAAGGTCGTGGAGGATCTGCTTATAGAGGAGATCATAGAGAAGGCATTTGCCACAAAGACAGGACGAAACGGTGAGGAAGACACCATGGCAGAGACTCTTCTCGACATCAAGGACAAGCTGAACGTTCTGGCACAGAGAAAGCGTGACATAGCCAACTATGACCACCAGATAGAATTGATAAATGTGCTCGAGGGCAAGGTGAACTCATGCATAGGTCTCTACGAGGACAACGACAGGATATGTAAGGGCCTGGCCGATGTGTATGCCACAGGAAGGGCGTGTACACAGGAGGGCGACACCCATATGGAGGAGCTGGCGAAGGCAAAGGCTGACGCCGGGGAGCAGATGGAACAGCAGAACAAGCGTCTGGCAAATCTCAGGGTCACCAGGGATTATCTGCGCCTTGAGGACATGAACCGCAAGATGGATGACACTGCCACGCAGATAGAGGACAATGAGAAGAAGCTTGCGGAGCTGAAAAACCAGATCGGCTACAAGGAGAGTGCAAATGACTACCTTGTATACAGGGAGAATAAGCGACAGTACGAAGAGAGCAGACTGATAGTCGACAATATAAGAAACAACATCGGATCATCCAGTGAGAAGATGGCGGTGTATGCGTACAACAGACGCATCCGTGATGAGAAGAAGCTTGCAGAGCTCATGGCGGCAAGGGAAGAGGCCCAGACCAGCTATGATCACGCACTTGAGGAGGCGGAGTACTGCAGAAAGGTCATGAGGGAGGGCGAGATCGCCCAGGCGGTGGCGGAGAACAATATCGCTGATGCCACAGCCAAGATTGATGAGATAAGTGCCCGCATAAGTGAGCTGGCTGCATCGGTCAACCTGCTCGTAGTGGGTGATGTGAAGGATATGATGAACAAGGCTCAGGAGGAGTCTGACAGGATACTTGCTGAGATGACAGAGTTGGAGATAGCCATAGCAGATGGCAGGACAAAGCTGTACGATGACAGATACAGACTGACGACTGTGCAGGCTGAGTATGATGCGCTGGAAAGAAGCTGCGAGGATGCAAGGCTTGACGCCGAGGCGTACAGGCAGTCGGGAAGCCAGCTCGACAGCATCATGGCAGTATACTCTGTGGAGAATCCACAGGATATAACAGGTGTTATAAATGACAGGATTAGGGGCACCATAACAGAGACGATCAAGCGCCAGCAGGAGATCGACAGACTGACAAAGCTTGCGAAATGCTATGAGGATGGCAGACCATTTCCGCCGTCGGAGGGTGCTGAGACTGTGATAAACTACATCTCCACCAGACATGGGCTCATGGCCATGCATGGTGCGGATTATCTGTCGGCACTCCCGGGTGATACAAAGGAGGAGCTGCTTCAGGCAAATCCATACCTGCCGTACAGTGTTGTGACAAAGGGATTTGATAGTCTGGAGGACGATATAAATCTCGGTTCGATAGACACCGGCAGCGAATGTGTAATGGTGTACGATATGGATAAGCTTTCAGACTCAGCGATAGTTCCCGCCGAGAACATGCTTATCATAGGAAGAGACAGGAAATATTTCATGTCTAAGGACTCCATAGAGGACGCCAGAAAGGCAAATGCTGATAAAATAGCAGGTCTCACGGAGGAGATCAGTCTGATAAATGAGAAGCTTGCGACTTATCAGGAGGATCTTGCATTTGTCACAAGGCTTGTGGATGCGAGATATACAGGTGCCGAGGACAGGGAGAGAGAGCTGAACCAGGCACTGCTCGATAAGAAGGATGAGCTTGAGGAGCTTAAGACATCGATCAAGGTTACAGAGACGGAGCTTAAGAATAACACCGAGAGATATGGAGACCTGCAGCAGAGTCAGCAGAAGGAATCTGACAGAAGACAGACATTTGTCATGATAGAGCAGCTGTCGGATCTTGCAAGACCGGAGGAGCAGAGACTTGCCGAGTATAAGCAGAGGAAGTCTGACCTTGTGGCAAAGCTGTCAGGACTTCAGAGCGATGTGCTGAAGTGGTCGACGACGGTTGGAGAGACTGAGTCAAAGCTTGCGGGGCTTACAAGGAATATAGAGGATATCCAGTACAAGTGGACGGAGTATTTCGAACCGTATCTGCCGAAGTCTGAGAATGCGGGAGTTGCTGATAATACAGATGGTGCAGGCGTGGCTGCTGCGGCATGGCAGGACGGAATACCGGAGGAATACAAGGAGACTTTGGACATTTCAGATGAACGGCTTGAACAGGAATTTATGGCTATGCTGGCGGTTTCAAAGGAGCATGCGCCGGATCTTGAGGACAAGAAGAAGCTCATGGATGCGCTGAAGAAGTCAATGGACAGAATACAGAAGACCATAGAGAAGAGAGGCTTTGACATGGCGGTATTTGCCGGGGCAGGAGAGCTCTATCCGACGTCTGAGGACAATCTCAGGGAGATGGACGATGAGCTGGCAAGGCTCACGTTGATAGAGGCGTCGCTGATGCAGCAGCAGAAGGCTGACCAGAAGGCGTATAGCAAGCTTGAGGGAAGCATAGAGTATGCGATAGAGAACATCAACCGCACATACGGCGATGGCAGCTATGTACGTGAGGAGATATCTGCAGCCGATGCAGATACAGCCATAGCCAATGGAGATGCGGTGCTTGCGGATATGAACCGCATATTCAAAGAAGCTGAGAAGGCGTACAGCGATTACTATAAGCAGTATGGTTTCATGGTGGATCTGTACAAGGATGTAAAGAGAATAGTCGATACAAATGACATAGATGTGTCCGGTGGAAATGTACTGGATGAAGACATGGATACCCTCAGACAGTTATTTGAGACAAGTCTCATGAAGTACGACAGGAGCATGAAAGCCCTTGACCGCGCGAAGAATGAAATCATGAGATTCAAGGGACAGACGGCGGATACACTAGTGGAGATGGGTGTATTCGAGATGGCCAATACGATCAGACAGGATGTGCAGGTTCCGGATACCTATAGTCAGGCAAAGGAACTTCTGGCAAATCTTCTTCAGATTATTGAGTTCATCAAGCTGGAGAAGGAGCGCGTTGAGAAGGGTATCGAGGATATGGTTGCCATCAAGGAGAACTTCGAGAATCAGTGTGTACAGAGATGTATGGATGTGAAGACTGAGCTTGAGAAGCTTCCAAAGCTGTCACGTATCACGGTGGGCGATGATGTCATCAAGATGGTTGATCTCACCATACCTTACGTGAAGGATGAATTTGTAAAGCAGAGGATGTCTGATTATATAGATGACATAGTGAAGGGTGCGGATGCCTACGAGGATGAACGAAAGAGGATCAAGTACATCCGTGACTGTCTGGGCCTCAAGAAGCTGTTCGGTGTCATGGTCACAGATATGAATGCCATCAGACTCAATCTCTACAAGAGGGAGAGGATAAAGGAGCAGAGCCGGTATCTCAGGTATGAGGAAGCTGTTGGAAGTACAGGACAGTCCCAGGGTATCTACATCCAGTTCCTGGTTGCTGTCATCAACTACATTGCAGGAATGTACAGCCTGGCACCGGAGGAGTCGGTACAGTCTAAAACAATATTTATTGACAACCCGTTTGGTGCGGCGAAGGATATATACATATGGGAGCCTATATTTGCCATGCTGGCAGCCAACCATGTGCAGCTCATCGTACCTGCCCGTGGCGCGACCCCGGCCATCACAGGACGCTTTGATGTGAACTATATCCTGGGACAGCAGATGGTGGGCGGAAAGCAGCAGACGGTAGTGGTGGACTACACCAGTAAGACGGATCAGGAAGAACTGGAATATCAGGAACTTTCCTATGAGCAGGCGACCTTCGACTTCATCTAGGGGGATTCAGGTTATGAGTTTCACAGTTTGCCTGAGTGATGTGACATTAAAAATGCGGTATATAGACGTAAGATGATAACATTTAAAATTCTATAAGGGAGAATGTATTATAATGACTTGGAACAGGAAACAGCTTAGAAAAGGAGCGTGGAACACGGTATTTAAGCGGGGACTTATGGCTTGGATGGCTATGGTCGCTGTGTGTTTTATTTTCTCTTATCTTGGGGTAGATGATTCTTCCCAGACAAAATTCGTGAAGGGAATAGATCAGGTGCTTGGACAGGAGACCGAGCATGAGGCTGACAATGTGACCATACTCAAGGAGTATGTAAAGAATATGCCGATGATTGAGCATATGTCGGAGAAAAAAGCCGAGACAGTAGCCCGTGTGATAGACTCGGTGACGGCGAAGCAGACCTGGATCATCAAGCTTTTAGGCGCCAACACGGCATATGTGGAGAGAAATCCCGGCGAGGTCATAGTGATGCTCCTGATATCTGCTCTTATCATGGCTGTTGTCCATTTCTTTATACAGAGTGCGGCGATAGTGGGCAAATGCCGTTATGCCATGGAGTGCAGATACAGTGACAAGGTGTCCGTCAACCGAATGTTTGCACCTTTCCACAGACATTATTTACTCAGACTTATGTGGGTCATGTTCTGTTACAATGTTGTTATGACACTCTGGTGGCTCACGATAATCGGTGGTGTGTACAAGTATTATCAGTATAGGATGGTTCCATATCTCCTGGCGGAGAATCCAAGACTCAAGTGGAGAGATGCGAAGAACATGTCAAGGGAGATGACGAGAGGCTATAAGTGGAAAATGTTCCTGACGGATCTGTCATGCATCCACGTGTGGATGATCAAGGCTATACCGGTTGCAGGACTTCTGGTAGCATTACCGTTTCAGATGGAGCTTGATGTGGAGATGTACTTCTGGTTCAGACAGAATATAGGTGTGGAAAATTTTGTCGAGGAAGCATTCAATGCTGCACCATATAACAAAAAGGTTATCGAGGCTGCTTATCAGTCGGCAGGAGACGCGGGAGTTGCTGAGGTATGGACTAAACCAGCCTATATTCTCCAGGATGTCGCGGTCGAGGTGCCTGAGGGAATGAAGGTGAAGAGTGAATACAGTCTCAGGGACTTCATTTTCTTCTTCTTTGTGTTCTGTTTTATAGGATGGCTGTGGGAGGTCGTACTCTATATAGTTATGGATCATGTTCTTGTAAACCGTGGAACCATGTATGGACCGTGGCTGCCTGTGTACGGAGTCGGCGGCGTTGCTATTATATTCCTGCTTGACCGCTTCAAGGCAGATAAAGCAAAGCTGTTTGCTATGGCTATGGTGGTATGTGGAATCATAGAATTTATAGCGAGCTGGGCACTGGATTTCTTCTTTAACTCACAGTATTGGGACTACAAGAACGAGTTTCTTAATGTAAATGGAAGAATATGTCTGGTGGGACTTCTTGCATTTGGTTTGGGCAGCCTGTTTGGAGTGTATATAGCGGCACCGAAGCTCAGTGAATTTCTGAATTCCAAGAGCAAAAAAGTGCAGAACATTATATGTATCACATTGTCGGTATTGTTTATCATAGATCTGATATGCTGTGCCATCTTCGGATTTAACAAGGGCGAAGGAGTTGGCGGCACATTATAAAGAGAAGGAACCAATATGACGAAGTCATATAAAAAGGAGGAACCAATATGACGGATATACAGAATGGTAAAATGATTGATCCGGGGAAAAAGTCCTGGAATATAAAGGCAGGAGTATTCAGCTCCTGTATGCTGCATATCATTGCGATGACATGCATGCTAAGTGATCACATGTGGGCAACGTTGTTTCCGTATGTAGATATACTTACGTGCATAGGAAGAATAGCATTTCCGATATTTGCCTTCATGATAGTTGAAGGATTTTATCACACCAGTAATTTCCGCAGATATCTGTGCAGAATGCTGGTATTTGCGGTGATATCTGAAATCCCATTTGATCTTGTGTCCGGAGACAGTGTCCTGTATCTGTTTCATCAGAATGTACTTTGGACATTCCTTATAGGATTACTGCTGATAGCATTGATAGACAAGGTGAGGAAAACGGGCAAGGTATGGCTGTGGATCCCGGTTGCGATTGTTGTGACTCTTGTGGGATATGTGATAGGAACGATCACCATGGTTGATTTCTATGGAGCGGGAGTTGTCATGGTTATAATGTTCTATCTGTTCCGGGGCAAGGAACCATGGAAATTGATAGCACAGCTCGTGTGTATGTATTATATCAATGCACAGTTGCTTAGTGGATATTGTTATACATTTAGTATAGCGGGACATAGCTTTGAATTCCCGCAGCAGGCGTTTGCGCTCATCGCATTGCCGGTGATATGGCTATACAATGGAAAACTGGGATACCATAAGAAGTGGTTTAAATACTTCTGTTATGCATTTTATCCGGGACACTTGCTTGTATTGTACATAATCTGGCAGATGGTGATGTAGACATGGTATGAGCAGAGAATCGGTGGGTTTTGCAGATATTTGAGAAAGGAAGAAATAGTATGAATGCGGCTCATAAGATAGTGGTTTTGGTTGGCAGTATATTCCTTGCTGTCGGCGTTTTCGTGGGAATTATATTTGCAATTGTGGCGGAGCCGGGAAAATTCCCCCTGGCTATGTTGAGCCTTCCGGGAGGTTTCTTACTGATCGGTGGGGGCATGGATATAGTGGTGGCGATATTGGTCCACAACAAGAAGATGATAGTAAAAAAAGGTGTGAAGTATCCTGCAAAGATATATGGATACACAGAGAATACTTCTGTTAAGGTGAACAATACATATATGATGGACACGATCGTGCATTACTTTGACAGCTACCATGTCGAGCGGGAGGCTATAATACCAACTGGATTCACAAGGGGTGCCGGCATGTACCCGATAGGTCTGACGATAGATATATTCGAGTACAACGGCAAATACGGCTATGATCCGGATTCAGTAAGGGATGAGAGGCTTCCAGGTGAAGAAGAGCTCATGGACGACAAGCCGGTGGCGCCGGATAAGCTGAGACTTGTGGCGGTCAGATGCCCGAATTGTGGTTCGAGTTTCCGTGCAGCGACTGGATATTCCAGCAAATGTCCTTATTGTGGAAATTACTTGAATGTGAATATGTAAGCCTGAAAAAGAGCGTGGGTGAGTCGAACCCACGCTCTAGCAAAAAGGAGATAATTTTATGCACAAACCTACGAAACAACAACAAAAAGATAAAAACAAGCCGTTATAGAAGATTCCACTAAAACTAAAATGCCGAGAATGAGTCAAAACTGCCCAACTCAATATGCAATTTTACCCGTGTTAAGCAAAAAATACACCTGACATATAACTATTAACCAGTGTGAATTGGTAAAAATATCTATAAAAAAATCAATAAATCACAAAATTTTGCTAATTAATCCAAAAATATTCTATTCTTTCAAATCCCGTATCAACTTATAATGAGTACAGTCAATGAGGCAAGACGAAAAAATAAAACACACAAAGCCAAAGGATGTGTTAAGTTTCAGAAAACTTAACATGCAGCATCAGCCCTTGCCGAAGGCAATTACAAATGGGCTGATGTTCAAAGAACAGGAGGGAATGTAATATGAGAAAAAGAAGAATTTTAGCTGTAGCAGCAGCTGCAACACTTGCTTTATCAATGGTAGGATGTGGATCAGGCGGAAGCTCAAGTGGCGGAAGCTCAAGCAGTGGAGTAGCCAACAAGGACAAGCCACTTTGCTGGTTCAACCGTCAGCCATCTAACAGTTCAACAGGAGAGCTTGACAAGGACGCTCTTAGCTACAACAAGGACACATATTATGTAGGATTTGATGCTAATCAGGGTGCTGAGCTCCAGGGCCAGATGGTTCTTGATTACATCAAGGCAAATGCAGCAACGATCGATCGTAACGGTGATGGAGTCATCGGATATGTACTTGCAATCGGTGATATCGGACACAATGATTCAATCGCACGTACAAGAGGTGTTCGTTCAGCACTTGGCACAGGAGTTGATGCAAACGGAGCAGTTGATTCAACACCAGCCGGAACAAACGTAGATGGTAAGGCAACAGTAGTACAGGATGCTAAGCTTGATGTTGATGGCAAGACATATACGATCAGAGAGCTTGCATCACAGGAGATGAAGAACTCAGCAGGAGCTACATGGGATGCAGCTACAGCTGGTAATGCAATAGGAACATGGACAGCATCATTTGGTGATCAGATCGATGTAGTTGTTTCAAATAACGATGGTATGGGAATGTCAATGTTCAATGCCTGGGCAAAGGACAACAAGGTTCCTACATTTGGATACGATGCTAACAGCGATGCAGTTGCAGCAATTGCAGAGGGCTACGGCGGAACAATTTCACAGCATGCAGATGTTCAGGCTTACCTGACACTGAGAGTTCTCCGTAACGCACTTGATGGTGTAGATGTTGATACTGGTATCGGTACAGCAGACGAGGCTGGAAACCAGCTTGAGGAAGGTGTTGACTACAGATACAGCGCAGACGAGAGATCATACTACGCACTGAATGTGGCAGTAACAGCAGACAACTATCAGGATTTCACAGATTCAACAAAGGTTTATGACAAGGTTTCAAAGCAGCTTGACTCAAGCAAGAGCCCAAGCAAGAAGGTATGGCTTGATATCTACAACGCTTCAGATAACTTCCTGAGCTCAACATACCAGCCACTTCTTCAGAACTACGATGACCTTCTTAACCTGAATGTAGATTACATCGGTGGTGATGGACAGACAGAGTCTAACATCACAAACCGTCTTGGTAACCCAGGCGAGTACGATGCATTTGCAATCAACATGGTTAAGACAGACAATGCAGCATCATACACATCAATTCTCTCTAAGTAATATAAGTTACCTGGATGATTGATCAATAGGAAATGATTTAACTCAGAGGGGTGTCAGACTAAACATTTGATACCCTTCTTTTACTAAGAGCATGTATCAAGTTTTCTATGAAAACTTGATATGTAGCATCAGCCCTCGCCGAAGGCGACTATTAATGGGCTGATGTTCAATGAAAGGAAGTAGAGATATGGCAGAAGATAAGAATAAATACATCTTATCGATTCAAGGCATGAGCAAATCATTCGGCAGAAACAAGGTCCTTAACCATATTAATTTGAATGTTAAACCTGGTTCGATCATGGGACTTATGGGTGAGAATGGTGCCGGTAAATCGACAATGATGAAGTGTCTCTTCGGAACCTATCAGAAGGACGAAGGCACAATAATATTAGATGGAAAAGAAGTAAATTTCTCTGGCCCTAAGGATGCACTCGAGAATGGAGTTGCGATGGTTCATCAGGAATTAAATCAGTGTCTTGAGAGAAGCGTTGTTGACAACCTGTTCCTTGGACGTTATCCAAAGAACTCTCTTGGAGTCATCGATGAGGGCCGTATGAAGAAGGAAGCTTCAGACTTGTTCAGAAAGCTGGGTATAACGGTCAATCTTACACAGCCGATGAAGAGAATGTCAGTTTCCCAGAGACAGATGTGTGAGATCGCAAAGGCTATCTCGTACAATTCCAAGGTAATCGTACTTGATGAGCCTACATCATCACTGACAGCACCTGAGGTTGCAAAGCTTTTCAAGATGATGAGACAGCTCAAGGAGCAGGGAATTTCCCTGATCTACATCTCACATAAGATGGATGAGATATTCGAGATCTGTGATCAGATATCAGTTCTCCGAGACGGTAGTCTGGTCATGACAAAGGACAGCAAGGACACCAACATGAATGAGCTTATATCAGCCATGGTTGGTCGTTCACTTGATAACAGATTCCCACCGGTCGACAATACGCCGGGTGAGACGATCCTCTCAGTACAGGGACTCTCCACAAAGTATGCACCGAAGCTCCAGAACATCACATTTGATGTGAAGAAGGGTGAGATATTCGGTCTCTATGGTCTGGTTGGCGCAGGTCGTACAGAGCTCCTGGAAACTATATTTGGTATTCGTACAAGAGCAGCAGGAAATGTAATGTATGGTGGCAAGATCATGAACTTCACCGGTCCAAAGGATGCTATGGATCACGGATTTGCCCTCATCACTGAGGAGAGAAAGGCAAATGGTCTCTTCCTCAAGGCAGATATCACCTTCAATACCACCATTGCAAATATGAACCACTACAAGAGCGGCGTGGCACTGTCACATGACAGCATGGTTCGTGCCACAGCTGAGGAGATCAAGGTCATGCACACCAAGTGTATGGGACCTGACGATATGATCGCCAACCTGTCCGGTGGTAATCAGCAGAAGGTTATCTTCGGAAAATGGCTTGAGCGTTCACCAAATGTATTCATGATGGATGATCCTACAAGAGGTATCGATGTAGGAGCCAAGTATGAAATATATGAACTTATAATCAACATGGCAAAGCAGGGCAAGACTATCATAGTTGTCTCCTCTGAGATGCCGGAGATCCTGGGTATCACAAACCGTATAGGTGTTATGTCAAATGGACACCTTGCCGGAATTGTAAATACCAAGGAGACTAATCAGGAAGAATTGTTAAGACTTAGTGCTAAATATTTGTAATAGAGAGGAGCATGGATATGGCAGATAAAAATATGATCCTTTCGGCTGATGCAGAGGAAAAACTCCTCAAGCCGATTGATGAATATGTTGGAAAGATACAGGCTCAGATCGATGAACTTCGAGTTGATGGATCTGACAAGGTTCGTAGTTTGAAGAACCATATAGCTATCGCAAAGGAAGATAAGAATTTATCAAAGGAAGAAAAGGATAGCATAATCGCAAAGGATAAGGCAGCCCTGGAGAAGGCAAAGGCAGTTGAGGCAGCCAATAAGGATAAGGTTGCAAAGCTTATCGCTGACGCAGAGGGATACCTTAAGGAGCATTATGACAGCGAGTACTACAGCAAAGTAGTGGCAAGCTGCGAGACTGAGAAGGCAGCAGAAAATGAGTCCTATGAGAGAGTAAAGGCAACACTCAAGACAGAGCATGAGCAGACACTTGCAAAACTCTCTGATCCGGAGGAGATCAAGGACGAGAAATATGTATACAAGAACAAGCTCTTTGATGCACAGATGACACATGAGTCAAGACTTCAGGAGATTAAGGACAGAAAGCATGATGCATTTTCACACAAGTATCATCTGATAGATCTCCTTAGAATGTCCAAGTACACATTCATGCAGAGCAGAGCACAGAAATTTGAGAATTACAAGTACACATTCAACACAACACAGTTCCTTTACAAGAACGGTCTGTATATAGTAATCGTGTTGATATTCATTGCACTTTGTATCATCACTCCAATTGTGAAGAACACACAGCTCCTCACAGTTACCAATATACTGAACATACTTCAGCAGGCATCACCTAGAATGTTCCTGGCACTCGGCGTTGCGGGACTTATCCTCCTGACCGGTACCGATCTTTCGATTGGACGTATGGTTGGTATGGGTATGGTTACAGCTACCATTATCATGCACAATGGTGCAAATACAGGTGGTGTGTTTGGACACATATTTGATTTCTCAAGTATGCCGGTTGTAGGAAAAGCACTATTTGCACTTGTTGCATGTATTATCCTCACAACAGTATTTTCAAGTATTGCAGGTTTCTTCATGGCGAAGTACAAGATGCATCCGTTCATTTCAACAATGGCGAACATGCTGATCATCTTCGGACTTGTAACATATGCGACAAAGGGTGTTTCGTTTGGTGCTATTGATTCAGCAATACCAAATATGTTCATCCCAACAATAGGAAACTTCCCAACTATTATCATTTGGGCAGTAGTTGCAATCGTAGTAGTATGGTTCATCTGGAACAAGACTACATTTGGTAAGAATCTGTACGCTGTAGGTGGAAACCCAGAGGCAGCAGCAGTTTCAGGTATATCAGTTTTCAAGGTAACACTTGGCGCATTCATCCTTGCCGGTATCCTTTACGGATTCGGATCATGGCTTGAGTGTAACAGAATGGTTGGTTCAGGTAGTGCAGCTTATGGACAGGGCTGGGATATGGACGCCATAGCAGCCTGCGTTGTTGGTGGTGTTTCATTCACAGGTGGTATCGGTAAGATCTCCGGTGTTGTAACTGGTGTTCTTATCTTCACATCACTTACCTACTCACTTACCATTCTTGGTATTGATACAAACCTTCAGTTCATATTCGAAGGTATCATCATCCTTGCCGCTGTAACTCTTGACTGTCTCAAGTATGTACAGAAGAAGTAAGGAACAACAAATTTAACTCTCACAAAACCTTTATATAAAAAGCCGCTCGGATCGTCTACAAGATGGATTGAGCGGTTTTTTTCATAAGGAGGGGCCCGCATAAGCGGGAGGATTCCTTGTGAAGTGCACGAAGTGCACGCATGACGCAAGGCATGTGGATTGGCGGACGCCTTCCTGCATCTATGCCACTTTTTTATGCATGCCACCTAATCACGCAGCCGCTTCCTTCGTTCTATTTTCCTGTAAGGGCTATATGGGGAGAGAAAAGTTACAATTTTTTCCTACAGCAGCTATTTTTGTTGGAGATAGGGAAAATATTCCAGATTACGGGAGGGCAAGATGTTCAGCCGGAAACAAGCTGGATCCTAAGCTGGAAACAGGCAAGGTTTCGAGTCACGGACAGGTGAGGAAAATTTCTTGACGGTATAGATGAAGAAATAATAATAAAAGTACAGATATTCTCTGCGGTATTTGATATAATTACACTGCTGGAAAAGACCGGTGAACTGGGTGGCATTTGATATATAGAAAGGATTTCTGTTATATGGATAAATACAAGGTTATCCTTGTCGATGACGAGGAAGAGGTTATAGATGTTATAGAGAGAAAGATCCACTGGGATATGCTTGGGTTTGATGTTGTGGGAAGTGCCAACAACGGTGTTAAGGCTCTTGAACTGGTGGAGAAGCTGCAGCCGGATGTGGTCATAACGGACATCAAGATGCCATACATGGACGGCCTCGAACTGTCCAGGAGACTTAACAATGATTATCAGAATATACACATCATCATATTCACAGGATTTGATGAGTTTGAGTATGCCAAGGAGGCAGTGCACCTTGAGATAGAGGAGTACATGCTCAAGCCTATAAATGCCTTAGAACTTTCAGACTGCCTGAAGAGGGTCAAGAACTCTCTGGACAAGGAGAGGGAGGAAAAGCTGAATGTGGAAAAGCTTGCAAATTATTTCAATGCATCTCTGCCTGTTCTTCAGACAAATCTGTTTGTATCCCTGATAGAGGGCAGAGTGAGCGAGTCGGATTATGAGAAATTCCTTGCAGCATACCAGATAGATATGAAGGGACCATTTTATTGCTGCGCGGTTTTTCATACATCGGAGCATCACGTTCCAGATGGAATGAACCCACTTCTGTTGTCAATGTCGGTGGAACAGCAGATCAAGGACAGAATTGCTGATACATGGACATGCCAGGTATTTACATACTTGGGCAACACAGTGCTCATCATCGAGATAGCCTCAGAGGATGCCATGGCGGAGCTGACGGATGCCTGTGACAGATTCTGCAGATGGGCTTACCGAGTCATGGGCGCAGTGGTTACTGCCGGGATTGGCAGAGTGTGCGACAGTCTTCTGAATATCAACAATTCGTATGAGGGTGCCAGGGAAGCTGTGTCATACAGGGTTTTATACGGAACCCAGAGGGCTATAAACATTGCTGAGATCGCACCGAAGGAGCAGAAGGCAGCAGTACAGTATGAAGATGCAAATATGCATGAGCTTATCAAGTCAATATATCTTGGCAAAAGAGATGCCATTGAGGGCGCAGTACATGATGAGATAGAGAAGCTGCACAGATCTGCACAGACCATGAACAGGTACAAGCTGACACTCATGGAGATGGTAGGAACATTCTACAGATTCTGCGCAAATAATTTTATAGATTTTGACAATTTTTCAGGTGGAATCAGTAACCCATATGAGAAGGTTCCGGAGATGGATGAAGTCACACTCACAGCATGGCTCATAGACACATCTATGGCGATCAGCGAGGAATTGAAAAATGCCAGAAATAACACATCCAGAAGAATGGTAACGGATGCCCAGAATATGATAGTTGGCAGGTATATGGAGCCTGATCTGTCGCTGGATACGGTGTGCTCAGAGCTTGGTGTGTCCAATTCGTATTTTTCATCGGTGTTCAAGAAGGAGACAGGCAAGTCATTTATCTCGTATCTGACGGATTACAGGATGGATCACGCAGCCAATCTCATACTTGAGACAAATGAGAAAAGCTATAAGATAGCAGAGCAGGTGGGATATCAGGATGCAAATTACTTCAGCTATGTGTTCAAGAAGAGATTTGGAATGTCGCCATCAAAGTACAGAACTGAACATACGGGGAATAAGTAGAGCAGAGAAAAAATAATGGGAGTAGAATTGTTTTGAAGATCAGAGAGAAAAAGAAGGGTGCTCAGGGCAAAAAGCAGAAAAATAAATATTCTCTGCGCACGAGGCTGCGAGGCTGGTTTCATCATGGCAGATTTATAGGATTTGACATACAGTCAATAATCATGGCGGTGCTCACAGGACTGACGATAACCACAACTGTTGTTATGGGGTTTCTTATTTACAATAGATTCAAGCTTGCGATAAAGCAGACTGCCGTCTCGAATGCAGAAAGCATGATAGAGAGTACTGTGGATAAAGTGGATACAGACCTGGCAGGCATCAGACAGATATCTAATGGAGTGAATTATAACATTATCCAGGAATATGACATCTCCAGTCAGGAGTTCAGCAGACAGTTCAGCCTTTTATATGAGGTGAATGTTGACAAAGTGCAGAGTATGGCGTTGTACGACAATTCCGGGAAGCTTGTTGCTGCGGAGCCGGTTGCAGTGCAGAAGGATAAGGTTAATGTGGAGGAACAGGAATGGTACAAGAATGCATCTGAAGATATAGAGAATATGCACTTTTCTACACCTCATATACAAGATCTGTTTCAAGATGGCGCCAACAGGTATTATTGGGTCATATCCCTCAGCCGTTCTGTTGATATCAATGATGGAGATAAGCCGGTAAACGGCGTGCTTCTGATAGATATGAAGTATTCCGTGATCGAGGAGGCTCTTTCAAGGATCAATGATTCTTCAAGTGAGACTTATTATTATCTGTGCAACCGTGACGGAGATATCATATACCATCCGCGAAGAGCAGAGATAGACAGAGGCTTTTTCACAGAGGAAAGTACAGAGGCAGCGGTATACGATGACGGTACATATGAGATCAAGATGACGGGTGGCAAAGAAAATGTTGTTGTCAGCAGTATAGCCTACACTGGATGGAAGATCATAGGAGTTGTCCCGGAAAGTGTTCAGACTGCCAGCATCAATCAGTACAGATATTACATCATAACTACGGTTGTGATATTGCTTATGATGCTCTTGTGGGTGAACAGGATCATAACAAAGAAAATCTCAAAGCCTATACTTAAGCTGAATGAATCAGTAAAGTCATATGAGACAGGTGGAACCACGGATATATATATTGGAGGATCCTCCGAGATAAGACATCTGGGATATTCGGTCAAGAAATCCTATGAGCAGATAGAGGTTCTGATGCAGGAGATAATCAGACAGCAGAATGAGCGGAGAAAGAGTGAAATGGATGCTCTCCAGAGCCAGATCAATCCGCATTTCCTGTATAATACACTGGAGTCCATAACATGGATGGTGGAGGCGAACAGAAATACAGATGCAGTATTTATGATATCTGAGCTTGCAAAGCTGCTGAGGATAAGTCTGTCAAAGGGCAGAACTGTCATAAGGATAGCGGACGAGATCCAGCACAGCACGAGTTACATGAACATACAGAAGGTAAGATATAAAGAAAGATTTGCTACAGAATTTATCATAGACGAAGAGATAAATGACTATTGTACAGTTAAACTTATCGTGCAGCCGATCCTGGAAAATGCAATATACTACGGTGTGGGCAACATGGATGAGGACGATGGCGGCAAGATAACTGTCCGCGGTGAGAAGAAGGGCAATGACATCTACATTTCAGTTGAGGATAATGGCATGGGTATGTCGGAGGATGTTGTCCGGAACATCCTTGTGGACAACAATAAGGTGCCAAAGCATGGCTCCGGAGTGGGTGTTATCAATGTTCACTCCAGGATAAAGCTGATGTTTGGCAGCGAATATGGATTAAAGGTTTACAGTGAGCCGGACGAGGGAACAAAGGTTGTCATTCACATTCCAGCCATTCCTTATACGGAGGAGAACAGAGAGAGACTTGAGAGGCAGGATTTTGGAAGGGGGATGGTGACAGATGAAGAAGAGTAAGATAACCTTTCTGATCGCGGAGCTGTTTCTGGTGGTTATAGCCGGATTCTTTATACACCAGATATTCCGGGAAAATGTGCCTCAGAAAAGAGTAGCGGTCATACTTTCAAATTCCGGTGATAAGAGGTGGGATGGACTTATAAATGGACTAAAACAATCAGCAAATGTCAATGATGTCCATCTTATCATATGCAACACCGATGATATCGAGTCAGCCCAGGATGAGAAGGAACTCATAGATGAACAGCTTGAAAATGATGTAGATGCATTCATAATTTGTCCTGCACCGGGCGAGGATACATCGGATATGCTGGGACAGCTTGGCGATGTACCATTTGTACTTATAACCCAGGATGCATACAGTGAAGATGGCGCCTCGGGATTTGTCACGATAAAACCTGATAACTACAAGATAGGATATACCCTTGGAGAACAGATCAGGGCAAATGATGCGGACGGACTCCGTGGCAAAAGCATAGGCATTATAACCGGATATTCCCAGACAGAGGGAAGTGTGAGCGGAAAAGCAGGACTTATGGATGCGATAGAAGGAACCGGATGCGAGGTGAGCTGGGTGTACAGCCGATGTGGCAATCAGAACATATGTGACATTGTGGATATTCTGGGAAAGGTGGACTACATGGTTGTGATGGACACATATGCGATTGATGAGATAGGAGAGAATGCGGATAACGGTATGTACAATGGCGCCCAGATATATGGAATGGGGACCAGCGTAAAATCTGTGGCGCTGCTTGATGCGGGCAAGATAAAGTGCCTTGTTATTCCGGATGGATACGGTGTTGGCTATGCCAGTGTGACAGAGGTAGTAAAGGGTCTGAACAGCAGATTGTATACGATGAAGAGTCGGGAGGAGGGCATAAAGATAATATACAGTGACGATTTGTTCTCCGATGATGTAGAGAGGTTTTTATATTCATATGAGTAGACAGAAACGAAGAAAAATATATGTGCTTTTGCTGGCAGCTGCGATGATAGTCTCGCTTATGGGCTGCGGCAGCAGCAATAAAAAATCAAACAAAACCATGAGAGTCGGGGTGGTCACTTATACAGCAGATGATCCATTCATAAATGCCATGATTGAAAAGGTGAAATCTCAGCTTAAGACTATGGAGACCACAGACATGAATGTGATAGTATCGGTGAGAAGTGGTGATAATGATCAGCGTGAGCAGGATGAGATAGTTGATGAGATGATAGATGCAGGCTGCGATGTGCTGTGTGTAAATCTTGTAGACAGAACCGCACCGGCAAATATTATCAAGTCAGCAAGGCAGAGTGATATACCAGTGATCTTTTTCAACAGAGAGCCGGTGCGTGATGACCTGATGCAGTGGGAAAAGCTCTACTATGTTGGCTGTGACGCAAAAGAATCCGGTGATATGCAGGGTGAGATTGCGGCAAATTATATAAAGAAGCACAGCGAAGTGGATCGCAACGGTGATGGCAAGATACAGTATGTTCTTCTGGAGGGGGAGGCCGGACATCAGGATGCCATAAGCAGAACCGACTGTTCGGTGAAGACCATCATGGATAAGGGAGTGGATCTTGAGAAGCTCAGTTATCAGTTTGCAGACTGGAACAGAGGTCAGGCGGAGAACAGAATGACTCAGCTTATAAGTCAGTATGGCAGTCAGATAGAGCTTGTCATATCCAACAATGATGAGATGGCACTGGGCGCAGTTGAGGCGTACGATAACTCAAGTATAAGCCGGGACAAATGGCCTGTGATCTTTGGAATAGACGGACTTGATGATGCTCTCCAGGCGATAAAGCAGGGAAACATGCAGGGAACAGTTTACAATGACAAGGAGGCCCAGGCGGGAGAGATAGCGCGGTTGGCAGTTGATCTCTTCAAGGGAAACAGCCTTGATGGTCATAATCTTGAAGAGGGCAAATATTACGTGTCGCCTTACTGGAAGGTCGATGTTGACAGCGTGGATGATTTCCTGCTCAGATAAGGGTAACCAACTGATACATGAGTAAACAATCGTGAATTAAAAGCATATATAATTGGAGAAGATCTGTCTGGAAAAATTATCAAGAATTGATGTAGAGATACAGATCCAATTATATATTCGGGAAGGATGCATATGGGAAATAGCTGGATAGAAGAATTTTACGGAGAGACGGATGCAGATAAGAGACTTGAACTGCTGGAAAATAACAGCACGGATATGGACGGTGACAGCGCCGGTTCGTCTACTGCCTTCCGTCAGAGATTGTGGACGGCGAGATATGGCAAGAGAAAGCCGAAGAATGATGCATTTGTGGGCTGCCTTATGGAGCTCAAATACATATCGGAGGGCGGTTCTGTTGACATCGGAGGTCAGAAAAAGAAACAGGCTGTGGAGATCATAAGCAAGCTCTGTCTGTTCGACGCAGACAGAAGAAGTGCCGAGGAACAGGAGATACTGCTATATGAACTCAAGAATGCGTTTCTCAAGTTCATCGAGGTGAGCAGAGGCGGCAGAGGTTTCACATCCATAGCATTTGGTATGGGGCAGCTCTCGGATGAGGGCGTGGCGAAGAAGATCGCAGATCAGATAAGCTCCATCGCATTTGACGCGCCGCACATGCTGCACATGGACAAGGAATTTGCCATACTTCAGAGTGCCGCACTGGCGGCATTCAGGCAGGAGTATCCGAACAGGGAGCATTTCTTAAGAAAATGATAGCATACTTATCCATTGTACCTGTTTTGGCGTTATCTCATGAATGTATGGATTCGAAGATAGAATAAGTATCATCAGAATCCTGGGTGTTCATAAATATCACTTCATCCCTTGTCTTTATCATGATGATGGGATAACTGTCTGCGTATACATACAGCTCACATTTGCCGTAGGTGCTGCTCTTGAAATGACCGATCAGGTATTCATCGGTGGCACCTCCGTTTGTGCGAACAAAATCGTCGTCTGGCAGTTCATTCAGAAGCTGAACCTCCTCGATGTCATCAAAATATATCTCCGATGAGTATATGGCAGCAGACACTGTGAGTTTGTTGGAGTCAAGATGAGTGTCAATATGCACGTTTATGAATGGCACAAGCACGCCTATCGTCCAGACAATGCAGGCGGTGATAAGGATATATGTAAGTCCTGTAAAAATCTTTGCGCTCCTGGTGGCATAGTTAAATGTATAATTTCCACTTTGCAATCTGTTCTGAACCAGCACATGCGGGTCGGAAGGATTGTAGTAATATCCGGTTTTCCAGTATTCGTCGTCATCCACGTAGAGAGGCTGGGTGTCGGCGGCCAAGAGTTCACGTTTTCTGCTTTGTGCCATGAGGAGAGGTGCAAACAATCCGATGGCAGCAAGAGTCTGGACAAATATATAGACATAGAGTGCGGAGCTGCACAGCGAGACATCTACAAGCGCACCCTTGAAATTTAGGATATCAGAAAGCGAAATTTGCCGGGACTTACTGGCTGATGATATGCAATGAATCAGGGTGTCAATAGTGATATATACCCATGCGACAGCATTTGTTGCCGAAAGAATCAGCATTGCTAGTCCCTTGTATATCTTCATGGTTCTGTTGACGGTCTGGTTGAGCTGGGTATCCGAGCTGTACACAGTTCGCTCGTGCCGGTTTACATATATGTGGAATATCATGGATGTAAGTGACATCAGGACGGAGCAGAGTCCCATTATTATCATTGTGGTTGATATGACCGCACTTTTCCCTATCACAAATGGCACTAGGCAAATGAGCTCTACAAGGATTATTATTCCATGATAATTGAAACTGATCTCACTTTTGCCGATCTGGGTTGACACATTTGTATCAATGTAACGTTTTCTTCTTTGATCAGGGACCACCCAATCATTTTTCATCTTTAGGGCATACATTTTCCTGTGCGCAGAGTTGTTTGCATATGTTATAAGGAAACAGAATGCGATCATCCAGACAGTGTATGCCAGTATGAATATAATGATCTCCCAGAATACGACAAAGCACAGGGCTGTTCCAAGGATGAGATTTATCCAGATAATCCGGTTCATCTTACGTCTGGCAGCAGCAACAATATTCAGGACGGTTTCGTCTTCAATGTGTTCCTTTGGAATGTGGACACCCAGGAGCATTCCTTCGGTATACGAATAATTACTTGTATATACGAACTTCATTATGAGCAGTATGAAGAAGTTCATAAACAGGAAGATGATAAATAATGCTATGCTCATAAGCGGCTCCTTTCTAGTAATTTAAGTGGATATTTGGATTGGAGAAGACTTCATTTTGGAATATACTTCATCGCATAACTTGAGAAAATCTTCCCGGTTCATCCCGGTTATGCTTGCCTCGGCGGACAGAAGTTCCAACTCTGACTCCAGCTTGTCACGGAACTCGGCGTCCATATTGATATTTTCTGATACAAATGCGCCAAGCCTTCTGTCAGTTCTGATATATCCCTCATTTTTTAGTATCTGGTATGTCTTATTCACAGTCATTGTGTTCACGCCGGCATCCGCCGCAAGCTGTCTTACAGTGGGAAGCTTTTCGCCTGGCTGTATCTCGCCTTTGCCGATTCCCTTTACTATCTGATTGCGCAGCTGTACGTATATGGGTGTGTCACTACTCATGTCAAGCTCTATGATCATGTGGTGGCCCTCCTTCTTGTATTGTCTGTATTATAACATATAATACAGATTCCGCGATAAGTCAACTATGAGAAATCGCCGTATAAATAAAAATCATCCGTGAGCAAGTTGATTACCCACAGATGATCCTTATATCTTGTTAAATTTTATTTTTGTGTAGCTGATTTTTGCAGTTCCAATAAACGTTCATTTGAAATGGTATGAAAATACGAGTTCAATACTTTTGAATAGTTTATAGTTATTTAATTGTATTTCTAAAATCAGCGTGTTATATTTCGTTTATCATGTTATGTGTAATTCCGAAATTGATCTTTGCAGTACTTCACTGCGATTATCACAAAATAATTCAAATTAATATGGAGACGGTAGAGGTGTGTTGCCGCTCAGGTTTTGCTATAGTATAATTATAAAAAATATGGCTATAAATTCATGCAACTATCCTCTATTGGTTTCTTTACTTTTCATAGAAACAAGAGGAGGAAGGTTTGTATGGGAGAAAAGGATATAACAGAAAAGATACTGGCAGATTATAATGATGTATTTGCAGATATAGTAAATGTATTGTTGTTCGGTGGAAAAACAATTGTTGACGAGGTGTTAAAGCTCATGAGCGTATTGACGCAGGACGAAAGATTTGAACAGGCGCAGGCTAACGGAAATAAAGGAGGTTTAAAAAATATGTGTGAAGTACTTGATAGGGCGGAAGCCAGAGGAGAAGAAAGAGGAATATCTATAGGCGAGGCGCGAGGAGAATTAAAGGGTGCAGTGAGGGCATATTTGGATGTGAAGGTTCCTATAGAAGAGATAGCGAAGAAACTGAACATATCAGTGGAGGAAGTCCAGAAGATAGCCGACACACTATAGGAGATGAAAAACATGCAGGTACACACACTTATATCTTCGGAAAATGGTCCGATCATCCTCTGGGTCATGTACCCACACAGGGGAGATGAACTGGAGCACACAGCGGATTCTATCAGAGAACTGGTGGGAGAAGAACAGTTTACACTTGTTGCGATACAGATAGATGACTGGAACAGGGATCTCTCACCGTGGAGATCAGATGAGGTCGATGGATCATTTGCCGGAGAGGCGGGACGGACACTGGATTATATAGAACAGCAGGTCGTCCCACAGTTGGATATTCAAAGTCAGGCGAACAGACCTCTTTATATCATGGGATACTCGCTTGCCGGGCTTTTTGCACTTTGGGCAATGTATCAGATTGATATATTTGCCGGGTGTGCCACATGTTCAGGTTCAATGTGGTATCCGGGATTTGTGGAATATGTAAACAGCCAGCCAACACTTGCGAATAAACGTATATACATCAGCCTAGGCGGCAAAGAATCGCGGACATCCGACAGGCTGATGTCAACTGTTGCGGATCGGACAAAGGAGATTTGCGACCTGCTGAAGAAGGACAACGATGTGATATATGAGATAAATTCAGGCGGACATTTTGCCGATTCCGGGAAGAGGCTGGCGAAGGCTGTGAAGTGGATAGGGAAGGCAAAAGGATAACAAAAAGCACAGGAGAGCACATATATACAATCGTTCACTGGCAGAACGATACGAGGCATAACATATACCGGATAGATATATATTTTTATCGGAATAGATGATAATATATGGGGCAGACATATGGAGTAGATAGATTAATGGCAGACACGATCCGGTAAGTATATGCAGTGAAAAATCAGACCGTGGTAAGCCGGAAAGAAGGGCAACATGGGTAAACAGACAAAGAAAAAGAAAAGCACAGGAGCGGCAAAGGAGATATTTGCAAAAGCCCCGGGAAGGCTCGGCAAATGGAATGCGATAGCATTTGCAGTGCTTGTTGTGGGAGAGCTCATATATTATTATGCGGCAACGCCGGCGATTAACATACAGAGTACAAGTTTCTGGGTATGGCTTATCATTTCAGCAGCATTGGTTGGTTTTTGTACACTTGATTTTACAGTGGAGAGCAATGCTGACAGGAGTGTCGCAACGAAAGCAACGAAACCGGCAGCATGGATAGTAGTAATAATGATAGCGGTCGGACTCATTATGGTGGCGGCGTCATCCAAGCTGTTTTGTGCATCAAAGTATGCAAGTCTCATCAATATAGAGGATGGGGACTTCCAGACGGATATCCCGGAGAGCAGGCAGATAAATGACATTGCACTGATGGATACAAGCACAGCGAGAATCATAGGTGAGAGAGCCGTCGGTTCACTCTCGGATGTGGTCAGTCAGTACGAGGTCAGCGGCAAATACAGCACTATAGATTACAATGGCGCGCCGATGAAGGTCGCAGCACTCAACTATGCGGGATTCATCAAATATATGAACAACAGGAAGAACGGAATCCCGGGTTATGTTCTTGTGGATCCTGTAAAGAATGAGGCACACTATATACAGACCGAAAAGCCTATAGTGTATTCACCTTCAGCGTATTTCAACAAGAACCTGTACAGACATGTCCAGATGGCTTATCCGACATATATATTTGAAGGTTTCTATCTGGAGCTCAATGACGATGGCAATCCATATTACATCTGTCCGGTTCTTGAGTCGCATGCAGGACTCTTCGGTGCAAAGGATGTAAAGGGCGTGGTTATATGCGATCCGTGTACGGGCGATACAGAGTACCATGAAGTCAGTGATGTTCCACACTGGGTGGACCGTGTATATGATGGCGACCTGGTGTGCCAGAAATACGACTGGTACGGCGAGCTCTCAGGCGGCTACTGGAACAGCGTATTTGGCAATAAGGGCTGCAAGAGGACTACGGATGATTATGGTTACAAGGTTATGGACGGCGATGTGTGGGTATATACAGGTGTCACATCGGTAAATGGTGACGAGTCCAACATAGGATTTGCCCTGATGAATCTCCGGACAGGAGAGAGCAAATATTACAAAGTAGCAGGTGCAGAGGAATACTCAGCCATGTCATCGGCAGAGGGACAGGTACAGCATCTTGGTTATAAGGCATCCTTCCCATCACTCATCAATATCAGCGGAATACCAACCTACATCATGGTCTTAAAGGACAACGGTGGTCTGGTAAAGATGTATGCGCTTGTCGATGTGGAGAAGTACAATATTGTAGCTACAGGCACTACCCAGAAGGACGCACTTGCGGCATACAACAAGCTGCTGGCAGAGAACGGACTTAAGAGTACGCAGAGCATGACGGACGATATACCAAACAGACAGATCACGGTAGCTGATATCAAATATATCAACATGGATGAGACGACATATGTGTATATCACGGATGAAAATGGCAATGTATACAAGCAGGATTTCTCAGAGAACGAGGAACTGATATTTATACAGAGCGGGGATAAAATAAAAGTATTTTATCAGGAATCAGACAACGGAATAAATGACATAATATCTGTTGAGAGATAGATTTATTCACTAAATAAAGGCTCTCCCTGTGATAAACAGGGGGAGCTTTTTGCATGATAATGTGGTATTATAGAAATATCTTATTGAGAATAAATCTATATAACTGATTAATTATGATTGACAAGGAGGTTATTATCATGGATAAAAAGGCGATCTACAGTTTATCATACGGGATTTTCATGTTGTCCACAAAGCTGGGCGACAAGGCAAATGGCTGCATCATCAACACCTGTATACAGGTGGCGAACAATCCAACGCGGGTTGCGATATCGGTTCTCAACACGAATTACACATGTGATCTGCTCAAGGAGAGTGGTGTGTTTGCCCTTAGTGTACTTGACGAGCAGTGTACATTTGACTCGATAAAGCACTTCGGTTTCCAGTCGGGAAGAGATGTGGACAAATTCGAAGGAATAAAGATGCCGGAGGATATCAACGGAATCCCATACATGGGCTGGTATGCCTGCGCGGTCATCAGTGGCAGGGTGGTTGAGCGTCATGACCTTGGAACACACACGTTGTTCATCGCGGAGGTGGTAGACGCAAAGACATTGTCAGACAAGGCGCCTCTCACATATGCTGATTATCAGGCACATGTAAAGCCAAAGGCAGACAAACCTCCTAAGACAGATAAGAAGATAGTGGGATGGCGCTGCAAGATATGTAACTATGTATATGAGGGAAGTGAGCTTCTGGCAGATTATGTATGTCCTCTGTGTGGACACGGAGCAGACGACTTTGAACCTATATATGAGTAATGTAAGATATGCCGCTATCGGCAAGAAATGAACGGTTTCAAATCTTGAAAAAGTTGATTTTTTGCCGGTAACGGCATATACTATCTATATACAAAACACTGTGCAGATGATAAAAGCCTATTGCGTAAAAGGAGGGATTTTCATGGGTTATATTTCAGTTGCAGAGACTGCAAAAAAATGGAATGTGTCAGAACGAACCGTTAGAAATTACTGCGCTCATGATAAGATTCCTGGGGCTTTTCTGACGGGAAAGACGTGGAATATACCGGATTCTGCGCAGAAACCAATGCGTCAATCTGCGGGAGAAGAGAACCGGGATCTGCTGACTGTGCTGAGAGAAGAGAAAAAAAATGGAATTAAAGGTGGCATTTATCATAAGATACAGGTGGATCTCACTTACAATTCCAATCATATAGAGGGCAGCAGGCTCAGTCATGATCAGACACGGTATATATATGAGACAAATACTATAGGCGTGAGTGATCAGGCGATAAATGTTGACGATATAGTCGAGACGACCAATCATTTCAGGTGTATAGATCTGGTGATCGATGATGCAAAGAACTTATTAAGTGAGAAAATGATAAAGGAATTGCATTTGATTCTCAAGAATGGAACTCAGGACTCACGAAAAGAATGGTTTGCGGTGGGAGATTACAAGAAAGTTCCGAATGAGGTGGGCGGTCATGATACGGCTTTGCCGGAAGAAGTTCCAGAGAAAATGAAAAATCTCCTTGCAAGATACCGCAAGCTCAATGAAAAGACACTAGATGATATTCTGGATTTTCACCATGAATTTGAAAGTATTCATCCGTTTCAAGATGGCAATGGCAGGGTTGGCAGGCTGATATTGTTCAAGGAGTGTCTGAAATATGATATAATTCCATTTATCATAGATGAAGATCTCAAATGGTATTATTATAGAGGACTTTCAGAATGGAATAGAGAAAGAGGATATCTGCGGGATACCTGCCTTACTGCGCAGGATAAGTTTAAAAAGTACCTGGACTATTTCAGGATACAGCACAGAGATTAAAATAATGGAGGAAATTATGGACAGAGAAAGAATGATGAAGAACGTAGCAGAGATATTCAGCCGCGGTGCGGTGGAGAAGAATCTTCCGGCATGGGTAAATATGCGCCACGCCTGGAAAGCAAGTGATGCGGCGAGAGACAGAGGGCTTGAATATCCGGCAAATGTTGTACAGATAAAGAATCTGGATTACAAAAAGGAGCTTGATGAGGTCCGTTTCAATGAGCTGATTGAAACATGGGACAAAGGTGTAGAGAGGAACATTATATTCTTTGCCGATTCCGGGGATGCCGCAGACGTGGATTCTGCAAGCTATACATCCAACAGCTACATGGATATCTGCGTTCCAATATCGTATATGACAGATGAAAACAGAAAATATCCGGTGATAGTGAGCGTGCATGGCGGAGGCTGGTTCTATGGTGACAAGGAACTGTACAGCCACTATTGCTGCCTTCTTGCGGAGCACGGGTACGTGGTGGTGAACTTTAACTATAGATTGTCACCGCAGAACAAATATCCTGCGGCCATAGAGGATGTGGCGTATCTCATTCGGTATATCCATGAGAATGCGCAGACACTTGGAATAGACATGGACAATCTCTACATGGTCGGTGATTCGGCGGGGGCACAGCTCACGGCAAATTATTGCATCATAGCATCAAACAGCGATTACAGGGCAAAGCTTGATTTCTTCACATATGATCTACTGCCTAAGAAGGTATGCCTTAACTGTGGTGCATACAAGATGGCAGAAAGAAATGACAATATATCCGCATGGTATCTGAGAAATGATGTGGATGATGACCAGAATAGTGACGGAAAAACAAGTTCGCACGACAAAGCTGAAAAATGTGAAAGTAAGAAAATAAGCCAGGCATATGCAGTGACTGAGGAACAGTACAAGCTGTTTATGGATCAGCTTGATTATGTAAATGCTGAGTTCCCGGAGGCGTATCTCATGTACAGTGTAAATGATGATCTGTCATCACATACAAAAGTGTTGGATGAGGTGCTGAACAAAGTTGGAATTGCACATATCACAAAAGCGTATGGACAGAACAATCCTGACAGTGGTCATGTATTCCATATGAATATGTACAATCCAGAGGGAATACTCTGTAACGAGGATGAGTGTGCATTTATGAAATAAAAAAACTGTTTGACAACACGACATCAGAATGCTATCCTAAAAATCAGAAAAAGGCAAAGACAGGAAGGAGTACTTAAGTCACTGTCACTTCAGAGAGTAGGCGTTTGGTGCGAGCCTATAGGACACCTTAAGGAAGCAGTCCCCGAGCTGTGACCGCGAAAGATTTCCGGGTAGTGGTCAACGGAAGGTTCCACGTTATAGGAACAACGATAGTGATGGCTGTCGGCTGAGAGCAGGAATAAGTTCCTGAATTTAGGTGGTAACACGGACAAGAAAGTTCGCCCTAAGCATATTATAAGTATGCTTAGGGCTTTTTGCGTTTTCAGGGTGACAAGCTGCTGCGATGCACGAGCTTGCTCGGGAGCATCGGCAGATGCGGAGTAATCTCGAAGAAAACGCAGGTTAAAACCAACAATCAGCAAACACAGACAACAAGGGATCAAGAGATATAAAGGAGTGTGTATCATGAGAAAATTCGAAAAATCATCAAAGCTTGACAATGTGTGTTACGACATAAGAGGTCCTGTTATGGACGAGGCAAACAGAATGGTGGCTGAAGGGGTAAATGTCCTCAAGCTGAACATAGGAAATCCTGCACCGCACGGACTTATGGCGCCTGATGAGGTGGTCAGGGATATGGCATATAATCTCAGAGATACTGAGGGATATTCAGATTCAAAGGGACTTTTTTCTGCAAGAAAGGCAATCATGCAGTACTGCCAGCTGAAGAATATTCCAAATGTAGGAATCGATGACATATACACAGGAAATGGAGTCAGCGAGCTTATTACCATGTCCATGCAGGGGCTGCTGGATTCTGGTGATGAGATACTTGTCCCAATGCCAGACTATCCATTGTGGACAGCATCTGTCAACCTGGCAGGAGGAACAGCGGTTCATTATCTCTGCGATGAGCAGTCCAACTGGTATCCGGATATAGAAGATATCAAGAAGAAGATAACCTCAAGAACAAAAGGAATCGTAGTCATCAACCCTAACAACCCTACAGGAGCTCTCTATCCAAAGGAGGTTCTTGAGCAGATAGTTCAGGTTGCAAGGGAGAATGAGCTTATCCTTTTTGCTGATGAGATATATGACAGACTTGTCATGGACGATAAGGAGCATGTAGCTCTTGCATCTCTGGCACCAGATCTTTTCACCATAAGCTTTAACGGACTGAGCAAGTCCCACCGAGTTGCAGGTTACAGAGTTGGCTGGATGTGTCTGTGTGGAAACAAGAGCAATGTGAAGGGATACATAGAGGGACTTAACCTCCTGTCATCCATGAGACTTTGCTCAAATGTTCCTGCCCAAAGTATAGTTCAGACCTGTCTTGGCGGATATCAGAGCGCAGATGAGCTGCTCCTGCCTGGAGGCAGGATCTATGATCAGAGAGAGTATATTTATAAAGCACTCTGTGATATACCGGGAATAAGTGTGGTTAAGCCGGAGGCAGCGTTCTACATATTCCCTAAACTTGACAAGGATAAGTTCAACATCACAAATGATGAACAGTTCGCTCTTGATCTTCTGAGAGATAAGCACATCCTCGTCACATGCGGAACGGGATTTAACTGGAAGGATCCGGATCACTTCAGGATAGTATATCTTCCAAATATGGAGATACTCAAGGAGGCAACCGCAAAGCTGGCTGATTTCCTGAGTTATTATCACCAGTAAAATATCAGGCACTAATATAAAATGTCAAATAACAGGAGTCTCATATGTAGGGCTCCTGTTATTTTTTTGAAGAAGATTTAAGATTCCCATATATTGCGGAATATATGTATATAAGTTTATTATAAAAGCAGGGACAACATGGGGGATAATTTAAGATAGGGGGGACATATGAAAACAAACTTATTTCTGATAACAAAATACTGGAGATATCATAAAAAGCAGTTTGCGAGCATGCTTACCTCGATAGTGATATTAACGGCTTTCCTGTTGATTGCACTTTTGATGGAGAGAACAGAATGTAGACGGCAGTATGATGACAAGCTGCGGGGAAGTAGTAAGACATTTTACCTGTATAGCAATCTTGGCAGTGATGCATATGAGGAGATGTCACAAGACAAAAGGGTCAGCATGATCGGGCGTACGGCTATATGTGGAAAGCTGGGAAATGACAAAACACAGTATACATATGGTACATATATTGACGATACGGCAGAGGAGCTTGAGTATGTAAAGCTTTCGTCGGGAAGATTCCCTGAAAAAACCGGGGAGGCAGCAGTGTACGATTATGTGTTGGAGGATATGTTTTTTACTGTTGATCCTGACTCGTATGTTGGAAAGGAAGTAACATTTGACAGTTACGATTTGGATGATACATATCTGTTGAGAACAGGTAGACATGTGGGACAGATTACGTTTACTATCACAGGTGTATTGTGTACAGACAGCAGAAGAGATCTTAAGGAGAACAGAGTAGACTGGGGATCTGACCTTTCGGAAGTACAGATGCCAACGATATATCTGTGGCGGGATGACTGTGATTTGGATGAGAATACATTCGTATATACTGCTGTCTCACTGTATGGTGATGACGAGATAACAGAGCAGTCGGAGAGCGCTATGGAAGAGTTTGCGCAGGATTATTATGACAAAACTGGAATATGGCCAAGATCCGGCCGCAGCAGATCGGCTGCAGAAGATATCTGCAACATTACCCTTGGAAACGAGAAGCTTAACAGCGAAAGTTATCTGTCGGACTCTGTCCAGGGAATACTATATTTCAGTGTTATTGCTGTGATCTTGTCGGCTATATCCCTGTTTGGCGTGATGATAACTGTTATGAGCGAGAGGCAGAAATCCCTGGATATCGTGAGAGATATAGGAGCCAGCCGGATGAAAGTGGCTTGGATACATATATTGGAATGGGGAATCCTGCTGGTTTCAGGAGTGATATGCGGCGGAGTCGTTGGAATCACTGTATATGAGGTCATACTCGAGATTCAAAGTCGTTTTCTGAGGCTGCCTAAATTGCGCGGTTATACAGTGGAGTGGTGTGTACAGCAGATTACAGAAAATCCATTTGTAATCTCTGTTGTGTGTGCAACAGGTACATTTACTCTTGGATATTTACTTTTTTATATATACCTTCATATAAAATCAAGAAGACTTATAAGAAGAGATCGTGTGAGATCATTCGGGAGAATCAAATCGGTGGTTTCCGGTATTCCATTTGCAAATATAATGCAGATGTTGTCTGTTGCCCTGATCCTGTTTGCGGCGGTGATGTGCTACGCATTCTGCTCTATGGACGGCAAGGGAAAAGGATATTTTCACAATGATGATCTGGACAGAGACACATATTATACATATGGACAATTGGATATGGAAACCAGTGATGTAGATATATGCCTTTATGATCAGGGGTCGGGGATTACTGGTGGAGTATTGCTTACAGATACAGGACTTACTGAGGATGGGCGCAAGAGCATTGCGGATATGAACGAAGTAAAGTCAATAGAGAGTTTCTCCACAAACGATGGCTTTGATATATTTTATGATAGAAATGACGAGGATATTCCGGATGGATTGTGGCAGGCGGAGGTCCAGTTTCCGGAAGATACAGAAGAATTCTATCATGCAGACGATAGATTTTATTTCAACGTTCCAGCGATATGGCTGGATGATAACGGAATGAGAAAGCTGGATAAATATGTAAAAGAGGGGGCAATAGGTACCCATGAAAATGGTGTGGCGTGTGTTGAATATGAATATGACGGAATGACTGCGGAGTCGCCATATAAGATAGGCGATGTAATGCATACAATGACTGTGAACGGAAAAGGTGAATACAAGGAGACTGTTGAAATCGTGGATGCGATAATCGTGATTCCAGAGACCACAAAGGAGAGCGATCCGGTATTGTACGCAGGTCTTGGCAGAGCTTCACAGTATGGATATGCAATAGTGGCCTCACAGGACACAGCAGTCAGTATTGGGATGTTTAAGACATGTTATGACGTTACATATATATCTCTAAGCAACAGGGGAGATATTGATAAAGTTGTATCCAGGTTTGCTGATATATTGGACTCTTCAATGGAACTCAGGATACGGACGATAGATGAGTGTGATAAGGAGTATCGTGAGGCATATATATCACAGTATGCGAGTACCATATGCCTGTTCTTTATTCTTCTTATCATGGCGGCATGGGGATATTGGGGACTTGTCACCATGCGTTACCAGAATGGCAGGCGGAACGTGGCGATCATGCGGGCACTTGGAATGGAGAAGCGCTCATGGAACATGACGTTTGTATGGCATAACATAAGAAATGCCCTGGTATCATGTGCTGTCGGATCCGGTATGGTGTATGGTATGAGATGGCTTTTGCGCTACAAGTACGAACAGGCGCTAAACATGTTCAACTGGCCGGAGACAGATTTATGGAATGTAGATGCAGATGTTATAAAAGAGGTAACGAGACTCCAGCATGTATTTTTATTTGACAGCGAGATATTTGTTGTCCCTGTGGGAAGAGCATTGATATTGATAGGAACATTCCTTGTTGTGATTTCGACGATTATTACGGTGCTGGTCATTCATAGGAAGAAATCGGAAGAGATAATTGATGATCTGGCTGAAAAAGAGTAAGGGGGACGATGCATATGATTCAGATAAAGGATTTAAATAAGACGTATGGTGAAGGAACAAATACTGTTCATGCACTTCGCAACTGTAACGTGGAATTTGAGTATGGAAAATTTACAGCGATTATAGGAACATCAGGCAGCGGAAAGTCAACATTGCTGCATCTGATGGGCGGACTGGACACAAAAGCAGAAGGAGAGATATTCTATGATGATGAAGATATACTCAGATATTCAGATGCACAGCTTGCAAAATTCCGCAGAAAAAATATAGGTTTCGTATTCCAGTTCTTCAATCTGGTGCCAGAGCTGACTGCAAAGGAAAATATATTCCTGCCAATGATGATAGATAAGGTTAAGGTAGATGAGGAGTACTTTGATAAGCTTACTGAAAAACTTGGAATTTCAGAGAGACTGACACATTATCCGTCACAGTTGTCCGGTGGACAGCAGCAGAGGGTTGCGATAGCCAGAGCGCTCATACACAAACCAAAAGTATTGCTTTGTGATGAACCTACCGGAAATCTGGACTCTCAATCAGGAAAAGAGGTCCTGAGACTGCTTAGAGAACTGCAGAGTGAAGATGGACAGACTATAATTATGGTTACTCACGATGGAAATATAGCAGATCAGGCCGATCGTATCGTAAGGATAGAAGATGGACAGATAAAATGTGTATAATATTCGCACAATTATATACATAAAAGACAATTTGATGATAAAACGCAACAACAATGACAATAAAATTAATAAATTGTCAAAAAATATGTTGACGATTTAGCCCTTATCATGTATAATAAAGTTACATTAAAGAACGGCCATTTGAAAAGATACAGATGGCACACCATAGATTGTCACCCGTGACACATAACATGTACGAAGTGTTCACAGAGATTGATAGAATCTCACAGACAAGGCTTTACACATGGTGCGCAGGAAACAGAGATCCGTGGTACAAGTTCACGAAAGGAGGAGGTTCCGTTGGAGACAATTGAAGAACATTTTTATCATGATGGTAACTCAGAACTGGGAAGTTGTTTCCACACGAGATGCCTTTAAGATAAATCTTGAATCAGTCCACATGTAGATGCTGTATATAGCATGATTGAAGTGCCAGGACGCAGGTATTTGATACCAGATTTGATCCATCGTGATTGTTCAAAACACAAGATATGAGTGGTGTTTCAAGGGCATCAGGTCATATCACATACCGCAAGACCAGTGCTTATAAGAGGTTGGTACATATACAAGTTCATGCAGTGCATGTTATGAGTAGATGCAATTCGTACCCTGATAGTTTATATTCCGGTAAGTTTAATCTCTAGGCACAACGAATTTTTTCATAGATATTTATAATATAGTGGAAGAATCAATGGCATGTGTGGAAGCATTCAGATATTTTGATTAGATACTTCAATATTTGAAAAATGAATAAACTAATATAAAGCCAGTTGGTATTATGCCAGCTGGCTTTTTTATGTATTAATTACAACGTGTGTTAAACCACTGATTGCCCGCTCTGCGAGCTATAACAATCCGTGCGGCAACAAGAAACTAATATTAATTGCAAATAACTTAAATTATTGACTAATATGGCGTGCAAAAGCAATAAAAAACAACTTAAATATTCGGTAATTAATGACATGTTCAACAATTAAAAAATGAGTTAATATAAGTATATGTATAAATATTAATCACGAATTAGGCTGTTCGTGGTGAGTAAAGTGGAGGAATATCACAAAAAAGAAAGGGTAAGGAAATATGGTGAGATTTAGAACAAGACTTGTTGCTGTGACATGTGCAGTTGCAATGGTTGGCTCATTCTGGGGAAGTGCAGGGGCAATAGTCTCAGCTGATGCAGCAGAGCCGTCTGCGGAAATGGCGTGGAGCATCACTACAGACAAACTGGTATTTGACACTGGCGCAGATGCCAAGTGGACAGATAAAATTTATGCCAGCAATGATGAAGGTACATACCCAGAGTTAGGCAGGATCGATGATGTGTCTGTGGGTAAAAAGGCTGTGCTCACGGCAAATGTAACACTTAATGGAGATTTTTCAGGATTGGATGGTGCGGAGGCTGCTGACGGAACGTATAATGCGATCCAGCTTTCCTGTGCAATCAAGACTGGCGATGGATGGACATACACCAAATCTGATGATTATCCATTCCTTAAAGCGGAAAATTTTACAGATGGCAAGACACAGGTATCATTTGCATTTGATGTGGAGGATACAGGAGCTGCGAACGAGATAATATTCCAGTACAATTCAAACTCTGCATATACTGGAACAATATCAATATCTGATGTGGAGATTCAGAGTGATGATTCAGGAGAGGAGCCTGGTGGTGGAGAAGAGCCAGGTGGCGGATCATCAGCAACAGGAAATGTGACAGGTGTGGCAGCACCTTCGATCACAGACAATACAGTATGGAGCAGTTCAGATGCAGTTCTCACATTTGACGCTGCTTCAGATACGACATGGAAGGATAAGGCGTACGCCAGCAATGACAGCGATACATATGCTGATATGGCGAGAATAGAGGGTGCAACTGTAGGTGAAAAGGCGAAACTCACAGCTACGGTTTCACTTGATGGCGATATATCAGGCCTTGACGGTGCTGAGGCGTCAGACGGATCATATAATGCGATCCAGCTTGCTTGCGCTATCAAGGCAGGCGACAGCTGGACATATGTCAAGTCAGATGACTATCCATTCTTAAAGAGTGAGAACTTTACAGATGGCAAGTGCAGCGTAGAGTTCAACTTTAACGGAGTGGATGCAGGCGATGTTCAGGAGATCGTATTCCAGTACAATGCAAACTCAGCATTTACAGGAAAGGTTCTCATCGGCGGCGTTGCAGTTGACAAGGTAGAGAGTGGCAAGAAGCCGACTACAACTGAGACAGAGGCTGGAAACTTCGCAGATGCAAGCCTTGTATTTGACACAGCGAGCGATGCAAAGTGGACAGACAAGGCATTTGCCAGCAATGATACAGAAAGCTATACAGATCTTCCTACAGTAGACAATGTCAAAGTTGGAGCAAAGGCAAAGCTCACAGCTACGGTTTCACTTGATGGCGATATATCAGGCCTTGACGGTGCTGAGGCATCAGACGGATCATACAATGCGATCCAGCTTGCATGTGCCATGAAGACAGGCGACAGCTGGGATTACGCCAAGTCAGGCGACTATCCGTTCATCAAGGCTGAGAACTTTGTAGATGGCAAGTGCGATATATCATTTGCATTTGATGTATCAGAGGTGGGAAATGTACAGGAGATCGTATTCCAGTACAATTCAAACTCAGCATATGCCGGCAAGATCACAATAAGCAACGTTAAGGTACTTGATGTTAAGGAGAGCAGCGGCGGACTTGAGCAGAGAGATCCTGCTGTGATCTCAGATCTCTCATCGGCTGAGGATTATGACAAGTGGAGCACAGAGGCCGGATATGCATACAAGCACGGCGATGCAGCCAACAAGGCCGGTAATGCCACACCTGACATATCATATGACAGTGCAAATGAGAGACTTAAGGTTTCTGTTGACTACTCAGCAGATTCAACTTCCTCATGGAGTGAGGCAAAGGTTAAGTGTGTTCCTACAGAGGCTATGGATGTGAGCCAGTACAACCAGCTCAGTGTGGATATAATCTACCCGGCAAAGCTCAAGGGAAGTAAGATCAAGTTTTTTGCAGATGGAATAATAAATAAAGATACAACCATCGACGATGATGCAGAGGATATCGGAGATGGATTAAAGAAGGTTACAGTTACTATGGGATTTACTCCTACAGATAAACTACTCAGAGATGTGACAATAGGAATCATAGGAAGCAGCACAAGCTTTAAGGGAAATGTATATCTTGATAATCTTGTTCTGTCACAGGCAGATACAACAAAGGATTTTGTTGAGATAACAGAGACTCCAGGTGCTGGTTCACCAGCGGATCTTTCACAGATGCCATCATCAGTTAGAGTGAGCGATGCGAATGCAGCAGACAGTGCAAAGGCGCTCGCGGCATACCTGAATACGCTCATGAACAGTGATCAGGTTCTGTTCGGACATCAGAATGATGTGAGCAGAAGCGTAAATCCACAGGCGACACTCGGTGATGTATATGATGTGACCGGACAGGTCAGCGGTGTGTTCGGAATCGATTCACTGGCAGTTACAGGCTCAGAGGCAGGCGGTTCAGATGCGGCTTCCGCACTGGCAAACTCAGTGGCATACAGCAAGACGGCAGCGGCAAATGGTGCGATCGTGTCATTGTCAATGCATATGCCAAACTTCTCCAGCTCCAAGATAGTGAAGAATTCGGATGGAACATACAGCTTCTACGGATGTGATTTCTCAGAGTCCAAGGATCTGTCAAATGACATAGTTAAGCAGATTCTCCCAGGTGGAGAATATAATAAGGTATTTACAGCTTACCTTGATGTGATCGCAGACTACGCATCACAGCTTCAGGCTGCCGGAATACCTATCATGATCAGACCATTCCACGAGAACACAGGAAGCTGGTTCTGGTGGGGATCAATGAACACAGCAGAGACATACAAGTCTCTCTACAGATATACCAAGGATTACATGGAGCAGAGCGGTGTACACAACCTTCTCTGGGTATACTCACCGAACGGACCTGTCACATCAGAGGCAGCTTACATGTCATACTATCCAGGCGATGAGTATGTAGATATCCTTGCATTTGACTACTACAACGATTACAATTCATACCCTGCAGCAGCAGACAACTCTTTCTTTGACAGTCTTGATACAACATGTAATATCGTGTCATCAATAGCTGCAAAGAGAGGCAAGATACCAGCCATCGCTGAGTGCGGTGTCAGAGTCATGAAGAAGGACGGTTCAGACAACGAGGGACTTCTCGTAAAGGGTAATCCGGTTGGAACAGAGGCTTCAGGAAAGAACTGGTATCAGGAAGTCAACGACATTGCGAAGAAGAACAACATGCCATACTACCTTGTATGGGCAAACTTCGGAGACAGCAACTTCTATGTACCATACAAGTATGATGCTACACATGGACAGGAGCTTATCAATGACTTCATAAAGTATTATAACGACGACTCATCAATATTTGGTGGAGACACAGGATTCTACAACAACATGGGAACCCTTGCAGGAGTATCTGCAAATACATACACGGGCCAGATGGGTTACATGGTATATCCATTTGACAGAGATACCATCCTCAAGGCGACAACACTCAAGGCTGGTGTTAAGAATGCATCAAAGGTTCAGTTCATTATCAACAATCCTGATACAGGTGTTAAGCTTACACTCAACGCTGAGGCTGGAGCCGAGATTGCCGCTGCAGGATCAGAGCCAACACTTTACACGGCTGATCTTACAGAGAAGAATCTCAGCAAGCTTGGAAAGACAGATACAGCAACCATCACACTCTTGGCAGATGGCGAGCAGCTCGCACAGCTGTCACACATAAGCCTTGGAAAGGCCAAGGATAAGGCTCCTGCAAATGTCATCGAGGACTTCGAGTACTATTCAGGAAGCGACGGACTTCTGGATTCCACATACACATCTAACTCAGCCGCAGGATGCAGCTCAAGCTTTGTTCTTAACAAGACACATAAGAACGGTGGCACATACGGCGGTGCGTTCAAGTATAAGCTTGAGACAAATGGATCAGAGGTGTGGACAGGAAGGATTAAGTCAGAGCTTACAAACAATGATTTCTCAAAGTATAATGCGCTTGAGATGTGGGTACAGCCGGACGGTATGGGACAGAAACTTGTGATCCAGATCACAGATGGAAGCGGCGAGGAATTTGAGGTATACCTCACAGATTTCGTAAAGGGAACAAAGGCACAGTATGTTACTATTCCATTCAGCTCATTCAAGGGTAAGAAGGGTGGTACACTCGATGCATCGGATATAGTCAAATTTGCTGTATGGTGCAACTCGATCGTGCCGGAGGATCACACTGGCAAGTGGATAGTTGACTCAACTATCTACTTTGATGGAATCCAGGCAGTGAAGCTCACAGATGATATGCTCAAGAAGAATCCAGTGGACAAGAATGGACTTATCATAACAGACAAGTCACTGGTTAAGAAGGATGCGGCAGATTCTGGCAAGGATGATTCAAATACAGAGGATCCAGGCAAGAACGATGCCACAACTGAGAATCCAACCACAGAGGATCAGACTACCGAGGCTCCAACAACTGAGAAGCCTGGCAATGACGACAAGACAACTGAGGCTACCACAGCAGCAACAACGGATGGAAGCACAGGTGGAAATGGACAGAACGTGGTAAATACAGGAGATAAGTCACCTGTAGACGTAATGTTTGCGATAATGATAGCATCACTTATCATGGCTGGTGCAGGCTATATCGTTATCAAAAAGGATAAGAAGTAATACTCATTTTAGCCATACAAAGAGCCCCACTGTCGGCGGTGATGAAGACCACCGTCAGTGGGGCTTTATTTGTTGGTTTATATTTGTATGCAATATCAGTTTGCAGCACGTCTCTTCTCAACAAGCTTCTCCACAGGGGTTGTGAGATACATTATGGAGAGCATCAGTGTACAGCAGAACCAGATGATAGGCTCTGTGATGGTAACTCCGAGATATCCAAGTCTTGGAGTGAGTATCATAACCGCAAGTACCTTTCCAACCAATTCTATAGTGGATGACATAACTGGAACGATCTTCCTGCCCATTCCCTGCATTGCACATCTCAGAACGAACAGAGGACCAAGTACATAGAAGCACGTCACGCCGATCCTTACATATCTCACGGCCGGATCTATGATGGCACTGGCAGATGTACCTGCAACCAGCTTTATAAGTGCCGGGCTGAGCAGCCAGCCGAATATTATCATGACAGTGGTTATGATCGTGTTTATGATGATCGCAGCCCTCACACCCTGATGTACCCGGTCGTATCTGCCTGCGCCCATATTCTGGCTTACATATGTCGTCACGGCATTTCCTACTATATATAACATGAACATGAGGATATCAAATATCTTTCTTGCCGCTGTGTGGGCGGTTACTATATCAGTTCCGAGTCCATTGATGGCTCTCTGGAGTATGACCGTTCCGATGTTCACTATACAGCTCATAAATCCCATGGCAAGTGCGGACTGTATGAGGTCTGACCGGTCACTCTTCTCTACGGAGTATTCATCCTTCTCCGGAATCAGATGCTTGGCCTTCACAAGTATATAGATCAGGGCAAGTATGCCCGCCAGCGCCTGTGATATATCGGTGGCGATGGCTGCACCTCGTACTCCCATGTCAAATGCCCTTATAAACATAAGATCCAGAACAATATTGAGGACAACTGATATACCGAGGAATATAAGAGGCGTCTTGCTGTCTCCGACTGCACGCAGTATGTTGGCGCACAGATTATATAATGAACAGAATATGATTCCAACGATTATGATTATAACGTAGCTTGCTGCCATATCCAATATGTCGTCTGGTGTTTTGAGAAGTACCAGGATAGGCCTTATAAATATTAGACTCAGAACGGTCAGGACAATGGATGCCAGCAGTGTCATGATGGCCGATGCACCGATACATCTTCTCATATTGTGATAGTCCTTTGCACCATAGTATTTGGCTATAGGGATGGCAAGCCCCATGGTTCCGCTGTTGAGGAAGCCTATTATCATATTCGAAATGACTGAGGTTGCGCCAACCGCGGCGAGTGCCTGTGAGCTTACGTAGTTGCCCACGATGGCTGAGTCTGTAAAACTGTATAACTGCTGTGCGATCTGTCCCAGTATCATAGGAACAGCAAATAACCATATGACTTTCATTGGCTTTCCGACTGTTAGATCTTTCATATATAATAAACCTCCTTAATTTTTGCGCCTGATATTCGATTGTACAACAGTTCGCGATAAAGTCAATGTGGTTTTTGCTTAATTTTAAAGAAAAATGTTTTATTTTGTTATATAAAATGTTATGTTAAAGTGTAACGATTAAAAATGGCTTGATTGTGCATACTAACATTTGACATATATTTATAGAAAGAAATGGAAAATATGGAAAAGAATAACAGACAAAAAAATAAGCGTAACAAGAAGAGACATGCGGAGCTCGAGAGAATTGCGTTATACGCAGTGGGAGTCATTCTGCTTGGACTGGTCATAGGCCTTGCTGTGAAAAACTATAGACTTAAGAGCAAACTGGATAATCATAATGAAAAGGACTCGGTTGCCACAGGAACATCGGCGGACAGTGATAATACGAATGGCGATGCCTCAGCAGCAACAACAGAAAAGGTTGCGGAACTCAAGGTTCAGGGAACTGTGGAATGTACGGACATAGCGGTTCCGGCGACTGAGCAGGAAGAGAATTATAATGGCGAGGATCTGGCGGACAATGGCTGTCCATACGCCATCAAGATAAACAGACAGGAAAATATAGTTACTATATACAAGCTGGACGCTGCTGGATATTACACTGTTCCGGTAAAGGCAATGCGCTGTTCGGTATCACCGGTGGGAGAGACTCCTGTCGGACTGTTCAACATACAGCTCAAGTGGGACTGGCTTGCACTGTTTGACAACTGTTATGGCCAGTATGTGTCACAGATAGATGGCGACACCCTGTTCCATTCCGTGCCTTATCTGGACACCACAAAGGATTCGCTTGAGACATGGGAATTCAACAAGCTTGGAACCGGGGCATCACTGGGATGCGTCAGACTGTGCGTTGCAGATACCAAATGGATATATGAGAACTGCGAGTCTGGAACATATGTTGATATATTTGACAGTGACTATTATGGCCCGCTGGGAAGACCTGTGCCGGTGACCAGACTGGATAACACTGATGAGACCGGATGGGATCCGACAGACATGGTTGAGGAGAATCCGACCGCAGGAACAGCCGTGATATACGGTGCGGAGAGCCACAGCATAAACCAGGGCGAGAACTATGACACAATGGCGGGAATATGGGCCTTCAATTCACAGCGTGAGGATGTAACGGATCAGTTGAAGGTTGAGGGAACCGTGGACAATATGAAGCTGGGAAAATATACAGTAAAGTACAGCTTTACAGATCAGGGCAGTGAGATATGTAAGAGTATCGAGATAACAGTGGAGGATGATGAAGCTCCTGTTATAACAAGGGTTCCTGTGGAGATAAAGCTGGAGAGTTACAATGGACAGGCTGATGAGCTTGCAGATCTTGTTGCATCTTATGTGAACGCACAGGATGGTGATACACTGATAAGGACAGGAGTGGCCACAGATGGCAATGGCAAGACTCTGGATGGACAAGCACTCACAAGTCTTGGACAGGACGTTATATGTGTGGCTGTTAACAAAATGGAGTCCAAGGCGGGCAGCTATACAGTTGTGTGCTGTGCGCAGGACAGCAGCGGCAACAGATCATCCTATCACACAGTCACAGTCACCGTTGAAAAGTAGAGGTGGATCATGGCAGACAGGAAAAGTACAATTTATGATCTCGAAGCAGAGAAGATAAAAGAAAAGATAATCATATTTGCCGCCGATACAGGTGGATATACACAGAAAGAGGTCTCCTTGGAGATTCAGGCATCCCTGGACGAGCTCACGGAGCTCATAGACACAGCCGGAGCCGAGGTCGTGGGACGGCTGGTGCAGAACAGGGACCGCATTGCAAATGACTTGTATCTGGGAAGAGGAAAGGTTGAGGAGCTCAGGGAGATGATATATGAGCTGGGCGCCACAGGAGTGTGCTGTGATGATGAGCTGTCACCGGCACAGTTGATGAACCTTCAGGACGCACTGGACATAAAGGTTATGGACAGGACAATGGTCATTCTCGATATATTTGCAGCACATGCTGGAAGCTACGAGGGCAAGCTGCAGGTGGAACTTGCACAGCTTAAGTTCAGAGCCACCAGACTCGTTGGTATGAGAGATTCATTGTCGAGACTTGGCGGTGGAATCGGAACGAGAGGACCGGGAGAGAAGAAGCTGGAGATAGACAGACGAGTCATAAGGGACAGGATCTCCAGACTGAAGGCGGAGCTCAGGAACGTTGAATCCCAGAGAAGCCAGCAGAGAAAGCAGAGACAGAGGAGCGCTGTGCCGGTTGTTGGCATAGTCGGATACACAAATGCGGGCAAGTCGACCCTGCTGAATGCACTCACGGGGGCAGGAGTATTACAGGAAGACAAATTATTTGCGACCCTTGATCCTACGACAAGAGGATACAAGCTGCCGGGCGGACAGAACATACTGCTCACCGATACGGTCGGTTTTATAAGGAAGCTGCCGCATCATCTGGTCGAGGCCTTTGGCTCCACTTTGGAGGAGGCAAAATACTGTGATGTCATCCTTCATGTTGTGGACGCATCGGATGAAAACTGGGATAAGAACATAGAGACGGTGTACGGCACATTAAAGCAGCTCAAGATAGATGAGAATTCGGGAAAACCTGTGATAACTGTATTCAACAAGATAGACAGAATATCGAAGGATGACCTGGTGGGTGTGCGCGATCTGAGAGCGGACAAGACTCTGTATATCTCGGCTGCCACGGGACAGGGACTCTCGGAGCTTGCCAGTGCGATAGAGGAAATACTTAGAAATCAGAAGTCATATATAAGGCATACATTTGCATATTCTGAAGCAGGGCTCACAGGACTTATACACAAATACGGTGAGATCCAGACAGAGGAATATCTGGACGATGGCATATTTATAGAAGCTTATGTTCCAAAGTCAATACTTGGAAAACTTGGACTCAGTTTCGACGATGAAGCTGATTTTTAGTGCCAGCAATGTGGCGTATCAGGCGTTAACGTGCCATTTCACATTGCTTACATAATATGAAGAGATAATAAAAAATGTTTACATTTTATAAGTATTTGTGTAAATTTACAGAGGAAGGATAATGGTTATTCACACAGAAAGGGAGATATTATGAGTGATAATAACATGAATCAGATGCCGGACGGAATGAATCCTAACGGCGCCGATGGTCCACAGCCATCACAGAATCAGCAGGGCGATGCGGGTCAGCAGTATAGCGCAGACCAGCAGTATGCAGGACAGTACGGCCAGCAGCAGTACGGAGCAAACCAGCAGTACGCAGGACAGTACGGCCAGCAGCAGTATGGAGCAAACCAGCAGTACGCAGGACAGTACGGCCAGCAGCAGTATGGAGCAAACCAGCAGTACGCAGGACAGTATGGCCAGCAGCAGTACGATGCAAATCAGCAGTTTGCAGATCAGTACGGTCAGCAGATGAATGCACAGCAGAGTGTATATGATCAGACCGTGAACATGTATGGTGATCAGGCGCACAAGCCTGAGTCTCCAAAGAAGAGAAAGGGTATCAAGATAGCCATAATAGCAGTTGTGGCAGCGCTTGTTATCATAGCAGCATTTGTTGTTGTATTCTTCGTGTTCATCAAGAAGAGTCCTAAGGATGCGGTTAAGGACGCGATGGAGAACACAGCAAAGGAACTTGAGAACAATAATATTGTGGGTATCGTCGGAGCAGATGACATAGATGTCGACAAGCTGGACGTTCAGTCAGATTTTACCATCGACAAGGTTGCCGGAGATGGTCAGCTCGACGGTTCAACATTTACATTTGACGCAAGCACAGCCAAGAGCAACGGACAGAACAGCTTCAAGCTTGATTCTTCCATGACACTGGCAGGCGAGACAGTCAGTGCGGATGTTGTAATGATCGGTCAGACGCTCTATATGTCATGTCCTGATCTCTTTACCAAGACATTTTCATTTGACATGAACAGTGTTATGGCAGAGCTCGACAGCAAGGATGCGGGAGCCGGCGGTTCAGTTGACAGCGAGGCTCTTCAGAAGATCATAGATGAGGATCTCAAGCCGGCTGCAGATAAGCTTGCAGAGTCCATAACATATGAGAAGGTCGGCAAGGATGAGTTTACAAATGCAAATGGCAAGACTATCAAGGCAGACCACTACACAGTGACAATCACAACAGACGCTATAGATGAGTTCTCACAGGCACTGGTTGACTGTCTGAACAAGTACATGGACAGCAATCTGTCAGATGATATGATGGATCAGATGGGTGTTACAAAGGATCAGCTCAAGCAGTCCATCGGCACTATTCCATCTCTGGTCAGCGCAGTAATGACAAAGGATGCCGTTGCAAATGTATACGTAGAAAACGACAAGGTGATCCGTGTTGACTGGGATTATGATCTTGCAGCAGCAGGCGTTAAGATTTCATTCACAGCAGATTACATGGGTGACGGAAATGTCACATCAGATGCTGTAACAAAGATAGCACTTACATACGGTTCAGATGTAAATATAGAGCTCAAGAGTGAGTCAAAGACTGACACATCAGGAGATAAGATATCAACTGACAAGAAGTACACATTATCAGCAATGAGCGGCGGAGAGAGCCAGGAGTTCACAGGAAATGTGACATCAGACTATGACAAGAACAGCGGTAAGATGAGTGGAAGCATATCTGTTGATGTACAGGGTGAGACTGCTCAGGCTGCATTTGAGGGTGTCCTTGCAGATGTCAAGAAGGGCGAGTCATTCAGCATAAATGATGCAAAGCTCACAGTTACAGTATCAGGCGAGGATGTTCTTCAGTGCTCAGGAAATCTCAAGGTAGCAGAGAAGGACAACAAGATAGAGGCTCCTGCAGCAGGAGATGTGGTTGATTACTCAGTTCTCAACAGTGATGATGTAGATCAGTACATCAACATGGATAAGATGGAAAAGATCGTATCAGCATGGAGCGAGATATTTGACTCAGTAAGTGTTGACAGCAGACTTGACGGAAAGTTCGGCACCGACTCAAAGGATACTGAGGAGGAAGAGCCTGAGACAACAGAGGCAGCTACAACAGAGGAAGCAACCACAGAGAAGTCAAATGACAGCACAGAGGAGGAAGACCTTTCAAAGGTTACATTAAGCCTTGGCGATAAGTCAGTAAAGATCAATGATCCAAAGGGATACGAGAGAAGCTATGCTTCAGAGTATACCATATCTTATAATGATGAGAAGGGCGATGTATATGCAAGCTATTCTACATATACACACTATTCAGCAAGTGATCTTGTGAAGAACATGAAGGATACTTACACAGAGTATTACAACGATGAGAACTCCAAGGTCAACGAGATGACAGATGGCACAGTGAAGGCAAAGGATGGCACAGAGGTAACATATCTTGTGATACAGCTCACATCATATGATATGGACAGAACAGAGGTGCTGTTGGTATATCCTACAGGCGAGGATGTAGTTACATGTTCTATCAGCTACTGGGATAAGGTCGACAAGGTTGACGCGCAGAAGCTGTGTGAGACATTCATGGATGCAATTGAGATAAAGTAATAGCTGTACAGCGTGCAGGGAAAATGTGAAAAGGGCAGGAGGCAGTGATGAAGGTCGTTAATGTGAAGAATGTGGCGATAGGAGAGGGAATGACTAAGATCTGTGTACCTCTGGTAGCTCCGACGGATTATGATGTGGACTATCAGTTGAGGATCATAGCGAAGTCGGAACCAGACATGGTGGAATTCAGAGCGGATATGTACGAGAAGTGCTTTGACAGAGAGGCACTTATGAAGACTCTGGCGAAGATCCATGATAAGCTGGGGCAGTTTCCTATTATATTTACATTCCGAACAAAGGGCGAGGGTGGCTGCATGGAGGCAACACTCAGCCAGTATCACGACCTTCTTATTGACGCTATAGACAGTGGATATATAGACATCGTGGATATAGAATATTTCTCCGACATGGAGATTGTGGATGAAGTCATAGCGGAGGCTCATTCCAAGGGCGTGTATGTCATAGTGTCCAATCACGATTTCAAGACTACTATACCTATGGAACAGATAGTTGACAGATTTAAGTCCATCATATTCACAGGTGCAGATATAGCCAAGATAGCCATGATGCCTGAGGAGGGATCGCAGGTCGTAGATATGATGCAGGCTGCAAAGGAACTGCAGGATAGTGGAAATCAGACCCCTCTCATAGTTATATCCATGGGTGAACTTGGTGTGGAGACAAGAACCACAGGAGAGATGTATGGCAATACGATATCATTTGCCACAGCGGGCATACCTTCCGCCCCTGGACAGATATCTGTGGATGCACTCAGGAGCCAGCTCACCATGATACATCACATTATAGCTGGTAAATAATAATAATTATATGATGCTATTATTCTGGAAGTCACGGATGAATGCCGTGGCTTCCATTTTTTTAGTGTTGTGTGGCTTGTTTCGCAGATATATGGTATTATGACATAAATGTTCCGGGGCCTTGTATGGCAGACGGCGGCTAAGGAGATAAGAATATATGGAAGAAAAGATACACAAGAGGAGAGTGCACTACAGTGGCACCCATCCGAAGAGGTTTGAGGAGAAATACAAGGAGCACGATCCTGAAAAATATGCGGATACGATAGAGAAAGTCATAAGTAAGGGAAGTACCCCGGCAGGGATGCACATTTCAATATGTGTAAATGAGATACTGGATTTCCTTCAGATACAGCCGGGACAGCAGGGGCTTGATGCGACACTGGGCTATGGTGGACACACAAGGCGTATGCTTGAGCAGCTCCATGGAGAGGGGCATATGTATGCTCTGGATGTTGATCCTATAGAGATAGTGAAGACGAAGCAGAGACTGGCGGAGGCCGGCTACGGTGAGGATATACTCACGATAAAGCAGACAAATTTCAGGAATATCGACCAGGTGGCAGAGGAGGCCGGGGGATTTGATTTTATCCTTGCGGATCTCGGAGTGTCTTCCATGCAGATAGACAATCCAGACAGGGGATTCACATACAAGTTTGATGGACCACTTGATCTGAGGCTTGATCCGGAGAAGGGTGAGTCGGCGGCGGAGCGTCTACGAGAGGTTTCGTATGAGGAACTCGTTGGGATGTTCCAGGAGAACTCGGACGAGCCTTATGCGGAGGAGATCGCCACGGTCATCATGAAGAGAAACCGAACTAAGAATTATGTGGAGACCACCACGCAGATGAAGGATGCCATCGAGGAGGCATTGGCATTTGTGCCGGAGAAGGACAGAAAAGAGGCTGTAAAGAAATCCTGTCAGAGGTGTTTTCAGGCTCTGCGAATAGATGTGAACAGTGAGTTTGAGGTTTTGTATGATTTCCTTGACAAGCTGCCGGATGCGCTCAGACCTGGTGGAAAAGTGGCGATACTGACATTCCATTCAGGTGAGGACAGACTGGTAAAGAGAGCGTTCAAGGCGGGAGCGAAGGCTGGTGTTTACAGCGAAGTCAGCAAGGATGTCATCAGACCGTCAGCGGAGGAGTGCGCCCGCAATCCGAGAGCAAGATCGACGAAGATGAGATGGGCTGTAAAAGCAGAATAAAGGACACAGAAAGGCGACATCGTCTGTATATCATGTTAATATGATGACAGGGGATGTCGCCTTTTGGACATATGTTTCAGATGTATTGTGGCTGACTATTTCATAGGAGTTGAGGCAAGTGAGATGAATGTGAGCTGCGCCTGTGATGGCATACAGGCAGAGGAAATGCTCTATGAGAATCGGTATGATCTTTTTTCGGTGGAGATAAGCTCCCAGTAAATGCGTAACAGGCATATAGAGGATAGTAAAAATGTCCAGGATAATTTAGGCAGAACATTTATAGAAATCATAATAAAATTTTCATATATAATACAAAAATATTCATATTTTTTTGATGTAATAGGTATGATATACTTCAAAATGTAGTGATAACTTGCATATATAAAAAGAAACCATCGTAAGGATAATTTTAAGAGAGGTATCAATATGGGAGATTATAAGGCAGCAGAGAATAGATATAAGAATGTTGAAGGTACAGGATTTTACAGACATTGCGGCAAGAGCGGTCTTATGATGCCGCCTCTGGCACTTGGACTCTGGCACAACTTTGGAACAAATGACGATTACGAGAATATGAAGAAGATGTGCTTTACCGCATTTGACAACGGAATAACACATTTTGATATAGCAAACAACTATGGCCCGGTGTATGGAAGTGCAGAGGAGAACTTTGGAAAGATACTCAGAGAGGAACTGGGTGCGTACAGGGATGAGCTGATAATCAGCACTAAGGCCGGATTCGATATGTGGGAAGGCCCTTACGGCAACTGGGGCAGCAGAAAATATCTCATAGCAAGTCTTGACCAGAGCCTTAAAAGACTTGGCATCCCATATGTGGATATATTCTATCATCACAGAATGGATCCGAACACTCCACTCGAGGAGACCATGGGAGCATTGGCGCAGATAGTGAAGAGTGGAAAGGCACTTTATGTCGGACTCTCCAACTATGACGGACCTACCATGGCAAAGGCGGAGCGCATACTTGATGAGCTTCATGTGCCATTTGTGATAAATCAGAACAGATACAGCATACTGGACAGATCTGTCGAGAACAATGGGCTTCTGAAGCAGACATACGCATCAGGCAAGGGACTCATATGCTTCTCGCCTCTGGCACAGGGAATGCTGACAGACAGATATCTGAAGGATATGCCGGCGGACAGCAGGGCAGTGAAGGACGGAAGATTCCTTCATGAGGATCAGGTGCTTGAAACTAGACCTCTCCTCAACCAGTTAAATGAGATCGCAGCCGGATATGATATGAAGCTATCAGAGCTTGCCATCGCATGGCTGCTGAACAAGCCGGAGGTCACAACAGTGCTGATCGGTGCTTCAAAGCCTGAGCAGATCATCAGCAATCTCAAGGCTGTTGAAAAGCAGGCACATACAGTCATGACCGATGACGAATTACAGAAGATCGAGGATGCCGTTGCAGCATTTGAAAGATCATAAAATAGGCAAAACTTTTTTTATACCCCCTCGCAGGAGAAGCCGGATAGAGCTTCTCCTGTTTTTTATATCTGTGCAGACGTTGGGAGAAGTCTGTGCTGTTACAAATACATAAAAGTATGGTATTATATCACACAGAATCTATGTTACGGAGAAAAACTGGTGAAGGAATATATAAATGAAGCACTTGAAAAATATATAGAGAAGGGTACATACCCGTGGCACATGCCTGGGCACAAGAGACAGCCGATAGAAGCCGTCCAAAATGTTGATAACATTTCAAAATCCCGGGAAAACTTCTGGAACGGGGTGTATGCACATGATTTCACTGAGGCTAAAGATCTTGACGACATGCATGAGCCGGAGATGTTCATAGCGGATAGTATTGCCGAGATGAAGAAGGTGTATGGAACATTTGCAACATATATGCTGGTGAACGGTTCCACATCCGGACTTATGACAGCTATACACGCCACCTGTCACAGAGGAGACGTGATACTTGCGGCAAGAAACTGCCACAAGGCGGTGTACAACGCTATCTGTATGTTGGAGCTTGAGCCCGAGTATATAGTGCCGGATTATGTGAGTATGAGCTGGCCTGACGGTGTGGGTCAGAATGAAGTCGGAGCAATATCGAATGGAATGTCAGATGATGGAGAAGATGAATGCGAAATATCGCAAATGATGGCTCCAGGCGATGAAGATGATCGTGAAATGTCAGAGAGGACAGACATACTGGGTGACATATCGCCGGATAAGCTGGAGCTTGCTCTTAAGGAATTGGTAGCAGATGGCAGAAAGCCAAGAGCGGTGATAATCACATCGCCGACATATGAGGGTGTCATATCTGATATAAGAACCATAGCTGGGATAGTACACAGGTATGGAATATATCTCATTGTGGACGAGGCACAGGGAGCACATCTGAACTTCATGGAAGGACATGAGACCGCCATGCAGCAGGGCGCGGATATTGTCATCGAGAGCCTGCACAAGACCATGCCGGCACTCACACAGACATCACTTCTTCATGTGATGAATCCTGAGCTTGATGAGAGGGTTAGAAGATATCTGCAGATATTCCAGACATCTTCGCCTTCATATATATTTATGCAGAGCATGGAGAAGGCAGTTGCATTTGGCGCAAATAACAGAGATGGATTTGCCAGGTATGGGCGGAGGCTTGAGGCATTTGCCGGGAAATGTGATGGGCTCAGAAATATACGGCTGTTCAGACCTGATGCTTCCTCAGTGAAAAATGATGAGATCTGTAATGCGTGTAAAGTGTTCGACCGTGATGAGGGCAGGCTGGTATTTGTCGTGAGACCGGGAACTGTAGACGAGTCGGGACAGAAATTTACAGGGGTTATGCTTGCTGAAATTCTGGCGGACAGGTATGGGTTGATTGTTGAGATGGCATCGGTGAGTTATGTCATTTGTATATCATCTGTTGTGGACAGTGCAGACAGTTATGATATACTATTTAATGCGGTGGCTGAGATAGACGGGAACCTTGGCTATGAGCCGGATAAAACAGACCGGCAGGAGCTGGATATCATATCCGGCAGAAGGTCAGCTATGCCGCCGGGAACCGCGTGGGACAGACCAGTGGAGAGCGTGCCGATTGAGGGTGCGGCTGGAAAGGTGTCGGGGGCATTTGTATATGCATATCCGCCGGGAATACCTGTGCTGGCGCCGGGAGAGATCGTTGACCGGCAGGCGGTGAACGGAATAAAGTCCATGATAGACAGCGGACTTAATGTGGCAGGAGTCAATGACGGTTATATCAAAGTGCTGTGCGGAGAATGATATGTAGCATTATGATCTGGAAGGTTTGATAAGAATCACAATATAAATATGAAAGGTGTACATGTGCAGGAACAGCATATGGCAGGGTTAGGATATGAAAGGAATATTTATAACTATAGAGGGCCCGGACGGAGCGGGCAAGACCACACAGAGGGAGCTGCTTAAGGAATATCTGGAGAAGAAAGGCTATGACGTGCTGATAACCAGAGATCCGGGGGGAAATCCCATAAGTGAGGCGATCCGTGAGGTTATATTGAACAAGGATTTTACAGAGATGGGATATATGACTGAGCTGCTTCTGTATGCTTCGGCGAGAGCCCAGCTTGTGAAAGAGAATATCAAGCCTGCACTGGATGCCGGTCAGGCGGTGATTGCAGACAGATTTGTGGACTCATCCGCTGTGTATCAGGGAATCGGAAGAGGACTCGGAGTTGACACGGTGTATAAGGTAAATGAATTTGCACTTCAGGGAATCATGCCGGATATGACATTCCTCATGGATCTTGACGCCCAGGAGGGAATATCCAGAAAGAAGAACCAGGCTGAACTTGACAGAATGGAGAATGAAAAAATGGAGTTCCATCAGAAGGTCGTGGATGGATACCGCATGCTTGCGGATATGCACACTGAGAGAATAGTGAAGATAGACGCTACTTTACCTATTGATGAGATTCATGGTATAATAGTAGGGTATGTAGAGAAGAAACTTAATCTTTAATATATTTTGATTTTGGAGAAGGTCAGAATAGACATACAGAAAAAATTAATTGTAAGGGGGTTGGTATATATGATAGATTTCACAGACATAATCGGACATGAGGACATAATACGCCACTTCAAGAGCAGCATTGAGCTGGGTAAGATATCCCAGGGCTACATCATCAATGGCGAGACAGGAAGTGGAAAAAAGACCCTTACCAGGGCGTTGGTCAAGACTCTCCAGTGTGAGGAGGGCGGTACAGAGCCATGTAATCATTGTAAGTCATGTCTTCAGTGTGAGACGGGAAATCAGCCTGATATCGTGTGGGTGACCCACGACAAGCCAAATGTGATCTCGGTTGAAGAGATACGTGATCAGGTGAATTCTGATATTGATATCAAGCCTTATAGCAGCAGATATAAGATATATGTTATAGAGGATGCACAGCTTCTGAATGTGAATGCACAGAACGCTTTGTTAAAGACGATCGAGGAAGCTCCGTCCTATGCAATAATCATACTGCTCACCAACAATCTTGATAAGATGCTTCAGACTATACAGTCCAGATGTATAGTGCTGAATGTGAAGCCTGTCAGAGAACATGATATACTTGATTATCTCATGAACGAGCTCAAGCTGGACAAGCAGAAGGCTGACTTCTGTATGGATTTTGCCCAGGGCAATCTGGGAAAGGCCATCAGGCTTGCAACTAGTGATGAGTACAAGGAGATCAAGGAAAATGTGGTGAAGTTCATGAGACATATAAGTGATATGTCGGTTGATGACATGATATTTGCCATTAAGAATATGGAGCTGTACAAGCTCAAGGTAAGTGACTACATCGATCTGATGATGATGTGGTACAGGGACATTCTTATGCTCAAGGTGTCCAATAACCCGGGCCGGTTGATGTTCAAGGAGTATTATTCTGATATAAGAAAGCAGTCCTCACACATCAGCTATGAGGGTATAGAAAAGGTACTCAAGTCTATGGACAAGGCCAAGGTCAGACTTGAGGCGAATGTCAGCTTTGACATTGTCATGGAGCTTATGCTCCTAACCATGAAGGAGAATTGTTAATGAAAGAGATTATAGGAGTTCGTTTCAGACCAAACGGTAAGATATATTATTTTGATCCACAGAACTTTGAGGTCGAGGCCGGCAGTTTTGTCATTGTCGAGACCGCAAGGGGTGTGGAGTACGGCAAAGTGGTTCTGGGAAGACGAGAGGTAGAAGAGGGCAAGATAACGGCGTCACTCAAGCCGATCATAAGAATTGCCACAGAGGATGACACCAGAAGATACGAGGATAACAAGAAGAAGAGCAAGAGAGCATTTGGCATATGTCTTGAGAAGATCGCAAAGCATAAGCTGGACATGAAGCTCATCGAGGCTGAGTATACATTTGACAACAATAAGGTGCTGTTCTACTTTACAGCAGACAGGAGAATCGATTTCCGAGAGCTGGTAAAGGATCTGGCATCTGTGTTCAAGACAAGAATAGAGCTCAGACAGATCGGTGTCCGCGATGAGACCAAGATGGTTGGCGGAATCGGCATATGTGGAAGGGAGCTCTGCTGTAACAAGCATTTGTCGGAGTTCGTTCCAGTATCAATCAAGATGGCAAAGGAGCAGAACCTGTCACTGAATCCTACTAAGATATCCGGTGTGTGCGGAAGACTTATGTGCTGTCTGAAGCATGAGCAGGACACTTACGAGTATCTGAATGAGAAGCTTCCGAATGTAGGAGATTTCGTCAGGACCATAGATGGCAACAAGGGCGAGGTCATGTCAGTGAACGTTCTCCGGCAGAAGGTTAAGATCGTGGTGACAGACAAGGATGACAACAAGGAAGTTATGGAGTATCCTGTGGCTGAACTCAAGTTCAAGCCTAAGAGAAGAAAGAATTCAGAGAGACTCAGCGCTGAGGAGTACAAGGCACTTGAGGCATTGGAGGACAAGGGTGGAAAGTCCAAATTTGACGATTAGACCGGAAGTGGTTATAAAATCCTGTGAGAGGATAGATGACCTGCAGTGCAAGGGTTATCAGATCATACAGAACAGCGGAATGTTCTGCTTTGGGATGGATGCTGTGCTGCTGGCAAACTATGTGAGATTTAAGCGCGGTGGCAGATATCTGGATCTCGGAACGGGAACAGGTATCATACCTATACTTCTTGCTGCAAAGGAGTATGGGGATGAAACTCTTACCAGAGATGAGAGACTTGCTGGTTTGAATGCCGATGATTATAGATCCTCACATGATTGTATTGCCGTAGATGGAGTTACTAATTCGGATGCAGGGGTGAATCAGCAGCCTGGCGGTAAAATGGCAGATGGAGCACGGTTTATAGGCATAGAGCTTCAGCCTGCATGTGCGGACATGGCGGCAAGGAGCGTGAGCCTCAATGGGCTTGACGGTTTAGTGCGAATAGATAACGGAGATATAAAGGAGGTCTCTTGTAACTACAAGAAGGCCTCCTTTGACATAGTGACCTCAAATCCGCCATACATAAAGGGCAGTCACGGTCTGGAGAATCCGGATGCACCTAAGAACATAGCGAGACATGAGGTACATGTGACATTGGATCAGGTGGTGGCGGCGGCAGAGTATGCCCTTAAACCCGGCGGAAGCTTCTATATGATACACAAGCCGTTCAGGCTTGCTGAGATATTTGAATGCCTGCATGAGCACAGGCTTGAGCCAAAGAGGATGCAGCTTGTACATCCATACATAGATAAGGAGCCGAACATGGTCATAGTGGAGGCCGTTAAGGGTGGCAACTCCATGATCAAGATTGATCCGCCTATGATAGTCTACAAAGCTCCGGGAGTGTACACGGAGCAGCTGCTTGCGACGTATGAAGGCACGGCAAAGCGGTAACAGGCAACGGCTGCAGCATGAAAGTGAAAAATGTTGTAAACACCCTAATGTACATATTACAGATAGTGAGGTTTATATATGGCAGGCAAATTATATCTGGTGGCAACACCCATAGGAAATCTTGAGGATATGACATATAGAGCCGTCAGGGTTCTTTCCGAGGTGGATGTGATAGCGGCGGAGGATACGAGGAACAGTATCAAGCTGCTCAATCATTTCGAGATCAAGACTCCCATGACGAGTTATCATGAATACAATAAATACGACAAGGCGAAGGTTCTCGTTGAGAAGATGCAGCAGGGACAAAGCGTTGCAGTTATCACTGATGCCGGAACTCCGGGTATATCTGATCCCGGGGAGGAGCTTGTGAGACAGGCTCTTGCCGCAGAGCTTGAGGTTACACCGGTGCCGGGGGCGTGTGCATGTATATCGGCGCTCATCAGCTCAGGACTTTCGACCAGAAGATTTGCATTTGAGGCGTTTCTGCCGTATGACAAGAAGGATAGAACAAGAGTGCTTGAGGAGATGAAGCGAGAGACGAGGACTATGGTGATGTATGAGGCTCCACACAAGCTGAAGAAGACTTTGGCGGAACTCATGGAGGCTCTCGGTGACAGGCATATAACACTTGCCAGAGAGATCACCAAGAAACATGAAACCATAGAGCCTATGATGCTCTCTCAGGCGATAGCTCGTTACGAGGGGGAAGATCCGAGAGGAGAATTCGTCATAGTGATAGAAGGGCTTGATGTGAAGAAGCTTGAGGAAGAGAAGAAGAGCTCGTTCGAGGCTATGTCCGTGGAGGAACATGTCCAGACGTACGTTGATCAGGGTATGTCCAAGAAGGATGCGATCAAGCAGGCAGCTGTAGACCGCGGAGTCCCTAAGAGGGATGTGTATAATGCGGTGATGAAATAGAAAACGGAGGTAGATTGGTGTCAGGTGCGGATAAACAAAAGTTTATCTGTACCTGACACTTTTTAATTTTTATGTAATATGGCGAAAAACAACTTGCATATACACAATGCGTATGATAATATAAATGTGCAATATACGCAACGCGGGCACAAAAGTAACATGCTAACGGGAGATATGTAGTCAAAGGAGAGTGCGATATGGACAGTAAAGACTATCTAGTAGAGCTTAGAGAAAGCACTGGTATGACCAGAAAGGAGTTTTGTGAGTATTTCGAGATACCATATAGGACAGTTCAGGATTGGGAACTTGGAAACCGCAAGATGCCGGATTATCTCTTGCGTCTGATGGAGTACAAGATCAGGATGGAACAGGGAATAAAGGATGGAAAAGAGCTTGAAAACAACAAATAAAGCCGCTATACTTCAGATAAAGAAAGGCGGTGGAAAGGATGGAAGAAATGCAAAATCAGGAGTTATGTATTTTACTTGATAGTATCCTCGCACTACTTGAAACGAACAATGAGGATAAAGCAAAAGAGATTATAAGAAACGCAATAAAGAGAATAGATAAAGGATCGACATCCAGCTCGAAGGAAGAGTAGGTTGAACAGAAAAGAGGGGGTGCACATGTCGAAAATTGGTGTCAGGTGCGGATAAACAAAAGTTTATCTGTACCTGACACTTCTTGCTTAAAAATCTCCTTCATTTCAGATTTATCTCCATCATTTTATCAATAAATGATGGAGATAATAATAGACATGATGGAAATAACACTCCCCATATTCACACCTTATCTTTTGAATTGTAAAACATACTGGTTTCTTATTCTCTGTTCCGGTCTGACATCAACCAGATATAAGAATAATAAAAATATCCATTCCAATGGTTTCATTATAATATAAACAACATCTGCTCTAAGAGGATTTGTTATGAGTTTCGACAGTGGATAGCCGTATGTATCATATATGTGGCGAACCATCCTGTGAAAACTTGGAAATTTTATCTGAATCACTTCTTCAAATGCGTTGGCAATACATAATTGCCTGTTTACAATGATCGTTGCACCTCTCCTGCTTCCAAATCTAAGCGGTTTCACAACTTTTTTGTGCCCACCGGCGGCTACCGTACAAAGATAATGTCCTTCGTAATCTGATGGCGGTGGTGGTGTCTGCTTTGAAAATGTCCAATCTGCAGTATCTGTAAATGCCTTAATCGGAGCATCCAGTCCCTGACCAATTAGGACAAATATAATCTCGATAATTGCCACAACCAAAAACAGTGCAACAAAAATTACAAAGGTGTACCTGGATAAGCTGTTAATGATATCGTAAAATTTCTTGAAACGTATATTGTTATCCTGCGCTGCTGCTCTGTTTTTAAAGATTTCTACCTGTTGCAGCGTATGTCTCTGAATTGCTCTTGCAGATAACAGCAATATGTTGAAATGATAAACATAAAATGACAATTCTAAGGGATTATTGATATTTTTAGATAACTGAACAGCAAACGTAATCTGCAATATATTAAGCAGGATAATAAAGGAAATTGCAGCCGCGGATACTAATGGCGGCAGTCGGTCTGCATTTATGTATAACAACACAAAATATGCAGCAAATCCTAATAAAGCAACCCAGGAAATTCCCCAATACCCGGAAGAAATCACATAGTGAAATTGCATAGTATTAACCTGTTCATACCAGTCGCCGGCTATATCATACGTTATCGCAAACAGCATCAGATATAACAGGCCGCCAACCAGAACGGTTACGGTTGAGATAAGCTTTTCCTTTTTTGGTTTGGCAGAAAAACAATTGTAAATATTCCAGACTGTTAAAGTTCCGGGTATAACAAATGCGACTATACCGAAAAATAAAAATATTAATATGTCGTTCAAATGAAACATTTACAAATCTCCCTTTCCCCAATACTGCCGATCAGATATCCCCATTTATATACACCCTCGGAACCCTTACCGATATGTTGCACACGATCACATCCACATTCGTGTCAAGCATATTTGCCATGTCCTCGATGGACATGCCCTCACCGAGAAGGGTTACAGTGTCGCCGCGCTGTACATCCGGGATGTCTGTGACGTCCGCCATGCACTGATCCATACATACGCGTCCGATGATCGGCGCCTCATGACCATTTATGATGACCTTGCCCTTGTTGGACAGGTAACGGCTGTAGCCGTCTGCAAATCCTACCGGAAGTGTGGCGATCTTTGTAGGTCTTTCAGTGACAAAAGTTCCGCCGTATCCAATCTCAGATCCGGCAGGAACCTCCTTCACCATGGCAACGTATGTGTACCAGCTGAGGATCTCCTGAAGTCCTGAATTCTTCCAGTCAAAATCATCAGAAGGAGTGAGACCATAGAGGATATCACCGCATCTGACTGCGTCGAGCTGTGCCTCAGGCAACATCAGTATGGCAGGGCTGTTGGCTACGTGGTGCTTTGGTATGACAACCCCCATTTTCTCAAGTTCATTTACGGCGTGGAGGTATAGGTCAAGTTGCTTTCTTGCACTTGTGTGATCCCCCTCATCTGCCCTTGCAAAATGTGTAAATATACCTGTTACGTTCAGGTCATCCATCTCGCAGATCTTCTTTATAGTGTCAAATGATTCCTGACATACCGGGAATCCTATTCGGTTCATACCGGTGTTCAGCTTTATCTGGACATTCTGTTTCTTGCCGGCTCTTCTTGCAGCGGCAGCCATGTTCTCAGCACCCTCCATTGAAAAGACAGTGAGATCAAGGTCGTACTTTGCGGCCTCATCCAGCATGTCATCTGCTGTATCGCCAAGGATAAGGATAGACTCTGTTGCCCCCGCGTCCCTGAGCATCTTTCCCTCTTCCCAGATGGCAACGGCGTAGCTGTCTATGCCACATTCCTTGAGTGTCGGGTAAAGTCCTGCAATGCCGTGGCGGTATCCATCGCCCTTCATGACTGCGATAAATTCAACACCCGGTTTCAGTCTTGATTTTATGTTGGCAATATTGCTCCTGAGCTTTGCCAGATCTATAACTGCTGCAGTTCTTCCTGCAAATGGTCTGTTATTCATAGTCATTCTCCTGTTTTACAACTGTCAAATTATAGTAACCATGTAATTATATTTTTATTTGTTGAATGAGTCAACATGTGTGTTATGATGTTGTCAAAAGCCACGCAGAATATATATTTTACAAAGCTTATGTTTATTTCTGTTTGGTGTCATGTTATTATACCTAAAAGGAAAAAACAAAGGAGGCGAAAAATATGGACAGTTGTGATAGTCATGGTCGAAGTACATATAACGATGAAACAGACCCGGATTATCTTCAGGTGTCTGTATAAGCGCTTTTTATATATGGTCTAAGTCTGTCCATCGTTAAAGAATGTCGCAACAAAGCAGTAGAGTTTGCGTAGCATTTGCTACGATGGTTTTTTATGCCCTTTTTAGGGAGAATGGAGGCTTAGAATGACGAAAGAGATATTAAAGGAATCAACATTTGCGCAGGATATCGTAACGATAATAAGAAGTGGTTATGACCGGGAACAGCTTGTTGACAGGCTGAAGGATTACCACGAGAAGGACATTGCACAGAGTCTGGAGCTGCTGACAAATGAGGAGAGAAAATCCCTGTATGACAGTCTTGATCCGGAATGGATATCCAACATTTTTTCATATATAGAGGAACCGGAGGAGTATATACAGGAGCTGGGTATAGGCAGGCTGGCAGAAGTCATAAATGAGATGGATTCGGACGACGCTGTCGATCTTCTGGAGGATGTGGATGAGAAAGTCAAGAATCAGCTGCGTCCGATACTTGACGAGGATCTGAAGGCGGATATCCGTCTCATAAATTCCTACGATGATGATGAGATAGGAAGTCTTATAACCAACAATTATATAAGCATATCGAGAAATCTGACCATACGTCAGGCCATGCACGAGCTTGTACAGCAGGCGGGAGAAAAAGACAATATATCAACACTCTACGTGGTTGACGACGAGGGAAGGTTCTGCGGCGCCATAGATCTGAAGGATCTCATAATTGCCAGAGAGCATGATGAGCTGGACGATATAATCATTGATTCCTATCCGTATCTGATAGATCATGAGAAGATATCGGAGTGCATAGAAGATATCAAAGATTATGCGGAGGATTCCCTCCCTGTGCTGAACGGCGAAAAAAAGATAATCGGTATCCTTACTGCACAGGATGTCATAGAGGCAGTGGACGATGAAATGGGTGATGACTATGCCAAGCTGGCAGGTCTGACTGCGGAGGAAGATCTGAAGGAGACAACATTTGAAAGCATGAAAAAGCGCATGCCGTGGCTCATCATACTGCTGTTTCTGGGCATGGGAGTGTCCACGGTTGTCGGAGCATTTGAAGGTGTGGTGGCGGTGTTGCCGATCGTCATGTGTTTTCAGTCTCTGATTCTGGATATGGCGGGCAATGTCGGCACACAGTCCCTTGCGGTGACGATCCGTGTGCTCATGGATGAGAATCTGACAGGAAAGGAAAAAATGTCGCTCGTGGTCAAGGAGATGAGAGTTGGATTTGGAAACGGCCTGATCCTAGGAGCGTTGTCATTGATCTTCCTTGGGGTATATATCGGTGTGTTCAAAGGTTTCACTATGGGAAAAGCGTTTATGATATCTGGCTGTGTTGGTGTATCACTGCTAGTGGCAATGGTAATATCAAGTCTGGTTGGAACCCTTGTACCTATGTTCTTTCACAAGATCAAGGTTGATCCGGCAGTGGCATCCGGCCCGCTCATCACCACGGTAAATGATCTTGTGGCGGTTATCACATACTATGGACTTGCGTGGCTGCTGCTCATACAGTGCATGCAAATTGTATAGAGATATATAGCAGAAAATATTCGGGACAGCACCACTTTATAACAGTAAAGTGGTGCTGTCCCGAATATTTGTTGTCATTGAAAGCCGTGGAGGGTATAATATCGAAATATAAGAGAATTTATAAATGACTTGGAAGGTAGTATTGTTATGAGAAAAGAATATGTTATGGGTAACGGGGCCATAGCCCTCGGTGCACTTGCGGCGGGTCTGAACCTTGTGGCGGGATATCCGGGAACCCCGTCTTCGGAGATACTGGAGACAGTAGCAAAATACCCGCATGACGGAGTCCATGTGGAGTGGTCGGTAAATGAGAAAGCGGCTATGGAGGTTGCCGCCAGTGCATCATACAGTGGAGCGAGGACACTTGTTACCATGAAACAGGTAGGTCTCAACGTGGCATCGGATCCGCTTATGTCGCTGGCGTATGTCGGGATAAAGGGCGGAATGGTCATCGTGTCTGCGGACGATCCGGGCCCTATATCATCACAGACAGAGCAGGATACGAGGATGTTTGCAGACTTCTGCAGGATCCCGGTATTTGATCCGTCGACTCCTGAGGAGGCATATCAGATGATACAGGATGCATTTGACTACTCGGAGAAATACAAGACCCCTGTTCTGTTCAGGCCGACAACAAGAGTGTGTCATGCATACGCATCCATAGAGGTAAAAGACGAGTGGAAGGCAAAGGAATATGAGGGATTTGTAAAGGATTCAAAGAAATGGGTCATCTTCCCGAGATTGTCATTTGCCAATCATGCCATGATAGAAAAAAGAAATGTGGAGATTGGGGATGACTTCGGCAGCTACTCCATGAATACGGTGGAGGGCAGCGGCAGCAAGGCGGTATTCGCATCGGGAATCAGCTACTGCTATGCAAAGGAGACACTTAAGAACGTGCCTGATGTGAAGCTGGTCCGTATAGCAACCCCGCATCCGTTCCCTGAGCAGTTCGTGAAGAATGCGCTGGACGGAGTGACGGAGGTCATGTGTCTTGAGGAGCTCAGCCCATACATAGAGAATCAGATATTACGCCTTGCAGGCAAATATCATATGGATATAGATGTCAGAGGAAAGCAGACCGGGGATGTGCCGGCGAGCGGAGAGCTTTCTACCAACAAGGCTGCGGATATCCTGTGCGATTTTCTTGACCTTGAGAAGACTTCCCAGGTGGATGTGTCAGATGCACCAGAGCTTCCTGTGAGGCCTCCGGTGCTGTGTGCGGGATGCCCTCACAGAGCGTCATTCTACGCGGTAAAGAAGGCGATGGCCGGAAGAAAAAGCTACTTCTGCGGAGATATCGGATGCTATACACTTGGAAATGCCATGCCGCTTGACATGGTGGATACCTGTCTGTGCATGGGTGCCGGAATCACCATGGCGCAGGGCTTCCACTGGGTGGATGAAGATGGCGTGTGCTTTGCATTTGTGGGAGACTCCACATTCTTTGCGTCGGGTATGACGGGAGTGGTAAATGCAGTGTACAATGATGCGAATATGATCCTGTGTGTGCTCGACAACTCGACCACAGCTATGACGGGACACCAGCCACATCCGGGAACAGGACGCAATATGATGGGTCAGTTCGTGGACAAGGTGAGCATACAGAAGGTGCTCGAGGGAATCGGAGTGAAGAAGATAGTCACTGTTGATCCGCTTGATTTTGAGGCCAGCGTGGCAGCAGTCAAAGAGTGTGCGGATATCAGAGGAGTTAAGGCGATCATTTTCAAGTCGCCTTGTATAGCCATCACCAAGCCGTCGGGCAAGATGGAGATATCCGAAAAGTGCATACAGTGTAAGAAATGTATCAGAGAGATAGGCTGTCCTGCAATCATCCTGAAGGATGGCAAGGTGGCGATAGATGAAAGCCTGTGTACGGGATGCGGTCTGTGCTCACAGATCTGTCCGGTGGGTGCGATAGGAGGTGCTAGCAATGAATAAGGATATTCTGGTCTGCGGTGTAGGCGGACAGGGAACGGTTCTTGCGTCCAAGCTCATCGCATCGGCGTATATGGCAAAGGGCGAGACGGTACATTCGGCGGAGACTATAGGTATGGCACAGAGAGGCGGAAGTGTCACGAGCCATGTGAGGATTGGTGAGGCGTATTCACCACTGATAGCCCAGGGCGGTGCTGACATTATACTTGCGTTTGAGCCTGCAGAGGCGGTGCGCAATCTGGCTTATCTGAAAAAGGGAGGAATCGTCATCACCAACAACGTCCCGGTGAAGCCGGCGACTGACTCGCTCATGAATTCAGGCTACGAGGCACAGCCGATGCTTGACTACCTGAAGGACAAATGTGACTGCATAGTCATGGATGGCGCGGCGATAAGCCGTGAATTTGGTTCGGCAAAGTTCTACAACATAGCACTTCTTGGAGTTGCAGCAGCCAGCGGCAGACTGGGACTAGACGAGGCAGACATCATATCAGCCATTGAGAATGGAGTGAATCCGAAGTTTGTAGAGGTGAACAAGAAAGTATTTGAATATGCGATGAAGATGTAGTTGGCGATGGGCTGACAAAAGGGAAAAGGAGAGTAAAAATTATGAAGTTAAATGACACACAGCTCAGTCAGGTGGATGCTCAGATAAAGAGACTTGTAAAGACTGACAGCTATTATGGTAAGAAGTACAGAGAGCTTGGTATAACAGAGGTGGCAAGTCAGGAGGCGTTTGAGGAGCTTCCGTTTTCAAGCAAGGATGACCTGAGAAATGCTTACCCGCTGGGAATACAGGCTGTTCCGGATGAGGAAGTGGTACGTATCCATTCATCTTCAGGAACAACAGGAAAGCCGGTCATCATACCTTACACAGCAAAGGATGTCGATGATTGGGCGATCATGTTCGCAAGATGCTACGAGACAGCCGGAGTGACAAAGAAAGACCGAGTACATATCACTCCGGGATATGGTCTGTGGACAGCCGGAATAGGATTTCAGGCAGGCGCGGAGAAGCTTGGTGCCATGGTGATTCCTATGGGCCCTGGAAATACTGACAAACAGTTACAGATGATGATCGATCTTGAAAGTACAGTTCTCACAGCAACATCATCATACGCACTTCTTCTTGCCGAGGAGATAGATAAGAGAGGGCTTAAGGATAAGATACATTTGAAGAAGGGTGTATTTGGCTCGGAGCGCTGGAGTGAGAAGAAGAGAAAGTATATAAAAGAGAAGCTTGGAATAGAGCTGTATGATATATATGGACTTACAGAGATCTATGGACCTGGTATCGGAATAAGCTGTGATGCCCAGAATGGAATGCACTATTGGGATGACTATGTTTATATAGAGATAATAGATCCGAAGACCGGCAAGACTCTTCCGGACGGCGAGGAGGGTGAGATCGTCATCACTACTCTGGTGAAGGAGGGAGCTCCGCTCATCCGTTTCAGGACACACGATATATCAAGGATCATTCCGGGTGAGTGTCCATGCGGAAGAAAGCATCCCAGACTGGATATCATCAAGGGCAGAAGTGACGATATGTTCAAGGTACACGGCGTAAATATGTTCCCAAGTCAGGTTGAGGAGCTGCTTGCACTCGTGGATGGAGTTCCAAGTGAGTACACCATAAATATAGCCCATGATGAGCCTGCCAATAAGGATATCATGCTGGTTACAGTTGAGGCCGAGGGACGTGTAGATTTTGAGCAGACAGGACGTCAGATCAGAGATCTGTTCAAGTCAAGGATCGGAGTTACACCGAAGATCACTGTTGTCCCTGTTGGAACACTGCCTAGAAGTGAGAAGAAGACACAGCGTGTCATCGACCATCGTGAGCAGTGATATTTTTAGAAGGGATATTATATTTATGAATTCAATCAATATAGCAGCTTGTATAGTTGCGTTTTTACTTGGGGTGGTGCTTTTCACTCTGGCGAATGAGATCATACTCAAACTGCCGAACAATGAGAATATCTTCAAGGGAAAGCCGAAGAGTTTTGAGAAGTTTTCTCCGAGATGTCTGTTCATACAGATCCTTGGTGGAGTGTTCGGAGTGCTTATGGTGTGGCAGTTTGATGTGAGCCTTGAGGCGGTCACGGTATTCCTGTTCTTTGGACTGCTGACTATCATCACATTCATAGACGCGGACACCATGGAGATACCATTTGTGCTGAATGTATGCATACTGGTGCTTGGAGTTGCATCCATCTTTACAAGAGGCGGATTTTCTCTGACAGGCGGTGATCTCTCACTTGTGAGCAGGCTCATAGGAATGATATGTGTGAGTCTTCCACTGTTCCTGATAGTGCTGGTCATTCCGGATGGATTTGGCGGTGGAGATATCAAGCTCATGTTTGCCGCAGGATTCTTCCTTGGCTGGAAGGCTACGGTCATAGCGTTCTTCATCGGACTTATCATCGGTGGATGCCAGGGCGTGATACTTCTTGCAAGGCGTAAGAAAGGCAAGGACGATCATTTTGCATTTGGCCCGGCGCTCAGCGTGGGACTGATGATCGCGACATTTGTGGGATCACAGATGATGAACAGTTATATCAATATGATCAAGGCGTCATTCTATGCGTAGAGTGATGAATCCATGAAAAAAATAGTGCTGATGTATAAGTGATAAAAAACTTATACATCAGCACTATTTTTTATGATAGTATTCAAATGTAATTGCCTATTGTATATTTTCCATGTGAGGGATATACTGTAAAGAGCGTGCAATTTAACGCGTTAAAGCTTTTAATTGAGAAAGAAGAGCAATTATTAAGAGAGGTTAGGAGTTACGATTATGCCAATCACAGATTACTTAGAGAGAAATGCCAGAGAATATGGAAATGATGTCGCTCTGGTAGAGATAAATCCTGATGTGCAGGAGACGAGAAGGGTTACATGGAGAGAGTATGAACTCATAGAGTCTAATCCTACATGTCAGTACAGAAGAGAGATAACATGGAGCGTGTTCAACGAGAAGGCAAACAGATTTGCCAATCTTCTGGTGTCACGTGGAATCCAGAAGGGAGACAAGGTAGGTATCCTCATGATGAACTGCCTTGAGTGGCTTCCAATATATTTCGGAGTGTTGAAGACGGGAGCCATAGTGGTTCCGTTCAACTTCAGATACGATGCGGAGGAGATCAAATACTGTGTAGAGCTTGCAGATGTTGACGTGCTTGTATTTGGCCCTGAGTTCATCGGACGTATAGAGGCTGTCGTTGACGAGATAGCTGAGAAGAGAATCCTCTTCTATGTGGGCGGCAATTGTCCTACATTTGCAGAGGACTATGACAAGCTGACATCCAACTGCTCAAGCGTGTTCGAGAAGAGAGACATCAAGGACAGTGATGATGCGGCTATATATTTCTCATCTGGAACAACAGGATTCCCAAAGGCTATTCTGCACAACCATGAGAGCCTGATGCATGCGGCAAAGGTCGAGAATGTACATCACGGACAGACAAAGGATGATGTATTCCTGTGTATTCCTCCGCTGTACCACACGGGTGCCAAGATGCACTGGTTTGGAAGTCTGATAGTGGGCGGCAAGGCAGTTCTGCTCAAGGGAGTAAGCGCCAAGACTATACTTCAGACTGTAAGTGATGAGAAGTGTACTATAGTATGGCTTCTTGTGCCATGGGCTCAGGATATACTGCTTGCCATAGAGAACGGCGATGTACATCTGGAGGATTATGAGCTGTCACAGTGGAGACTGATGCACATCGGAGCACAGCCAGTGCCACAGAGTCTTATAAAGAAATGGAAAGAGATATTCCCTAACCATCAGTACGACACGAACTATGGACTTTCAGAGTCTATCGGACCGGGCGCTGTACATCTGGGAGTAGAGAACATACATAAGGTCGGAGCCATCGGTGTGCCGGGCTACGGCTGGCAGGCAAAGATCGTGAATGAGGACGGAACAGAGGTTGAGCAAGGCGCAGTCGGCGAGCTTATCCTCAAGGGACCTGGTGTCATGACCTGCTACTACAAGAATCCGAAGGCGACAGAGGAGTGCCTGAAGGACGGCTGGCTGTACACAGGAGATATGGCTATGCAGGACGAAGATGGATTTATTTATCTTGTAGATAGAAAGAAAGATGTTATAATCAGTGGTGGAGAGAATATCTACCCTGTACAGATAGAGAACTTCCTCAGCAAATACGAGAAGATCAAGGACGTTGCGGTCATCGGTATCGCAGATGCCCGTCTCGGAGAGATCACAGCGGCTATCATAGAGGTAAAGGATGGCATGACCTGTACAGAGGAAGAGATCAACGAGTTCTGTAAAGAACTTCCAAGATATAAGAGACCAAGGAAGATCATATTTGAGCACGTTCCGAGAAATGCTACAGGTAAGATAGAAAAGCCACTTCTCCGTAAGATGCACAATAGTGAGAACCTGGTAGCGGCAGAAAACAACGCATAGTGAGATACTTGCCGTAATACAGCACAGAAAGGACAAAAAAGATGAAGACACCATTTATTACAAAGGCAAAGGCAGAAGAGATCATCAAGGAGATCCCTACACCATTTCACATTTACGATGAAGAAGGAATCAGAGAGAATGCGCGAAAGCTTTACAAGGCGTTTTCATGGAATAAAGGATTCAAGGAGTATTTCGCTGTAAAGGCTACTCCGAACCCAACAATACTCAAGATCCTCAAGGAAGAGGGCTGCGGAACAGACTGTTCATCACTGACAGAGCTTATGATGTCAGACAAGATGGGATTTAAGGGCGATGAGATCATGTTCTCGTCCAATGACACCCCTGCAGAGGAGTTCGTGCTTGCGAAGAAGCTGAACGCAACCATCAATCTTGACGATTTCACACACATTGATTTTCTGGAGAAGTCAGCAGGAATTCCAGAGAAGATCTGCTGCAGATTCAATCCGGGTGGAAAATTCTCCATATCTACCACCATCATGGACAACCCTGGTGATGCAAAGTATGGTATGACAAAGGATCAGATCATCGAGGCATACAAGATCCTCAAGGCAAAGGGCGTGAAGAGATTCGGAATGCATGCTTTCCTTGCCAGCAATACAGTGACAAATGAATACTATCCAACACTTGCAAAGATCCTGTTTGAGACAGCAGTTGAGATCAAGGAGAAGACAGGCGTCAAGCTTGACTTCATCAACCTGTCAGGCGGAGTTGGAATCCCATATACACCGGACAAAGAGCCAAATGACATTATGGTCATCGGCGAGGGTGTAAGAAAGGTATACGAGGAAGTGCTTGTACCAGCAGGCATGGGTGATGTGGCTATCTTCACAGAGCTCGGACGTTTCATGCTGGCACCTTACGGACACCTGGTTACAACAGCTATCCATGAGAAGCACACACACAAGGAGTACATCGGAGTGGACGCATGTGCAGTCAACCTCATGAGACCTGCTATGTATGGTGCATACCATCACATCACAGTCCTTGGCAAAGAGAATGAGCCATGTGATCACAAGTATGATGTGACAGGTTCACTGTGTGAGAACAATGACAAGTTCGCTATAGACAGAATGCTTCCAAAGATCGACATGGGAGACATCCTTGTCATCCACGACACAGGTGCTCATGGATTTGCCATGGGTTACAACTACAATGGAAAGCTTAAGTCCGCAGAGGTTCTGCTCAGACCGGACGGATCATTCAAACTTATCCGCCGTGCAGAGACACCGGAGGATTACTTTGCAACCATCAAGGATTTCTGGGATGTAGAGCTGTAACAGGCAGACCATAGATAAGCATAGAAAACCGGCAGTATATGAGTTGAAGTCCAACTGTATACTGCCGGTTTTCTATGTGCATGAGCTGCGTTACACTGTCACCTCGAAGCAAATATAATTCTGTCCGGATATGGTTCGGTTATCCAGACATATCTTTCCCTCATATTCATCCACAAGCTTTTTCATGTTCGGAAGACCATATCCGTGATGCTGCTTGTCGATGGTCTTGGTTGTGTAGCCGTAGGTAAACATATTTCTTCTAAGATCAGAGCTCAACACAGGACCTTTGTTCATGGTGCTTATGATGATCTGGTTCTGACTGCTGTCAAGAGACAGGGTGGCAGATCCCGGAGCATCTACAGCCTCCAGAGCATTGTCTATTAATATTCCAAGTATACGTATGATCTCATATTCGGGCATACAGCTTTTCAACGTATGCTGTCTGACTATCACATTCAGAGTCTTTCCGTTCTTTTCGGCATTGATCATCTTGCTATATATAAAACCGGCGACAACAGACAGATTGATGCGAAGCAGCTCAGACTCACGGTATTCAGATACCATATTGTCCGAATAGTTTATCAGGGCATTTTTCAGAGACTCATAATCCCTATAGGTGTATGGAAGCATTCTGACTGCAGTCAGATGGTTGTCAAAGTCATGTTGTTTGCTTCGCAGATCCTTTATCAGATCAGCCATCATAGGCTGATAGGTTTTAAAGCATTCCAGGTCGTGCTGCTGCTTTCCTATGGTTCGCTGCTGTCCCAGAATGATGATATCCGAGAGAATGACCACAACTGCAAAGCATGATATCACAGGTATATACACCGAGGTGTCGATGGTACTGAATTTGTACAGCCCGGTCTCGATCATATACACAACGTACAAATGAATAGACAGGAATTTGATAATTCCACTGCCGCCCATGAAGGTTTGGAACACATGGTTCATAGGCGCATATCTGCACAGAGCCACTGAAATCAGAAATGAAAATACAGCACAGGAAATGGACAAGTATGTCTCATTGTTCGCACCCAGACGTGTCATACCCATGATGATAATGTCCTCAAGAAAAGCCGCATACAGATATTCAAGAATATACGCCATCAATACATAAAAATATCTGGTCTTCATAATATACAACAGCATGAGATAGGATAGCAGGCATAATGCCAGCCATCCAAATGCATTTGGGAAAATTAAGGATACCGTATTCCCGAGTATAAGGTAAGCAGCCGTTCCGATAATTGGGTGGCGCATATCCCGGAATTTTCTTCCGATGAGGGCAGATATAAAAATAACATCCTTCATTGTTTCCAATGTAAAGCATAGGAGATCTATTATAGAATTCAGCATTTCAAATACCCCTTATCATTGTTAAGCCTGTTCAACGTGTTTGCGCGCAGCCGTGGAAGCTTTAAGTCTGTGACCAAACTCTGTGGCGTATTTGCGGCCAACCGGTATCCATTGATAGTCCGGTGTGTCAAGCGATACCATGGCGGTAACCTTGTCGTAGGTATCCACATGGTGAAGGTTTACGACAAAGCTCTTGTGGCAGCGTGCAAAATACGATGGAAGAGAGTCCGCAAATACAGAGAGTCTTGTTCCTGTGGATATAAATAGTCCGGTGGTTGTGTGGACATGCATGTTTCGCAGCTCGGATTTAATGTATAGTATATTGTCTGGTCTGATCCTGGCAAGTACACCATCTCTGTCGGTAAGCTCTATTGGTTCCTCCCTGATCAGAGAAAAGTTCAGAAGCTTGGAGACAGATTCTATCAGATCCTGCTGTGAGTAGGGCTTGACCAGATAATCGTAGCAGTTGGTCTTGTGGATCGCTCTGGGAGCTTCGTTTACAAGAGCTGTCACGTACAAAATAGGAGTTGTCTGATAACGCGGATTTCTTCGCAATTGTTCTCCCAGCTTTATTCCGTCCTTATCCGGGTCGGCGCCAAGCTGTATATCCAGCAGAAAAAGCTGGATGCTGTGCGAATCTGCCAGAGCCAGAGCATCATCATAACAGGCGGCCTTCAGACATTCTATGTCGGGGAAGCTTTCTTCTATTATCTCTGCCAGACCATTTAATTGTGCCACATTGTCTTCAACTACCAAAGCTCTCATTATAAAAGACTCCTTCCTTCTATGTGTTGTATTTTAAACCATTACTTCAAAACGCACCAGAGTATCATCCAGAAGATAATCGTTTTCCAGATATATTTTTCCATTATATTTAAATACCAGACGCCTGAGATTGTAAAGACCAAGGCCGTGCTTCTGACGATCACAGGTCTTGGTGGTATAGCCTGCTGTGAAAAGCTTTGCTCTGATCTCGGGTGTTAGCAGAGGACCTTTGTTCAGAGTGGTGATGATGATTCTGCCGTCCCGGCTATCCAGGTGCAGAGTCATACTATCGTGCTCAGATATGGCCTCCAGTGCATTGTCGATGAGTATTCCCAGAACCCTGACCAGCTCATATTCAGGCATCCGGCTCTCGAGCAGATAGCTGTGAACGACAATATTCAGCTTTTTGTGCGCCTTTTCTGCCTGCTTTTGTTTGCTGTATATAAACCCGGCGATCACGAACATGTTGATTTTTAGAAGCTCGGTGGTTCTGTATTCGGATATAACCTCATCTGAACTGCTGATAAGAGCCTCCTTTAATGAACTGTAGTCGGTGTGTGTATATGGAAGCATTCGAATACCGGTCAATATATTGTCAAAGTCATGCTGCCTTCCCGTGACGTCCTCAATCAGATCATCCATCATAGGCTGATAGACGTTGTAATTTGCCAGATCGTGCTGCTGCTTGCTGATGATCTGTTGCTGGCTGAGGATTACTATGTCGGTGATGAGGACTATCACGGTGAAAAATGAGATGAGGGGGATATATATGATTGTGTTAAATGTGCTGTATTTACGCAGTCCCAGCTCAAGCATGATTATCAGAAAAACATGTATTACAAGGTACTTGGATAAAAATCTGCCATTAATCAACTGAGAGTAGAAGCTATGGAATGGAAGTAGCCTGCATATAGCACAAGCAATAGAAAAAGTAATCAGGGAGCCTGCGATGGAGGAGGCTATCTGATTATTATAATTCACTCTGTAAAATAACAGAATTATAGAATTTTGAATAAGAAGGATAAAAGTGTGTGATATGACGAAGGCAATTAGAGAATTAAATATAGTCGTATTTAAGATAAAAAGAGTCGTTAAATAGGCTAGTGAACATAAGATGATCCACCCAAGCGCACCTGGAAACAGGGATGAAAAAAAGGTTCCCAAACAAAAGTATAAAATTGCACTTATCACAGGATGTCGCATTTCTTTTATATGTACTCCGGCAATGGATGAGAGCATGATGAGATCATATAAAATTTCAATAATATAACAAAAAGAGTCTACGATATGATGTATCATGGCAACCTCCATAAAGATAATATAACATTATACAAAGACGATTTATACCGCGTCAATTGTCGTTTATGACATGATAGATACCGTTCATGACAAATTAAGCAAAATATATTGCAATCTAAGTAGTTGTATGATAAAAGAAAAGTGGAGGTGGTCAAATAGATAATCTAAACAATAAGCTGGGAATATTATTAACACAGATCCTGCTGGGCAGAAAATACAGAAGCGATGAGGATCGTGATGTAAAAATACAATATTCTATACTGCTTCTTATTGACAAGGTAGAGAAATATTTAATTATTTTGGGCCTCTTTTCAATATTGGGACACGTTGATATAGCAATAATAACAGGATTGACAATAGAACTTACAAGAAATTATCTTGGCGGTATACATATGAAAACATGGTATGGCTGTACAGCGGTGACTGTATTGTTTTATATCGTGGTGTTAGCATGCGGAGAAAATATTATATTGTCAAGCAAACTGCAGAATTCATTGTGGGTATCGGAGATAGTAGTTATAGCATTATTTGCGCCTATACCATCAAAACAGAGACCTAAATATAATCAACATAGAAAAAATATGATAAAGGCTCGTGGTATAGCAGGTGTGCTGATAATTGGAGCGGTGAGTCTTGGGGTGAAATCTTACAATAACTATATTGTATGGATATGGTTGTTGCAGATTATAGAAGTGATGATATTAAAATTATCATCTCTGATAAAAAGAAATAAAAAGGGGGTGACAATGCGTGACGCAGAAGAGGGTTAGAAATATGCTGTCGGACATACTTGAGAATATGGCAGAAGATGTGATTAGACTGACAGGATGTTTCGGTGCATGGGGAGAGATAGAACTCCCAGAGTGTCTCAGGAATATCGATTCACAGAAAGAGACAAAGTAAAATATCCTGAAGAGTTGAGCTTCAGGATATTAGAAATATCAAGACAATCATTTGCTGGAAAAATCTTGATAAACGGATTGTACTATCAGACACAGAAAAGTACAATAGCAAAATTGTTAAAAGTGGCAAAATTGGAGTAAAGACCGCAGATAATTAATTAGGAGGGACAAAAGGTTATGAAGAAGTCAATGAAATCAAAGCTTGCGATGTTCGCTGTTGCAGGAGCGATGGCAGTGTCAGGAGCAGCGGGAATTGCTGCACCTGCTAAGGCTGAGAATGTACATACAAATAATGCAGGTACAGTGGTTACATGCAAAGAATCATATTCTAATACAGATAACGAGCTGTTTACTTTTAGCAACAATAACAGCGGATATGGTTATAGTTCGTACAGACGTAAATATAATAAGACAAAGGTTTATGTATATCCAACAGTAGGACCAAAGCTCAGTTACACAGTAATGGGCTCGCATTCATCAAAAGGGACAAACCCAATAGTAAAATCTGATACGCATATTATTCCGCTTGGAATTGAGGCGAGTATCACAAACATGGTAAACGAGAAAGGCTATGCCTATGCAGGCTTGAGGATGCACAGGACAGTCAAAGCACAGACTGATTCAAAGGGCTGGTGGAGTCCGGATTCCACAAGAAATTACACTATTTATGACTGATTAAAGCAGTGACATAAGACGGATGGCAAAGGCAGAGTTGGGAGGAGTAGAAGTGAAGAAGAAAAGATATCTTGTGATGACAGTGGCAGCAGTGCTGATCATGGCAGCAGTGGCAGCTTCGGCGTATGTGCTCCAGAAAAAACGGGAAACCCCAGAGGACAGAGCGTTAAGGAAGTCGTCTGAGGCGGCATCTGAAGAGACAGACAGCGAAGCTTCGGGAAACAAGACCGGAGAGAAAATAAGTGAAAAAGAAGGTGTGGGTGATAACGTGCTGATGTCAGGAGCGGTGAAGATAGAGCTGCTGTCGGCTGATGTATACACAGGTGACGAGATAACAACAGAGGATAAATATCCGGTTGAATATTTTCGCAGTGAGACTCTGCCGGAGCCTGAGTCGGAGGAGGAGATAACAGACTGGGATGCTCTGTATGAGGAGGCTCCGGGATACAAGGAATTTCAGGAGTCGGCAGGGGATGCGTATACTCCTGAGGAGTGTGAGGAGATAACTGCACAGTATCAGGATGTGATAGATAAGCATACGCAGACTGTGGTAAAGACCAATAAGCTGTATTTTATTAAGTGCAGACTGACGAATACCGGGGATGCGGTTGTGAAGAATGTGTTCCCATACGACATTGTGGAGAGGATTCCCGGTGAGAGTGAGGTTTCGTTCGTAGAAGGAATGGTATACTTTGACAAATCAGTCCACACAGAGGGCGATGACAGAGCCAGTTGGTACTATCTATACAGACTGGAAGGACACGAGACAATGGAATGTACGATTGGACTTGTTGTGCCACAGGAGCCGGAGGATGGCGTGAAATATTATTATGGACAGGTGATCACAGGATATTTTACGTACAATCCGGCGGATCTTCCGGATTTTGTGGATCTGGATGCACTCCCAAAGCCGGAAGCGGATGACAAGCCATGAGGTGGGAATCAGATTTTGTGGAGGTATATGCATGAGGAGAGGTGTTCTGATGGCATTGGGTGTTGTGAGCTTGTGTGCAGTCACCTTGTGGTGCGGAAGAATATTCAGCGTTAACAGGGCGTACAGTGATGACACCAGAGTTGTAGAAGCGGCTGAGAATGTATCGGTGGATGGATTGCTTATAAAATGCAGGGAGACCCGCATATACAGTATAGATGAGTATAAAGCACGTTTTAATGTGGACAGTGTGGATGTGCTGAGCCCGGAGGATCGGTTTATCTGTACACGCCTGAATGTAGATAATACAACTGAAGAACCGATCGATTGGGATACTGTGATGGCGGCGACTGAGTGTGGCTTTGAGTCACAGACATGGTGCAGTTCGGTGAATTTGTATTCTGGCCGGGAACTGAATACGTTTACAAGTAATGATCTGGAGCCCGGAATGAATCAGGATATATGGTATGTGACAAGTCTGGCGCGGGTGTCATTTAGCAGGGATACGTGGGATAACCTGGAGCGGGAGAGCTTCTATTATGTACTCACCCTTGAACCTGATAAGCTGATGATCAGACTGGATATTGAATGAAGTGGTGTTGAGATATGAGAGTATTAAGATTTGAAATGACCAGAGCGTTCAGAAATAAGTGGCTTGCAGTAAGCGTAGCTCTGGGAACGTTGATTGGGCTGGCGGACATATGGCTTAATGTCAGCCAGTATGGATTTAACAGAGGCAGGGCTTTGATCCAGACATGGATCGGGACAGACTATCAGTTTGCATACAACAGCTTGTTTTACGTACTGCTGCCACTGATTGCGTGTTTTCCGTATGCGGGGTCGTGTTATCAGGATCAAAAAACCGGATATGAAAGCAGTATATGTATTAAGACGTCCCGCTTAAGCTATATGATTGCAAAGGAAGCGGCTGTGGCGGCTTCGGGAGCGGCAGCCGTGGCGTGCCCGCTGCTCATAGCCATGTTCATTGCTGCGGGGATATATCCGGATAAAAGACCGGAAAAACTGACATTTTTGTATGCAGGAATTATAGACTGCCACATGTTCCCGAGAATATTTGCAGAGCATCCTGTGTGCTATGCGCTGCTGTTTACGCTGCTCGATGCAGTGTTTGGAGGGATAACAGGTCTTGTGGCTATGTGCTTTGCGAGGTGGTGCGGGAGCAGATTTTCAACGATAATGGCTCCGTTCGCATTGTATGTATTTACCGGTGTGATGTTTGAGGGACGTGGGATTGGAACCTGGTCAGCCATGCAGATGGTCAATCCACTGCAGAATGTGGTTACATACAGGTACCAGATGGTGACGATGTATGCTGCGGTGAGTGCAGCGGCACTCGTTCTTATATACATATGGCACAGAAGAAGGGATATTCTATGAAAGAAGGAAATACAGATAAAAAAGGAATGTATGTGGTGGACAGATATGAGGTGATGCGGGAATGAGGACTCTGAGACTTCTCGGAAGAGATATGGAAAATGGAATATTAAGGAGATGTGTTCTTTTTATACTGCCGTTACTGTTTGCGGTGTCGCAGACACGTGAGCTCCACGCATATCTTATCGAGCTTGCAGATGGGAATATCCTGTTGACCAACGGAACATTTGCGGACTATCTTCTGTTTGCGATGAAGGGGATGGAGGTGTATTACTTTGATCCAAGGAGCGTATTTTACATACCGATATACTGGTTTGCGTTCCAGATAGGCCTGGCCTATTTCCTGGCATATTATTCCAGTGATGATTTCGCCGCAAATGCGAGAGTGGTGTGCCTTGCGTCCGGAAGCAGAAGAAGCTGGTGGGTCAGCAAGCTCATATACTGTACGGTGGCTGTGGTAATGTATTTTGCTGTATGTGTGCTGACGATATATTTAATGGCGGCGGCATATGGGGCAGATATGACCATGGATATGACGGCGGCGCTGACAACACGGCTGTATCCTCCGCAGACATACAATCTTAGTGCCGCAGATCTGCTTCTGATAACATTATTTATACCGATGCTGGTAACGCTGGGGATAAGCCAGCTTCAGGTACTGGCGGGTTTTATAATCACGCCGGTTATCAGCTTTGCAGCGGTGTGTGGAGTGTATGTTCTGTCGGCATACTATACTGTATGGTATCTGTCGGGAAATTATACGATGTGGCAGAGAGTGTCATATGTAGTGGCAGATGGGGTTAATCCCATGAGTGGAGTGGTGCTTGCGGCTGGTATGCTGATCACTGCATTTGCAGGAGGAATCGTGTATTTTGATAATAAGGATATAATCTGATAGGAGAATACATATGAGCGAGATAAGGATAGAAAATCTGAATAAGAAGATAAAGGGTTCAGTCATACTTGATGATATCAGTCTGACCATGACTCCGGGCAGGATATATGGACTCCGTGGAAAGAATGGCTGTGGCAAGACAATGCTTATGAGAGCTATATGTGGTCTGCTCATACCTGATGGAGGACACATATATATAGATGATGAGGAGCTCCACAGGGACATAAAGTTTCCACGGAGTATAGGTGCTCTGATAGAGAATCCGTCATTTCTGCCTCAGTACACAGGCTTCAGGAACCTCAGGCTTCTGGCAAAGCTCATGGGAGGGATCAGTGATGACGATGTCAGATATGCCATAGAGAGGACAGGTCTTGATCCGGATGATAAGAGGGTATACAGAAAGTATTCCCTTGGAATGAAGCAGAAGCTTGGCATAGCAAATGCAATCATGGGAGAGCCGGATGTCATAGTGCTGGATGAACCTATCAACGCACTTGATGAAGAGTCTGTAGAGAACATAAAGAAGGAGCTGCTGAAGCTGCGTGATGGAGGAAGTCTTATAATCACTGCCTGCCACGACAGGGAGGAGCTGGAATATCTGTGCGATGAGATATATGAGATGAAGGATGGAAGGATAGTACAATAAATGAACATAAAAAAACATCTGCTGCGAACTCCTGTATACCTGGGATCGCAGGGCAGATGTTTATTTTTTTGTAAGAAGAATTATAAGTGTTTTCAAAAACTGCTATATGGGTTATAATACTTTCAATTAAGCCTTTACAGGTTCAGGATAATCAACACCGAAGGTCTCGACTGTTACAGTCTTCATCTTCTGTTCCTGACGAGGCTTGTCATTGTAATCAGTTGGCACATTTGCGATCTTGTCTACGATGTCAAGTCCCTCGATAACCTTACCGAAGGCAGCGTAAGCACCGTCCAGATGAGGAGATGTCTTATGCATGATAAAGAACTGTGAACCTGCTGAGTCAGGCATCATGGAACGGGCCATTGACAGCACTCCGGGAGTGTGGGCCAGATCGTTCTTGAATCCGTTCTGTGAGAATTCACCTTTGATTGAGTATCCAGGACCGCCGATGCCGATTCCCTGAGGGTCTCCACCCTGTATCATGAAGCCTTTTATTACACGATGGAAGATTATTCCGTCATAGAAGCCTTTCTTGATCAGTGAGATGAAGTTGTTTACAGTGTTTGGAGCAATGTCAGGATAGAGTTCTGCTTTCATGACATCGCCATTTTCCATAGTGATAGTAACTATTGGATTTGCCATGTATATCATTCCTTTCTTGGTATAAGATAGGGTAATGATAACATCAGTTAACAGAACAGGCAAATGAAATTTGCAGATACAGAAGGAGAAAGAGATGGATTGGAGAAACATAGCAAGACCAGTTATTATAATAGCGCTGGCGGTATGTCTGGTGCTGTTCGGTGTATACAAGGTTAAGGAGACGTATACCGGATTTATGCAGGAATACGAGGGCACCTACAGTGCCGGCGGCGGAGAGAAGATCGAGGTTACAATACCTGAGGATACATCTGTCAAGGAGGCAGCATCTATACTTAAGGATGCGGGGCTTATAAAGTACAAGCTTGCATTCCAGCTCAGAATGACAGGCTCACAGTACAGCCACAGTCTTCAGCCTGGTACCTACACACTCACAACAGGTATGTCGACACTGGACATGATAAAGACTCTGTGTTACGTGGAGTCGACCAGAGAGGTAAAATACACACTGACGGTTCCGGAGGGATTTACGGTTGAACAGATCGCTGACAGATGCGAGGAGCTGGGCTTCTGCTCTGCAAAGGAGTTCCTTGAGGCGTGCAAGTCGGGAGAGTTTGAGTATCCGTTTGAGATACCTTCATCGGAAGTCAAGTACGCATTACAGGGCTTCCTGTTCCCTGCTACTTATGACATATATGCCGATATGACTCCAAAGGAGCTCATACAGGACATGATAGACAAGTTTAACAGCATTTACACAGATGACTTCAGGAAGAAGGCGGAGGAGCTTGGATATACAGATTTTGAGGTTCTCACCATGGCTTCCATAGTTGAAAAAGAGTGTAAGCTGGATTCAGACAGAGCGATGGTTGCGGGAGTATTTATCAACAGATTGAATGATGACATGCCTCTTCAGGTAGATCCATCTGTTCTCTATGTTGTGACTGACGGTCAGTACAATCAGGCAGAACTGTCATATGATGATCTGGAGGTTGATTCACCGTACAATACCTACAAGTACACAGGACTTCCTGTCGGCCCTATATGTAATCCGGGCGAGGCATCCATAGAGGGTGTCCTGAATGCGGTTAAGCATGATTACTACTACTACCTGACATCAGATGAGAGCCAGGGAGCATGTATCTTTAATAAGACATACGAGGGACATCTTGCTGACATAGAAAAGGCTGATGCAGCCAAGGCGGAAAAGGAAGCTACAGAGGGTGATGGATCAGAAGATGGCTCCGATGAAAGCACTGATTCAGAGTAAAAAAATATAGACAAAATTATATAGCGAAAATTATCTAAAAGGGTATAAACTGCTTGCGATATATAGACTTTTTATATATAATAAAGGAGTATGTACCATTTTGGGTTTTTATGCATCTAGTTATGCGCTTATGGAGGTGCGATAGGAGGAATATTTGATGAGGAAAATAAGTTTCAAGGTAAGAAATATCGGCTCTGAGAAATATTTGTCATATATTCTGAATGATGATTGTGAGTTTGACGAGGAGTTATTGGATTATCTGGAGGAGAACCGGATTCCTGAGCTCATTGATATCATTTATGAAGAGGATGATGAGAACGATTATCTTACATATAACGTTACAGGCAGGACAACGGTTGACGCACTCCTTTCGAATACGGTAAATGCTGAGAAGATATTGGGGATAATCAGAGGGGTAGCTTCTGGTATAGTTAATTTACGTGATCTTGGAATACCGGCATCATATGTGGTTCTTCACAAGGAGTTTACATATGTTAATCCGGTTACATACGATGTTGGGATGTTATGTGTTCCAGTTGAGTCAGAAGCCAATATCAATGCCGAATTCAGGATGTTCGTAAAGGACTTGCTGACGAGCGTTATTTATGATGACAGTGAGGATTGCAACTATGTGGCAAAGCTTCTCAATCTGTTGAATGCAGACAAGTTCACAGTGAGAAACTTCTATGCACAGCTCACAGAGCTTATGGAGTCTGCAGGAATGCAGGTGGAGGAGAACTTTGTTGATATAGGATCAGATATGTCGGTTTCACAGTCTTCAGTTGACACGGTGGCATCTGATACAAGTATGGATGATCTGCCTGAGTTTGAGGACGTATCATTTGGCGATGATGAGGAAGACGAGCTTGATGAGGTAGAGGAGATCAGCGACGAGGCGGCCGCAGCGAATGCGATATTCAAGGATCTTGATCTTGATTCGGATGAGACGAAGAAAGAGAATGTATCAAGCGAGATAGATATGTCGGTATTTGATGACAGCGTTCTTGAGGAGCTCGAGTTAGATGAGAGCCTTGATGAGGAAGAAGAGGACGACGAGGAGGGCATGACAGAGGCTCTCACATCAGATATGGCAGTACATGAGCCATCAGGACTTACAGAGGTTGCAAAGGCTGCCGATGGAGTTACGGAGGTTGAGCTTGACAAGAAGAATGAGCAGAAGCCGGTTCTGATATCTACGGACGAGCCTATGGATAATCCACCTGTTGTTAAGAATATCAAGATCAACCGTGCGAAGATCATACAGAAGGCGGTTGCTGAGACAGAGGAAGCTCAGATAGATAACCCTACAGAACAGATAGTTGCACCACAGTTCATGGACGGTGACCAGCCGGAGCCTGAGACGAATATGGATCCGGTGAAGGAGAAGGCAGAGGAGCCTGAGCAGAAGGGCACAGGAAGCACTGTTGAGCTGACCGGAGGAATGAACGTAGTTAAGGATACCGAACCTGAGAAGGCAGCGGTTAACAGGAACGCTCCAAAGGCTATGCCATATATAGTCCGTGTCAACACAGGCGAGCGAGTTATGGTCAACAAGGCTGTGTTCAAGATAGGAAAGGCGGCAAGAGGTGTTGATTACCATGTCGGTGGTAATGGGGCCATCAGCAAGGTACATGTCATCATCTACCAGAGAGAGGATGGATGTTATCTGAAGGATAACAAGGCGACAAATGGCACATATCTCAACGGAGCGCGCCTGGATGAGAATGCAGAGCAGAAGCTTTCAAACGATGCCATGATAAGCATCGGTGGAGAGGACTTTATCTTCAAATTAAGTTAATATACACCACCCACGATGTGGGACAAGAGCAGGTAGCAATACCTGCTTTTGGTGTTTGAATGAAGGAATAATTTTTGACGGAAAATATGCGGATTTAGACGAAAGGGATTGAAAAAATGAACAGAGAAAAGGTTGTTGTAGTTCCGGCGGGGGAAACTTACAGAGTGAGTTACAGTCTGGATATCAGTGATGTGATAGATGCTAAAGTGTATGATATGAGCAGAAGCGGATCTATGCCTGAGATGGCACCGTGTGACATGCAGGAGAATGCCGGAGTCAGGGTGTTCAATTATCAGATCGATGACAAGAAGCCTCTTGCGGAGATACTGAGACAGGAGATGAACAAGAAGGAGATACTCACACTTCTGTACAACATTCTGCATGCACTGGAGATGTTTGGTAAGAATATGGTTTCGCTCAGCTATGTTGCAAGGGACGAGCAGTGTGTATTTGTATCGCCTGAGACATACGATGTCTGCTTTATTGTTGCTCCGGTACAGAAGGAAGTGACAGATCTCAACGATGTCAGAGCATTTGTGAAGTCGGTGATAGTTGATGCGAGATACTCAGAGAATGACAATGACAATTACGTAGCACGCCTTATAAACTGTGCGAATATGAGAGGTACATTTTCAAACTCGGACATGAAGAACGAGGTTAAGGCGATGCTTGCAGAAGCAGGCATAGACGCTGCTGAGATAGACAGGATGAAGGAGCTTTCCACAAATGCTCCAAAGGGTGGCAACAGCCACATACTTCGAGGTGAGTCACCTAAGGTGAGCAGACTCGAGGTTATGAGAAATAATGCGAGAATGAATGGATATGCACAGCCGATGGGACCAAACGGCCAGATGCCAAACGGAATGCCACCGATGGGAATGCCACCGATGGGACCGAACGGCCCGATGGGATCAAATGGTCAGATGCCGAATGGCAAGGTTCCGAACGGAATGCCGCCAATGGGCATGATGCCGATGGAACCAAACGGTCCGATGCCAAACGGCTCAATGGGACCAAATGGCCAGGTGCCAAACGGAATGCCACCGATGGGCATGCCGCCAATGGGGCCGAGTGGACAGGTGCCAAACGGCCCAATGGGACCGAATGGACAGGCACCGAACGGAATGCCACCGATGGGCATGCCGCCGATGGGACCAAATGGCCAGATGCCAAACGGAATGCCACCGATGGGCATGCCGCCAATGGGACCGAATGGCCCAATACCAAACGGCCCAATGGGATCAAATGGAATGCCACCGGTAGACGTGCCACCGATGGAGGAGCTAATTAAGCCTGAGGTGGCTGGAGCACAGCCGCAGGGTGATAAAACGGAGAATGATGAGGCGGTTGAAGCAGAAGCACAGGATGCCAAGCCGGAGGTTGTAGAGCCTGTTGTGACAGAGCCGCAGGATGTCAAGCCTGAGCCAGCAGAGCCGGTTGAAACACAGCCACAGGAGATAAAGCCAATACCTCCAATGCAGGGCAACCCATTTGGAGGAAACCCGATTCCACCAATGCCACAGGCGCAGCCAATGCCGCAGATGCAGCCGGTGCCACCAATGCCACAGATGCAGCCGGTGCCACCAATGCCACAGATGCAGCCGGTGCCACCAATGCCGCAGATGCAGCCGGTACCACCAATGCCACAGACACCGCCGATGCCACAGGCACAGCCAGTGCAGGGCAATCCATTTGATGGAGCACCGGCACCATATTTCCTTAGGGTGAAGACGGGCGAGAGAATAAGCTTGGACAAGGCAGAGTTCAAGATCGGACATAAGGCAAGACTTGTGGACTATGCGATTACTGACAATTCAGCTATAAGCAGAGTTCATTGTGTTATCACCAAGAGAAATGGCGTGTGCTTCATCAGGGATAACAAGTCTACAAATGGTACATTTGTGAACGGAGAGGAATTGAAGGCGGGCGAAGAAAAGTTCCTGACGAACAATGCGATCGTTATACTCGGGGACGAGGAGCTTGTCTATCACATTAGATAGAATATCCGCAACGAAAGTTGAGACATAAATATTGGGAGGAATGTATATGGGGTTTAGCGCAGTATACAATACAGACGTAGGAATAAAGAAAAAGACAAATCAGGATTCGCTGGCGATCAAGATAGCGGATACTCCAAATGGACAGGTCGTGTTCTCCCTCGTATGTGATGGCATGGGAGGTCTGGCAAAGGGAGAGGTCGCCAGCAAGGAAGTCATAACAGCTTTCTGCAACTGGTTTGACACACAGTTTGTTGAGATGGTTGACAACAACAGCTTTAGTGAAGAGCTGCTGAGATACCAGTGGATAAGACTTGCCGTGGAGCAGAATGAGAAGATCAAGGCGTATGGCGAGCAGAATGGATTTATGCTTGGTACGACCATTTCTGCGATCCTCATATACAGAGAAATGTACTACATTCTCCATGTTGGAGACAGCCGAGTGTATGAGATCACTTCAGGGATAAGGCAGCTCACCGCAGACCAGACGCTTGTTGCAAGGGAGATCGCAGCGGGAAGACTTACACCGGAGCAGGCGGAGACGGACAGCAGACGAAGCGTGCTTCTCCAGTGTATCGGAGCTTCACCTGTGGTGGAACCGGATTTCGTAGTTGGGCAGGCAGCTCCCGGAGCGCATTACATGCTGTGTTCTGATGGATTCAGACATAAGATAACGCCTCAGGAGATGATAGAGAGACTTGGCCCGGGAACATGCGTCGACGAGGCGAAGATGAAGGAGGGCTGTGAGTTCCTCACAGAGCTTGTGAAGTACAGAAAAGAAACGGATAATGTAACAGTAGTGCTTATTAAATCGGAGTAATGGGGATCGATATATGACAGAGTTAGGAACGGTATTAGACGGAAAATACGAAATACTTAAAAAAGTCGGTCAGGGTGGTATGTCAATAGTTTATCTTGCCATGGATAACCGACTTAATAAACAGTGGGCTGTAAAGGAGATCAAGAATGATGGCTCCAAGAGTACAGCCACACTCTTAAAGGGATTGGAGCGAGAAGCAAATATCCTCAAGGATGTGGATCATCCGGTACTGCCACGAATCGTTGATATCATCAATGAGAATGGCACGATCTACGTTGTCATGGACTTCGTAGAAGGACGTCCACTCAGCGATGTGCTCAAGGCGGAGGGAGCACAGCCACAGGAAAAGGTAATCGAATGGGGCAGGGCGCTTGCCAGTGCACTTGACTACCTGCATTCCATGAATCCGCCGATCATATACAGAGATATGAAGCCTTCAAATGTCATGCTGAAGCCGGATGGCTCGGTAAAGCTTATCGACTTTGGAACGGCTAAGGAATACATAGTGGAGAACAATGCGGATACCACGGCTCTTGGAACAAGAGGCTATGCGGCACCGGAGCAGTTCGGTGATGCGCAGGGACATGGAATCTACAACACGGATGCAAGAACAGATATTTACAATCTGGGAGCAACGCTCTATCACCTTGTTACCGGCAAGAATCCATGTGAGCCTCCTTACGAGATAAAGCCTATCAGACAGTGGAATCCGATGCTCTCATCAGGATTTGAGAGAATTATACAGACGTGCTGTCAGCCGAGTCCTGAGGACAGATATCAGTCTTGTTCAGAACTGCTGTATGCGCTGGATCACTACAACGAGCTAGACGATGCATACAAGGCAAAGGCAAAGCATAAGATAGCAGCGTTCTCAGTGGTTGCGGGATTATCGATACTCTCAGCGTGCTGTGCTGTGATAGGTGGAGTAAAGAAAGGCCAGCTCAAGGATCTTGATTACAACAACAAGGTCAACGAGGCGAGGGATGCAGTCGACGAGGGCGATTACAACAAGGCATTTGAGTGCTATAAGGCGGCTGTCGACATAGACCCAACCGCATCGGATGCCTATATAGGCTACATGGAGACATATGCTTACTATTATACAGAGGACGATGGAAACACTTCGGCCAACACCGAGACGGCGGCAGAAAAGGGAATAAGACTTGCGCTTAAGAACAAGGACGAGATAAAGGACGACGTAAAGTTCAAGATAGCCATGTTGTATTACGACGAGGTCAAGGACTACAGTGCGGCCAAGAAATATTTCAATATGGTTGATGAGAGCAAGGACTTCCCGGATCAGGCAAAGCAGGCAAAGTATTACGCTGCGATATGTGACAGCAAGATAAACAAGTCAGCAAGCTTTGATACGAACAAGGAAAATATATTTGCATTCCAGGATTACAACAGTGACAACATAGATGACACCAATCCTGACAAATACACCAATTACCTCAACATAGCTTACATATATCTTGGCGAGATATCCAATGATCCGGAGCTTGCGAACAGAATAGAGGTGCTGATGGATGAGGCGATGAAGAACCTGGACGACAACGCAGAGGTGCTGAACAGCCAGTTCCCGGCGGACAGAGGCGTAAAATACTACAATGGCCAGTATTCAGGAGTTATGTACTCGGTATATACAGAACTTGCCGAGAATGCGGATGATGCGGGCCAGCAGTTACATTATTACAACTCTGCGGCGAACAGTGCAGCGCTTTATCTGAACAGTCTGGATATAGAGGGCGAGAATGCGACAGAGACATCCAAGAAAGCATATTCAGAATACTCGGTGAACGAGGCTGAGACTTATATCAAGATGGCAGAGAACAGCGGCGATGACAGCTACTATGATGAGGCAGAGAGAATATATGGCAACGCTGAGACTACACTTGGAACCGATGACAACGCAGCGGTCGTGTACGTAAGCCATCTGAGTTATCTGGTCGATAGATATTCGAATAAATTTGGAAGCGATTCGGCAGCATGGAATGCCAGTGCCACAAGGGCTGTGAGGAAAGTGTACGAGAACGGTAACAAAGTTCCGGCACTTGCAAATGGTCTTAAGCAGGGATGGCAGTCGTTATCCAATGACCTGACAGTTAAGAGCATAGTAAATGGCAGTTCAAGGTCAACGAGCGAGTAAGGGAGGAGTGAAAGGTTATGGCAACAGTTTATAATGTAATGTTATATGGCGGCCTGGCACTTGCGATCGTATTCGCTATTGTGGCGGTGGTACTGTTCTTTGTGTTAAAGATACCGAAGGCGGTGGGAATTGCCACAGGCTCAACAGCCCGTAAGAAGATCGATGAGATCAAGGAGAAGGGCTATGAGAGTGTACAGGGAGGCGGTGCCTCCAAACAGGAGGCGATCAAGAACCATACATCCAGAATTTCGGTAAGGGATGTAAAGTCAACTGCAGCCGAAAAACATTCTGAGAAGGGAATGGCAAATTACGAGAAAGCGATAGCTGATCTCGGGAAAAAGAGACTGGAGGATGAAGGCGAGACTGCAACTGATATTCTCCGCGATGATGCCGAGGAGGCAACAGATATTCTGAGGGAAGACGAAGAGAATCTTGACATCAATGGCAGCAGCTTTGAGGAGGCGACAGACATCCTCAGAGAAGATGCGGATGAGGAAGCAACGGATGTACTCAGAAATGACGAGGCAGACGAGGAAGCAACGGACATACTCAGAAGTGATGAGGCGGACGAGGAAGCAACGGACATACTCAGAAGTGATGAGGCGGACGAGGAAGCAACGGACATACTCAGAAGCGATGACGCAGATGAGGAAGCAACGGACGTACTTAGAAGCGATGACGCAGATGATTCCACAGCCGTTCTTCAGGGAGGACGCGCAGCGAGCTCGGTAAGAATGATAAAGAATGTAATTATAGTACATTCCGATGAAGAGATATAGGAGGAGAGGGACATGAAAAAGGTTATGCAGAATAAATCACTTTTGCATCGACTGATCGCGCTTACGATGGCGGTAGTTATGACACTCACTCTTGTGGCGATCGATTCACATTTTCATTTGTTTGCGGAGGAGGAAGATACACAGACCATAGATGTAACGGCCATTGTAAAGGGCGATAAGGCGGATATGGTGTATGGCTTCAAGGATTTTGACAAGGCAATAAAGTTCAAGATCAAGTCCGACAAAGTTGACGGAATCGACAGCAGCAAGTTGGGAGTGGCTGTTTACAAAGGAGCTACAGCGGACGATAAGATCGCTACAGCCACAGATGCAGCAGGAAAGCTTGTCACATTTGATAATGTGTATGAGCTGAAGAATGACACAGCAGTACAGAAGATAGCTATTTACTATTATACAGGTACTGATGAGAGCGGTGATTTCGAGCTGCTTGGAACCATAAAGGTTGCCGTGGATAAGCAGGCACCTACAATATCGGTTGAGGCTGATGATAACTACAATCTTCACAACAAGGTGAGCGATGGCTATTATCTCCTGAACCTCACAAGCAGTGATGCCGACAGAACATTTGTGATAGACGCCAAGGATACCACAGATGCAGCAGAGGAAAATGCCACAGGAATAGACTATGTGGAGTATTCATCAGACAATGGAAAGACCTGGAGCAAGACTGAGAGCACATCCCAGTTTGTTGCACCTGATAAGAGTGGAGCATACAAGTTCAGAGCGGTCGATGTTGCAGGAAACAAGTCAGAGGAGACCAGTGTTATCGTCAAGAAGCTCAACGGAGCTCCTGTCATAACAAGTGTTACCCCTGAGATCATACAGAAGAACGGAGTGGATTACAGATTCCCTCAGCTCAAGGTAGATGATGCTTATAAGTTCACTGTACAGGTGAAGAAGGTTACAGCCGGCAGTGATAACACTGAGATAGATGACGTGAGCCTGTACTACAAGCTTACGGGTGCAGCCTCAGCAGTGGAGTGCACAGGCAAAAAGGCTGTGTCCGGCGGATATGAATATGAATTCGAGATAAGTGCACAGTGGTTCAAGAAGGACAATGCAGACAATGCAAAGAAGCTTGTCATTTACGCCAAGGAGAACGAGTTTGGCAATAACTCAGTCGGCGCAGATGAGGATGGCGACATTGTATTTGTAAAGGAAGGAAAGCCTGAACTCACAGTTACAGGCGGTTCCACAAGCTATGTGAAATCCACAAAGCTGACAGTGAAGGCAACTGGAGAGTATTCTTACATAGACACCGTGTCATACAGCGTGGATGGCAAGAAGGAAACGATCCTTGAAAAAGGAAACAAGTTCACATACAGCAGCGATGTCCGCGTGAGCGGTGGAGATGTCAAGGATTCAACAAAGTCAGACATATATCTGGCTGATGGAGAGCATACCATCACATTTGCGGCAAATGACTTCGCCGGAATAGAGGGCAGGATAGAGACTGTAGTCAAGGTGGATAATACAGCACCTGTTGTAAAGGTTACGGACAACGCCGGAACAGACAGGACAAACAATGATCAGCAGTACACAGTCACAGACGCAAAGGAAGCTGTTCTTAATATAAAGTACAGCGATGCCACATCAGGTGTTGCATCGGCGGTCGCTTCACTCAAGAAGGCAGATGCAAATGGATCATATACATCAGTCAAGAACTGGTATTCAACATCTACAGGTGACAATGGCCTGCAGAGCGGAAAAGAGATAAGCATAGATGGTTCAGGAAGTTATGTCCTGACAGTTGTGGTAACTGACGAGGCTGGAAATAAGACAGAGACGAACACATATGTGTATGTCAATGTGGATGGCCTTTCAGGAGAGAAGTTATCTGCGAACGGTACAGATGCTGACAACGGCGCTATATTCTGGAGAAATGATGATACTCTGACTGTAGAGGGTGCAGTATCAGGCTTCCAGCTTGCAGCAGATGACGCAAAGCTGGTGATCACCAGAACATCATTTGCAGGAAAGAAGGATAAGGCAGTTGAGGTAAAGGGTACAGTTGCCGCTGCATATGACAAGAATACGGTCAACATATCCTACGAGCTTCCAGATGAGGGTGTGTACGAGATCTCACTCATGGCGAGAATACACGATCCGAACAATGCTGACACGAAGTTCAAAGAAGTACAGAGCATAAAGGTTTACTATGATAAGACTGCACCGGCAAATGTGAAGCTGGAGTGTGCAAACCAGAAATACAAATCAGGATCGACATTCTATTACAGATCAAAGAGTGACGTGAAGATCAAGGTCTCTGGTTCCGATAACGATGACAGCAATGGCAAGGTTACATATACGGTAGGCAGAAGCAGCACAGCCGGATCACAGGACATTACAGGAAGCATTAATGTATCAGGAAATGATATAGAAAAGACACTGGATGCAAAGGCCCTTGGCATAACAGATGAAAATACAGAGTACACGATGACTGTTAAGCTGAAGGACAGAGCAGGAAACGAGAGCAAGGCCAGTCAGGAGATACACCTGATAGTTGATACCGTCAAGCCATCAGTGTCAATAGATGGAACTGCCGGCGGAAAGCTGATAAATTACTGGAATAACAGCAATGTGACCATAACAGCAAGGGGAACTGACAATTACTTCGTGGAGAAGTTCGTTGTGACAGGAACACGCGATGGCAAGAGCATAAGCAAGTATGAGCTGGATGCGGATTACACTGCAAATGCAGCAAAGTCCACAACATTCAGAGAGCCTGGACTTTATAATATCACGATCGTTGCTGTCGATGAGGTTGGCAATGAGTCGGGTAAGGCAACAACTTCATTTGTAATAGATAAGAAGAGCCCTGAGATATCAGTTGTGTCCGGTGGAAGCAGCAGATTCCTTAACAGGAGCAGAACTATTACATTTGGCATAGAAGACGATTATGGAATGGATACACAGAATGCGACGCTTAAGGTGTACTACAAGACCTACAGTGATTCAAACTGGTCAGAGACCACAGTTCCGTTCCAGACAGCAGATGGCAAGACCACTGCAGCATATAAGATGACAGCCAAGGGCGGCAAGGCAACTGTATATTATTTCACAGTTGAGGGAGCCGATAATTCCGGCAATGCACTGAAGCCGGCAGCAGACGAGGCGTTCGGTGTTCAGGAGGGCACAAGTGCTCTCAAGACAAAGAATTATTACGTCGACACCACAGAGCCACTTGTGTATGTGGACGATGATCCTGAGTACAGACTGGATAATAACAATTACTTCAAGACTTCAATATCATTCAGAGTTGGTGTGGAGGAACAGTTCAAGTCGCTTCAGAACACTATTATCACAGAGAATGATGGAAATGTAGCAGTGGATGAGAATCCGCAATACTTCTATATAAAGAGTAACGGCGGAACATGGGGCAAGAAGTACACATATGATAAGGAAGGTGAGTATGATCTCACCATGACCGTTACCGACAAGTGTGGAAATGAAGGAACAACAGGAACCCATTTCTACATAGACAAGCACAAGCCTGAGATACAGCTTGGAAATGTCAACACTATAAACAACAGAGATGTGACAGTCCCTGTAACACTTACAGATAACATGAGAGGTGGAAAGTACACCATTCATGTAGTCAGAACAAATGAGGGTGGATCTGTTGTAGAGAACAGAGATATCAGAAAGAATGTTACCTGGGGAACAAAGGGTGATGGAGTCAGCACAGTCAGAGAGGTACTCAGCGGTGTGACATTTGACGCCCAGGGCGATTACACAGTCACCGTGTCCGCAGAGGATAAGGCGGGCAACAAGGCTGTGACCAGAACAGTGAAGTTCAGAATCGATAAGACTGCACCGGTTATATCGATTTCAGGAATGAGCGACAGACAGACAACGGCGGTAAATGCAACCATCAGCATAGATGAGGCATTCTCATTTGCATATGAGAACAACAATCTTGCCGCAGATGCATTTAACGTGACAATAACCAGAAAGACGGACGGAACAGCGGCATCGAATATCGCTACGCTGGGAACAAGCAGCTTCTCAGGAAGCAATCCACATACCGCAACTTACAACTTTACAGAGGATGGCGAGTACACGATCACAGCAAATGCAAGAGATCTTGCAGGAAATGTGGCAGCCAGCCAGACCAAGACCTTCAAGGTTGACTCAAAGGCACCTGTTGTAAAGGTGAGCGCAGTGGATAAGAACAACAAGGAAGTAAAGAATTACGACCCAATAGGAAGTATGGATTCTTCCGCACCGAACTATGTTGATATGTCACTGAGCGTTCAGGAGTCATTCTTCTCGACAGATGATGTGAAGATAACCGTGAAGAAGGACAGCAAGGATGTGTCATCATCATACTTTACAAATTACAGCAATTCTTCAGAGCTCAGCACAGGAAGCCAGAGATTCTCTGAGGATGGTGTATACGAGGTGTCAATAACAGCGCAGGATGAACTGGGAAATAAGGCTGATGATTACAGCCTGGTATTCACAGTCGATAACACACCACCTGAGCTCAAGGCTACATCGACACTTGCCGGATTCATGAGCAAGAGCATTGCAAGCGATGACGGAACACTGCTTCTCAATGCATCAGATTTTGCTGATATACGAGACAAGGGCTACGAAGCACTGTGGGATGTAAGTGATACTTCAGACTTCTCGGTTGACGCCAAGATAGACGGAGTAAATCTTATCGATTTCTCAGATATGACAGACGGATATCACAAGATAACACTTACAGTAACTGACAAGGTTGGACACACGGCAACACAGGAATTTGATTATACTTATGATGGTACTGCACCACGAATCATCATAACAGGTGTTGAGGATGGAGAGACTCTCAGAGAGCCATTCAACATGACGATAGGTCTTGAGAATGAGGAAGACGAGATCACATCCATCGTTATAAATGGCAATACCATAGATCCTGCAAGCTATCAGGCAGATAACAAGTATGAGATGCAGGTAGATCAGTATGATACATACACGGTTGAGGTAACAGCCCAGGATAAGGCCGGTAATATAGCGACAACATATGACAGAGAGACCGGAGAGGTATTCACCTTCAAGCTCAGCGAAAAGATGTCACCGGTTGTGCTGATCATAATAATAATCGCAGCGATCCTGCTTCTTGCATTGCTTGCATTCATCATCATAGCTGGCAGAAGAAGAAAGAAAAACGCCGCTGCTTAATGTAGGAGAAAGTGCTATGTACAGGGCAGTTGTATTTGATATGGACGGCGTGTTGGTAGACACGGAGAAGATATACAGGAAGTGCTGGAAGGAAAACGGCATGAGCATAGGGATTCCTGAGGCACAGATGGAAAATGTATGTGACCGGGTGGCTGGAGGCAACAAGACCTCCAACGCCCGGGTATTTAAGGAAATAATGGGCGAAGATTTTGATTATCTTGCGTTCAGACAGAGAACAATGGATCTGTTCGATGAACATGTGGAAAAGTATGGAATAGACATAAAGCCACATGTCGAGGACACGCTGAGATTCTTAAAAGAACACGGCGTGAAGATAGCACTTGCAACCTCCACTGCGAGGACGAGGGCGCAGCAGAGACTTGATAGCGTTGGAATAGCCGGATACTTCGATGAAAAGGTATGCGGAGACGAGATCACCCACGGAAAGCCGGAGCCTGATATATATCTTAAGGCCTGCGGGAAGCTGGGCGTAAACCCGGACGAAGCGGTGGCCGTTGAGGACTCTGTGAATGGTATCATATCTGCCAGCCGGGCAGGGCTATGTACGGTCATGGTGGTGGATCTGATAAAACCAAATGGTATCACGCGCGAGCGTGCATACAAAACCTTTTATGATATAGAAGATATATGCAGCCTGTTTGAGTAAACAGGCTGTATTTTTATTAATAAAATGAGGAGGAACATCATAATAATGTAAAGAGTAAAGAATATGGTGGTAGTATGTCTGCAAGTCAGAAATTTATGGGAGTTGTAAAGGGACTGATCCTGTCCTATCTGCTCACGATAATCATGCTGTTTATAACGGCGGTGGTCGTATACAAAGTGGGGATAAGCGATAAGGTGCTCGGTATACTGGTTGTTGTGATATACATAGTGGCCACATTTGCCGGGGGCTTTGTTACGGGCAGAAAAGTCAGGGAGAAGCGTTTCCTGTGGGGGATGGTGTATGGCCTGACTTACATATCGGTCGCATTGACCGTGTCGGTGTTGTTTACAGGTTCAGGCGACAGAGAGGGAATAGCAGTTATAACCAAGTGTATTATGTGCGTTGCAGGCGGGATGCTGGGGGCTATGCTCAGTTAAAAAAACTTTTACTTTATATATCTTTGTGTTATAATCCCGATATATGACATAAAAAGAGAGGTGTATCCAGAATGAAGAGAATTAAAACACTCACAAACAGGACTATGAAGAATACAATGGTCAAGGGTGGATGTGGCGAGTGCCAGACATCATGCCAGTCAGCTTGTAAGACATCATGCACAGTTGGTAATCAGAGCTGTGAGAATGTTAACAACAAGTAATTTGTAACAGGTTTGTATTTGATCAGCTAAAGGGGACCGTCGTTTATGATGACAGTCCTCTTTAGTGCGTGTATAAGGGTGCCGTGTGTGGCGCCTTGAATTAGAATTTCACGGATAGATCCGATGGAATATATTGAAGGAGAATTATGGTTCATCAGTACAAGAACAACGGTTATAATATAGTGCTTGATGTCTGTAGTGGTTCTGTACATGTCGTAGACGATCTTGTCTATGATATTATTTCTTTATATGAGGAGAATGATAAAGAGCAGATTATAAAGGCACTGTCACAGTATGACAGCGCAGATGTTTCCGAGGCTTATGACGAGGTAGCCCAACTGGTAGAGGACGGAACATTATTTACAGATGACGTATACAAAGATTATATTATAGATTTCAAGAAGAGAAAGACAGTTGTCAAGGCGTTGTGTCTGCATATCGCCCATGACTGTAACCTTGCCTGCAGATACTGCTTTGCCGGTGAGGGAGAATATAAGGGAGACAGGGCGCTTATGTCACTTGAGGTGGCAAAGAAATCCCTGGATTTTCTGGTTGCGAATTCCGGTTTAAGAAGAAATCTCGAGGTGGATTTCTTCGGCGGTGAGCCGCTTATGAACTGGGATGTAGTCAGGAAGACCGTGGAATACGGAAGAAGCCTTGAGGAGAAGTATGACAAGAAGTTCAGATTCACACTTACTACCAACGGAGTGCTTCTGAATGACGAGATCATGGAATTTGCCAACAGAGAGATGGCGAACGTGGTGCTCAGCATAGATGGAAGGAAGGAAGTCCACGACTACATGAGACCTACCAGGAATGGCAAGGGAAGTTATGATGTGATACTATCCAAGTTCCAGGAATTTGCCAAGAAGAGAGCAGGCAAGAGCTACTACGTAAGAGGAACTTACACTCATAACAATCTTGATTTCTCACAGGACGTGCTTCATATGGCGGATCTGGGATTTGACCAGATATCCGTTGAGCCTGTTGTATCACTTCCGGACGAGCCATATGCTATAAAGGAAGAGGATATACCGGTACTGCTTGAGCAGTACGATATCCTGGCTAAGGAGATGATCAAGAGACATAAGGAGGGAAGAGGCTTCAATTTCTTCCACTTCATGATAGATCTTGAGGGTGGACCTTGCGTGGCCAAGAGACTTTCCGGTTGTGGTTCAGGTACAGAGTACATGGCGGTCACTCCTTGGGGAGACCTTTATCCTTGCCATCAGTTTGTTGGTGAGGATGATTTCTGTATAGGAAATGTATTCGATGGAATCAAGAATCAGGATATAGTCAATGAATTCAAGCTGTGCAATGTATATGCCAAGGATAAGTGTAAGGACTGCTTTGCAAGATTCTATTGCAGCGGTGGCTGTGCGGCCAACTCATACAAGTTCCACGGCAATATACTTGATGCATATGACATAGGTTGTGAGCTTCAGAAGAAGCGTATAGAATGTGCAATCATGCTGAAGGCGGCTATGGCCGATGAGGCAGAAGAGGAATAAAAAGGGTAAAAGGAGAAGACGATGAAGAAGACAAAGAGAAACGCTGTGCTCGTCATCATTGCCTTTCTGCTTATACTGGGTGTTGCTATATATACAGCAATATTCGGTGTTGCAGACAGAGGTAAAGTCGAGTACATCAAGCTTGGACTTGACCTTAAGGGTGGTCTGAGTGTAACTTACGAGATTCAGGAGGATGATTACAGCGACAAGGATCTCGAGGATACCAAGTATAAGATTGAGCAGCGTGTAGAGGCCTACACCAATGAGTACTCAGTCTATGAAGATGGAGACAAGAAGATCACAGCAGAGATCCCGGGTGTAACAAATGCAGATGAGATACTTAATGCTCTGAATATTGAGGGAAAGCTTGAGTTTCTTGATCCGGACAATTATACAAAGTGGTCACAGGGACAGGAGTATGAGGCTGCTCTTACAGGAGATGACATCAAGAATGCCACAGCCGGAATTGACTCAGATAACGGCAATGACAATGTGGTACAGCTTGCATTCACCGATGAGGGAGCTCAGAAGTTCGCTGATGTTACCGCGGCAAATGTTGGGAATATAGTATACATTATATATGACAACAAGGTCGTAAGTGCACCAACAGTACAGTCAGCCATAACAGGCGGAAGCGCAGAAATCAACAAGATCGGAAGCTACGAGGAGGCCGAGCAGCTTGCTACTACTATCCGTATCGGTGCACTTCCTCTTACACTTAAGCAGGTTCGTTCCAATATAGTAGGTGCTACACTTGGATCAGATGCCATCAGCACAAGCCTTAAGGCAGGTGCGATCGGTATTGCACTTGTATTTCTTATCATGATCATAGTATTCAGGATCCCAGGTCTTGTGGCATCATTTGCTCTGGCATTCTACACAATACTTGATCTGCTGGTACTCAATCTGTTCAACGTAACACTGACACTTCCTGGTATAGCTGGTGTTATCCTGTCAGTAGGTATGGCGGTCGATGCCAACGTAATCATATTCACGCGTATCAAAGAGGAGCTGGCGGATGGCAAGTCCGTAAAGCAGGCTGTAAAGGGTGGTTTCCACAATGCCCTGTCAGCCATCATAGATGGTAACGTTACAACACTTATAGCAGCTCTTGTACTTGGAATATTCGGAACAGGTACTATCAAGGGATTTGCGATCACACTGGCTATCGGTGTTGTTCTTTCAGTATTCACAGCTCTGGCAGTCAGCCAGTCACTGCTCACAGCGCTTGTAAATCTCGGCGTTACAGATGCCAAGTATTTCGGCGTTGCAAGAGAGCCAAAGAAGACAAACTTCGTGAAGGCAGGTAAGTTCTGTATGCTCGGATCACTCATTGTGATCATCGCATGCTTCTGTATGATGCCTGTTAATAATAAGTCAAAGGGTTCACCACTTAACTTCAGTGTTGAGTTTGCAGGCGGTACAAGCCTTACAGTAGGTTTTGACAAAGAGTACTCACTTAGCGAGGCTGAGAAAGATATAGTTCCTGTCATTGCAGAGGCAGCCGGTATCGGTGAAGCGGGAATATCAGTACAGACAGTATCAGGTACAAATGAGATCGTGTTCAAGATGCCTGAGCTTTCAGATGACGGAACAGATGACTCACAGATGTCCAAGGTGCGCAGCGCACTCACAGACAAGCTTGGCGCAGATGTCAAGGAGGCAAACGTAATAAGTGGATCAGTCAGCAGCGAGATGTCCAAGAACGCTATATTCTCAGTCATCCTTGCAGCTATCCTGATGCTTATATACATTGCTATCAGATTCCATGATGTGAAGTTTGGTGCAAGTGCAGTTATCGCACTTCTCCACGATGTTGCGATGGTATTCTGTCTGTATATTATACTGAGACTTACAGTTGGTAACACATGTATCGCATGTCTGCTTACCATAGTGGGTTACTCGATCAATGCGACTATCATCATATTCGACCGTGTAAGAGAGAATATAAGTGTTATGAAGCCTAAGAAGGCCACATACAAGGATATAGTCAACCTGAGTATTAATCAGACCTTCAGCAGAACAATATATACATCACTCACAACATTTGTGACAATATTCGTTCTGTATATCATGGGTGTAGCTTCTATCAAGGAGTTCGCTCTCACACTTATGGCTGGTGTAGTTATCGGTGCTTACTCTTCAGTATGTATCACAGGACCACTCTGGTACTACATGAAGACAAAGCTTGGTAAGACAGAAAAAGATGCTTAATAGAATAAAGTTATCGGACGGATGTCAGATGACAGATGATAACAGGCTTCCATGGCAGAGATGCTGTGGAAGCCTGTTGTATTATTGGGAGATGGAAGAGATATGAATTGTAAAGCAGTGGTGTTTGATATGGATGGAGTCATCCTCGATTCAGAACAATTGGTTGTCAAGAGCTGGCAGAAGACAGCGGACAAATATGGCATAGAGGACATAGAGAGCTTCTGTATGGCTGCCCTTGGACTCAACCGTGAGGCGGCGAAGAAGCTGTTCGTGCAGATGTACAAAGGAAGATGTGGTGAAGGACAGGATACATTGGATGAGGAGAGATATGAGAGCCTCAAGGTTGAGATGGCGGCGGAATTCCACCGGGCAGCGGCAGAGGGAGAGCTCGTGTTGAAGCCGGGAGTTACGGACATGCTGAAGATGCTCAGGGATAATGGCATACCATGTGCCCTTGCCACATCCACCAGAAAAGAGGTAGTCACCATGGAGCTCATCAACCTCGGGGTGATAGATTACTTCGACAAGCTTGTATGTGGAGACATGGTAGATCGGAGCAAACCCGCACCGGATATATTCCTGAAGGCCTGTGAAGAGCTTGGAGTTGAGTCGGAGAGTGCATGGGCGGTGGAGGACTCATACAACGGAGTCAGAGCAGCATATGCGGCAGGGATGAAGATTGCCATGATCCCGGACCTCGTGCAGCCGGATGATGAGATGAGGGATAAGGCAGATTTTATATTTAAGAATATGAATGAGTTTCAAGAGTATATTCTTGAGTACATCAGAGCATGACAGATGGATCCGACGAACAAAAAAAGAACTCCTGATGCAGAGAGAGCAAAATCTCTGTAACAGGAGTTCTTTTAGTTAGTTTTTAGGGGTTTAAGGGGACTGGTGAGGTCCCATATATAATATGTAAGTCCCGGCAAAGGACTGACATATTTTGATCTAATGGGTCAGTTAGATCAATGACTCGTAGAGCTTGGTGATATCCTCCACGCTAGTCTCCTTTGGATTGCCCGGACGACATGCGTCATCGTAGGCTGACTGTGCCAGGAATGGAATATCCTCTGGCTTTACAATGTCTTTAAGGTCTGTAGGAATGCCTACATCGATGGACAACTGGCGTACTGCGTCAACTGCAGCTTTTCTGTATTCTTCCTGGGTCATGTCGTCTACGCCCTTGACGCCCATGGCTCTTGCTATCTCACGATACTTTTCTCCTGTTGCTTCTGCATTGTATTCCATTACAGTAGGCAGGATAATCGCGTTGGCAACACCGTGAGGTGTGTCATACAGAGCTCCCAGTGGATGAGCCATGGAATGAACGATTCCAAGACCTACATTTGAGAAGCCCATGCCTGCAACATACTGGCCAAGAGCCATATCTGCACGGCCCTCAGGTGTATTGGCAACAGCCCCTCTGAGCGAACGGCTGATGATCTCGATTGCCTTGAGGTGGAACATGTCTGACAGCTCCCATGCGGCTGCGGTGATGTAACCCTCGATTGCGTGTGTCAGTGCATCCATACCTGTGGCTGCTGTGAGTCCCTTTGGCATGGAGCTCATCATCTCAGGATCGACAAATGCCACAACAGGAATGTCCTTAGGATCAACACATACCATCTTGCGGTTCTTCTCAACATCTGTGATGACGTAGTTGATAGTTACCTCTGCTGCGGTTCCGGCTGTAGTTGGAACTGCAAATATAGGAACTGATTTATTCTTTGTAGGTGCAACACCCTCCAGACTTCTGATGTCTGCAAAATCAGGGTTGGCAATAACTATGCCGATACCCTTGGCAGTGTCCATGGATGATCCGCCGCCTATGGCGATGATGTAATCTGCCTCAGCAGCCTTAAATGCGGCCACACCCTGCTGCACGTTCTCTATAGTAGGGTTTGGCTTGATGTTGGAATAGATCTCGTATGCAAGTCCTGCACCGTCCAGAACATCGGTGACCTTCTTGGTCACACCGAACTTGATCAGATCAGGATCTGAGCACACAAGAGCCTTGGCGAAGCCTCTGCCGACTGCCTCTGTGGCGATCTCAGCGATGGCACCCGCTCCGTGGTAAGAGGTTTCATTGAGTACGAATCTGTTTGCCATAAAAATATCTCCTCCTTTGCACTGCGCATTTGTGATAGAACTTCCAGATACTGCCATCAAAATGCACAAAAGATATATTTAAAATGTATATTTATTATAACATTTGTACAATAAAAAGCAAATAGACATAACAGGTGAAATGTCAACATTTACAGGCAAAATGGTGGCATTTACACTGGTAATACCATAATGCGTCTGCTAAAATATGTGGATGGATACAGCAGGGATGCGGATATGTCCCTGCGATAAAATGATACGGAGAACAGAAGATGACATTGACACCGGAGCAGAAGGATATAATAGATAAATATGTTAAGAAGCCAGAGTGGAGAGTGGCGGGCAAAAGAGCGGACTTTAATGCCATAGGCGAGAGGTTCGGTGTGAGTCCTGTTGTGGCGAGGGTTATCACGAACAGAGGAGTCACCGGGGAGAAAGCCATAGCTATGTACCTTGATGGCGACTGGGATTCCATGCACGATCCGGCACTGATGAAGGATATGGTGGAAGCCGGTGAGATAATAAAGGAAAAGCTCAGCGATAACAGGAGGATAAGGATAATCTCGGACTACGACGTGGACGGAGTTACCTCCAATTATATATTGCTTCTCGGTCTTCGGAGAACATGGGCGGCGCTGCACGGAAGCTGCGCTGATGACTGCACCGTGGTGGATTACGACATTCCACATCGAGTGCATGATGGATACGGAATAAATAAAAGACTTATAGATGCCGCCATAGCGGATGGTGTTGATACTATCATAACCTGCGACAATGGAATAGCGGCGATAGAACAGGTGAGATATGCGAAGGAGCGCGGGCTTACGGTCATCGTCACGGATCACCATCAGATCCCATTTGAGGAGAGTGATGGCGGCGAGCGGGTATATATGCTGCCCCGGGCGGATGCGGTCATAGACAATCAGAGGCAGGACTGTGAATATCCATTCAAGGGGCTGTGCGGGGCCGGCGTTGCGTTCAAGCTCATCCAGTACATGTACAGGATATGCGGGATAGCCGAGAGCGAGGTAAATGAATTCATGGAGATCCTGGGGCTGGCTACCAACTGTGACATGATGGATCTGGTGGATGAGAACAGAATCTATGTAAAATATGCCCTTGAAAGTCTGAAGGACAGCCGCAATCCGGGTCTGAATGCCCTCATGAGGCTCAGCGGCAGAAATGAGAAGAAGATATCAACGTATGATCTGGGATTTCTGATAGGGCCGTGCATCAATGCGGCGGGAAGACTGGGGGATGCGAAACAGAGCCTTGAGTTCTTGCTTGAGAGAGATCCAAATGTCGCCGAGGCAAGGGCTAGGGAACTGCTGGCTGTCAACAATGAGAGAAAGAGCATGACGGAGGCCGGAGCCCGGCATATCACAGATATGCTTGAGACAGCCACTGTGAACGGAGAGTTCGGACAGGCGGCTACCCTTGCGGACAAGGTGCTTGTGGTGTATATACCGGCTGTACATGAGAGCGTTGTGGGAATAATCGCCAGCAGGCTCAAGGAGGCATACACAAGACCTGCGATGGTGTTCACGGACGCAGAGACGCCGGGGATACTGAAAGGATCGGGAAGATCCATAGACAGCTACAACATGTTCGAGGAGCTGAACCGGTTCCGGGAGATGTTCACTGCATTTGGCGGACATGCCATGGCGGCGGGCTTTTCCATAGAGAAGGAGAGGCTTGACGAGCTGAGGCGGAAGCTCAATGAAGCGGCGGTGCTGACGGATGAAGATATAACACCTAAGCTGATGATAGATGTGACCATGCCGCTGGCGTACAACAGCATAGAGCTGACGGAACAGATCGAGAGGCTTGAACCATACGGAAAGGGTAACAGGAAACCGCTGTTTGCACAGGCGGCAGTACCGGTGCGAAGGGCGCAGATACTTGGAAGAAACAAAAATCTTCTGAAGCTCCAGCTTGATACCTGGTACGGAAGGTGCGTGGATGCCATAGATTTTGATCCGGATACATTTGTGAATAACATAAAACAGTGGTTTGGAGAGGATGAATGTGTTAAAATGTTAAATGGTCAGCCGAACGCCGTAGTGATAGATGTCGCATACTATCCGACCATCAATGAATATATGGGAAGACGTTCACTCCAGATGAAGATGGAGGCCTATAACAAGGGAATATAAGCTGACTTTGATGAGAATATTATTAAGTACATTTGTAATATATATCATACAGGAGGACGTAAGATGAGTGAGGTAGAAAAGTATATCAAGAGTATTCCTGATTTTCCACAGCCGGGAATCATATTCAGGGATGTGACAAGTGTAACTGAGGATCCTGAGGGCATGAAGCTGGCCATCGATGAGATGGATAAGCTGCTGGAGGGAGTAGATTACGATGTCATCGCCGGAGCAGAGTCCAGAGGATTTATATTTGGAGCACCGCTGGCCTACAAGAACGGCAAAGGACTTGTTCTCGTGAGAAAGAAGGGCAAGCTTCCAAGAGAGACCGTGGAGATGTCTTACGATCTTGAGTATGGACAGGCTACTATAGAGATACATAAGGATTCCATCAAGCCGGGTGAGAAGGTTGTGCTGGTGGATGATCTTATTGCAACAGGTGGAACCATAGAGGCTGCGGCTAAGCTTATAGAGAGCCTTGGCGGAATCGTGGTCAAGATGGTATTCCTCATAGAGCTGACAGACTTGAAGGGAAGAGAGAGACTTTCCAAATATGACGTGGCTTCAGTAGTACAGTTTGAGGGAGAATGATCAGGGCAGAATAAAACAGGAAGTGTGGTGAGCATATGGGAGAGACATTGGATAAGACACAGGACAATATAATAGCTCAGGAGACAAAGAGGGCTGCGGAAGCAGGTGTTATCACCTCGGAGCAGGCCACGAAGGATGGAATAGCAGCCATCGAGAAGGCTCTTGCGTCTGGCAAGAATGTTCCTCAGAATGAACTTATAAAGCTGGAGGAGCAGGCGAATAAGCAGATGAAGGCGAAGAGAGAGATAGATCTGTCCACACCGGCAGATTTTACACCGCCGGAGGAATTGTATAAGGAGCTTATCTCAAGGATACTCACATATCACCCATCTGCCGACATCACTATGATAGAGAAGGCATATAAGGTGGCGGACGCTGCCCACAAGGGACAGCTCAGAAAGTCCGGGGAGCCTTATATCATGCACCCTCTGAATGTGGCCATAATCCTGGCAGAGCTCGAGCTTGACAAGGAGACGATAGTGGCTGGAATACTTCACGATGTCGTTGAGGATACAGTCATGACATCTGAGGAGATAGCAGCGGAGTTCTCCGAGGAGGTTGCTTTCCTTGTGGATGGAGTTACGAAGCTGACACAGCTCAAGATGACCACGGACAAGATAGAGGTTCAGGCGGAGAATCTGCGTAAGATGTTCCTCTCCATGGCGAAGGATATCAGAGTCATACTGATAAAGCTGGCGGACAGACTCCACAATCTGAGAACCCTCCAGTATCAGTCACCGGAGAAGCAGATAGAGAAGGCCAGAGAGACCATGGATATATATGCGCCTATCGCACACAGACTTGGTATCAGCAAGATCAAGGTCGAGCTGGATGACCTGTCCATGATGTACCTCATGCCGGATGTGTACAAGGATCTCAAGGCGCAGATAGATGAGAAGCTTACCGAGAGGGATGCTTATATCAAGAGGGTCGTTGCCGATGTCAAGAAGCATATTGATAATGCCGGACTTGAGGCTGAGATAGACGGAAGAGTAAAGCATTTCTTCAGTATATATAAGAAGATGAAGAACCAGAACAAGACTCTGGATCAGATATACGATATATTTGCGGTACGTATCAAGGTGAATACGGTCAGGGACTGTTACTCAGCACTGGGTATCATTCATGAGATGTACAAGCCTATTCCGGGAAGATTCAAGGACTACATAGCTATGCCTAAGTCCAACATGTACCAGTCCCTTCACACCACACTGATCGGACCTGAGGGACAGCCATTTGAGATACAGATAAGAACCTACGAGATGCACAGAACGGCTGAGTATGGTATCGCTGCGCACTGGAAGTACAAGGAGAACATAACCGGTACGGTCATGCAGAAGGAGGAGGAAAAGCTCTCCTGGCTCCGTCAGATCCTTGAGTGGCAGAGGGATACCGATGACAACAAGGAGTTCATGAGCTTTGTCAAGACTGACCTTGATCTCTTTGCTGAACAGGTATACTGCTTTACTCCTGCCGGAGATGTTAAGAACCTTCCTAGCGGATCCACACCTATAGATTTTGCCTATGCCATTCACACGGCGGTGGGCAACAAGATGGTCGGTGCAAGGATCAACGGACGACAGGTTCCTATAGATACCAAGCTTAACAACGGAGATCGTGTGGAGATCATAACCTCACAGAACTCCACAGGACCAAGCCGTGACTGGCTGAGTATAGTCAAGAGTACACAGGCGAGGACAAAGATCAACCAGTGGTTTAAGCATCAGCTCAAGGATGAGAATATCAGCCGCGGAAGAGAGCTCATACTGAACTACTGCAAATCAAAGGGAATAGACTACTCCATGTACTCAAAGCCTGAGTATCAGGAGAAGATATACAAGAAGTACAATTTCCAGGATTGGGATTCCATAGTTGCCGCCGTTGGACATGGCGGAATCAAGGAAGGTCAGATAGTAAACCGTCTGATTGATGAGTACAACAAGGAGCACAAGCCACAGACTGCCACGAACGCTGAGGTTCTGGACGAGTATTCGGTGAAGAAGAACCATGGCAACCATACCGGCAAGGGTGGAATAATCGTAAACGGCATAGATGACGTTGCCGTGAGATTCTCCAAGTGCTGTTCACCTGTTCCGGGGGATGAGATCATAGGATTTATCACCAGAGGACGAGGTGTGTCCATACACCGTACCGACTGTGTAAATGTGTTGTGCATGAGCGAGGCGGACAGAGCCAGAGTCATCGAGGCTGAGTGGAAGGATGACGCTGTTGCATCGAACACATACATGACCGAGATAAATATATATGCAGATGACAGAAACGGCATATTATTTGACATAACCAAGATCCTCAGCGAGGCAAATATAAACGTAAACAGTATCAACAGCCGTACAAGCAAGCAGGGCAAGGCTACGATCACGATCTCATTTGCGATCAAGTCGAAGGAACAGTTGAATACGATAATTGCCAAGATAAGGAATGTTGATAATATAATTGATATAGAGAGAACTACGGGCTGATGGCCGGAAAGGTTTATATGGCGGAATTAAAAGTTATCAGAAGTGAGCTGGGAGGATTCCAGACGAATTGTTATATAGTGGCAAATGAGCAGACCGGGGAGGCGATAGTCATTGATCCTTCATGGAATGCGAATTATATATACAACACACTGAAGAAAAATGAGTATACCTGCGTTGGCATTTATCTCACCCACGGTCATGTGGATCACATGGCGGCGATGGGAGATCTGAAGAAGCTCACAGGCGCGGATACATATGCTTCGGAGGACGAGAAGGAAGTTCTCGGCAACAGCAGGGTGAACCTGTCGGCGATGATGACCAGTGTATTTGAAAAGGTGATAGAGACTGAGACGGATCACTATCTGAGCGACGGCAGTGTGAAGAAGCTGCTTGGCACTGAGATGAGATGCATCAGTGTGTCGGGACATACCAGAGGCGGAATGTGCTATTACTTCGAGTCAGAGAATATACTGTTCTCAGGGGATACGCTGTTCAAATACAGTGTGGGAAGATCGGATTTTCCTACAGGTGATGAGCATGCGCTGCTCGAGAACATAAGAGAGAAGCTGTTTGTGCTTCCTGATGATACCGTGGTGTACCCTGGACACGGGGAGACAACACTTATAAGAAAAGAGAAGAAGATGAATCCGTTCTTCTGATGGGCGGATCATGGTGGAAATATGATATTACTGATACAGAATATAGAAGATTACAACAATGATCTCCGGGTGAGTCTCCAGGCCTTCTACGGCGGTGAAAGAATAGTGGTCCCGGAGATATTTGACAAAAAGCCGGAGCTTAAGGCGGAGATAGACAAGGAGCTTGTGGCGGATATAGATGACAATAGAATAAATATAGAGCTGTATTCTGTAGCAGACGGAGGAGAGCGGACTTTGGCGTGCAGCACACAGATCCCTGTGGATGGCGACTGCCGGGATAAGAGTGCCGTGAGGAATCCGTTAAAGCTGGCGATATACAATATGCTTTCGGAGTATACAGACCGCAGACTTCCGTGGGGCTCCCTGACGGGTATCAGACCTACGAAGATAGCTGTGTCTTATATGGAAGCCGGGATGACCTCAGAGGATATAATAGGAAACTACCAGGAGATATATGGAACCTCCCGTGAGAAAGCCGAGCTGGCAGTGGCGGTGGCTGACAGGGAGAAGAAAATCATAGACTCTGTGGCGGAGGAGGACGAATACTGTCTGTATATAGGCATACCGTTCTGTCCGACAAGATGTTTGTACTGTTCATTTACCTCATATCCGATCGCGGTATATAAGAATAAGGTGGATGCATATCTGGACGCAGTCGAGAAAGAGATGGCATACGTTGCGGAGGCATATTCCGGAAAACGGCTCATATCAATATATGTGGGAGGCGGAACGCCGTCATCCATATCTGCGGAGCATATGGACAGACTCTGCAGCATGATAGAGAAGTCATTTGACCTGTCACAGGTGAGGGAGTTCACCATAGAAGCGGGCAGACCGGACAGTACCACATTTGACAAGCTTGAGGTCATGAAGCGCCACGGAGTGACGCGTATAAGCATAAATCCACAGACCATGAACGAGGAGACATTAAGGACCATAGGCAGGGCACATACGCCGGAGCAGACGGTCATAGCCATGGAGAATGCCCGGAGAGCGGGCTTTGACAACATCAACATGGATCTGATAGTGGGACTTCCGGGAGAGGACACGGACAGTGTGGAGAACACGCTGAGACAGGTGAAGGAGCTTTCCCCTGAAAGTCTGACGGTTCACACCCTTGCCATCAAGAGGGCGGCGAATCTGAACATAGAGATGGACAAATACCGTGACACCCTGAAGTCGGATATAGACAGCCAGCTCGGTGCTGTTACGAGGGCGGCGGCTGAGATGGGGCTTGATCCATACTATCTGTACAGACAGAAGAACATGACCGGCAATCTGGAGAACGTGGGTTACTCGAAGCCGGGGCTTGAGTGCCTGTACAATATACTCATCATGGAGGAGAGGACTGACATCATCGGTCTCGGTGCCGGAAGTTCATCGAAGCTTGTGGTGAGACCAGGACATGACGGAGTGACAGAGGGGACACGTATAGACAGAATAGAGAATTGTAAGAGTGTAGACGATTATATAGCTCGAATAGATGAGATGATCGAGCGTAAGAAAGCGGGATTTATATGGGATTAGCATTGGAGAAGGATGCAGAAGAATGCTATTCAGTTGATATGAATGATGCGGTGCGCCATGGAATGTGTGTGAGTGTACTGGCATCTGAGCTGGCGAGGGAGCTGGGCTGTGATGAGAAATTCATACACAAGGTTGCTGTGGCGGGAATGCTGCACGATGTGGGCAAGCTGCAGGTGAGTCCTTACATATATGGACGGCGGCAGGGTGCGATGAAGATCGAGGAGATGAGATACGTCAGGCTGCATGCCAAGCTTGGCGCGGAGATACTTAAGCGTGAGGGCTACGATCAGGACATAGTGGATATGGTGCACTATCACCATGAGAACTATGACGGCTCGGGATATCCGTACAGGATGCGGGGCGAGGAGATACCACTCGGCGCAAGACTTATCAGAGTGTGCGATGTGTTCAGTGCACTGGTCAGCGACAGACCATACAGGAAGGCATTTGACGCGGATACGGCATTTGGAATGGTGATAGATGAGGTGAGACACTTCGACATGAGGGCGTTCCTGGCGTTCCAGCGGCTGATCAACACCACAGACATCATGAGCAGGGTGGATCAGGTGCTTCACGGCGATATTCCAGGTCTTGACGAAAAATGAAAAAAGTGTATAGTGACATAAGGAAAGTTTTTAATTTTAGGAGGATAGCGTAAGATGGCAGAATCTATGCAGGGGCTTAAGAGAAGCCACAGATGTACAGAGGTTAGCAGTGCCAACATAGGTGAGAAGGTCACCGTGATGGGCTGGGTTCAGAAGAGCAGAAATAAAGGTGGAATAATCTTCGTAGATCTTCGAGACAGAAGTGGAATATTACAGGTTATATTTGAAGAGTCACAGTGTGGCGCAGAGTGCTTCGAGAAGGCAGGAAAGCTTCGTTCAGAGTTCGTTGCAGCCATCGAGGGAACAGTGTGCAAGCGTGCGGGTGCAGTGAATGAGAACCTTGCAACAGGAGACATCGAGGTCGTTGCAAGCAGCCTCCGTATACTGTCAGAGTCAGAGACACCTCCATTCCCTATAGAGGAGAACAGCAAGACCAAGGAGGAGATAAGGCTCAAGTACAGATATCTCGACCTCAGACGTCCTGACCTCCAGAGAAATCTTATCATGAAGAGTAAGGTAGCCACCATCGCCAGACAGTTCATGGCAGATGAGGGATTCCTTGAGATAGAGACACCTATGCTGACCAAGTCAACACCAGAGGGAGCGAGAGATTACCTTGTGCCAAGCCGTGTACACCCTGGTACATTCTACGCTCTGCCACAGTCACCACAGCTCTTCAAGCAGCTTCTTATGTGCTCTGGTTACGACAGATATTTCCAGATCGCAAGATGCTTCCGTGACGAGGATCTCCGTGCAGACAGACAGCCGGAGTTCACCCAGATGGATATGGAGCTCTCATTTGTTGACGTTGACGATGTAATCGATGTAAATGAGCGTCTTCTTGCAAAGCTCTTCAAGGAGATACTTGATCTCGACATCCAGCTTCCAATTCAGAGAATGACATGGCAGGAGGCAATGGACAGATTTGGTTCAGATAAGCCTGACCTCAGATTTGGACTCGAGCTCAAGGATGTCAGCGATGTTGTCAAGGACTGTGAGTTCGGAGTATTCACAGGTGCCCTTGCAAATGGCGGAACAGTCCGCGGTATCAATGCCGAGGGACAGGGAAGCATGCCTAGAAAGAAGATAGATGCCCTTATTGAGTATGCAAAGACATACGGCGCAAAGGGACTTGCATATATAGTTATCAACGAGGATGGAAGCTACAAGTCATCATTTGCCAAGTTCATGACAGAGGAGCAGATGAACGCCCTTGTGGCAGCCATGGATGGAAAGCCTGGCGACCTGCTTCTGTTCGCAGCGGACAAGACAAAGATCGTATGGACAGTCCTCGGCGCACTGAGATGCCATCTGGCAGAGCTCATGGGACTTGTGGACAAGAATGTATACAGATTCGTGTGGATCACAGAGTTCCCACTTCTTGAGTGGTCAGACGAGGAGAACAGATTCACAGCTATGCACCATCCATTTACCATGCCTATGGAGGAGGATCTTCAGTACATCGATTCTGATCCGGGCAGGGTTCGTGCAAAGGCTTATGATATAGTATTAAACGGAAATGAGATCGGTGGAGGTTCAGTCAGAATCCATCAGGATGACATTCAGGAGAAGATGTTCGAGTGCCTTGGCTTTACAAAGGCCGAGGCTCACGAGAGATTCGGATTCCTTCTGGATGCGTTCAAGTACGGAGTACCACCTCACGCAGGACTTGCCTATGGTCTTGACCGTCTGGTCATGCTCATGGCAAAGCAGGATTCTATCCGTGACGTAATCGCATTCCCTAAGGTAAAGGATGCATCATGTCTCATGACAAATGCGCCTGACTATGTAGACGACAAACAGCTCGCTGAGCTTGGAATCGAGGTCACACCAGAGGCTGAGGCCGAGATCGAGGCTGAGAAGAGCGCACCTGCAGACGCAGAGTAGAATGACAGAATAATATACAGAAGGACGAGCTTCTGATACGGAGGCGGGATATCAAACAGGATATCCCGCCTCTTTTTTGCGTTTACAGACATAAAGAGCAAATAGGGTACATATACTATACCAAAGTGTGTTAAGTGGCTTAAAATGACAGCCAGACACCTTAAAAAGCAAATGGCGGAGGTGATACATGTGGAAAATGAAAAAGAGTTTCTAAGAGGGAGAATGTGGGGCAGACTTACCTTCCTGCTGGTGGTTGCACTGGAGCTCATGATATTCTGCGTTGGATGTGCAAGGTTTGAGGTGTCGGACAGTGGTGAGCCGCTGCTCTATGACGTGTGCGATGAGACCATGCTGCCGGATGAACTGGTTACCATCATAGACAAAAAGAAGGAAAACCCATTTAATCTCGTATATTCAAACAGCACGTATACATATATAGTCATCGCTGCGGGCATGCAGGATAGGGATGACGTTGGGGTGACTCTGGAGGAGATGTACAAGGACGACAATGCCATTTACATCAAGGGAGTTTTAAGGCAGGTGGCGACTCCGACGGATGGCGTGAAGGGAGACAATGTATCATTTCCTTATATGGTGGTCAGGATAGTGAAGATGGATCTTCCGGTTGTATTCAAGTAGAACGGTATATCATAAAAAATAAGGTGGGGAAAATATGGAGCTTACTAAGAACAGGATCACAACGACGAATCTTAAGGCGGCAAAATATGTTGAGTTTACCGTGGATGATGATTTCAATGTCCCTGATGTGAAGGGGGATATAGACAGACAGATAGCCAGCAAAGGACAGGTGACGATAGAAAACATAGACGTCATGGAGGGCAAGGCGCGCATCACAGGAACTGTGAGCTACGCCATCCTATACCAGACTGACCGGGAGGGGGATTCATTTGAGAGCCATGACGGAGAACTGCCATTTGAGGAGACGATAAATGCGGATGAACTGTCGCTGGGAGATAAGGTTTCCGTACAGGGTGTGCTGGAGGATCTGTACGTGACCGTGATAAATTCCAGAAAATACGAGGTGAGAGGGCTTGTGGGCGTGAAGCTCTGGGCGTGCCAGCAGATCACCGCAGAGGGCGCCGTGGGCATAGCAAACGGCTCTGGTATAGAGTGCATGACGGAGAAGGTAAGCTTTACAAATCTTGCGGCGTCTTCCAGAGACATAATGAAGATAAAGGAGGACATAGAGATCCCGGCAAATAAGCCGAATATCGGACGTGTGCTGTGGGATCAGGTGAACTTCTCGGAGATAGAGAGCCGTGCCACGGACGTGGGGGTACATATAAGCGGCAAGATGGACATATTTGTCATATACAAGCCTGATGACGAGGTGGCTCCGGTGCAGTATGTCAGCGCCACGAGGGAGTTCCAGGACACTGTGAACTGCGATGGAATAGACGAGGATATGATACTGGACGATATGATAACCGCATCCCGCGGTTCGGTGTCCGTGCGTGCAAATGACGGCGGTGAGGACAGGATACTCCAGGTGGAGAGCAGCCTCAATGTGGACATCAAGGTGTACGAGGACGTGGAGGCAGACCTTCTCAAGGATATGTTCTCATATTCTGCGCAGGTCGATCCCGTCAGGAGCAGATTCAGCTACGAGAACCTTCTCATGAGAAACAATGCAAAGACGAGGGTCGTGAAGAAGGAGAGGCTCAAGAGCAGCCAGCCGTCCATTCTCCAGATCGTAAATGTGACGGGCAGTGTGGATATAGACGATGTCAGGCCGGCGGATGACGCCGTGGTCGTCGAGGGTGCTGTGAAGGCGGCAGTTCTTTATGTGTCATCGGATGACAGCAGACCTCTGTGTCAGATGGAGGTGGTAGCTCCATTTTCATACAGGGTGGAGACTGTTCCGCTCAGAACTCAGGATTCCATCAGGATTACCCCTGCACTCAATCAGATCACGGCGGCGCTGCCGGGCAATGACGAGGTGGAGATAAAAGCCATAGTGGATATGGGAATGACCATATTTACCCGGAAAGAGATAGAGCTTATCGATGACATGACGGTGGCTCCGGTCGATATGAAGAAGAAAGCGGTGGCGCCAGGTATAGTGGGCTATGTTGTGCGTGACGGTGACAGCATATGGTCGATCGCAAAACAGTATTATTCCAGTCTTGATTCCATAAGAAAGCTCAACAGACTTGAGGGGGATGACGTGAAAGCCGGTGACAGGTTGATAGTGGTCAAATGTGCGGGAAAGAATTAGCTGTTGCCCTTCCAGTGTATATTGTATTTTCCCGGTGATCTGGGATCCTGGTCGGTGACAGCGGCTTCTCTGTAATATTCTTTGTATGGAACAGGGTTGTTGGTGATTCCAAGAATGTAATCGGATGACACGTTATATAACTCGGTGAGATATATAAGGTGATGGATTGGCAGCGCGCTTGCGCCCCTTTCATAACGTGCGTACATGGTCTGTGAGGTGTTCAGATAGCGGGCAACATATTGTTGTGTAAAGTCATGATCTTCCCGCAGTCCACGGATTCTTTCTATATACTTTTTATCCTTGCTAAATTCCATATACTGCATTCGATCACCCGCAAAAATGATAACATACGGGTTTGTGACCCTTTTAATTTTAGTAAATATGTTTACTAAACGAGATAGTAACAAAAAAGTGCAATCATAGCCGACAGCTATAATTGCACTTAAGTTTGTGTATTTCCATTAATCAGGCTTCTTTTGCCTGTTCATTGGCCTCTTTGTCGTCCTTCTCAGGGAGAAGTCTCTTGAACAGTGGAACGAGCTGTGCGGCGATGACAGCCTTAACGAGGTCGAGTGGAATGAATGCCACGAAACCTGATAAGAATGCAACCTTCCATGTGAGGTTACCGTTGAACTTCCACCAGATCATTCCCACGATATCAATGATCACGACACCTATGATCGCAACGATGGTATACTTAAGTCTCTTGTACTTTTTGCCTTTGATGAGACCGACTACGATTGATGCAATGATGAATGAGAAGGTGTATCCACCGAATACTCCGAACAGATATCCAAGGCCTGCGCCTCCGCCGATGAATATAGGAACGCCGATGGCACCCATGATCATCCAAAGTGCTATTATGATCGTTGAGTCTCTGAGCTCAAATACGAGAGCTATCAGAATTATCATAAAGTTGAGTAATGTGATGTGTGCTGCGTTAGGGAGCGGTGTTGGAATGCTCAGGTAAGCGGATGCACACAGAATTGCAGTGAACATGGCCATCATGACCAGCTCTACAGTGGTAAATGCTTTTTTCATTTGTAATAATCCTCCAATGATTGTAATGCCTGTGTACAGCTTATTCACAACAAATCCAGGTAGTTTCGACGGGCTGATGACGAATACTGCCTGGATTTGTTAACCTATACACAAGGGCTATGGTTGACATTATATATATACATGGGAGGAATGTCAACCATAAATTTTGAACGCAGGTTAACATTTGCAAAACACACGTTATTGTGTAAAATACTTAATATAGAATTCGAACGATATACAGAGTGTATACACAGGAGGCGGGATATGATAAAGGTCGGAATCACGGAGATCGATATTGGATACGAGGATAAGGAGTATGCCAGGGAGCACTGTCTTGAGGTCATGCAGGAGGCATATGAGAATGGCGTTGAGCTCTTGGTGTTTCCTGAGATGACGCTGACGGGATTTACCATGATGCCCGCGCGCATGTGGGAGGCGTACAGGGATGGTGAGATACCGGAGAGCGTTTCGTTTTTCATGGAGAACAGCAGGAAATACGATATGGCCATGGTATTTGGTTATATAGAAGCTTTCATGGCAGATGGAAGCGGTGAGTTTGATGAGAGCAGAAGGAAGGTATTTGAAAATAAGCTGGCGATCGTCAGCGGTGATGAGGTGATCATGGATTACGCAAAGATACATCCTTTTTCGTTCAGCGGTGAGGACAGGGTGTACCGGGCAGGCAGCCGTATTTGTCAGGCGAATGTCAAGGATCTGAGGCTGGGCGGATACATATGCTATGATCTCAGATTCCCGGAGATATTTTCGGCGGCGAGGGATTCTTACGATGCCATACTTGTGATAGCCAACTGGCCTGAGGAGAGAGTTGTCCAGTGGGAAGCGCTGCTCAGGGCGAGGGCCATTGAGAATCAGGCATACGTGATAGGCGTGAACAGAGTGGGCATGGGTAAAAGGGAGAGATATGTCCCGAGCTCACATATATATGATGTCTACGGCAACGAGATGGCGGAGAGGGTGAGCGACAGACTGCTCGTTGCGGAGCTGGATCCTGCGGTCATAGCCGGTGCCAGAAAGACATTTCCGCAGGGCAGGGACAGGAAAAATGAATTTTACATGTCAATATTATAGAATTATTTGACTGGTGTATAAAACTGGTGTTCTCTTTGGTGCTTGTAATATTTTGTCAGATGGTTTACAATGGATAGAGGCAATGAGGAGGTAAAACTTATATGAATAAGGACGATTGCATTTTTTGTAAGATAGCCAACGGTGAGATTCCATCAGCGACAGTTTATGAGGATAGTATCTGCAGAGTAATACTTGATGTGAATCCTGCTAACAAGGGCCATGCGCTTATTATCCCGAAAGAACATTTTGACAATATATACAGCATGGATGCTGAGACAGCAGCCAAGATATTTACTATAGCTACAGAGGTGGCAAAGGCACAGAAGGCTGAGCTGAATCCGGACGGACTGAATATCCTTCAGAACAACGGCGAGGCAGCAGGTCAGACTGTATTCCACTTCCATATGCATCTTGTTCCAAGATACATCAAGGACAACGTGACTATGACCTGGATACCGGGTAAGGCTGATACAGAGGAGCTGTCAGCATTGTCTAAGGCTCTCAGAAAGAGAATCTAGACGATTGAAGATAGATATATAAGGTTTTGTGAGAAGAGCAGCACATGATGAACATAAGTCATGTGCTGTTTTTCTGTTACGGTGTTACTGATAGAAAGAGCAGGCGGTAGGAAAGGACTGTATATGGAGTATAATGAAGAAACTGAGGAAAGAGGGCTGAGGCGGCTGTCGTCAAATGCGCTCAAGCTGACAGCCTGTGTGTGTATGGCCGTAGATCACATAGGCATAGTATTCATGGATAACAACAACATAATGCGCGCTGTGGGGCGTCTGGCATTTCCTGTATTTGCATTCCTGCTTGTACAGGGGCTTATGCGTACATCCGACGTGAGGAGGTATCTTCTGAGACTTGGAATATTTGCGATGGTGTCAGAGATGCCATTTGATCTGGCAATGCACGATACGATCTGGTATCCGGGGGCTCAGAACATATTATTCACCCTGACAGCCGGACTGTTTGCCATATACGCCATGGATAGCCGGGGGTCAATCGGAAGATGGAAGGTCGAGATCGTACTGGCCGCAGCACTTCTGGCGGAGTTCCTGAGATTCGACTACGGCATGGCGGGAGTGGGAATCATAGTTATGTTCTATCTGATCGAGAAGGAGCGGAGTGGAGCGGATGCTTATACTCTGGCATATTTCAATAAGAATCAGAACATTGAGATCGTGGTGCTCAGTTCGCTGGTATACATTCTCTGCCTGGGCATGAATCAGCTATACGCTCTGTTGGCGATGATACCTGTGAATATGTACAGCGGAGAGAGAGGAAGGATGAAGCTCAAGTATTTCTTCTATCTGTTCTATCCCCTGCATTTGCTGCTTATATGGTTTATATGGAAAATAATTCATTAAGCATCATTTCCCCCAAAAATATGTTGACTAATAACTCTCAATGATATAGAGTAATGATTGCATTTATAGATATTAGAAAAACGCTCTTATTCAGAATGGTGGAGTCAGAAGGGACGAAGAAGCCATGGCAACCCCGATGTCAGATTCGGAAGGTGCCGACCTGAGCGACGCAGATATGTAGGTGATACAAGATCTGTGCTCGAACAATGAGAGGCTTGACAGACACGATCAAACCGCTCATACGAAGCGGTTTTTCTTATGTACAAAAAGGAAAGGAAGTAGTATGGAAAGAAGATTATTTACATCGGAATCAGTAACAGAAGGACATCCTGACAAAATCTGTGACCAGATATCAGATGCAGTGCTTGACGCGCTGATGGAGCAGGATCCAATGAGCCGTGTGGCATGTGAGACATCCATCACGACAGGTCTTGTGCTTGTCATGGGAGAGATCACAACCAACGCTTATGTGGATATTCAGAAGATCGTTCGTGAGACGATCAGAGAGATCGGATACGACAGAGCAAAGTACGGATTTGACTGCGATACATGCGGCGTTATCACAGCCATAGACGAGCAGTCATCAGATATTGCCATGGGAGTTGACAAGGCACTCGAGGCAAAGGAGCACCTCATGAGCGAGGATGATATCGAGGCGATCGGTGCCGGAGATCAGGGTATGATGTTCGGATTTGCAACAAATGAGACACCTGAGTACATGCCATATCCAATAGCACTTGCCCACAAGCTTGCAAGAAAGCTCACAGAGGTAAGAAAGAACGGAACACTCCCATACTTAAGACCGGACGGTAAGACACAGGTAACAGTTGAGTACGATGAGAATGACAAGCCTGTAAGACTTGATGCAGTCGTTCTCTCAACACAGCACGGAGAGGAAGTCAGCCAGGAGCAGGTCCACGCTGACGTTAAGAAGTATATATTCGACGAGGTTCTTCCACAGGAGCTCATCGATGAGAATACCAAGTTCTTCATCAATCCAACAGGAAGATTCGTAATAGGTGGACCAAATGGTGACAGTGGTCTCACAGGACGTAAGATCATCGTTGACACATACGGCGGATATGCCCGTCACGGCGGCGGAGCCTTCTCAGGCAAGGATTGTACCAAGGTAGACCGTTCAGCGGCTTATGCGGCCCGCTACGTGGCTAAAAACATAGTTGCAGCAGGTCTGGCTGACAAGTGTGAGATACAGCTCTCATACGCTATCGGTGTTGCAAGACCTACATCCATCATGGTAGACACATTTGGCACAGGAAAGCTTTCAGATGAGAAGCTTGTCGAGATTATTAGAGAGCACTTTGACTTAAGACCAGCAGGTATCATCAAGATGCTTGACCTCAGAAGACCTATCTACAAGCAGACAGCAGCTTACGGACACTTCGGAAGAACAGATCTTGATCTCCCATGGGAGAAGCTGGACAAGGTGGATGTGCTGAAAGCATACTTATAAGCAGATTAAAAAAATTCAGACAAATATAAAAGCACATGTATCAGATTGAAACTGATACATGTGCTTTTTGTATATCACGTTATTCCGTGAGTATTAATCTTTGTATTTCTTTGCGGATTCAAGTGCCGCATCTATCTCGTCGAGGGATGCCTGGATCTTGCTCTCCGTACTCTCCGTATCCTCTTTGACGTCAAATGCTGAATCTATAGGCTCGCTGTCATCGGCGACATCCTCAAATGCAGTGTCGTCATAGTCGTCAGTGTGGATGACATCGTCCTCATCAGGAGATACCTGATTGTCGTAATCGGAGTCTGCGTAACTCTCGTGGATAACCTCGTTGTCCCCAGGGAAGAGCGCCTTGTTGTTGATGGTGGGCACCTCGCTATTGTCGTGGTGAGGCATTCTGACGTGTTCAGCGGCTTTTGCGGAAGGCTCGGCAGCTTCTGATGTTTCATTTGCTGTGCTTTCCTTCTCCTCGTTGTCCTTCTTCAGCTTGTCTATCTGAGCCTCGTAATCAGCGATGAGACCCTTGAGTGAGACAGCAAGGATGATGATGACAACGACCAGTATCACAAGAACTATGATGGCTATGAGCATTATTACGAACTTGTGCTTGTCTATGAAGCTGGACAGCGAATCCGTCTCCTCGATGAGATCCGTTGCGTCAAGGAAAGTTCCTTCATTTGGATTGAAGAAATACCAGCCCTGGTGTCCGTCGTTTGTTGCTGCGTAGAGGAGAACGGTGTTGGAACTGCTTCCCTTCATATAAGCTCTGATGTCCGTGTCGTTCAGGTTGATCTTCACTGGAAGATATCCGGTTGGCACTGAGACTGAATTAGGCTTTGGAATGATGTTATAAGTGTTGTTGTTTGAGTGAACGCTTACAAGGGTATCTGCAGGTGCGGATGCGTTCTGATCTGCCTCTGTGAGTGTTCCTACCTCATCCTCAGTAACAACAGGCTTGGTCTCGCTGTCGATCAATGCAAGAGGTGTTGCAGGCTCGGCTTCTGAACCGGTATCGCTGACAGTAGATGAAGCTGCTTCGGTGGAAGCGGCGGCTGACTTGTCGCTGATGGTTACCGAGTTGTATGACGGTGTCATGTCTATCGACTCTTCTGTGTCGGAGATGACCTCAACTGCTGATGTCTCTATGCTGGCAGTTCCGCTTGCAATGGCGGTAAATGTAAATGTTGCTGTCATTGCATCTCCAGGCTTTACATTTGCCTGGGAGTAGCTTACGGTGCCCTCAGATTCCACGGTGCCGCCGCTCACAGCCTTGAGCAATGTGGAATCATATGTGATATTGTAGCTGTAGCTTGATAAAGCCTGATCGGCTGCGTTTATACTTACCTTGATCTCCACGGTATCGCCAACAACGACCGTGGTGGATGGAACCTCAACACTAAATGCGACTGTAGCGGCATAAGTGGTATGAAGCATGAAAAGCATCATAGTCAACACACATGCAACTTCTGTCATAAACGTTCTAAAGCTAAATCTTGTAGTCCTCATAATATTCATATACGGTTATCCACCGAGTCCTCCTTATCCTCTGTTAATTATTATGGTGTAAGTACGTGTAGCTTTACTCTGGGATTTACATACTATCTTAAATGTATTCTTTCCTGATTTCAGGGTTTTTGTTCCCTTTCCGCTCACTGTGGAGTAGCTGCTTACAGGTGAAGCGTTTATTTTCACACTTGATACAGATGAGCACACATTTACCGTGTACTGTGTAGTGCTGTTTATTGCAAATGTAGGTGACAGCTTCTTGCCGCTTACAGAGAGTGTTTTCAGGTAGTTGTTCTGGTTGCCCGGATTAGCCGCAGGCATCTTCATTGCTGTGCTTGGCATATTCTTGTAAACAGGTATGGCAAATGTTATGGCCTTGTTGAGTGCTCCTGAAGACTTGTAGGCATCATATACCTTCCATGCCTCTGTTGTAGGGGCCTGTACATTTCCCATGTACTGATGCCAGTACAGGCAGTCTGTGTAGGTTACGTTGAACTTCTGAGTATACAGAGTGTTCTGACCCTTGTTGATGTAGGACTCTCCGATATACATCGCACCGCCGATTATTGATTTGGCAGGTGTTGTCCATGGCCTGTTGTACGATGTGCCCGATGAAGCCCATCTCAGACCGTTTGTTATAGCGTTGCCTGATGCACTCTCAAATGCACCGATATTGTAGAAGTTATATATGCCGGGATATGTGGCATTCTTACCGTTTGTTCCCGAGGTTATCGAGCCTCCGACCTCCTGCTTGATACGTGAAGCAATGTGGTAAGGGCTGACGCCGGATTTCTGTGCTGCGGTGATTATCATGGACGAATATGTGGTGGTCGAACCGGTTGGGTGCGCATTGTGCATAAACGAACCAGATAATATAGCCTCAACTCCTGACTTTGTCTGTGATGAGTCGTATGACAGCTTTTCAAATGCGAACATGGAGCTTGCGGATGACATATATGTTCTCGGATCGAGGTAATACTTTACAAGATCGTCCGAGGCTGCAAACCATGTTGAACCATCATATGATGAGTAGGAGTCTGTCTTGTAGTTGTATCCAACGGTCTGTGATCTCCAGCCGTAGTTAGGACTGGAAGATGTACAGTTTACAAGGTTGTTGACACGTCCCTGTACGTTGACCTCGTTCTTGACCACGTCGTTCCAGTTAAGGTTGGTGTGTACCGCCTTGAATATCCAGTTTGGGTGCTCCGCATGGAGCTTTCTGAGAAGCACTTTGTAGCTCTCAGGGAAGTTCTGGGCGGATAACTGCTTTTCAAATGCTGCATCCGATGTCTGGTTACCGTCAGGTTCCTTGTATGTTCCCATTGTGATGAGCGATGAGGAGATAAATCCTGTATACTTCTTGCTGCTGTATGTGAGGTTGACCTTGTACCATGACTTGTTGGATGTATCAGTCACGGAGAGTGCCTGTCCCTTCATGAGCATGATCGCGCTTCCGTTGTAGGTTATAGGTGTACCCGCTGCCGTCTGGCGGAAGTATACATAGTCTTCATTCACGTAACCGCTCTTGGCTGCCTGAGCCGCTGTGGTAGGCTGCTGTGTAGTAGCCTTGGTCGTGGCCTTTGTTGTGGCTGAAGTGGAGTCGATCACGATGAACTTGGAATATACATAACCGGTGTAGCGTTTCTTCTTATATGTAAGCTTGACCTTGTACCATGTCTTGTTGGAAGTGCTCAGTACGGTCATGCTCTGACCGCCCATGAGCATGATCGGCGATCCGTTATACTTCAGCGGCGTGCCGTTTGGCGTTTTTCGGAAATATACATAGTTTTCATTTTTTCGAAGGTGAGCCTTCTTGGAGGTTGTCCTTGTTACCTTGATAAATGCGGAGTACACATAACCGGTGTAGCTCTTCTTCTTGTATGTAAGCTTGACCTTGTACCATGTCTTGTTGGAAGTGCTCAGTACGGTCATCTTCTGACCCTTCCTTAGGAGTATGGCCGAGCCGTTATATTTTATAGGCGTGCCGTTTGGTGATTTGCGGAAATACACGTAGTCAGACGTGAGAGTTCCCGTGGTCGCGGCTTCTGCGTGATTGTTTCCCACATACAGTCCGGTCACCGCGATGCAGACGACCGCCCAAATAAGCATTACGATAGAAATAGTAGTCCGGGTTCGTTTAGTATTGATATCCATAGTAACCTCCATTTTTCATAAAACAAATCTATATATAAAATAGTATTTATGACAAAATTACATCAGTCTAAGTTTACCATAATTATTGCAAATGAGCACCATTTTTGTGAAAAAAGTTATAAAAAAGTAATAAAATTGCAACAAAAAAGCTTTTGCCGGTCAGACAAGTGCTGACCGGCAAAAGCTTTTCGCCTTATGTCGTATATATTAACCTACTTTGAGCTTGAATTTCTGGATCTCTTTGTCCGTCTCTACCTTCTCGATGAGAGCACCAAGTCCGCGAAGCTTTTCGTCGAACTTCTCGTAGCCTCTCTGGATATACTTGATATCACATACAGTAGAGAAGTCGTTGGCCACAAGTGCCGCAATTACAAGTGCTGCGCCTGCTCTCAGGTCAGGTGCTGCAACATTTGCACCGGTGAATGTCTCCACACCATCGAGAATAGCGGTGTTGCCCTCGACTCTGATGTGTGCGCCCATTCTTGAAAGCTCTGCGACATACTTGAATCTGTTCTCAAATATGCTCTCGGTGACGATGCTTGTTCCGTTGGACAGTGCAAGTGTAACCGCCATCTGTGGCTGCATATCTGTCGGGAATCCCGGATATGGCAGAGTCTTGATGTTGGTAGCTTTGAGTCTCTTGTTGCACATTACTCTCACTGAATCATCGTACTCGATGACAGTGGCACCTATATCTGTAAGCTTTGAGGTTATAGCCTCAAGATGCTTAGGAATTACGTTCTTGATGAGGACGTTGCCTCTGGTGGCTGCTGCTGCAACCATGAAGGTTCCTGCCTCGATCTGATCCGGAATGATGGAATATGTAGTTCCGTGAAGTGACTTTACGCCACGGATACGGATGACATCAGTTCCGGCACCCTTGATGTTAGCACCCATACTGTTGAGGAAATTGGCAACATCAACGATATGTGGCTCCTTGGCTGCGTTCTCTATGGTAGTCTTGCCGTTTGCCATTACGGCGGCCATCATGACATTGATGGTGGCACCTACTGAGATCACATCCATGTAAATGTGGCTTCCGATCAGCTCATCAGCCTCAACGGATATCATACCGTTTGCTATATCAACGTGGGCTCCAAGTGCTTCAAAACCTTTTATGTGCAGATCTATCGGACGGGCTCCGATGTCGCATCCGCCTGGAAGAGCGACCTGTGAATGGTTATATTTGCCAAGCAGTGCGCCGAGCAGATAGTAGGATGCTCTGATCTTTCTGATATATTCGTCGTCGACACAGAGATCGGTATTCGGATTGATGGTTCCACCACATATAGCAACCGTGTGCTCGTCTATGTAACGGACCCTTGCGCCGATACCCTGAATGGCCTGAAGAAGGACTCTTGTATCTCTGACGTTCGGTACGTTTTCTATTGTGACTTCCTGGTCGGTCATGACTGCAGCGGCAAGTATTCCAAGTGCGGCATTCTTAGCACCCGCAATGGTAACTTCGCCCTCCAGAGGACGACCTCCCTTGATAACATACTGTTCCATATTTCACCTCTTAGATAATTCTCGGATTATCGCAACTTTATAGATTATAGCACATAAAACTGAAAAGTAAACAGTTACTTGTCTGCTTCACAGTATATACATCTGTAAATTCGCTTTTCTCTGTCTGTGAGTTTGAATATATGGGTTATTCCCTGCTCTGTGGTCGTAATGCATCTTGGATTGGTACATTTCTTTATTCCAACCAGTCTCTCAGGCAGTTCGATCTTACGTTTTTCAACGAGCTTGCCGTCCTTGATGATGTTGACGGATATATCCGGGTCGATATACCCCAGAACATCAAGGTTTATGTCGATATCCTGATCTATCTTAAGAATGTCCTTTCTTCCCATCTTCTCGCTTTTAACATTCTTGATTATAGCAACGGAGCAATCCAGCTTATCAAGATGAAGATCGTTGTATATCTGCAGGGCTTTGCCTGCTGTTATATGGTCAAGTACAATACCATTCTGAATACTGTCAATATTCATGATCATTCCTCCTATGCCTTAAAATCCTTGTCGAGTCCGAGAAGGTCCATGATGAGTGCCATTCGGACATATTTGCCGTTGAGTGCTTGTCGGAAATAACATGCTCTCGGATCGTCATCCACCTCAACAGATATCTCATTTACACGAGGAAGCGGGTGAAGGATCGACAGGTCAGGCCTAGCGAGAGCCAGCTTTGACTTGTCAAGAATATAGGTATCTTTCAGTCTTATGTAGTCCGCCTCGTTGAAGAAACGTTCTTTCTGGACTCTTGTCATATAGAGAACGTCCAGAGATCCGATAGCATCCTCAAGAGAGGAAATCTCCTCATATGGTATATTATTCTTTTCGATGACTTCTGTTCTTATATAATCAGGTAATTTTAATTCATCCGGTGATATGAGAATAAATTTTATGCCTTCGTATCGTGACATGGCCTTTATAAGTGAATGAACCGTACGACCAAACATAAGATCTCCGCAGAAACCTATGGTCATATTGTTTAGTCTGCCTTTCTCTCTCTTTATTGTGAGAAGATCGGCCAATGTCTGCGTAGGATGATTGTGACCGCCGTCACCAGCATTAATAATAGGAACATCTGATTTCATGGAAGCCAGCATCGGGGCACCCTCTTTATAATGTCTCATAGCTATAATATCGGCATAACAGCTGACGATCTTGACGGTATCGCCCACACTCTCACCTTTTGTTGAAGATGAGGAGCTCGCAGATGAAAATCCGAGAACGTTTCCGCCAAGTTCCATCATGGCAGCCTCGAAGCTAAGTCTTGTGCGTGTGCTTGGTTCAAAGAACAGAGTTGCAAGCTTTTTGCCCTTACAGACTTCGCTGTATTTCTCTTTATTGTCGATGATGTCCTGTGCCAGCACGAGAAGGTGGTCAACCTCCTCAACTGACAGGTCCATTGGGTCTATTAAATGTCTCATTTGACATGATCCTCCTTAGGTTATCAGAATGAATATTTTAAGAATTAAGAAGGGTATACATAACAGCCTTCTCAGCGTGACGTCTGTTCTCAGCCTCATCCAAAATGTGGTTGAGGTTCTTGTCGATAACGCCCTGTGAGATCTCAAATCCCTGGTGCATAGGCATGTCGTGGAATACTATAGCCTTGCTGCCCTCTGTAAATTCCTCGTTGAGCTGGTAAGGCATCATCTTGGCGAGAGTCTCTTCCTTCTGCTGCTTGTATGCAGGGTTGTTGAAGAACTCCATGTCAACCCATGTATCTGTGTAGAGGATATCCATATCCTTTGCGTACTTTTTTGCCTCCTCCATGCTCATGGTAGGATCGAGTTCAACATAGTGGCCTGTAGCCTTTGCTGCCTCAAAGAAGTCATCGCCGCATACGGTGTTGTTCACAAGTGGCGTGAGTCCGTAGATAGTTCCCTTCTTCATCTTTGCAAAGAACTCAACAAGAGAGTTGAATACATTATTCTTGGCACCGATGTACATAAGCTTTACATCGAGACTGCCAAACTTTTCTATAATAGTGAGGGCATCTGCCAGGATCTGGCATGGATGATAAGAACTGTCACATCCGTTGATAAATGGAACAGTAACATTGTTGCCGAACAGCTCGACTGTCTCATTCTTTACAAGACGTGCCATGATGATATCTACATTCCTGCATACATACTTAATCTCTGATACAGGCTCACCGAGTGTAAAGTTGGAATCCTTCCAGAGCTGGTTGTAATATGTACCGCCGAGCTCGGTGATACCTGTTGTAAATGAAAGAAATGTTCTTGTGGAAGTCTTCTCAAAAAGAGTGTAGAGTTTCTTGCCCTCAAGAGCGTGAGCGTACTTATCAGGGTTCTTCTTCATGTCAAGTGCCAGATTGAGAATATCCATCAGCTCATCAGCTGTGAAATTCTTGAAGTTAAGCATGTTTTTCATAACAAATGTCCTCTTTTCTCTAGAATTATAAATTGTTTGCAATACGGACAAACATAATCTGTGGATCCTGGCAATATATTTAGGATACGGGTGTTGAGATATGTCTGCCTGAAATTTTATTATATAGCACATGGTTTCAAAAGTAAAACAGTTTACGACATCACATAAATTATGAATGTAAATATTTGAAGATTTATGCCTGATTATAAAAAAATATAGATAATAAAGCAAAAAACAGCTTAATTTTTTGATTTTTATTGACAAAGATGTATATATATGGTTTTATATATTTTATAAAATTTTTATAAAAAATTTATAATTAAATCAAGGGAGGACATTTTATGATCAAACAGAGGAACATTGCTCTGTGCATAGTATTTTCAATCATTACATTTGGAATTTATGCACTGTATTGGTTCGTTTGCCTTACAAACGATGCTAATCAGGAATCTGGACAGACAGATGCAACAAGCGGTGGGGTAGCATTGTTGCTTACTATCGTTACATGTAATATCTATGGATGGTTCTGGGCATACAAGATGGGCGAGAAGATTGACGCAATAAAGACAAAGAATGGTCAGTCAGCAGGAAATTCAAGCATACTTTTCCTTCTGCTCCAGTTATGCGGACTTGGAATTGTATCATATGCTATTATGCAGGATACCATCAATAAAAATGCGTAATGAATCAAATTGCATACAAATATACATTGAAAAATGTATAGATGCAGTTGCGTACAGACAAAATGTATGAGAAAATAGTCCCGTAGACTGAGTTGTGTCTGCGGGGCTATTCTATTATTTTTATTGCAGTTATGTAGTGGTTATATAGGAACAGTATAATTGCAGTCATACACAAGTCATACATATGTAATTAAGGATCTAAATTTAAGGAGGATTATCAATTATGATCAAACAGAGGAATATTGGAATATGTATTCTGCTTTCAATTGTGACATGCGGAATATATGGATTGTATTGGTTTGTTGTGCTGACAGACGATATCAATCAGGAGTCAGGAGAGACAGATGCAACAAGTGGTGGAATGTCGCTTTTGCTCACTATCGTTACATGTAACATCTATGGATGGTTCTGGGCATATAAGATGGGCGAGAAAGTTGATATCATAAAGAATAAGAACGGTGTACCATCAAGCAACTCAGGCATCTTATACGTTCTTCTTCAGGTATTTGGACTTGGAATTATTGCATATGCGCTTATGCAGGACACTGCAAACAAATATGCAGAGGCTATACCTCAGATGAATACAGGATATGGTCAGCAGGGTTATAATCAGAACACATACAACCAGAATGCGTATGGTCAGCAGCAGGGATATGATCAGAATGCATACGGCCAGCAGCAGTATAACCAGAATGCGTATGGTCAGCAGGGATATGATCAGAACGCATACAACCAGAATGCGTATGGTCAGCAGCAGTATAATCAGAATGCATACGGACAGCAGCCATATGGTCAGCAGGGATATGACCAGAATGCATATAACCAGCAGGCATACGGACAGCAGCCATACAGCCAGCAGGGATATGATCAGAATGCATACAATCAGCAGGGATATGGTCAGCAGGCCGGTTTAGACCAGAATACATTTGGCCAGCAGTCAGATCAGAATATTAACACATCAGCAGATGCTTCAGGCAGTGATAACAGCCAGCAGTAGTCGGCGGAGACAAAGAAATACAGAGCATGGATCAGATACAGAAATCAAGAAGAAATGCGATAATTAAAAGGGATGCCATCCTCGTGGGGATAGGCATCCTCTATTATATATTTATAAGAGTGACAGGACTTGCCATACCATGTATATTCAGAAAGATAACCGGATTTTTATGCCCAGGATGCGGGATAACACGGGCTATCCTTGCGGCCGTAAGGCTGGATCTTGCAAAGGCATTTGCTTATAATCAATTTATGTTTATAGCTCTTCCGGCGTTGGCATACATAATTGTAAAAAACGATTATGTATTCGTAAAATATGGAAACAGAAAGTTATCGCGATTTGACAATATACTTATATTTATATGTATTGCCGGGGCGGTGATGTTTGCCGTTCTCAGGAATGTGATGCGCTTTTGAGAGAGAGACGATGACAAGTTTATTGGCAGCGTTATAGAATGACCATCGTAACAGACTTATTTAATATCCCATCTTCTTGACAATAAATAATAAAAAGGCATATAATTTACAATTACCGAGGAGTTTTTCGGTAAAGTTGCACAAGCATTTCATTTGTGCTTGTAGTATTTTTTCAGGGAGGGTTTTTGAAATGGCAAAAAAAACGTATTATATTACAACCGCCATTGCATATGCATCAGGTAAACCTCATATAGGCAACACCTACGAGATCGTGTTGGCTGACAGCATTGCAAGGTACAAGAGATTCGCAGGTTATGATGTAAGATTCATGACAGGAACAGATGAGCATGGACAGAAGATTGAGAACAAGGCTTTTGAGAACATGCAGACCCCAAAGGAATTCGTTGATGAGACATCAGGTGAGATCAAGAGAATATGGGATCTCATGAATACTTCATATGACAAGTTTATCCGTACAACAGATGATTACCATGAGAAGCAGGTACAGAAGATATTTAAGAAGCTGTACGATCAGGGTGATATATATAAGGGACATTATGTAGGAAAATACTGTACACCATGTGAGTCGTTCTTCACAGACGGACAGCTCATAGATGGCAAGTGCCCGGACTGTGGAAGACCTGTTCAGGAGGCCAAGGAGGAGGCATACTTCTTCAAGATGAGCAAGTATCAGGACAAGCTCATGAAGCATATAGAGCAGCATCCTGAGTTTATACAGCCTGAGTCAAGACGTAACGAGATGGTTAACAACTTCCTTAAGCCGGGACTTCAGGACCTGTGTGTTTCAAGAACATCATTCAAGTGGGGAATTCCGGTAGACTTTGATCCAAAACATGTTGTATATGTATGGGTTGATGCGCTTTCAAACTACATAACTGGACTTGGATATGACGTAGATGGAAAGAGCGATGAGAAGTTTTATAAATACTGGCCGGCAGATCTTCACTTGATCGGCAAGGATATCCTGAGATTCCATACCATTTACTGGCCTATCATGCTGATGGCACTGGGACTTCCGCTTCCAAAGCAGGTATTCGGACATCCTTGGCTCCTCCAGAGTGATGGCAAGATGAGTAAGTCGAAGGGCAACGTAATGTACGCTGACGATATGGTCAATATATTTGGCGTGGATGCTGTCAGATTCTTTGTTCTTCACGAGATGCCATTTGAGAATGATGGAGTTATCTCATGGGAGCTCATGGTTGAGAGACTCAACTCAGAGCTTGCAAATACACTTGGAAATCTGGTCAATAGAACCATATCGATGTCAAACAAGTATTTCGGTGGCATTGTGACAAATACCAACGTCACAGAGCCTGTCGATGAGGATCTTAAGAAGGTCGTTATGGACTGCAGATACAAGGTTGCAGAGTGCATGGATAAGCTCAAGGTTGCAGATGCGATTACAGAGATATTTGCACTGTTCAAGAGATGCAACAAGTACATAGATGAGACAATGCCTTGGGCACTCGCAAAGGAGGAGGACAAGAAGGACAGACTGAACACAGTTCTGTACAACCTTGTCGAGAGCATCGTTATAGGTGCAACACTCCTTGAGCCATATATGCCTGAGACAACTGAGAAGATCATGGCACAGCTCAATACCGAGAAGAGAAAGGTCACAGAGCTTGGAAAGTTTGGTCTGTACAAGTCAGGAACAAAGGTAACAGAGCAGCCTGAGATCCTATTCGCACGTCTTGACGTGAAGGAAGTTATGGCTAAGGTTGCCGAGTTCGCTCCAGTGGAGAAGGAGTCCATGTACGAGCAGGCCAAGAAGCAGAAGGAAGAGAAGGAGAATTCTGCTGAGACCAAGAAGATCAAGATAGCTGAGGCGAAGGTCCAGGCACTCAAGGCCAATCCTGATGTAGTTGACAAGCAGGAGATAAGCATTGAGGAGTTCCAGAAGATGCAGCTCATGATCGGCGAGATTGTTGCATGTGAGGAGGTTCCTAATTCAAGAAAGCTTCTCTGCTCACAGGTAAGCTTTGGCAAGAACAATGTAAAGCAGATAGTATCAGGAATCAAGGGTACATACTCAGCAGAGGATATGGTAGGTAAGAAGGTTGTGGCTATAGTAAACCTCAAGCCATGCAAGCTTGCCGGAGTCGTATCAGAGGGTATGCTTCTGTGCGCAGAGGATCCTGAGGGTAATCTGTCACTCCTGACCACCGAGAAGGACTTCCCAGGTGGATGCTTTATAAGCTAAGATATAAAATAGTGGATATAATGAGGGAAGCATCACAGGCTGGGCACACGGCCGGGATCCGTGGTGTTTCCCTGTTTTTATTTATAAAGCTGAAGTAAATTTTATGTTACAAAGATTATACGCAGAGGCCTTTCTGCATTGATTTATTAGATGTTTCATGATAGAATTTTGCTAGGTGCACGGACAGGAGGAGTGTGCCTTTGGAAAGATTTAGAAATCTTAGCGCCATGACCCCTGGGCTTTGGCTTTCAGGGATAACGAGGTTGAAGGTTATCGAATATTCGGCGGATGCCTTCACGCAGAGTCTGGATGCGCACATGATATCCAAATATGGGGGTAACTCCAAAACAAAGAATCATGACTAGACACCCATAGCTGTTATGTATGGTGGCTTCACCTTTTTTAAGTGCGCCATATTATAATATTATCAGTATACAGCGTGGTTATAAGCCGAAAGGAGATTAATTTAATATGTGTGGAATCATAGGATATGTAGGAAAGAAACCAGCCAAGGACATTCTTATTGACGGACTGGCAAAGCTCGAGTACAGGGGATATGACAGTGCGGGAATAGCACTGCTTAATGATGATGATACACTGACGATCAAGAAGAAAGCCGGCAGAGTGGAAGACCTCAGGGAGATGTGCAGCGACGACAGTCCTGTGTACAGATCAACCTGTGGAATAGGCCATACGAGATGGGCTACTCACGGCGGAGTTACGGATGTGAATGCACATCCACATAGGTGCGGAGATGTGGCACTTATACATAATGGAATTATAGAGAACTATAACGACATTGTGAGAGAATACGGACTGGCCGACAGGCTGGTATCTGAGACGGACACAGAGGTAGTAGCAGCACTTCTGGACACACTGTACGATGGCAATCCCATCGAGACTATCAGAAAGGCTGTTAAGGCTATAGCCGGTTCATTTGCACTCTGCATTATGTTTGCAGACAGACCGGGCAAGATATACGCAGTGAGAAATGTAAGTCCGATGATCGCTTCATACACAGATGAGGGATCGATCATTGCATCAGACCTCACAGCGATAATATCATTTTCAAAGGAATACTTTGTTGTGCCGGAGTATCATATACTGACACTCTCAAGCACAGGCATCAAAGTAGAAGACATGAAGGGGAACATGGTAGAGCCGGAGATGCTCAAGATAACATGGGACATAACGGCAGCTCAGAAGGGTGGATATCCGCACTTTATGCTGAAGGAGATCTATGAGCAGCCAGAGGCACTGAGAAACACGATAACTCCTCGTATAGTGAATGAGCTTCCTGATTTCACTGAGGACGGCATCGATGATGAGGTGTTTAAGAATCTTGAGAACATCACAGTGGTTGCATGCGGAACAGCTATGCACGCCGGAATAGTCGGCAAGGCCATGATTGAGAAGGAGTTAAAGATTCCTGTTAATGTTGAGATAGCATCAGAATTCAGATACAAGGAACCACTCATAAATGAAAAGACTCTCGTAATAGTTACATCACAGTCAGGAGAGACTATTGACACACTCGAGGCACTCAGACTTGCCAAGAGATGTGGATCAAAGGTTCTGTCCATAGTCAATGTAAAGGGATCGACCATCGCCAGAGAGAGCGATTACGTCCTTTATACACATGCCGGTCCTGAGATCGCAGTTGCAAGTACCAAGGCATATTCGGTACAGATGGCTGCAATGTATCTCATTGGATGCAGACTTGGCTATGTCAAGGGTATATACTCTGAGGACAGGGCAAAGGCATTCATCAGACAGCTTCAGGGCGTTATCCCGGTGATAGAGGAGACACTCAAGCAGGCAGATGAAGTAAAGACAGTTGCAAACTATATAAAGATGGCTCCGGATGCATTCTTCATAGGAAGAGGACTGGATTATACACTGTCACTGGAAGGTGCACTGAAGCTGAAAGAGATTTCTTATGTTCACGCTGAGGCTTATGCGGCAGGGGAGTTAAAACATGGAACGATAGCACTCATAACTGAGAACGTTCCGGTCATAGCTTTGGCTACACAGGAATCTGTATACGGAAAGATGATTTCCAATATACGCGAGGTTAAGGCAAGAGGCGCATACGTCATTCTTGTCAGCATGGATGAAGAGTACAATGATAAAGATGTATGTGACAAACACATATCCATACCAAAGCAGGATGGATTGTTCACGGTATTTTCGGCTGCTGTCATCCTGCAGCTTATAGCGTATTACACGTCCGATGCAAAGGGGTTGGACGTAGATAAGCCACGTAATCTGGCAAAGTCAGTTACAGTAGAATAATTGACTCCGGGACTTACATGGATATCGTGCGATAAATATCGGAGGGTTTTATATGAGTGATAAGATGTATTTGTGTGATGAGTACAAATTGTACTTTAAGATTGAAGACGATGTAGAGGTTCTTCACAATGAGGTAGAGCTGTACAATGCTCAGTTTGTGGGCAATAATGCGTTCTGCCATGAGGAATATATAGATGGTCAGAGAGCTCTGACATATTCTATTCCAGCCATGACTACCATGAATCAGTTCCTTGAGAAGAAGATACACAAGGATGAGCTGGTTGATCTGATATTCAGTATTGCAGATCAGCTCATGTATCTCAAGGCGAATGATCTGTCCATTGGAAAGGTTATACTGAATAAGGGATATATGTATATAGACTTCCAGAATATGGCTGTTCAGCTCATATTCCTGCCTATAGATAAGCCTATGGACAGATGTAATATGGAGAAGTTTATAAGGGATCTTATGGGCAATATGAAGTTTGCGAATAAGAAGGCATCCGATGCCGGATATGAGCTTATCAAATACTTTGATCACAATCCTACATTTTATCTGTCAGAATTTTATAAGTTTATAACAGACCTGAAGAATGACAATATAGCACATCCTGAGGATGAGCAGGAGCTTATGAAGTCAGCGGGAGTCAGCCCGGTCAATGTGGCTAAGGTAGAGGTTCCTGAGACTCCTCATGTTACAACTTCTTCATTCAAGCTTGCAAAGGAAGTTAAGGATTTCTCATCAAATGATATTGGATTTGATGACAACGATGACGGTTCGACAACAGTTCTCACAGCCAACAACCGTGGCAAGAGCGGCCCTGTCATCATAAGAACCAGAACAGGTGAGAGGATAAGGATCGATAAGCCGATATTCTGTATCGGTAAGTCTACACAGGGAGTTGACTATCAGGTAACTGACAACAATTCAGTCAGTCGCCGCCATGCTTACATTATCAATGTCAACGGCGTGTACTATCTGAGAGATAACAAGTCGACCAACCACACTTACCTTGGTGGCAAGATCATAAGCAGCGGAACGGATATGATGCTCATAGATGGTATCAGATTCAAGCTTGCGAACGAGGAGTTCACCTTCAAGGAGAAATAAAATAGTATATTATACTGGATAAGGAGACTTGTTTATTATTATAATGAGTCTCCTTATTTTATAATAAATCCCCTGCATGGGCGCGCCGGAGTACATGTGGGTAAAGGGGTAATATAAATAGAATGTGAAAAAAGGGGGAGTATCAAAGATTATGAAAAGAAAAGGAAGCTTATCGGGCAGGATATTGTGTAAAAAAGCGGCAACCGTGGTAATGTGTGCAGTGCTGATGCTGACGGCAGGTATTCAGACGACAGGTATTCAGACTGTCAAGGCCAGTACCCTTGACCAGCAGATAGAAGAGGCTCAGAGTGAGCTGGAACAGGTGAAGAAAGATCAGAGTGAAGAGATGACCGTATATGATCAGGGCTCTATAGGTTTTGTAGACTGGATGCTTGCGAAAAGCAACCTGACAACAAAACAGAAATATGATCTGAATCGGGCCAAGACTGTTCTGCAGGAGGCATGTGAGGAAGATTTCTCCAAGTGGGCGGGAGGAAATAATACAGGTCTTCCGGAATCGAGAAATAACAAGGTTGTTGTTACCGGAGATAAGAAAGATGCCATATCGCTTGAAAACACAAAGGCGACATTTGCGGTATTGAATAAAATTAATTCGTTAAGAGACACAGACGAAAACTATGTCGGGGCAATGAAGAGAAATGCGGCTAAGACTAATTTCTATTTCATGGCGGTGGCACAGTCAGGCGCGGACAGAGGTGCAGGACTCACAAATCATTCACTTCTTCAGGTGTCATGTGAGAATCTGGCGTTTGGATATACTGATCCGGCGGCAGGATGGAACAGTGAGAAGGCATCTTTTAACAAGATAAGGGATGAGCTGGGATATTCATCCATAACTTCGCAGAGTCAGCTTACAGCTGTTGAACAAAAGGCGGATTCGGAGGGAGTCACGGTTGGACATTATACCAATATGTTCTGGGCAGCAGATCAGGTGATGGGAGTCGGATTCACACTCTATGGCAGGTATGGCAATACTTCATGCTTCAATGCAAGCAAGCTTTCAAACTATACTAGCAAATATGAGGTGTACACAATAGCTGAATTTGAGAAGCTGTTTGATGAATATTATGAGACTGTAGATCCGGAGAAGTGGCAGAAAAAGGTGGATGCAGCGCAGGCCAAGCTGGATAAGCTGCTTGGACAGCGGTATGATGCATGCACGGAGCATGTGTATGGTGAAGGTGTGAAAAAAGAGGCCACATGTACAGAGACAGGTGGAACAGTATACACATGCGCTAAATGTGGCTACAAAAAGATAGAGGATGAGGTTCCGGCTCTTGGGCATAGCTTTACAGATGGCGTATGTACGAGATGTAAAGTAACAGGACCAAAGACGATGTACGTGTACTGGAGATTATCGGAAACTGCTTCATCAGCCACATATGATCAGGAGTTCGAAGTAGGAAAGGATATAGAGACATACATATCTTTCTCGACGGCATCAGATAGCAAATCCGATGACAAATTCGTGTTTGATATAGCAGACCCGTCTATTATTTCGTATACCCCTTCGTCTAACTATGCTGGAACATTCCATATGAATAAGATAGGTGAGACGACGGTTACTGTATATCCGGTCGTGAATCCGGATATGAAGAGGGTAATCACTGTGTCGGTAACAGATGTGGGTGGTCATGACTATGTAATAAGTCAGGCAGAACCGGGATCTGGAGAGACAGAAAAAATTTGTTCAAAGTGCGGGACGACAAAAACGGTGACAATCCCGACGGCGATAACACGTACTGTATGGTGGAGTGATAGTAATGGATATTACAAGCCTGCTGATGTGGAAGTAGGTGATGAGATCAATCTGGAAGTAGATTATGCACCAACGAAGGTCGACAACTCTGAGTTTATAGTTACATCATCGGATGAAGGTATTGTAAAAGTGAGTGATCCGGAATCTTCTTATAGAAGATATGATGCTAAGCTTACGGCGGTCGGAACAGGTGATGTAACCATAAGAATAGTTCATAAATATGACAGCTCAATTTGTCAGGAATACACGTTCAATGTGGCAGATCAGGGGGGACATGAGTATGTCATATCAGAGGCAGATGAGGGTGAAAGCCAGACAGTAGAGACGTGTTCAAAGTGCGGATATGAGAAGATTGTGTCACTTCCTACCAGTATCAGATATGTGTATTGGCAGGAGAAGGACAGCGATAACAGGACTACTTCACCAAGTGAGTATGAAATTGGAGCGGAACTGAGTATAAATATAATGGATTGGCCAACGAGAGCGGACATACATGAGTATGCGGTTACATCGTCGGATGAGACTGTTGTAAAGGTGAATGAAGTGTCTAGGACTGCGGCATCACTTTCGGCAATCGGCAACGGCGTTGTAACGATTACGGTTGCCAGTAAATATAATCCGTGGGTGAAGGCTGAGTATGAACTTGATATAACAGAGATAGGCGGACATTCATACACTGCGGAAATAGTAAATGATGAAACTCTTGCACAGGCTGCGACCTGTACAACTGCTGCGAAATATTATTATTCCTGTGATAACTGTGGAAGAGTGAATCGCAAAAAGACATTTACACACGGGGATAGCCTGAGGCATGATTACGCCCCAAAGTATGAGTGGTCAGCAAATGGCAACACTTGCAAGCTGGTTCTCACCTGTACCAGAGATTCGAGTCATGTGATCAGTGAACCGATGACTGTAACAAGCAAGATAACGCAGGCATCCTGCGAGAACGATGGTGCAAAGGTGTGTACAGCAAAATGCACGCTGAATGGCAAGAGTTATCAGAGTACCAAGAAGATAGCCATTGGTGCATTGGGACATAGATGGGATTCAGGCGTGGTTAAGAAAAAAGCTTTGTGTGCAGCAGAAGGTCTGATCAGATACACATGTGAGCGATGCCAAAAGACAAAGGATGAGAAGACAGAGCCACTCGGACATACCCAGGGAAAGGCTGTGTATGAGAATGTAAATCTGGCTACATGTCAGGCTGAAGGCAGCCGGGACAAGGTTATATACTGCACCATGTGCAAGGCAGAACTCAGCAGGACTACTGAGATTCTTCCAAAGACAGACCATGATAGAACGCTTGTAGGAGAGAAGAAAGCTACTTGTATGGGCGGCGGATATACAGGAGATGTTGTCTGCAGCATGTGTGGTGAGATTTTTGAAACCGGTACAGCAACAGACCCAGTCGATCACAGCTACACAGCAAAGAAAACAACTGCACGATATCTGAAGAAGGCAGCAGATTATGATTCTCCGGCAGAGTATTACTATGCATGTGTATACTGTGGAGAAAAGGGTGAGACTAGCTATGCGTATGGCTCAAAGCTCACGCGTAAGAGCATATCGTCAGCAAAGGTTACACTTAACAAGACAGAATATACATATGATGGTAATTCGAAGAAGCCGGCTGTAACAGTAAAGCTTGGCGACAAAACGCTGGAGAAGGATACAGATTATACGGTTTCATACAATAAGAACAAAGCAGCCGGAACAGCAGAGGCTGTAATTATAGGCGCTGGCACATATCAGGGACAGAAGACGATCAATTTTACGATCAAAAAGGCGCCGAACAGCATAACGCTGAAAAAGCGCAGCTACAGAATAGAGATGTCAACCAGCTCGAAGAGAATATCTATTTCACAGAGCGTGAGCGCACGTGCCGGAAAGCTCAGCTACAGCTCGGATAAAAAAGCTGTAAAGGTAGACTCTGCTGGAACAATAACGATCGCAGCCCGGTATATAGGCAAGGCAAACATCACCGTATATGCTGGAGATTCGAATCATGTGAAGGTGAAGAAGATAATACCTGTTACTGTCAGCCCGAAGATACCAGGTATAAGCCAGATAAAGAGCCCATCGGCTGCGTCTGTAAGATTAAAGTGGGGAAAGATAAGCTGCGCAGATGGCTATCAGATCCAGTATTCAACAACATCAAACTTAAAAAAGGGTACATATGCATTCACGGTGTTAAGCGGTGGAAGCAAGACGACTGCGAGTCTTGGAGCAAAGCAGCGGATTAAAGGCGGAAAAACATATTATGTAAGGGTTAGAAGCTTTTCGAACAAGTTTGGCACAAGATGCTACTCAGCATGGAGCAAGACAAAGTCAGTCAGGGTGAGAAAGTAGCCGGAGATAACATATATATAAAGCTCAGCCTGTGTGATGGATTCAGTAGAAATCACACAGGCTGAGCTTTTCTTAATGTATATTCTTAAGACACATTCTTAATGCATATAGTTACTCGGCGGTCTCGCCACCCGAGGAGATATCGCCTTCGTCTGAACTGTCCTCGCTTGAGCTGTCAGAGCTGTCAGAGCCTGAGCTCTGCTGGGAACCCTCTATTGCAAGCATGGATGCATCAACCTGGGACAGCCCCGCCGGGTCAGCACAGTAATAGTCGCCGTCATCGGTTATCTTCACAGAGACCACAACAGGACTGCGGTAATCCATGTCTGCGGCTTTATTCTGAAGGATATCCGACACGCCCTGGGCAAATTCTTTCTCGTAATCTTCCTTTGTGGTGTTGTTGAAATCGCCGGCGCTGATCTTCTTGTTATAGTCGTCGATATATGCGAACACATCGTCAAATGCCTGATTGAGAATGTCCATAGGATACACGGTCACGTCCACATAGTAGTCGCTTCCGCTCTTATAGGCTCTTGACACCTCGTATTTGGCCTTGGAGTAGATGACCTTTGCGGTCTCGTCAAATATAGCATCCACCTCGTCTGTCTCTGCGTTGTTCAGTGAGTAATGATTGATGAGCTGGCCGGCCAGATAATCTATGCTGTCGCTGTACATGGCTGAGGCGTCCTCCTCGGAGCCGTCGTTGTCCTTCACGTATCCGTCAAAGCTTCCTTTGTAGTTGACGTCGAGAATGTTCTGCATGTATGTCTGATAGGTGGTCTTCTTGCGGTGAAGACAGCCTGTGAGTGATGTTATCACGAGGGTTGCCGCGAGACCTAATATGACAAGTTTTGAATGGTGTTTCATCTATATGATCCTCCGTAAAATTTAAATTCAATGAGCAGTTACAATATAGCATAAAAAAAGTGGTTTGTAATCATAAAAGGTAAAAATACTTTGCTTACAGAATTATGTGTGCTATAATTACGGAGTATCTACAATAGGATTAGTTTTTCGGAGGTAAGGTCATGGCAAAACAGGTAGAAGATGTTGTAACTGACGATAGAGTAGAATCACTGAAGACAGTGAAGTTTGGTGGATATGATAAGGCATCCGTTGATTACTATATTGATGAACTTAAGGAAAAGCACAATAAAGAAGTAGAGGAGCTTAAGGCGAACGTCAACAAGCTCAGCGAGGCTGTTCTGAGTCTCAAGACCATGAGAGAGGTCAATATGACAGAGTCTTCCAAGACCATAGAGACTCTCAAGAAGACCAATTCAGAGCAGGAGAGCGAGATAGAGTCACTCAAGGAGCAGATCAATGCATACAAGCAGAGAGAGCTTGAGAATGCAGGAAGATACGAGTCAATATCAAGAACACTTCTTGAGGCCCGTGAGAGCGCAGACGCACTGATCGCACAGACTGAGAAGGAGTGCACAGACAAGAAGAATACTATAACTGCAGAGCTCGAGGCATACGAGACAGATGTCAAGGAGAGATGCACAAAGCTCCAGACAGATACAGAGATACAGTGCCAGCAGATGTATGATCAGACCGAGGCAAAGTGCAACAGCATGAAGGATGAGGCATACTCAGAGGCAGAGAAGACAAGAAATAAATCTCACGCAGATGCAGAGGCTCTGTCGGCAAAGACAGATTACGAGTGCAAGGTTATGAGAGAGGAAGCTCAGAAGGATGCTGCCAATACAAGAAATGCAGCCACAGATGATGCAACCAGACTTCGCAACAATGTGAAGAAGGAGTGCGAGAGCGTAAGCAGATATATGTCAGATCTTCTGTCATCACTGGACAATGTTATTTCTGCATGTGCTTCAACAAAGGATGTTGCCGACAAGGCATTTACCGGACTGAAGAGCGAGGCAACTGCTATGGTTAGTGATGCTGAGGATGCACAGTAGTAATATATGATATATGGTAACATGAAACTTTTCTATGTGATGGGACATAGGAAAGTTTTATGTGCATTAAGGGGTAAATAATATACGGGGTGTATAATAATGGGATAAAACTGCACTTGTGCAGTGGATATATGGAGAGATATTTATGGAGATAAACAGACTTAGTGGTTATTCAGATTTTCTGGGAATAGTTGAATATCCTGCGGTTGTGTTCTGCGAGGATGGTGAAGTCCTCAGCATAAACAATGCCGCAGTTAAGATCGTGGGTTCGGATGTTGAATCCATTGCCATGGAGCCGGATAAGTTTATGGTCAGCGATGAGTTCTGGCCGACACTTGACGACAAGAAGGCTATCATATGGCACAGACTTGGACTTATAGTTAACGACAAGGACAGATATGTAGTCAGTGGATTTGTCAACCAGTTTGAATATGGTGACAAGAAGGCGTATATGGTATTGTTTGAGCTTCGATCAGACGTTACGATAGGAAGCGTGAGTCTTGAGAGGATCATAAACCATATAGGCGTTATAGCTCTGTATCTGTATAAGCCGGAGGGTGTATGGAGAACGAGATACGTATCTAAGAACATATCTGAGTATGGATATACAGATGGCAATTTCTACAGTGGGCTGGTGGGACTCAGCGACCTGCTCCCTAAGAGTGATTATGATCTTCTGATCGGACAGCTCTACAAGGTTCAGAATACCGGAGTGGATGATTTTGAGATGGAGACTAGGATCGTATCTGCTCACAGAGATATAAATAAGATGAGACTTAAGTGTCACATCGTGAGAACCACAGATGGCGACATGGATGGAATAGAGCTCCTGTTCATAAAGGACAAGGAGACCGGATACAATGAGGATCAGGCGGCGTATATATTATCTGCCATGTCTAAGATCAAGAGCTTTGTCATGGTACAGCAGTACGAGAATGGCAGACCGATCTTCAAGTATATAACCCCGAACGCCAAGCAGATGGGAATAAATGTGGATGCCATCAAGCTTGGTGACAGACTCATAGAGGATTATATCCATCCGAAGGACAGAAGCAGGGTTATGGCGAATGTCAGAAACGCCACGAAGCGCGAGGACAAGGACTACGAGGAAGAGTTCAGGATAGTCAACGACAGAGGCGAGGTTATCTGGGTGAAGGCCCAGAGCTCTGTGACACAGGCGGCTGATAACACATACACGGTTGAGTATTTTATATCTGATATTACGGACAAGAAGGCTCTTGAGAACAGTGTTGAGCGCGCTAAGAAGGAGTTCGATGACAAGCTCTCATACATTATGAAGACAAATACCCAGTCGGATGAGGAAAGGAATCAGATAGATACCGAGAAGTGGACTCTGATAACGAAGGCGTTTTCTGCACTCACAGGGCTTTATACAACTATCATAGACCCTGTGGGCAAGAAGATGGTTGAGCCGGCCGGCCCTCAGAAGCATATGGGTTATTTCTATGATATGTTTGAGAAGCCTCAGTATAAGCAGATATATATGAAGTTAAATGAGGTAGTTCTCAGGAACAATGTTCCGGTTATGATGGAAATGGACGATGACATCACGGGAAGTATGATCTGTGGTGCACCGATCATGATAGATGGCAAGCATGTGGCAACATGGATATGCTGTTCATATGATGACGAGGATGCAAAGAAAATGGAGAGCGTATACAAGGTGCAGTGGCAGCTTGGACGCATTTTCTCCGAATACGCATTCAGCTCTCAGATCCTGGCAAAGGAGGCGATCCGTGCCAAATCAGAGGAGGTCATAATGGAGAACAAGCTGCAGTGGCAGAAGATTCTGCTTGATGCCCTGAACACTTCAGATAAGAGCTCCCAGCAGGTTATCAATGACGTGATAGCACAGGTGGGCGAGGTCTTAAATGCTGACGTGGCAGCCCTGTATGTGAAGGACAAGCAGGGAGATCTGGATTGCCAGTATATCTGGTCCAAGAATCAGAGCATGTCTGCGGAGGAGTATGTGACAGAGTGGCAGCGCGCCAACATGAAGTTCAGATCATGGCAGAATGGTCAGGGCTCGGGCAAGCTGGTGGACAAGGGATACCTTGTGATAGATGCAAAGCATATGGATGAAGCAGCTAAGAAGATCATGTCAGGGGGGCCTGTTAAGAGCTTTACCGCAGTTCCTGTGTATGTCAATGGCAATTATGGAGCGGTATTTGTGCTGGCGAATACCTCTATCAACAAATTGTGGACCACAGAGGAGATTGAATTTGTAAAGCAGACAGGTGATGTACTCAGAAGTGCCCTTGAGAAGATAGAGAGCGATGACAGTGTTAAACGCATAAACAGTGTTCTCCTCGATACATATAACTATATTGATGAGGGTATATTTATTAGAGAAGTTGATACTGGAAGAGTGCTGTTCTCGAACAGGACTCTGAACGATATGCTTGGATATGATTTTACAGACAAGGACAGTAAGCTCCTTATAGAGAATCTCAGAGATAAGTACAAGCTCATGGGAGGTCCGGATCAGCATCTGGCTACGGACAGCAAGGAGGTCAACTGGAGAAGCTATATAAGAAGTCTCGACAAGATCATGGATTTGACTGAAGTTAGCATGAAATGGCTTGACGGCAGCAATGCATCTCTTGTAATATTAAGGGACGTGAACGAATAGAAGGGAGACTTGTGATGGCAAGCGCAGATATTGGTATAGATTTAGGTACAGCCAGTATACTGGTGTATGTGAAAGGCAAAGGAGTCGTACTCAAGGAGCCTTCAGTAGTTGCATACGACAGGGATACTAATAAGATAGTGGCTATTGGTGAAGAGGCGAGACTTATGCTTGGAAGAACTCCGGGTAATATAGTGGCCATCAGACCTCTCAGGCAGGGCGTAATCTCTGATTATACGATAACAGAGAAGATGCTCAAGTATTTCATACAGAAGGCTGTCGGAAGGAGTTATTTTGGAAGACGACCTAGGATCAGCGTATGTGTACCTTCTCAGGTTACAGAGGTTGAGAAGAAGGCAGTTGAGGATGCAACTTATGCGGCCGGTGCCAGGGATGTGTCCATAATTGAGGAGCCTGTGGCAGCAGCCATTGGCGCAGGAATAGATATATACAGACCATGTGGTAACATGATAGTTGATATAGGTGGTGGAACTGCCGATATAGCAGTCATCTCTCTCGGAGGTCCTGTTGTCAGTGCATCCATTAAGGTGGCCGGAGATGATTTTGATGAGGCAGTTGTCAGGTTCATGAGAAAGAAGCATAACCTTCTCATAGGAGAGAGAACCGCCGAGGAGATCAAGATCAAGATAGGTACATGTTACAGAAGACCTGAGAATATAACGTTGGATATACGAGGCAGAAACCTTGTAACCGGTCTTCCGAAGACTGTTACGGTCACATCGGATGAGACGGAGGAGGCACTTCGTGAGCCTGCGTCCCAGATATGTGAAGCTGTTCATTCAGTTCTGGAGAGAACTCCTCCTGAGCTTGCTGCTGATATTGCAGATCGTGGGATAGTTCTGACCGGTGGTGGTGCGCTGCTCCACGGACTTGAGGAGCTGCTTGAGGAGAAGACAGGAATAACCACCATGACAGCGGAGGATCCACTCAGAGCGGTGGCCATTGGTACAGGAAAGTACATCGAGCTTCTCAGCGAGAAGAACAATTAAGACAGGAGCTGAGGACTCAGTCTTCAGAGGAGAGAAAACTTGGTAAGAGAAGGTTACGTAGAGAAAGTTATATATAAGAATGAAGACAATGGGTACGCCGTCTTCGCCGTTGAGGGCGAGGACGGCGAAGATATTTTTGTGGGGAATCTTCACGGCGTTGCAGAGGGGATCTATGTATCGGCGGAGGGGGATTATGTAGAGCATCCAACTTATGATTTGCAGTTCAAATTCACCTCATGTGAGATCAAGATGCCGGATGATGTGCTCAGTATTGAGAAGTACCTCGGTTCGGGCATCATAAAGGGTGTCGGAGAGGCTCTGGCAAAACGTATAGTGAAGAAGTTTCGCATGGACTCACTCAGGATAATCGAGGAAGAGCCGGAGCGCCTTGCGGAGATACGTGGAATATCAGAGAGGAAGGCCAGAGACATTGCCGTGTCATACAACGAGAAGAAAGAGATGCAGGATGCGCTCATGTTCCTGACCGGTCTCAATATCCCGGTGAACCTCGCTGTAAAGATCTACAATGAATACGGTGACGAAGTGTACGACATAGTGAGGACAAATCCCTATAAGATAGCAGAGGATATAACGGGCGTTGGATTCAGGACAGCGGACGAGATTGCGGACAGACTTGGTATCGGAAGAGATTCGGATTTCAGGGTAAGAGCCGCTATTATGTATGCCCTATCCGGTGCAAATGGACTTGGCCATATGTATATTCCCCAGAAGATGCTGGTAGACAAGACATATTCATTGCTGATGAATGAGTACATGCCATATGATCCGGAGCTTGAGATGTCTATATGCAATCAGATACTTGAGCTCAGCGTTGCCGGCAAGATAATCATAAAGGAGTTGAAGGACGATCCAGATTCAGGGGAGCTCCCAGATGTGAGTCTTGATGATCCGGTGGCTGACATAGACATGGATTTGCTGGATACGGAGTCAGAGTCAAACGTGACAAATGCCGTGTATGCAGCACCTAATTATTATATGGAGCTCAATTCGGCAAGACTTCTGTGTGAGCTCAACATAGATTTCTCAAAGGCAAAGCTCAAGATAGACAAGGTTGTTGAGACGGTAGAAAAGTCAGAGAATATGAAGCTGGCTGATGCCCAGAGACTTGCCATAAGAAATGCCGTGGATCACGGCGTTGCGGTCATAACCGGAGGCCCCGGAACCGGAAAGACAACGATCATAAATGTACTTATCAAGATATACGAGAGCTTCAGGATGAAGATAGTTCTCGCTGCGCCTACAGGACGTGCAGCCAAGAGGATAACAGAGGCCACAGGATACGGAGCACAGACCATACACAGAATGCTCGAGCTTACGGGCGGAGTGGAAGGAGAAGAGACTTCTGCGTATACATTTATGCGGAATGAGAGCAATCCACTTGAGGCCGATGTTATCATAATAGATGAGATGTCCATGGTTGACAGCAGCATTTTCTACAGTCTGCTCAAGGCTGTGGCTCCGGGCACAAGACTTGTGCTTGTGGGTGATTCGGATCAGCTTCCGTCAGTTGGCCCGGGAAATGTGCTCAAGGATATCATAGCGTCCGGTGTGTTCAGCGTGTCGGTGCTGGACAGGATATACAGACAGGGCGAGGACAGCGATATCATAGGCAATGCCCACAGGATAAAGGATGGAGAGCATGTGGAGATCAAGAACAAGAGCAGGGATTTCTTCTTTGTTCCAAGGAATGGCTACAATGAGATCGTGGCAGAGCTCAAGGTGCTTCTGACAAAGCAGCTTCCATCATATTTTGGTGTGGATAAATCGGATATACAGGTGCTGACACCTATGCGTAAGTATGATATGGGTGTTGAGAACCTCAACAAGCAGCTTCAGGATGTCCTCAATCCGGAGGGACACGGAAAACCCGAGCATGACCGGGGCGATGTGGTGTTCAGACAGGGCGATAAGGTCATGCAGGTCAAGAACAATTACAAGCAGGAGTGGAAGATACTGGATCCGTCGGGCAGATTTGCCAAGGAGGAAGGAGTCGGAGTGTTCAACGGCGATATTGGATTTGTAAAGGCTGTTGACGACTACGAGCAGAGGATCGTGGTGGAATTTGACGATGGAAGACAGACTGAGTATCCATACAACCAGCTTGAGGAGCTTGAGCATGCATTTGCGATAACCATACATAAGTCGCAGGGAAGTGAGTATCCCGTGGTTGTGATCCCGCTTCTCAGATGCCCACCTAAGCTTTTGAACAGAAACCTGCTGTATACGGCGGTGACGAGAGCCAGAAGAAGCGTGGTCATAGTGGGCAATATAGGACTGGTAAATACGATGATAGACAATGAGGATGAACAGAAGAGATACACCTCATTTGCACTGAGACTCAGGGAGATGGAGAGAAGATGAAACGATGCGCAGATAAGTTCGGGTTCGGACGACTGCTCACGGATCTCCTGTATCCCCGCCGGTGTGCGATATGTGACGAGGTGCTTCCGATGGGAGAAGGGCTGATATGCAGAGGGCATAACAGCCTTCCCTATGTGAAGACTCCGTCATGTATGGTGTGCGGCAAGGAGGTCGACAGTGAAGAGCGGGAGCTCTGTCTGGACTGTGAAAAACATTCAAGAAATTTCGAAAGAGGTTTCCCCGTATTTAATTACGTGGAACCCGTCAAAGCCAGTGTTCTGGCGATAAAATACCATAACAAAAAAGAATATTGTGATTTTTACGGAGCTCAGATGGCGGAGAAGGTGCGCCCGTATGTCAGAAGGTATGGAATAGATGCGGTCACCTGTGTACCTTTGCACAGGAGAAAGCAGAGACAGCGCGGCTACAATCAGGCGGCTGTACTGGCGAAGGTTGTCGCTGATGAACTGGGGCTTCCATTCTGTGAGGATATGCTGGTGAGAAGAAAGTACACCACACCGCAGAAGAAATTGGACAACCTGGAGAGGGCAAACAACATAAAGACATCCATGGACATAGGCAGAGTGTACCCGGAGTACAGAAATATCCTGCTTGTGGATGACATATATACAACCGGTGTCACCATAGACGTGTGCGCCCGCCTTCTGAAGAAAGCCGGCCCACGCCATGTATATTATTCATCTGTATGTGTTGGCAAGGGGTGTTAGTCCTCGTCTGTATCGTCAACTATATGGAAGTCCTCGTCGCTCTTCTCTTCCTCCTCCGGCATGTACTCGTTGAAGATGTGTACAAATACCAGTGAGCACAGATAAGCGTGAAGTCCTGCGACACATATGAGCATAAGACCGAGCACGGTGGAGCTGAAATAGCATCCCGCTGCGATCGCTGCCGTTATCGCAACCATGAGAAGTGTCCATGGAAGATTCTTGATGGACATGAGGAATGCGTTCTTGATGGTCGCTTTGACTGTGTTCTCAAACTGCGCCTGAAGTGGGAATACATACAGTACAGTGAACAGGTAGATAAGTGACATGATGGTGAATATGACCAGCATACTCTTGATGTTCCTGCTCACGGCGAACCACATGTCAAATGCACACAGGACACCGGCAAGCAGAGCCAGAACTCCTATCCCTGTGGCCTGTTTGAAATTCTCCCTGAAGCTCTTGAAGAACAGCTTGACCACGCCGCCCTGACCGTTTCTGATGCATTTCATGGTGGTGTAGTAGAGTGCTGTGGTCGATGCACCTATCGTGAGGATTGGCAAGGAAGTCAGCAGCCACAGAAAATGCAATATTACTATATCGCACACTATGGTTAGAAAATTCATGATAGGATTATCTGTCGATAATGATCTGTTCAAAATAAAATACCTCTCTTTCTTTATCCAAAAAATATTACAAGCCTAAGCCATCAGATCTTCCTTTGTAAGGGTCTCAAGTGTGGCTACGTCAATGTTGTCCATGGAAACTATTCTAGTGGCCTGCCTGGATATGGCGGATTCCATAAAGTTACGGACTTCACGGGCGTTGGCAAATGTATCGTCGTGATGTGCGGCTTTGTCGTGCCAGTATTCTGAGGCGTATGCGCGGGCATCATCGTCCAGCTTGTATTCCTGCTTGGAACACATGCTCTCGAAGATGGACATAAGCTCGTCCCCGGTGTAATCCTCAAATGTGATGAATTTGTTGAATCTGGAACGAAGTCCCGGGTTGGAGCTCAGGAACCGTTCCATGAGATCCGGGTAGCCGGCAACTATGACTATGAGATCATCTCTGTGATCCTCCATAGCTTTGAGCAGCGTGTCCACTGCCTCCTGGCCGAAATCATTCTCACCCTTGCCTGCGGTGAGAGTATAAGCCTCATCTATAAATAAGATCCCGCCGAGGGCTGATTCTATGACCTCGGTTGTCTTGACGGCTGTCTGACCAATATATCCCACAACAAGTCCGCCTCTGTCGACCTCGACAAGCTGTCCTCTTGACAGTATGCCCAGACCCTTGTAGATATTTGCAAGAAGTCTTGCCACCGTGGTCTTTCCTGTTCCCGGATTGCCGGAGAATACAAGGTGGAGAGATACGGACGGTTGTTTCATGCCGTTTTCCTCGCGGAGCTTCTTGATCTTCAGAAGGTTTACGAGGTTGGTGATGTCCTTCTTCACGTTCTCGAGACCGGTCATGGAATTCAGTTCCTCGAGAAGAGTGTCCACATCCTTGACGGGTTCAGCCCTTTCGGAAGCTGTCGACTTAGCCGGAGTCTGTGAGACTGGGGAAGCACTCTTTGGGAGTGCGTTGTACTTGTCGAGCAGTGGGCTTGGATCTATGGCGTACAGGTTCATGGACTTGAGATATTTGTCGAGCATGAGGCAGTAGCCTGTGAGCCTTGCTATCTCGTTGTCGTCAGTCATGTTGTTGCAGGCGATGAATTCCTGACCCATGAGCTTGAACATTCTGACGTAATCTCTGGAACGGTATACTGATCTGGGATTTACCTTTGCCCGGGCCAGATCGCCCTGTACAAAATATGTAAGGGATCTAGGTGGTGTCACGGCAAAATCCCTGGTTGTTCTCTCATATTTGAATGTGCGGAATTTGTCTGTTGTAAAGTGCTGGTTCAGGTATTCGCGGACAAATTTTATCTCCAGGGTAAGTTCTGCCTGGTCGGAGCTGGACAGATATGCAAGAAACTGAAGCAGGTCAAACTGAAGCATCTCTCTTGTCTTGAGTCCTGTCTTCTGGCGCGCACCGTAGCCGTCGTTGTCCAGCGAATCGGCATAGGAATAGCAGTTGTCCAGTTCGGCTTTTAGTGAGTAATTCATAAGTTGTTCCCCATCCTTTCCATAAAGCACATAATTGTATCTATTGTAAAGCCTTTGGCCCATGTAATCAAATAAAGTTTTGCCTGGTTAATCCATTTATTGTGTCATATTTGTATTTTGTATGATAAAATAGCAGTTATATGAGCAAAATTTACACCAAAAGGTGACAAAAGCGACAGGAGACAGACGATATGAGATTCAGACCATGCATAGACATACACAATGGACAGGTAAAGCAGATAGTTGGAGGCAGTCTCTGTGATGAGGGTGACAGAGCAGATGAAAACTTTGTATCACAGAAGGACGGAGACTTCTTTGCTGAACTGTACAAAAGCTATGGACTTAAGGGTGGTCATATCATACTTCTCAATCCTGCGTCCAGCGAATACTATGACGCCGATGTAAGACAGGCACAGCTCGCTCTGGCTGCATATCCGGGAGGACTGCAGATAGGCGGGGGAATAAATGCTGACAATGCACAGCGGTTCATAGATATGGGTGCGTCACATGTCATAGCCACATCATTTGTGTTCAGGGATGGAGAGATCAACTACGACAACCTGAAGGCACTTGAGAAGGCTGTGGGCAGAGAACATCTGGTGCTGGATCTGTCCTGCCGGAAGAGGGACGGAGAGTATTATATTGTCACTGACAGATGGCAGAAATTTACAAATGTAAAGGTGGAGGAGGCAACGCTTGACCGGCTCTCAGAATACTGCGACGAGTATCTCGTTCATGCGGTGGATGTGGAGGGCAAGGCGTCAGGCATAGAGACCCATGTTGCGGACATGCTTGGAAGATGGGGAAAGCTGCCGATGACATATGCCGGAGGTGTGGCATCATTTGACGATCTGGAACAGCTCAGAAGTCTCGGAAGGAACAGGATAGACGTGACCATAGGGAGTGCACTGGATATCTTTGGGGGACATATGGCGTTTCAGGAGATTATAAGGTTTATGGAGGGTTAACATGGCAAAGATGAAGAAGGTACTGGCCATTGCGATGGCTGCGGCTATGGGTATGTCCATGCTGGCTGGCTGCGGAGGTCAGGGCAAGGACGATGTGACAGAGGCGACAAGCCAGGCGGAGACCAGCGAGGCTGCGACCTCGGAGGAGAAGACAGAGGAGGCTGCTTCGGAGGAGGCTGAACAGGAGAAGACAGAGGTCAAGGCAGGGGATGTCCTGATAGACCTGAACTTTGATGACAATGACACGGACGAGTGCCATACATATTCAAATGGCGGACAGGCCGTACTCGGAGCAGAGAACGGAGAACTGTGTCTGGATATAACCGGAACAGGAAGCCTAGATTATGCGAACCAGATATACTATGACGGATTTGAGCTCAACCAGGACTGTGTGTATGAGCTGTCATTTGACGTGCACAGCACCATTGAGAGAGGAATTCAGTACAGACTTCAGATAAATGGCGGTGATTACCACGCTTATGTGATGGATGACATAACGATAGGCACTGAGACACAGCACATATCCAACCAGTTCACCATGAGCGAGGCATCGGATCCGGCACCTAGAATGTGTATGAATCTGGGACATTTCGAGGGCGTTGGTGATGACAGCGTGCCTCACAAGGTATACTTTGACAATATCAAGCTCACTGTAGTTGACGCCTCAAGCGCACAGAGCGTTGAGGGTATTCCTGATCCAAAGCTGGTTGGCATCAACCAGATGGGTTACGGCAAGGATGCGAAGAAGCTTGCCACAGTGACTGACAGAGACGCCAAGAGCTACGAGGTAAAGAGCGTCGCTGATGACAAGGTAGTCAGCAAGGGTGACGTATCTGGCTGGGATTACGATCCTGCTGTGGGCGACAAATGTGCGGTTATAGATTTCTCTGATGTCAAGGATCAGGGTACATACAAGATAGTTCTCGACACCGGAGCAGAATCATACGAGTTCCCTGTTGGGGATGGCGTGTATGACGATATATACAAGGCGTCAGTGCTCATGTTCTATGACCAGAGATGTGGAACAGAGCTTGATTCAGCCATAGCCGGTGATTTTGCACACGCTGCATGTCACACGGGAACTGCCATAGTGTACGGCTCAGATGTTGCAAAGGATGTGACCGGCGGATGGCATGATGCCGGAGACTACGGAAGATATGTTGTTCCGGGCGCAAAGGCGGTACAGGATCTGCTCCTTACATATGAGGATTCAGAGTATGCGGCAAAGGACGACGCTATCGGAATACCTGAGAGCGGCAACGGTGTTCCTGACGTTCTGGATGAGGTCAGATACGAGCTTGACTGGATGCTCAAGATGCAGGATGAGACCAGCGGCGGAGTTTATCACAAGGTTACCGGAGAGGTGTTCCCTGAGATGGTGGCTGCTGTTGAGGAGACTGCACAGATGATACTCTCACCTATATCCAACACAGCAACAGGCGATTTTGCGGCTGTTATGGCAAAGGCTTCAGTTGTATACAGAAAGTACGATGCAGCATTTGCAGATTCATGTCTTGCTGCAGCTCAGAAGGCATGGAAGTATCTTGAGCAGCATCAGGGAGATGCAGGCTTTAAGAACGTTGGAAGCATAGTTACAGGTGAGTATCCTGACAGCAATGACAGCGATGAGTACCTGTGGGCAGCAGCGGAGCTGTATATCGCAACAGGTGATGAGAGCTACAATGATTATGTGAAGACAGCCATCGAGGGAAGCGTTAAGTACGGCCTTGGATGGGCGGATGTCGGATATTATGGAATATATGACTACTGTGTAAATGTAAAGGACTGCGCAGCAGAGAAGGAGATACTTAAGAAGGGTGCTGACAAGCTTGTAGATAACTATGCCGGCAGCGGCTTCGGTTCAACAACAGGCGGCTCTTATGTATGGGGAAGCAACATGGTCGTTGCGGATAACGGAATCCTTCTGCTCATGGCATCAAAGGTTCTGGGCGACGATTCATATGTGGACTATGCGGCAGACCAGCTCAACTATATACTTGGAAGAAATGCAGTCAGCTACTGTTATGTGACAGGATATGGTTCACAGACTCCTGAGAATCCACACCACAGACCTTCAGAGGCACTGGGCAAGGCAATGCCTGGAATGCTTGTGGGCGGTGCCGATGGAAACCTTGAGGATCCATATGCGAAGGCTGTTCTTGCAAAGATTCCAAAGGAGAGATGCTATGTCGACAACGCACAGAGTTATTCATGTAATGAGGTAACGATCTACTGGAATTCACCTCTTGTATATCTTCTTGCGAACTTCAAGTAGCAAATATTTAAGAATATGTAACTATAATTAGTACATCATATTTGATATAACTATTGAATATCATGTAAGGAATCGGTATGGAAATATGAATGAATATGTAGACAAAATAAAAAAGCTTATGGAGAAAGAGATGGTCAGATATGTTATAGCCGGAGGAATGACCACGGCTGTGAATCTTGTATCATTCTTTGTGTTGAGACTTGTGACGGATCTGTCGCGAAGTGCGGCGAATATCATAGCGATAATGCTTGCCATATTATTTGCTTACTTTGCAAATGGATTTTACGTGTTCAGGTCGGAGCAGAGGAAGAGCGTAGGCCGGATCATAAGGGAGTTCATATCATTTGTGGGCATGCGTCTGTTTGCCATGGTGGTGGAGGTCGTTGGAACCAACCTGCTGTGCGACTCCTTCAGATACAATGAGTTTATATCAAAGATAATAATTCAGGTAGTTGTACTTGTAATAAACTATATATTCAGCAAATGCTTCGTATTTAAGAAGGATAAAAAGCCTGTAAAGGATATATTTGCTGACAACTATATCATGATAATCGCTTTTATCATCCCGGCGATATTTATGTTCGTGCTGTGGGTGGTGGCGGAGATAGGACCATTTGGCGGACACAGCCTTACCATGGTGGACAGTCTTCACCAGTATCTGCCATTCTTCTCTGATTATCATGACAAACTGGTGAACGAGGGAAGCCTGTTCTATACGTGGGACATAGGCATGGGAAGCAATCTGCTTGACATAATCGCCTACTATATGGCTTGCCCTCTGAACTTTATAATCGTGCTGTTCAGCAGGGAGCATCTGTACATAGCGATGTGCCTGCTCATAAGTATCAAGATAGCTCTGTCCGGTATGACCATGGCGAGCTATCTTGGATACAAGTGCAGGAACAAGAACAACCTGCTCATCATTCCATTTGCTGTGGCATATGCACTCAGCAACTATGTCATAGGATATTCATGGAATCTCATGTGGATGGACTGTATACTGATACTTCCGCTTATCATGCAGGGCTTCGAGCAGATGATGGAGGACGGCAGCAACTACAGACTGTACACACTCAGTCTGTTCTATGGACTTCTGTGTAACTACTATATATGTTTCATGATATGTGTGTTCCTGGTTCTCCAGTTTATACTCACCAATCACAAGAACATATACAAGGGCGCAGAGGACACTTTGAGATTTGCGGGAACATCTGTCATGGCTGCGGCTATGTCTGCGTTTCTGCTGATCCCAGCTTATATCGGGCTTAACACCACGGCGTCTGCCACCAGACATTTTCCTAAATGGGAGTGGTACGGAAGCATATGGGATATGATAAAGCAGATGTTTGTCCTGACTGAGCCGATAAAGAGCCAGCAGTTTGACGGCGGTGTGAACCTGTACTGCGGTACATTTGCCATACTGCTGATAGGAATATATATTTTCAATACAAAGATCAAATGGTACGAGAAGCTTAAGAATGTGATACTGATCGTATTTCTCATGATGAGCTTCAACAATACGCTGCTCAACTATATATGGCACGGCTTCCATGATCAGTACGGAATCCCGAACAGATTTTCATTCCTGTTCATCTTCATTCTGCTGAGCATGGGATACGAGGCCATTGCAAATACAGACAAGAAGCAGATACCGGGAATAGCCCTGGGAATCATCGTGGCGTTCGGTTTCCTGGTTTATGCAGACAAGAATATTGATATGGACAGGACGGTAATTATCCTCACATGGGTGCTGTTTGCTGTGTACTCGGCGGGAATCCTGGTGCTGGGACTTGTCCGCGGCAAAGGCAGATTCGCAGTGGCAGCTATACTTTCAGTGTTGTGTCTGACTGAGATCGTGTTCAGCGCGGCAAAGGGATACGAGAGCAACGGAACGGTGAACATACCGGATTACTATGGCGATGCTGCTAGTGTGCAGGCCGCTATAGATTCTGTTAAGACAGGCCATTTTCCGTATAGAACGGAGCTCAACAACACAAAGGTGGTGGATGAATCTACCTATTACAATATGCAGGGAGTCAGCCTGTTTGGTTCGACGGTTTCAAATGACCTTGTGAATGCCATGCACGGACTTGGTTTCTACACAGGTGCCAATGAGTTCCTGTTTGACGGAGCAAATCCGGTGTCAAGTTCGGTTCTGGGCATAAGATATTTGTTCAGGAGACAGGATGAGCATATGTCCTACGATATGGACTATGTGGATACAGTGGATGGCGTTGATGTATACCAGAACAGCCGGGCGCTCAAGCTGGGCTTCATGGTGAATAACGAGCTGAAAGACTGGACTTCTGACGCATCGAATATGTTTGACAGTATAAATAATTTCGTGGAAAAGTCGACTGGGGTGGCTGGTACGTTCAGCCAGATATATCCGGAGGTAACTGGCTCTTCAAATGACATCACGATAACACATGACAATCCGTACAGTGAATACTTTGGACTTTCCGATATCACACCGGGTATCGTGAGCTTTGGACTCAGCTTTGACATAACAGAGGAACAGAATGATCTGTACATCATAGCGAACTGCAATGGAATCACCAAGATAAGGATATATGTGAACGGTGAGGAGCAGAATTACGAGAGACTTCAGTACCAGACATACCATGTGGGACATCTGATAAAGGGAACCAACGTGGAGGTCGAGTATTATTTCTCTGCGGGTGTACCTGACAATACATCTGCAAGACTTACGATAGCCACTCTCAACGGTGCTGCATTTGACCAGGCGTATGAGGGATGGGCTGACAATCAGTTAAATATCAACAAATTTGAGGATGGATATGTGAAGGGACATATATCAGTCGATGAGGCTGGCCTGATGTTCACATCCATACCATATGATTCGGGCTGGACTGCCTATGTTGATGGCAGAAAGACCGATATACAGACTGTTGCGGGAGCATTTATCGCACTGGATCTTGAGAAGGGAGACCATGTGATAGAGTTCAAGTATTTCCCTAGAGGACTCAAGAGCGGCCTGATATTCACATTTGCCGGATGGCTTGTGTTTGCACTGCTTATGAATGCGAAGACCATCAAGGAGAAGCGCGGCAGCAAAAAGGGGAAGCCAGAGGATGAGGATCGGACAGATGATGAAGCAGCGATAGAGTAATGCAGATCTGTTGATAGATAAAATATGCATAATAACGAGGTAGAATGGCTGGGAGACCATAAAAAGTAGTCCAATATGTACAAAATAACAGAGAAAATTTGTACATTATTCAGCATAAAAAACTATATGAGCGTTGACCTTAATAATTATTTATAATATAATGTATCCATGTGGATATGCATAGGAGTGTCTATGTGGCAAACGCAATATTTATAGAAACAGAGGTGCATTAATGGACAAAATTAAGGAAATTGGGATTAAGCCGCTTGCACTGGCCATGGCTGTTCTGGCTTTGCTGGCGGGAGTGCTGGGAGTCGCCGGTATAGGTGTGGGAGCTATTATATGTGGCGTCCTGGCAGCGGTCGTTGCTGTTCTGGTATTACTGGTATTCGGAGATGGCAACATGGGATCAGCAGGAAAGTCTGATAAGTATAAGAAACTTTTCATGAACCTTCCTATAGGATTTGCACAGGCGAGGATCGTTAATGATCCTGTCAACGGAACAAACTACGAGATAGTAGACGCCAATGAGATATTTGGGGAGTATTTCAAGCTCGATGTGTCTGACTACAAGGACAAGATACTGAAGGAGAGCAAGATAGAGGTACTTCAGGATATCAATGCATGGTTCACAGCTTATAACAACTCCGGCACCAAAGAGGGAGATCTGATGGATGTTGAGATCACCATGGAGTCACTTCAGAAGGTGTTCAACACGGTTATGTATAAGTCTGAGGCTGATTACATCAACATGGTAGTCATAGATGTGACCAAGCAGAAGGAGACTGAGGAGAAGCTCAGCAAGGCCATCGTGGATGCGAATGCAGCATACAAGACACAGGCCGAGTTCCTTGCAAACATGAGCCACGAGATAAGAACACCTATAAACGGTATTCTCGGTATGCTCCAGCTCACACTTATGGCTGAGGATCTTCAGGCTGATTACAGAGATAACCTTATCACAGCTAAGAACTGTGCAGACACACTGCTCAGACTTATCAATGATATTCTTGATATAAGCAAGCTTGAGGCTGGTAAGTACAAGATCAAGGAAGAGACATTTGACATCAGGACTGCCATTGAGGACACAGTTGCTGCACAGGTTCCGATCGCAACCAACAAGGGACTGCAGCTCGACTGTTCATTTGGAAGCAATATTCCAAAGCTTGTCCGCGGTGATGGACAGAGAATCCAGCAGGTTCTCAACTGCCTGCTTTCAAATGCTATCAAGTTTACATCCGAGGGAAGCGTAAGAGTCAAGATAGCATCCATGGATGATGGGGACAACAAGATTAAGATCAGAATGGCAGTTGCAGATACCGGTATAGGTATCTCAGAGGCTAACATGAGCAAGCTGTTCATAAGATTCAGCCAGGTAGATGCATCAGATACAAGAAAGTACGGTGGTTCAGGTCTGGGACTTGTCATCACCAAGCAGATCGTTGAGCTGATGGGTGGTAACATAACAGTTCAGAGTAAGGAAGATATAGGTTCAACATTCATCGTCGAGATACCACTCAAGGTTATCAAAGCGGCAGATGCAGCAGATGAGTTCCTCAAAGAGAAGGAGGAGCCTGCAGTATTCTCCATCAATGCACACAGCAAGGCAAGGATACTTGTTGCAGAGGATGAGCCGGTCAACCAGCAGGTTATCGGTAAGCTTCTCGGTATGGCAGGATTCTCATACGATATAGCTGAGAATGGTCAGAAGGCTGTTGAGCTGTTCAAGACCAAGATATACGATGCGGCACTGTTTGACGTACAGATGCCAGTTATGGATGGTATAGCAGCTACACAGGAGATCAGGGAGATAGAGCGCAAGGAGAAGAGAAAGAGACTTCCGATCATTGCGGTTACGGCGAGAGCCATGTTCGGTGACAAGGAGAGGATCCTTGAGAACCAGCTTGATGATTATATCGCAAAGCCTTATAATCTCAATGATGTGGTTGATACACTGAATAAGTACATAGACGACTGATGTGAAAGGTCATAAGTATACATGACATAGTGAGAAACAAAGTCAAATAAAAAATCGGGGATTATGGAATCAACACCCATATTCCCGGTTTTTTTAGTTTTACATGGATATATTAAGGCAGATAAAGAAAGATCTATATTACATGGAGGTATATGATATGTCAGATTTTTTCCAGGATGTGTTCAACAAGACCAAGAAGTTTGCAAATAATGCGGTGGATGAGACGAAGGACGCAGCGCAGAAGGCAAAGCTCAACAACAAGATATCAAATGAGGTGCAGATGATCGACAGGAACATGGTTGAGATTGGCAAGTATTTCTACGAGCGGAACAAGGAGAATCCACCTCAGGAGCTGCTCCAGTATTTCAACAATGTAAAGGTTCTTCAGGACAGTATAGCCATAAGCAGGAGCGAGATACAGAACATTGATAATGCCATGGCGGCAAGGAAGCAGGCTGATATGAATCCTAATCAGAGTCCTAACCAGAACTATAACCAGAACCCAAATAACAATCAGAACATGGGAAATGGACAATTTTAGTAAAAAAAATTATATATACATGCTGTAAAATCAGAAGCCCGTTCGTAACAGGACGGGCTTTTTGTATATTGAAATTGGGCAATATACAGCCTGTATATTGCCGCAATTTATAAAATTTTCTTTATGAAATCCCCCCTTTACAAAGGCTGAGAGAGGGTGTAAGGTGTGCTTACAACTCAGAGAGAAGGGAGGACAGAGATCATATATTATGTAATACCATTGATCGCAACTGTGAGCATGGCGGTGGTATCGGACTTCAGAGACTGGAGGATTCCGAACAGGCTTATCGCAGTTGGCATGATACAGGGATTCCTGATGTCGGCAGTTGTCAGAGGACCGTGTGATGGACTTCTGAGCAGTGTGGCAGGCTGTGTTATTCCTGTGGTGATCTTGTTTGTATTATTTCATAAAAAAGCCTTGGGGGCAGGTGATATCAAGCTGCTGGCGACGGCTGGCACATTTGTAGGAACCGATGTGATCCGGGTGATTGTTTACTCCTTTTTGGCCGGAGGAGTTATATCTTTATTTTTTCTTTTAAAAGAAGTTTTAATGTCAGTTACGAATCGTAAAGAAATTTCAACAAAACAATTTTATAGGAATCTGATGAAGTCCAGGGTACATTTCTCTGCTGCCATAATGGGCGGAGTCATGTATTACGTGTGCACTATAGAGTGGAGGTGACAAAATTCAGCAGTACAAGATTGGAATACTGGATGGTGACAGGGCTTACATGATAAGTCTTATGAACCATATCAATTCGGACAGGGACAATCCGCTGTTTGCGCTTGCATTTTCATCGGAGGGAGAACTGTATGGGTATCTTGAGACTAAGACTCTGGATGTTCTGCTGATGGATGAGAATATTCCTCTGGATGAGAGCAAAGTGCCGGTGGCCTGCCGGATGATATTTATGACGAGGGATAGAGTCGATGGATCAGAAGAGATCAGCCATAACAGGATATTCAAATATTCCAGGGTACGGAACATTTCTTCAGAGATCCTCAGATATATGAATATAGACGATACGGACCGCAGAAGAAAGCTGTTCAGGTCGTATGCAGTTATATCACCCATAGGGAGGTGTGGTAAGACAAACCTTGCGGTCAGCCTGTGCATGAATGATGAGGTGCGGGGCGGCCTGTATGTGGGCATGGAGGAGTACAGTGCATTTCACGACCATGAGGACGTTCTGGCGAATGTGATATATCTGGTGAAACAGAGGTCACCGGATCTGACCGGATATATGGAGCAAAATATCGTGGAGCTTGAGGAATACAGCGTGCTTGGATATCTGGGATCGTACATAGATGCACTGGAGCTGGACACGGAGGATATGGTGTGGCTCATAGACGAGTTCCGCAGATGGGGCAGATATACAACGGTTGTGTTTGATATGGGACAGGCGGTTCTCAAGGATCTGGCGATACTTGGGGCATTTGACGAGATAATGGTTCCTGAGCTTAAGGATGAATTGTCCCAGGACAAGCTTGGGATGTTCGAGAGGGTTCTGGAGAGAAGGGAGCTCGGCAAGATTGCTCGGAGGCTGCACAGGTTGAACGTGCCGCTGGCGGTTCCGGGAAGTGCGGAGATGCTGAGATTTATAGAAAGTGAAATAGGAAGCAGAAGATGAAACAGGATGACAGACAGTTGATACGAAGCAAGGTCATGCAGAGTATAGATATGTCGGGTGACATAGGAGATGAGCAGGTCAGCGATATGATCGACAGGTGTATTCTCGAATCTGAGTCCGGGAATGTGCTGAGCGTGAGGGATAAGCTTGCGCTGAAGAAGGAACTGTTCAACAGTCTGAGGAGGCTTGATATATTGTCAGAGCTTCTCGACGATGAAGCGGTGACTGAGATAATGATAAATGGCTGCAGCAATATATTTGTCGAGCGGGCAGGAAGGATGTACAGGTATGACAAGGCATTTGAGAGCGAGGAACGGCTCAAGACCATAATCCAGAGCATCGTAGCGGAGTGCAACAGGATAGTAAATGAGGCATCGCCGATAGTGGATGCAAGGCTTAAGGATGGTTCGAGAGTGAATGTGGTGCTGCCGCCGGTGAGCCTGAGCGGCAGCGTGATGACCATAAGAAAGTTTCCGAAGGACAAGATGACCATGGACAAGCTGGTGGAGATCGGATCAGTCACCATGGAGGTTGCTGATTTCCTGAAGAATCTGGTCGTGGCGGGCTACAACATAATCATCTCGGGAGGAACCGGCGCGGGCAAGACGACATTTCTGAATGCCCTGTCAGGGTATATACCGGCGGATGAGAGAATTGTCACGATAGAGGATTCGGCGGAGCTTCAGCTTGCGGGCATCGACAATCTGGTGAGCCTTGAGGCGAGAAGTGCAAATGTCGAGGGCGAAAATGCGGTGAGCATAAGGGATCTTATCAAGACGAGCCTCAGAATGAGACCTTCACGGATAATAGTGGGTGAGGTCAGGGATGCGGCGGCGATAGATATGCTTACTGCCATGAACACAGGACACGATGGAAGCCTGTCAACAGGACATGCAAATTCTGCCCGGGACATGCTGACGAGGCTTGAGACCATGGTTCTGATGGGTGCGGATATGCCTGTTCTGGCGATAAGGCAGCAGATAGCGTCGGCGGTGGACATAGTTGTCCAGCTTGGAAGACTGAGGGACAGATCCCGAAGATGTATAGAGATAAGCGAGGTCACAGGGCTGGAAGGAGGTGAATTTGTCATGAATAAATTGTATGAATTTCATGAGAGCAATATGGGAAAGGACAGGGGGCGAGTGGAAGGAATGCTTAGAAAGATAAATGATCTTCACAACACATCAAAGCTCGTGGCGGCTGGACTTATAAGCGTTAATGAGAGCAGTGATTCAAGGAGGGATGTGTGCTGAGACAGGGTATAGATTATGATTCTTATAAACTAAGTGTCAGGGAAATCGTAACCGGTATCGCTGTGTATTCAGTCATAGCGGTGATGGTGTCGGTGCTCTTCTTTGACAGTCTTATACCGTGCCTGGTGTTCACGCCGGGGATTCTGGTATTTCTCAGGAAAATTGCCGATGGTAAATGCCGGCAGAGAAAGAATAAACTTAATAATGAATTTAAGGAAATGCTGCTGTCCCTGTCCGCAAATATGGCGGCGGGATATTCATTGGAAAAAGCGTTTGTTCCAGCTTGTCACGAGCTGGACGGAATGTATCAGGGGAAATCTTATATCAGACAGGAAATGCTGCTCATAATAAACGGCCTTGAGATGAGCTCTGATGTTGAAAGTCTTTTGAGGGATATGGCGGACAGGTCAGGACTTCAGGATGTGAAGGAATTTGCTCATGTGGTCGCAGTTGCAAAGGGCTCCGGGGGAAATCTCATCAGGATGATGAAGAAGATGGTTGAAAATATTGACAGGCGTCTGGAAGTGGAGGAAGAGATAGACACGATGATAACGTCAAAACGGCTGGAGCAGAATATCATGTCTGCCATGCCATTTGTCATCATTCTGTATCTGAGGGTGTGTAATCCTGGATATATGGATGCGCTGTATGGCAATGCTCTGGGGATAGCTGCCATGAGTGCGTGTCTGGTGATCACGGCGGCGACGGTGATATGGGGCAGAAAGATCACAGATATACATATGTGAAAGGATGATGGATATGCTGAAAAGGGCTGCGGGAAAAATATACGGCTGGATAGAACCGCATATGGACAATGACAAGATGCTCACGAAGATAAAGAGGGTATACATATGTACGGATGCCGCGGCGAGGGATAAATGTGCGGAGATGTACACAGACATTATTGCGAAGATCCTGCTGACGCTTTTGGTGACATGTATTCTTGCGGTGATCCTTGTGGCAAAGGAAGCATTTGCGCCTCATCAGGTGGTGCTCACCAGAGATGGGTACGGAGGGGATGTGTCCACCGTCACTCTGGAGACTGACATAGATGGAGAAAAGACTGATTTTGATGTGGATGTCATGCCGCTGGAATATGATCCTGACGATATGGAAGCAGTGTTTGAGCAGGGATTTGGTGAGATTGAAGACCTGTATCTTGGGGAAAATGAATCCCCCGACGAAGTGATATATGATCTGGAGCTTGTGGATCACCTGGATGCGCTCGGACTCGATGTGCAGTGGATAAGCGAGGACAACGAGCTGGTGTCGTCCGATGGACGTATCGGCGATATAGCGGAGGGAGAAGACAGAATAGTGTCCATCACGGCTGTTCTTACATACAGGGAGCTGAGCGCGGAGAGAACATATCAGATACGCGTGTGCGGAAGGGAAGAGACAGGCAGGGAAAAGGCTCTGAAGGATATAAGGGAAGGCATCAGGGAGATACAGGCGGGAAGTGGAGATTCGAGCGAGGTGGCGCTGCCGGAGCAGATAAACGGATATGCGGTCAGGCCCACCTCGGGAGGCGGAAGCGGTCTTATGATACTGTTTCTCGGTGGTTTCGCAGCCATTTGTATATGGGGTGGAAACAGGTCGAAGATCCAGGGAATGGAAAAAAAGAGATCCGACGAGCTCATGTCGGAGTACCCGGAGCTTGTGGATAAGCTGACGCTCTATCTTGGAGCAGGAGTCACGGTCAGAGGTGCATTTGCAAGGATAGTGAAGAGTGGCAGGGAAGATTGTGCCGGTACGGATCAGGGCGGGAGTGTTCTGACCAGGGAACTGATTTATACGCTAAATGAGATCCAGGCAGGAGTATCCGAGAGTGAGGCTTACTACAACATGGGGCACAGGATAAATCTGCCGATGTATATAAAGCTCATGTCGCTTTTGTCACAGAATGTGAAGAAAGGCACGAGAGATATATTGATCATGATGGCGGGCGAGGAGCAGAACGCAATGCAGACCAGAAAGGAGATGGCGAAGAGAAAGGGGGAGGAAGCCGGGACAAAGCTGCTTCTTCCGATGGTGGTTCTGCTGGGAGTGGTCATGGTAATAGTCATGCTGCCCGCAATAATAAATTTTTAAGATAATAAGTTTTTAAGGAGGAAAAATGTATGAAGAGATGGGAAGATTTTATGGAAGATGAGTCAGGTATGGGAGTGGTCGAAATAATCCTTATAATTGTAGTCTTGATCGCGATGTGCGTCATATTCAAGCAGCAGATAACTTCTCTGGTGAACAACATATGGAACTCGATCAACAAGAGTGCAAAGAAGATATATTAAGGGGGAGCTGTATGAGAAATCAGGGACATGTAACGGTTTTTCTGAGTATAATCCTGATCTCCATGCTGCTTCTGGGGCTCTCCGTGCTTGAGATGGCGCGGATAAGAATGGGCAGTGCCAAGGCCGCAATGGCGGCCGAGGGCGCAGCCTGTGATGTGAAGGCGGCGTACGACAAGGAGTTGTTTGAGGAGTATCATCTGCTGGCAGTCGACAGCACATTTGGCGGACACGGTGAGGGAAAGCTTGAGCAGATGGCGCAGGATTATCTGGAATATACTCTGGAAAATGGTCAGGGCGACAATATGAGCGTTGAAGATGTGGCGCTGGCAGAGTGCAGGGGACTTCTGGAGAATGACTGCGAGAATATGAAGCTGCAGATAACCGACCATATGAAGGTGTACATGGAGGAGAAGGGAATAGAAGACATTCTTGAGATGATAACATCCGGGGATAAGGCCATGGAGGATGCTTCTGGAGCTGTGGAAAATGGTAAGAATGAGTCGAATCAGGATGAGAGCAGTTGGAGCGGTACGGATCCTAGAAAAGCGCTGAAAAGCATCCTGACAGGTGGACTTCTGAATGTTGTCACGCCATCCGGGCGGGTGGTGTCAGATCAGGCATACGATCTGGATGGCTTTCCGTCAGACGGACAGGCGGAGGATACGAGACAGTGGGAGGACATAGAATTTGACGATCTGGATAAATTCCAGAGGCAGCTCATGTTGGATGGAGAGAGATCACAGACCGGAATAGTGGATGACATATATGGTGTCGGGTATGCACTGGCGAATTTCAATACATTTACTGACAGGAAACAGGACAGACCATTTGAGTGTGAGGTGGAATACATTATCGCCGGAAAGGATAATGACCATGACAATCTGCAGGGGGTCGTGAACAGGATAGTGCTTCACAGACTGCCGCTCAATCTGGCATATCTGCTCTCAGACAGCGCAAAGATGGCCGAAGTGTCATCCATAGCTGCGGTGCTGGCTCTTGTGCCGGGGGTCACCTATGGGGCGGCGAAATATCTGCTGCTCGGATGCTGGGCTTATGCTGAGACAATTGTTGATATAAGGCTGCTGCTTGACGGCAAAAGCGTTCAGTTTATGAAGACAGACGAATACTGGGTGACGGACATCAACAATCTTGACAAGCTGATGAATCTGGATTCCGTGGACTATGAAGGCGTGGATGCTGTGAGCTACAGGGATTATCTGGCGATACTTCTGATAGAGAATAAAGGAGGCATGTATTACAGGATGGCGGATCTTATACAGCTTAATTTCAGACAGACGGATGAGTCGTTTGAGATGAAGAATATGATGTATTCTCTGACATTTGATGTTGAGGTCAGTCAGGACAGGAAATTTGCATCGTTTATAGAAGATCACGAGGGCGTATCGAAGATAGATGACGGACTGTACAGGTACAGCTTCAGGCAGTGTGTGAGTTATTGAGATATGAAAATATCCTGAAGGGGGGTGTTATATGTTCTCTTGTTGTATGTTGAAAAGTAAATATATGAAAGATAAATCGCCTCTCCAAGCGCATATTACTATAGATTTTGTTCGGATCAGGTATGGCAGGAGAATATATAAGACAGCTCCTTTGGGATGTGACCGTGGTAGTGCCAGTGTGGAGGCATCGCTGGTGCTGCCAGTGTTTATATTTGCCATGCTGACTGTGTTTGCCATGGCCGGATGTATACGGACACGGACTGTGATATATGAGGGCTTACATGAGACGGCTGCGTATCTTGCGGAATACAGCTATGCGTATGAGCTAGCCGAAAAGGGCGCGGACATGGGGCCGTATGCTGAAGGTATGGCAGATGGTGTGTCGCTCGTGCTGGCGAACAGGAAGATCAGGGAGTACATAGATGACAAAGGCACGGTGAACACATATGTCGACGGCGGAATGTCCGGGGTTAAGGTGATAAATGCAGAGCTGTCGGATGACGGATTTGTGTGCCTCAAGGTCAGATATATGCTGAAGATCAATCTGCCATTTGCCGGAGGATCCACCGTGGGGTGCGTGGACAGGATAAGACAGAGGGCGTACCTGGGATATGACAGGTCGCAGGATGATGACGATGATGATGAGTATGTGTATGTGGCTGAGAATGGTTCGGTGTACCACAACTCGCGGAGCTGTTACCATATCAGGATATCTGTGAGAAGCGTGAGTGGGGAGGTTCTGGATGACAGATATTCCGGGCTTTCGGCGTGCAGGATCTGTGGAAGATATAAAAGCAATGGTGTGATCTATGTCACTGAACAGGGAGACAAATATCACTATTCGCTGGGCTGCTCCGGCTTGAAGCGGACGATATACAGAAAGAAAAAGTCAGAGTGCGGGGGACTTCCTCAGTGCTCTGAGTGCGGGAAAAGATAGGAGAAGAGAAGAAAAGACAGGAGGAGTCAGATATATGGATGACAATGGATCTATAGTTCTGGAGATGTGCCTGATAACACCGATACTTGTGTGTGCCGTGTTTGTGGTGATGAACATGTTGTTTATAGCGTTTAACCATGCGGCGGCATCGGGGGAGGCATATCTGGTACTGTACAACCGAGAGGAATACAGGATCAATGAGAGTGGTGAGGGGGATACGGACAGTGCAGAGAAAGCGATGTCCACAAATGTATCCGAGACCGTGATATGTGCCGATGGTGTGAATGCGGAAATGGCCATGAATGGGAATAATCTGGTTGCGGAGATAACTTACAGAGAGTCATTTCCGGGGATACAGATATTGATAGATGACGGCAGATGTGACAGAAAGACTGCGGCCAGACAGGAGATAAGGGATGTAGGAAATGAACTTAGGAGGTGGCAGGAATATGGTAAGTTATTGCCAGGTAGAGGGAATTAACACTTTTTTTGTGGTGGAGGTCAGTGCAGCGGCCATAAATTCCTATGAGACGGACATGCTGTACAATAATTTTGTCGAGGGAATAATACAGCCGGAATTCAGGGCCATCAACGGAGATATGTTCATATACTGCAAAATAAATGGCATGAAGAGCCTGGACGATATATCTGACAGGGGGATAATGTCCATGGAGCAGGCTGTTGCTCTCATAAGATCGTTGTGCAGTGTGGTCATGGAGACGGGAGAATACATGCTTGAGCCGGACAATCTTCTGATAGAATCCGACAAGATATTTTACTCGGATGCAGAGAAGAGTTTCAGATACGTGTATGTGCCGGGACAGGGAACGGATGTCAGAATGGGAATAAAGAATCTTGTGGAGAAGATCATAAAGAGGGTAGATCACAGGGACACTGAGCTTGTGGATTTTATGTATGAGATATATGACATGGTGGTGTCGGCAAATTATGACATGGAGCGGATGCAGAAATATGTGGATGAGGTTTCTGCCCGTGAGCAGGAAAAATGCTGCTCCGGCAATAGAAAAAGAAATGTGGAATCTTTGGCTGCGGCCCGTGAGCAGGAGCTTTTGATGGATGAGGTGTTCGGAACGGATCAAAGCAGTGCGGCGGCGTTGACGATACCGACAATGGAGAAAAACAAATATGATAGGATATTTTTCATACTCATAGGATTTACTGTGGTGGCATTTACGGGAATAGCGGCTGTTCAATTTTATATACAGGGGCATGCGGCGGATGTGAGATTTATAATGCTGGCACTCATCGTGCTGTCCGTGGAGTTATTTGTCTATGTGGAGATGAAGAGGAAGCTGTCTGCTGCTGAGGATGAACGGCGGGGACAGGAGGGCGTGGAGTGCTCAGAGCTGCGATATGCGGAGGAAGATGAAAACAGAAGACCTAAAAAACAGAATGTTGATGCATTGGAACATGTAAGTCTGGCTGACGAAATACCTGGCGATACCACGGTGCTTGGCTCGGAGGATGACTGTACAACCCTGCTTACACAGCATAATCTCGATGGCAGAGAGTCCGTACAGGAGCAGAGACTGTCTGTGAGACTGATCGAAGACGGAGGCATTGTGGCTACTGAATTCCCGGTGACGCCGGAGGGAGTTGTATTGGGGCGGGACAGACGACAGGCGGATCAGGTTATAGAGGATATCAGCGTCAGTAGAAGGCACATAAGGATATACGAGGATGCAGAGAAGATCTATGTCGAAGATCTTGATTCCACAAATGGAACTGTCATAAATGGGATCAGGCTTCCGGCGGGCAGGAGCTGGCAGCTTGCGGACAGAGATGTTCTGTGTATAGGCACCAGGCAATACCATATTCAAATATTGCTTATCTGATTGATATAAAATGTAAATTCAGATATAATAGTCTGTGTGAGTTTTATGATACAAAGGTAGGTATTGGTGATGTCGTATGTAGCTTTATATAGAAAATGGAGACCTGATACTTTTGATGAGGTAAAGGGGCAGGATCATATAGTTACCACTCTTAGAAACCAGATTAAGAATGATAGACTTGGTCATGCCTTTTTATTTTGCGGTACGAGAGGAACAGGTAAGACTTCGATCGCCAAGATATTTGCCAAGGCATGTAACTGCGAGCATCCGGTGGACGGAAGCCCATGTAATGAATGTGCAAGCTGCAGAGCCATATCGGATGGATCATCGCTTAATGTCATTGAGATAGATGCGGCCTCCAACAATGGTGTTGACAATATAAGGCAGATAAGGGAGGAGGTAGCATATCCTCCTACTGAGGGCAAGTATAAGGTATACATCATAGATGAGGTTCATATGTTGTCTCCGGGAGCGTTCAACGCTCTGTTAAAGACTCTCGAGGAGCCGCCATCATATGTAATATTCATACTGGCTACCACGGAGTCCCACAAGATACCTATAACCATATCGTCAAGGTGTCAGAAGTACGACTTCAGACGTATCCCGGTGGATGTCATCTCGGATCGACTGGAGGAGCTTATGGACAGGGAGGGACTTGATGCGGATAAGAAGGCGATAGATTATATCGCAAAATCCGGCGATGGTTCCATGAGAGATGCCTTATCTATTCTGGATCAGTGCGTTGCATTCAATCTCGGACAGAAGCTTACATATGATAATGTGCTTGAGACCATAGGAGCTGTGGACATAGATACATTTGCAAGACTTCTGGAGTGCGTGCTGGAATCTGATGTTGAACATGCAATAGATGTGGTTGACGAAGTTGTGTGGCAGGGACGTGAGCTTGGCCGTTTCGTAAATGAATTTACATGGTTTCTCAGGAACATACTCGTTGTCAAGCTGTCCTCGGCGGAGGGCGACAGATTGGATATGACCAAGGAGAATTTGGAACGCATAAGAGAGATATCCGGTCATATGGAGGAGAGCACCATAGTAAGATATATAAACGTGTTCTCGGATACAGCCGCCAGCATCAAGTATTCCTCACAGAAGAGGATAGTGCTTGAGATGGCTGTCATAAAGCTGTGCAGACCACAGATGGAGGTTGATACCACAAGTCTGATTGAGAGGGTAAGGATGCTTGAGAAGAAGCTTGATGACCTTGAGGCAAATGGCATACAGGCTGCGCCGGTTCAAAGTGCTGCCCCCGTAAGCCCGGCTGACGATGTGATAGATCAGAAGGGCATGAAGGAATATCAGGACAAGCTGGCAATGGAGCTTCCAAAGGCAGAGTTCGAGGATCTGCAGAGAGCTGCGGAGAACTGGAATGATATACTGGAGAAGCTGTCGGTTCCTGCGAGAAGATATCTCAAGAGAAATGATGCTGATCCGGCCATAAGGACGAAGCTCATACTGTCCGATGATCACAGAAGACTTCTGCTCATGATCCCGCTGACGGATGACGATATGCCGAAGTTATACTTTGACAAGCCTGAGAATGTGGAGCATGTGAAGAGTGTGATCGAGGAATATCTTGGAAGAGAGATTGAATTTGAGATACTTTGTACAAGGAATTCCCACAGTGATAATGGAAGGCTTGAGACGGAGAATATACTGAACCTGAACAAGATCAACTTTCCAATAGATAAGAAATGATGATATCATATTATAAATTATTTAATCAGAATAAGGAGGACTATTGTAATGGCTAAGAGAGGCGGTTTCCCAGGAGGTATGATGCCTGGTAATATGAACAATCTTATGAAGCAGGCACAGAAGATGCAGAAGCAGATGGAGGAGACAACTAAGACACTTGAGGATAAGGTGTATGAGTCATCTGTAGGTGGAGGAGTTGTCACTGCAAAGGTGTCAGGTAAGAAGGAACTCATGGAGATCAAGCTTGATCCTGAGGTTGTTGATCCTGATGATATAGAGACACTTGAGGATCTTATCATATCGGCTGTGAACGAGGCACTGAGAGCACAGGAGGATGACTACAATAGCAGTATGGGCAAGATCTCAGGTGGAATGGGACTTGGAGGATTGCCGTTCTAATGGAAGTTTATGGAGGAGAAGTAAACAGACTTATAGAAGAGCTGGGAAGACTCCCGGGAATAGGCTCCAAGACGGCTCAGAGACTGGCGTTTCACATAATCAGTATGCCTGAGGAGAGGGCGCTGGCGTTATCCGATGCCATTGTGAATGCAAAGAAGAACATAAAATACTGCAGTTGTTGCTACACGATAACTGACAGGGAGGTATGTCCTATATGCAGTTCACCAAACAGGAATCACAAGGTGATAATGGTGGTGGAGACCCCGAGGGATCTGGCGGCATATGAGAGAACAGGACAGTTTGATGGTGTTTACCATGTGCTCCACGGAGTTATAAATCCTGCCCTGGGTATCGGCCCAGCGGATATCAGGATATCCGAGCTCATGAGAAGGCTTCAGAATGAAGATGTGGATGAGCTCATAATCGCTACAGGTTCAGGCCCGGAGGGTGAGGCGACTGCGATGTATATATCAAAGCTTGTGAAGCCGGCTGGTATCAAGGTCAGCCGTATAGCAAGCGGTGTGCCTGTAGGCGGAGATCTGGAGTGTATAGATGAGGTTACGCTTCTGAGGGCTCTTGAGGGAAGAGTATACTTATAATGTATACAGACAGTCTGTGTACATAAGAAAAATAAAAGAAAGAGGTGCAGAGTATGTTAAGAGTAGGTTTTTTGACTAGTGGTGGTGACTGTCAGGCATTAAATGCAACTATGCGCGGAATCGCAAAGGGTTTGTATGAATTGTTTGACGAGGTTGAGATCTATGGATTCCTTGAGGGTTACAAGGGACTCATAAGAGGCAACTATATCAAGATGAAGCCGGCTGATTTCTCAGGTATTATCAACAAGGGTGGAACGATCCTCGGCAGTTCAAGACAGCCATTCAAGCTCATGGGAGAGCCAACTGAGGATGGTCTGGACAAGGTAAAGTCCATGAAGGATACCTATAAGAAGCTGAAGCTGGATTGCCTGTGCGTTTTAGGTGGAAATGGTTCACAGAAGACCGCAAATCTCCTCAGTGAGGAGGGACTCAATGTCATCGGTCTGCCAAAGACCATAGACAATGATCTGTGGGGAACTGACATGACATTTGGTTTCCAGAGTGCTGTTGATATAGCGACCCAGACAATAGACTGTATCCACACAACCGCTGCATCGCATAACAGAATCTTTATCGTTGAGATTATGGGCCACAAGGTTGGCTGGATAACTCTCCACGCCGGAATCGCCGGTGGCGCAGATGTGATCCTGCTCCCGGAGATCCCATACGATATCGATAAGGTATATAAGGCTATAGACAAGAGAACAAAGGACAACAAGGGCTTCACGATAGTTGCAGTTGCCGAAGGTGCTATTCCGAAGGAGATCGCAGAGCTTCCAAAGAAGAAGAGAAAAGAAGCGATAGCCAACAATCCATATCCATCAGTTGCGTATGAGCTGGCTGATAAGCTCAAGGCGTACACAACACAGGATATAAGAATAGCAATACCTGGACATACCCAGAGAGGTGGAAGTCCGGATGCATATGACAGAGTCATATCATCAAGATTTGGAGCAAAGGCAGCAGAGCTCATAAAGGCAAAGGATTTTGGAAAGCTTGTTGTATTCCTTGACAACAAGGTTACAGCTATCCCACTCTCAGAGAGTGCAGGAAAGCTCAAATACGTATCTCCTGATGACGACATCATCAGCGAGGCAAGAACACTTGGAATCTCATTCGGAGACAGATAAAGTAAGCTCTGAAAAAAGTAACAGAGATATTCACACATTCTCCCCATTTGCATATCTATGTAATAGACATACAACAATGCAGATAGGGAGATTTGTATGAGTGAAGAATTTAAGTATATTCCTTACAGCCCGGACGATGAAAACCTCAGGGGGCTTATAAGGGATGGAAATGTCTATAATATCAAGACACCTGTGATACCCGGTATGGGTGAGACTGGTGGATACAGTATGAGTTCGACAGGAATCATGCTTCCTGACTGTGATGATGGAACAGATGAAATGATGAGGGATATTGAGTACATGAAGGAGATGTACCCGGAAGAACTCCGAAAGGTCAGCATGGCCGTGGAGGAGGAGTGTGACAAGCTCGAGTATGAGGGCAGTCCGATGCTTGTTCAATATCCTGACAGAGAAGAGATGCGCCGTGTTGCGCGAAGGGTGTACGATGATCTGAGCGAAAGTGGGCAGATATCGGAGGATTGTTATGCAGGAATGGCTTCGGCAGGTGAAGCTTCGTACGAGGAACCGCCATATGTCCCAGAGGGACCCGGATGCGCCAATTGTGTTATGAGAAATATAATCGAACTGCTTGTGTGCAATGAATTCTGTATGAGACGCGACAGGCATAGAAGACGTAGAAGAAGGTTTTATTAAGTGAAGAAGAAAATAAATGTACTTGTAAGAATACTTGTGATGGCAGCAATATTTGTGATCACAATATATTTGGTCAATATATTTCAGAATAGAAGTTACAAGAATCTGGCTGCGGAGATGAAGGATGCAGAGTTGCCATTAGCTTATGTGTGCTATGGCGATTCGCTTCTCAATTGTATGCATGGTTATACAGGGGAGGTCGACCTCACACTTCTCAGGGACTCTGTGACGCCGATAGATGAGAATAAGAATCTTGAGATAATGGTGGAGAATGATGCATTTAAGGATGCGTCGTATTCGTATGAGATCAGGTCGATATCCGGAGATTCCCTTATAGAGAAGGGTGATCTGGAGGCGGCCTCGGGAACTGATGGCTACGATGTGCTTGATATAAGTGCGAGAATGGATCTCAAGCAGGATATGGAGTATATGCTGGTTGTCAAGCTTAAGAGCGGTGATGGCAGGAGTGCTTCATACTATACCAGAGTGGTCGTAAATGACAATTATCATGAGTCCCAACTGCTGAATGCCGCAAAGGATTTCCACGATGCGACATTTGCATTTGACAAGCTGGAGTCGGAATCGGTCATAGGAACCTACAAGCAGGAATACACGGGCGGCGGAACGGGAGATTCCTACGGACTGGGACATGTGAACCTTGCAAATGCATACTCGGATCTCCTCTGGGATGGGCTTAAGCCTACGGTTATAAGCGATGTAAACACATATATAAAGGAGATAGATGTCAACTATGCGGTGATCGAGATGGAATATAAAGCTATGTCCATCACATCGCAGGATGTCATGAGCTATTATACAGTTAAGGAGTTCTATAAGATCAGCTACAAGGATGTGCCTGTTGCCAGCCAGACTGATGAGGCGGACGGAGCCGGCACTGATGGAATATATTTTGACGAAACAGCTTCGTATGATGAGGCCTATTCGGATGAACAGGATGCAGATACTGTTACGGAGACTGAGCCGAAGATCACCATGCTCAGCTATGACAGATATGTGGACGAGTATTTTGACAAAGACGGCATAGATGCTATAAACAATGTGTATGAGATAGGTATCGTGTCATCGGATGATCTGGAATACCGCTACACAGAGGATAACAAGAAGATCGCATTTGTGAGAAATGGACAGCTCTGGATGTATGACTACGGCGATGGACAGATAACTCTGGTGTACGGATCAGGAATGGATGACCATGCAAATGACTCAAACACTTACGCCGACCATGACATGAACATCATAAGCTTTGACAAAGATGGAAATATGACATTTGCGGTGTATGGATATATGAACAGCGGAGATCATGAGGGAAAGCTCGGAGTTGCGCTGTATACATTTGATTATACGACTCTGGAGGTGGACGAGCTTCTGTTCGTCGAGTGCAATGTGCCTTATGAGGCTATGAAGAGCGAGACCTCCAGACTGACATATTACGACGGAGATAAGTTTTATTACATGCTCGGCGGAAAGGTGAACGCCGTGGACATGAAGACGAGACAGCAGTCTTATATTGCGGAGGGACTGTCAGCCAGCGATGTCAAGGTGTCGGTGAACATGGAAGTTATGGCGTATGGAGAGAGCGAGGACCAGAGCAGCAATACAAAGCTGACTCTGATGAATATGCATACCGGAAAGAGTTATGAGATAACCGCCGGAGCAGGGGAATGTCTGATATGCTATGGCTTTAAGGACTCAGATATGGTATACGGAGTGTCGAGCATATCTGATGCGCAGGTTGATGTGGATGCCGAGTCATTTGTTGGTACGAGGTACAGCGAGGAGTCCAGAGATAACATACCTGCATCCAGATTGTATATAGTAAACAGCGATGGCGAGCAGATAAAGGAATACGCAAAGAGCGGGTATTATCTGATGCAGGTTGATGTGGATACGAATCTGCTGTATCTGACAAGAGGAGAGAAATCCGACAGTGGATTCAAGTCTGTGGACGATGATTTCATAACCTTCAAGGAGGACGATACAAAGGAGACGATAGGAACTACCCATCTGTCATCCATAACCGGATATGACAGGCTGTATTTTACGGTTCCGTCAAATATGTATCTGAGCTATATACCGGCGCTGAACATAACAAAGGAAAAGATAGATCCTGATGCTGCAAGTATGATAATGACAGTAGTGCGTGATAAGGTGACCTATCATGTGTACGACAATCTTGGACTTTCAAAGATATATGACGTGGCGGGTGATGCGATAAATTATGCAGTGTCTGTATCAGGTATAGTGGTGTCAAGCGAAGGCGAGGTAATATACAGGCAGGCTGAGAGCCAGGAATACAACACCATTGCCTCTGGAATATTCCATCGCAGTACGCGAAGTGTGGATGCGTCACTCGGCGACTGTCTGTACATGGTTCTGACGTATCAGGGAGTACAGGTGACAGAGGATGATATAGCACAGTATACAGATCCTGTCGAGGCTCTTAACTCTCTTGGAAAGAGACAGGGCATAGATGTTACAGGTCTTTCGCTGGATATGCTCCTCGGTTATGTGAGTTCGGGAATACCGGTAATATCGAGGATAAGCGATGGCAGATATGTTCTCATAGTGAGCTATAATGAGGCAGACATAAGATATTATGATCCTGTCGAGGACAAGGAGATAGTTGTGTCAAGAGATGAGTATACGGATATGATGCTCCAGTGGCACAATGAATCCTACACTTATGTTGAGGAATAAAGATAAAAAGAAAACGGAGCGAGTTACCGCTCCGTTTTCTTTATAATAGTTGTAGTATAAGTTACTTAGCATGGATCCGAATGTTACGGATCATGTAGATTACTCCTCTGCGATTGTTCCTACTGGACAAGAACCAGCACAAGCACCACATGAGATACACTGTGAACCATCGATAACAAATACGCCGCCATTATCGCTGATAGCACCTACTGGACAAGCACCAGCACATGAACCACAACCGATACATGAATCGCCAATAACGAATGCCATAATTGTTTCCTCCTTATAAAGTAAAAATAATCACACGCTTATTGTAAAACAAAACTCATTAATTAGCAAGTGATAATAATATTTATCAACAACGGGTTTTATCAATAAGTAACAATAAAAGGGATAGACATTTAAAATTGGGTATAATATAATGTGAATGCTGAGTAAGAGCGCAATCTAAGGAGGATATAAATAATGGTAAAGATAAGTAAAGACATGCTTATAAATGACATTCTTGCAGTTGATGCAGGAAATGCAGCAATACTGATGGCAGCAGGTATGCATTGCATAGGATGCCTTGCAGCAGCAGGAGAGAGTCTTGAGGAGGCAGCAGCCGTTCATGGACTTGATGCAGAGGAGCTTGAGCAGGAGATCAATGATTATCTTGCAAAAAAGGAGGCTGAGTAGTATACTTGCCAAAGTAACCAGGTGTACTATAAAGGATGGAGAGATATATGAAGACAGACGGAACAAATCCTCCCGGGCAGGGAATATTTGGACTGATAGATATTAATTGTCATATTTTACCGGGAACAGAGGATGGACCGGATAATTTCCGGGAAGCGGCAGAGATGCTCAGAATAGCGTATGATGAGGGAATAAGGACGATAGTTGCCACCCCGCCATACAACAAGAAGAATCCGATAATGGATGGAGACAAACTGGACAGACTTGTGGAACAGCTCAACGTTGAAGCTGGAAAGATAGATCCGGATTACAGAGTCTATCTTGGAAGAGAGATAGAGTATAACGATGAGAACCACCAGAAGATCATATCTGGTCAGTTGGATTCCATGGCAGACAGCAAGTATGTTATGATCAGATTCCCTTACGATGTGGATTTTGAGACGATATCTGAAGCTATAAGAGACATCAATATGGACGGATATATACCGATAGTTGCCAATGTAGAACAGTATGAATGTCTTGAGGAAGACGAGGACAAGGTCGAGGAGCTCATTCAGTTTGGTGCATATGTACAGATAAGTGCATCGGCTGTGGTTGGAGATCTTGGACATGACATCAAGAATTTTTCGAGAAAGCTTCTCAAGGGAGAGCTTGTTCACTTTGTGGCAAGTGATGCATTGGATTCAGAGGATAAAGCACCATACCTCAGGGAGTGTGCTGAGTACATAGAGCGAAAGTATGGAGAGGATTACATGACGGAGCTCTTCTACACCAATCCAAAAGCAGTTATCGAGAATGATGATATTGACATATAAAACAAAAAGACGTATCGCTTGTGCGGTACGTCTTTTTTGCTGCGCCGGAATCTCTGGCTATTACTTATAATGCTGACAGTGTCTGAAGTGCTTCCTCCGGCATAATAGCGGTGAAGTGCTCCTTGAAATGTGCCGGCATGGCATATGTGAGCTTCTGTGCTGTTCCGTATTCTGCAAGGATATTGCAGACTCTCACAAATTCCTGGCTTGTGTTATTGCTGTTCGTGAGAACCAGATAATATCTTCCGTTGGAAGGATTCTTGTACAGGCAGTTCTCGCTGAAGTAGAAAGAAGCAACCTGTTTTGCTGCACTTATGATGGTTGCAAGTGAGTCAAAGATGTACAGTGAGCACATGCTCTCCCTTGCTGAACCTGATTCCTTTGTGCTGCCTGTTGTACTGGCGGCAGTGCCTGTGGTGCTGTCATCAGATGATGTATTGCTGCCATTTGCCGCAGCGGCAAAATCTCCTGCGGTTCCGGCAAGTCCGGATATGGTGTTGAAAATGCCCTCAAGTGCCTCTCTTACGCCCTGTGGAACGGAACCGGATCCACTGATCTCAAGTCTTGCGATGGTTCCGTTGTTATCCCTGGACTCATCGTTGTCGTCAAGATCGTCATCTATGTCATCATCATCCATGTATTCGTCATCGTCATCAATATCATATTCGCTGGTCTTTGAGAATCTGGAAAAGCGGGTATCCAGTTCTTCCGGATCTTCAACCTTTGTCACAATGAGTATGAGACAATCTGGTGATACCGGTATGGCTTCGATCATAAGTGGAGTGTCGTCAGCCTCAAAGCCTAATTCTACAGATGCCTGCTGCATCATATCCTTGAAGAGCTCTTTTGCCTTCGGTGTGCCATAGGCAAGCTCGGAGATCTTGAGCTGCTTTTCGGTGAGATCGGCTTTGTTGAGTGTGCATCTTATCTGATTTTCACTTAGACGTTCAATCTTCATAGAATCGACCCCCTTCAATAATTTAATGGTATTAAAATGTGTATTATAGTTTACCACATTTGTCAAGCAAGTAAATAGGATATATGGAGAAAATATTGGAATTTTCCGTGAAAAAATATCCCTAATTCTACGTTATGTATACTTTTATGAAAATTTCATAAAATATGCTCAAATGGGGTTGGAAAATGGCTTTTTATGCGTTATTGTGGAGTTGTGAGCGGGACGTGCTCAGGATATTTAGATGAGCTCATTTCTTTATTTTTCTACAAATTCTGTCTGATTCTTATCGTCTCAGATACAATTCCCAGAGATAGTGATATGACAGTGCTCACACATTTCCATAACTGACACATGGCACATAAAAGGAGAATAATACATCACAACACATCTGTCTTTACATTGCATGGCAGGGCTGGAAAAATAAACTATTTGGGGGTGATGCCTATAGGGGGTTAAAAGGCAGCAGTAGCATATAGAACATAATTATATGCACAGAATTACACTTAACATCTATTTGGGGGCTCTGCCGCTGTCACAGCAGAGCTCCTGGTTTTATTTGGCGTGCTGTTCATGCCATGTACAGACTGCATTGCAGATGGCGTTTGCTAGGGCGGTCTGGTATTCATCATTGCACAGATCGGAACATTCCTTTGTGTTGCTCAGAAAGCCGCACTCAACGATGACGGCGGTGCATGGACTTTCCCGCAAAACAAGGTATTCGGAATTGCCCTTTGCTGCCCGTGTGTTGGATGGATCGGCTTCGGAGATGAGATGCTCCTGGATGCACTCCGCCAAGGCTTTACCACCGGAGGAAGTGGAGTAATAAAATACCTGCGCTCCGTGGACATACTCGGCTGAATAGCTGTTCTGGTGGATGCTGATGTAGAGATCAGCGTTTACATTTGTGGCGAGGTTGGTGCGGGCTTTCAGATCTGAAGTCTTCTTGCTGGATGCATTTTCACTGTTCAGGGACTTGTCGGAGTCTCTGGTCAGATACACGGAAAATCCCTGATCCGTAAGTGCCGATGCCAGCTTTGAGGCGATGGCCAGATTTATATCCTTTTCCATGATCCCATCCGGGCTGACCTTACCCGGGTCAAATCCGCCGTGTCCCGGATCGATGAGGATCGTAAATGATTTTGCCGCATCTGTGGTGCCCAAACCTTCGGTGGATGCGCGCCCATTTCCTGTATTGGTGGAAGTATCCTGCCCGGCTGTATGGTCTGCGGGACGGACTATAAATATGTAGCAGAGGATTGGAGGAAGTATTACTGCAAATATTATGGCAAATACAAGTATGTATAATTTGGTGGAAGTACGCATCGGTGATACCCGGGAAGTGTAATTACTATTTTATATGACGGCGGCGGACGTTATATGATATATGTTACCCAAATATAGCCTAAACATTTGACACACATGCGGTGCTGGGCTAAAATATGGGCGTATATGCAATAATATAGAAGCGATAACAATTTATTATAGAAGAAGGTAAAGTGATGAACACTATAATTGCAAAAGCAGGAGTGGATGACGACCGCATGTATGAGCAGGCGGCGGAGATACTTAAGAGAGGTGGTCTTGTAGCATTTCCGACAGAGACAGTGTATGGCCTTGGAGGAGACGCGCTGAATCCGGATGCGTCACATCGGATATATGCGGCAAAGGGCCGGCCATCGGACAATCCGCTCATAGTCCATATAGCAGAGACATCAAGCGTGTATGAACTGGCGGAGACAGTAAGTGACGACACGAAGAAGCTCATGGAAGCATTCTGGCCGGGACCACTCACCATCATACTCAACAAGAAAGAGGTCGTTCCGCACACGACCACTGGCGGACTTGATACGGTTGCCATCAGGATGCCATCGCATCCGGTTGCCATGAGGCTCATAAAGGATTCGGGAGTGTATATCGCAGCTCCAAGTGCCAATCTGTCCGGACGACCATCCCCGACCACTGCGCAGCATGTGCAGCAGGATATGGACGGCAGGATAGATATGATCATCGACGGCGGGGCAGTCGGAATCGGTATAGAGTCGACGATAGTGGACATGACCGGAGACAGACCGACTATATTGCGGCCTGGATATATCACTCCGGAGATGATAAGGGATATCGTTGGCGATGTGACTATAGATCCGGCGATAACAGGTATGAACAATGCTCTGAGACCTAAGGCTCCGGGTATGAAGTACACACACTATGCTCCAAAGGGAGAACTCAGCATAGTAGAGGGCGATAGACTGGCTGCGGCTGAGAAGATAAGAAGTCTTGTTGCGGAGAAAAAGGCGCAGGGATACAAGACTGCGATACTGTGTGACACTGACAATGTCAGTCTTTATGATGACGGAGTATGCGAGAACGTATACGATGCCGGAAGCAAGAAGAACGAGATAACTGTGTCTGCCGGACTGTACAGCCTGCTCAGAACCTGTGATGACATAGGTGCACAGTATATATACAGCGAGTCATTTGAGGAGGGGGACATGGGCTACGCCATCATGAACCGTCTCATTAAGGCTGCAGGACACAGGATAATAAGCTGTTAGTTAATTTCGAAAAAAATATTATATAAAAAGGAGAATCAGAACATGATAGCACTTGGATGTGACCACGGCGGATATGAGCTTATGCAGGAGGTTATAAAGCATCTTGAGGAGAGAGGCCTTGAGTACAAGAACTTTGGCTGCTACAGCACAGAGTCAGTTGATTACCCGGTATATGGACAGGCAGCAGCAAAGGCAGTAGCCTCAGGTGAGTGTGATAAGGGAATCATCATCTGCGGAACAGGAATAGGAATATCGATCTCAGCGAATAAGATAAAGGGAATCAGAGCTGCACTCTGCCACGACTGCTTCTCGGCACAGGCGACAAGAGAGCACAACGATGCAAATATGCTGGCTATGGGTGCCAGAGTCATAGGACCTGGACTTGCACTTAAGATAGTCGACATATTCCTCGACACACCATTCTCAAATGATGAGCGTCACGTAAGAAGAATCGGAATGATTGAGTAGTATCATAAGTTATGCCGTAAGGGGGACCCCGTTCATACTCAAAAAAGAATCCCATGACAGTATGGTCAAGACTGTCATGGGATCTTTTTTTATACGGTTTTCGTCAAACTGCATCATTTGTTCGACATATAACCGCGTTAAAAGGAAGAAAAATGATTAATGGATAAACATAAGTATTATCAACATAGTCACATTGTACATTAACAATAAAAAAATATCAAGGGGGTTGTACAAACTTTACAAAATGTTTATTTACAATATAGCCAACTCATTATAAAATAATATTACTTGAGTTTTGACATAATAATCTAAAGTGATGCTTTGATGAAGTGTTTATGGAATTGAGTCTGCTCATAAATTTTTATAAGGGAGGAATGTTATGCTGCAGGAGACTATGAAGAAGATAACCGATGCAGAGTCTGAAGCTGACGAGATCATTCGCAAGGCCAAGGAAGAAGCCGACTATACAGTAGCTGCTGCAAAGAATGAGGCTGCGGATATGATCGCGGCCGCAGGATCAGCTTCGAGAGAAAGCATGAAGAGTGCCGAGGGAGCCGGCAGATCTGAGGAGGAGAAGCTCACGGTGAAGGCGATGGATATTGCCACCGCTGAGATCGCACATCTCAGGGAACGTGCAGCGTCCATGGAAGGCGAGGTTACTTCCATGATCATCGCAGAGCTGGTGGGATGAAAAGCCCTGCAGGCATTTTAAGAAAGGGGGTAAATGTATGGCGGTACTTCCTATGAAGAAGATTGAGATCTGTGCCATGAAGAGGGACAGAAAAGCAATTCTTGAGAAGCTCCAGTCGCTGGGAATGGTTGAGATACAGACTGATAACGAAGAGACTGATGACTTCAGGAAGATGAGTACCACAAGCCAGAGAGCAAAGTACGAGAAGAGAGTACAGAATACAGATGAAGCCTTACAGATAATTGATAAATATGCTCCGGAGGAGAAATCCATATTTGCCAGCCTGGAAGGACGGCAGGAGGCGTCAGAGGCTGACATTCAGGAGATCATAGCTGGAAGATGGGATTATAACCGTAAGGTTAAAAAGATCCAGGAGATCAGCAAGGACATAGCCGGCTGCGAGGCGGGAATAGTCAAATGTCAGGTGGCTATAGACGGATTGGCGCCGTGGCTGAATATGGACATACCGATCAATACCACAGGGACCGAGAAGACGGATGTGATGATCGGAACTATGCCACCGGGGCTCACGGAGACGGATATTCAGGGGTATATAAGCTCTGCGGAACCGGAGATAGCGGGATACACAGTCACTGTTGTAGGATCTGATAAGGACCAGACTTGTATGGTGGCAATAGCCATTAAAACTGTATCACAGAGGGTGGAGGAGATATTGAGATCCCATGGATTTACAAGAATTTCGTATTTCTCCAAAAGAACACCTGAACAGAAGACGGATAAGTACAGGGCGGATATAAGGGAGTTCGAACAGTGGATAGAGGACAAGAAGAATGAACTAGTATCCATGGCTGATGACAGAGACAAGCTGAGACTTCTGGCTGACTATTACCGCATAAGGGCGGATAAATATAAGGTCCTTGGAAGCCTTCTCCAGTCAAAGAGCACATTTGTCATATCGGGATATGTGCTGGAGAGAGATGCAGACAGGGTAGTGGCTGTACTCAATGAGAATTTCAGCCTGATGGCTGATGTATATGATGTTCCGGAGGATGAAGCGGCACCTATACAGCTTCAGAATCCGAAGATGTTCGCATCGGCGGAGGGTGTACTGGAGTCATTTGGACTTCCGGGAAAAGGTGAGATGGATCCAACCACACCGATGGCGATATTCTATATATTCCTGTTCGGACTCATGTTGTCCGATGCGGCGTATGGACTCATCATATTCCTGGCATGTTTTATTTTGATCAGGAAATTCCCGAAGATGGAGAACGGACTTCAAAAGTCCCTGCGTCTGTTCATGTACTGTGGTATATCCACACTGATATGGGGAATATTATTTGGTGGTTTTTTCGGAGACCTGATAACGGTGGTATCGAGGACGTTTTTCCACCACGAGGTGACGTTCAAGCCGGTATGGTTTGCACCGCTGGATGACCCGATGAAGCTTTTGTTATTCTCTTTGCTGTTCGGACTTATACATTTGTTCGGCGGACTGGCACTCAAGGGATATATGTGTCTGAAGAAGGGAGATGCGAAATCATTCATATGCGACGTGCTGTCGTGGTTCATGCTCATCACAGGACTTGTGCTGATGCTCATGCCGACGGAGCTGTTCGCATCCATAGCACAGATGCAGTTCAATTTCCCTGGCTGGCTTAAGAATACAAGCTACGGACTGGCGATTGTGGGAGCTGCGATCATCGTGCTCATGTCGGGAAGAGACCACAAGAATCCGGTGCTCAGACTTGCACTTGGACTGTATGACATATACAACCTGACAGGCTGGCTGTCAGATCTGCTGTCGTACTCAAGGCTTCTTGCTCTGGGACTTGCGACGGGAGTTATAGCACAGGTAATAAACCAGATGGGAAGCATGGCTGGCGATGGAATATTCGGAGCCATAGTGTTCATCATCGTATTTATAGTAGGACATCTGTTCAACCTTGCGATCAACATGCTGGGAGCATACGTGCACACATGCCGTCTCCAGTATGTAGAGTTCTTCGGCAAATTCTACGAGGGCGGCGGCAATCCATTCAGGCCGTTCAGAGAGAATACGAAGTACGTTGATATAGTAAGTGGTACAGAAACACAGAAATAAGAAACCAATTTTAGGAGGAGAAAATATTATGACAATGGGAACGGTTTTGGCATTAGTGGGAGCTGCGCTTGCAGTAATTCTTGCAGGCATGGGATCTGCATATGGAGTAGGAGTTGCTGGTCAGGCGGCAGCAGGTGTAGTAAGTGAGGATCCAAGCAAATTTGCAAAAGTTCTTATCATCCAGCTTCTTCCGGGTACACAGGGTATCTACGGACTTCTTGTTGGATTCATAGCATTGTCCAACATAGGAATCCTTTCAGGAACACCGAAGGAGCTCACAGTAGCACAGGGACTTATGATGCTTGCAGCATGTCTTCCAATAGCGGTAGTTGGTCTTGTATCAGCAATGCACCAGGGCAAGACAGCAGTTGCAGCAGTTGGAATAGTTGTAAAGAAGCCTGATCAGTTTGGTAAGGCGATGCTTTTCCCAGCCATGGTTGAGACATATGCGATCCTTGCACTTCTGGTATCAATTCTTGCGGTAAATGGAATCAAATTATAACTTTTTGTAAGGAGGATGTACTTTATGACGGGATTGGAAACAATCGTAGAACAGATCCTTCAGGAAGCGCAGAAGGAAGCTGAAGAGATCAAAGCTCAGGCTGCCAGAAACGCGGATTCCATCATTGCAAATGCCAAAAAGACTGTGGATAAGATGAATGAGGAGACCAGAGAGAAGGTTGCTCAGGCAGAAAAGTCCGGATCATTCAGGGCAAAGTCCTCATCAGAACTTAAGAAGAGACAGGCGATACTTGCGGCAAAGCAGTCCATAATTGGAAATATGCTGGATAAGGCATATGACGCAATGGTGGCGCTCCCGGATGAGGAGTATTTCCAGGTGATCGTCAAATGTCTGGAGAAGTCGGTACAGCCGAAAAGCGGAGAGATATGTTTCTCTGGGAAAGACAGAAAACGACTTACACCACAGACTGAGAAGCAGATAGAGCAGATAGCTACAGCTCATGGAGGAAGCCTTAAGGTGTCCAATGGGAACTGTGATATAGATGGAGGATTTATCCTGATCTACGGAGGAATCGAGGAAAACTGTTCATTCAGGGCGATGCTGGACGCGAACAGAGAACATTTGGCAGACAAGGTAAATGAATTATTATTTGTTGATAACAGATAGCTGGAGGTAGGCAGATGGCAGACAAATATATATATGCAGTTGCCAGGATCAGGGCACTTGAGATGACGCTTATGAGTCAGGCAGTCATAGAACAGCTCGTGGCCACGGATTCCTACAAGAAGGCGGTTCAGTTCATCATAGAGAAGGGCTGGGGCGATAGTGATAAAGCCAGTATGGATGAAAATGACATACTTAGGGCGGAGACTGACAAGACGTGGGCTGCTGTGGCTGAGATGGTGGATGATATGTCCGTGTTCGATGTCATAAGACTTCCAGATCTGTATCACAACCTCAAGGCGGCGATCAAGACTGTGGTTGCCGGGGAGACTCCTGCCCATGTGTTCTTCGACAATGCCGAGATAGACGGTCAGAAGATGCTGTCCATCGTAAGTGACAAGGCGTGGGACAGACTTCCAGAACACATGAGAGACTGCGCGAGGGAGGCTTGGGACTGTATGGCACAGGCTGGAGATGGACAGATGTGCGATGCTGTGATAGACCGAGGAACACTGCTGGCAATCATGCAGGCTGCAAAGAAGGCAGATGACAGCCTGCTCAGGGATTATGCAGAGACGACGGTGGCTGTTGCAGATATCAAGATAGCGGTGAGATCCATGAAGACAGGTAAAAACAAGGATTTCATGAAGAGAGCCATGGCGGAGTGCAATACTCTGGATATTGACAGGCTGGCGACGGCTGCGGTGGCTGGCATGGAGGAGATAGAGAGATACCTTGCAGATACAGCATACGCTGGTGGGGCAGAGGCACTTTCTAAGTCGGCATCGGCATTTGAGAGATGGTGTGACAACCGTATCATAGAAACGATAAAGCCTCAGAAGTACAACCCATTTACGGTGGGACCGATAGTGGCGTACATTCTGGCGAGGCTCAACGAGATAAAGACAGTCAGGATCATATTGACATGCAAGCTGAACCAGCTTCCGGAGGAGGCTATCAGGGAAAGGGTAAGGGAGATGTATGTATAAGATAGCTGTTATGGGCGATTATGACAGTATATACGGATTTGCAACTCTGGGCCTGGATACATTCCCTGTAGATAATCTGGATTATGGGGTCACGTTGCTGAAAAGGCTGGCGGAGGACAATTATGCAGTCATATATATGACCGAGGCACTGGCTTCGGATCTCAATAAAGAGATAGACAGATACAGAGAGGTTATGAAGCCTGCGATCATTCTCATACCGGGGATATCTGGCAATACAGGGGCCGGAATAGCGGGAGTAAAGAAATCCGTTGAGCAGGCTGTAGGCTCGGACATATTATTTAATGAAGAATGATTAGAAAATAATGGTGAAACGAGCGGATATAGGTAATTGCGAAATCGGTATAATTCGATTTTGATATACTAAACTGCCTCAATCATATCGGAAAGAGGATTCGCAATTATCTATGGAGCGAGTGAGTATAGAAGGGAGCGTGAGCTGTTAAGTGGCTACAGGAAAGATTAAGAAGGTCGCCGGACCACTGGTCATCGCTGAGGGCATGCGTGATGCAAATATGTACGACGTGGTGCGTGTAAGTGAGAGCAGACTTATCGGCGAGATCATAGAGATGCATGGAGATCAGGCATCAGTTCAGGTATACGAGGAGACATCAGGACTTGCACCGGGAGCACCGGTGGAGTCAACGGGAATGCCTCTGTCGGTTGAGCTGGGACCGGGACTTATAAGCAGTATATACGATGGAATCCAGAGACCGCTGGATGATATCATGAAGATATGTGGTAACAACCTGAAGCGAGGAGTTGAAGTCCCATCGCTGAAGAGAGATATCAAGTGGACATTTGTGCCGACTGCCAAGGTGGGTGATAAAGTGTCGGCAGGCGATGTGATAGGAACAGTTCAGGAGACTGTGGTCGTCACACAGAAGATCATGGTGCCTTATGGTGTGACAGGAACCATCAAAGAGATAAAGGCAGGAGAATTCACAGTTGAGGAGACTGTGTGTGTGGTTGAGACAGACAAGGGTGACAGGGAGCTGACACTCATGCAGAAGTGGCCGGTTCGTAAGGGCCGTCCATATCAGGAAAAGATACCACCGATCATGCCACTTATCACAGGACAGAGAGTTGTAGATACATTCTTCCCTATAGCAAAGGGAGGAGTGGCTGCGGTTCCCGGACCTTTCGGAAGCGGCAAGACAGTTATCCAGCATCAGCTTGCAAAGTGGGCTGAGGCGGATATCGTTGTCTACATCGGATGCGGAGAGCGCGGAAATGAGATGACAGATGTTCTGAACGAGTTCCCAGAGCTGAAGGATCCGAAGACCGGACATTCACTCATGCAGAGAACAGTCCTCATAGCCAACACATCGGATATGCCGGTTGCGGCCAGAGAGGCATCTATATATACGGGTATAACTATAGCTGAGTATTTCCGTGATATGGGTTACTCGGTGGCACTCATGGCGGATTCCACATCGCGTTGGGCTGAGGCGCTCAGAGAGATGTCAGGACGTCTGCAGGAGATGCCTGGTGAGGAGGGTTACCCTGCTTACCTCGGTTCAAGACTTGCACAGTTCTACGAGAGAGCCGGAATGGTCAAGACTCTCGGCAGCGAGGGCAGAACCGGTGCACTGTCGGTTATCGGTGCGGTTTCTCCTCCGGGTGGTGATATTTCCGAGCCGGTTTCACAGGCAACACTTCGAATCGTCAAGGTATTCTGGGGACTGGATTCATCGCTTGCGTACAAGAGACATTTTCCTGCCATCAACTGGCTGACCTCATACTCTCTGTATGTGGACAATATGGGCAAATGGTTCGAGGAAAATGTAAATGAAAAGTTCATGGTCGACAGACAGAAGATGATGACCCTGCTTCAGGAGGAGGCAGAGCTCGATGAGATCGTTAAGATGGTAGGTATGGATGCCCTTTCAGCGGGAGACCGACTGAAGATGGAGGCGGCGAGATCCATCAGAGAGGATTTTCTTCACCAGAACTCATTCCATGATGTGGACACATACACACCGCTTCACAAGCAGTTTCTGATGATGGAGCTCATCATGGCATTTTATGAGGAGTCAGCGCAGGCACTGGCCGGTGGAGCAAGCATAAGAAATATTCTGAACATGCCGATCAGAGAAAAGATCGGACGATTCAAATATGTGCTTCCTGAGAATGTGGATGAAGAGTACGAGAAGATATCCAGGGAGCTTGACAAGGAGCTTCAGGAAGCTATAGAGAAGGAGGACTAAGACTATGCCAAAGGAATATAGAACTATACAGGAAGTTGCGGGTCCTCTGATGCTGGTGCACGGAGTTGAGAATGTAGCTTATGATGAGCTGGGTGAGATTGAGCTGGCGGACGGCGAGATCAGACGATGCAAGGTCCTTGAGATAAATGGCGAGGACGCCCTGGTACAGCTCTTTGAGAATTCGACAGGTATCAACCTTTCAAACAGCAAAGTAAGATTCCTTGGAAGGAGTATGGAGCTCGGCGTATCAGAAGATATGCTTGGCCGTGTATTTGACGGACTTGGAAGACCTATAGATGGCGGCCCTGAGATACTTCCTGATGAGAGAAGAGATATCAATGGTCTGCCGATGAATCCGGCTGCCAGGAACTATCCGTCTGAGTTCATTCAGACAGGTATATCAGCCATAGACGGACTGAACACACTGGTAAGAGGACAGAAGCTGCCGATATTCTCGGCTTCAGGACTTCCGCATAGCCAGCTTGCAGCACAGATAGCAAGACAGGCAAAGGTGCGCGGAACAGATGAGCCATTCGCCGTCGTATTTGCAGCCATGGGTATCACATTTGAGGAGGCAAACTTCTTCACAGAGAGCTTCAAGGAGACTGGTGCCATAGACAGAACAGTCCTCTTCATCAACCTGGCAAATGATCCTGCGGTTGAGCGTATCGCCACACCTAGAATGGCACTTACCGCCGCTGAGTATCTTGCATTTGAGAAGAACATGCACGTTCTGGTAATCCTCACGGATATCACGAACTATGCGGATGCACTTCGTGAGGTATCAGCCGCAAGAAAAGAGGTTCCGGGACGCCGTGGTTATCCTGGATACATGTACACTGACCTGGCAACTCTGTATGAGAGAGCCGGAAGACAGAAGGGTAAGAATGGAAGTATAACCATGATACCGATCCTGACCATGCCTGAGGATGACAAGACTCATCCTATACCAGACCTTACGGGATATATCACAGAGGGACAGATTATTCTCTCAAGAGAGCTGTACAGAAAGGGAGTCACACCGCCTATCGATGTACTTCCATCACTGTCCAGACTTAAGGATAAGGGAACCGGTGAGGGCAAGACCAGAGGAGATCATGCCAGCACCATGAACCAGTTATTTGCAGCTTATTCAAGAGGAAAGGATGCCAAGGAGCTCATGACTATCCTGGGTGAGTCGGCACTTTCGGATATAGATATCATATATGCAAAGTTTGCAGAGGCATTTGAGAAGGAGTATGTATCCCAGGGGTACGGCACCGACAGAAGTATTGAGGAGACACTTGCCATAGGCTGGAAGCTTCTCTCCATTCTTCCTAGAGCCGAGCTGAAACGTATCGACGACAAGTGGCTTGACATGTATTACGGAAAGTAGTGGGTAGGCAATTTTGTGGGAAGATTGTGGAATATAGCATTCGACTGCATACCTGAGCAGGAGCGCTTTCGCTCGTTTCACCCTGCAGCGGTACTAGCGCTCGCATGCTCGCTGAGTACCGGCGGGCTCAAATGTCCTGCCCATGGTAATGCAGTGGATTGCTATATATTTAAAGCATTCGTGCAAAATTGCCATATACACGTTGTCTTTGTAATACATGTCAAGTAGCTTGAAAATATATTTGGAAGAAAGGAGAAGACAGATGGCTAATGTTGTGGTTAATCCAACCAGAATGGAGCTGACAAGGCTTAAGAAGAAGCTGGTCACGGCATCCAGAGGCCATAAGCTCCTGAAAGATAAAAGAGATGAGCTGATGAGGCAGTTCCTTGACATGGCAAGAGAGAATATGGAACTGAGAAAGAAGGTTGAGGCTGGCATCAAAGCTGCCAACACAGGCTTTGTAATAGCGAAGGCGGGTATGAATGAGCAGACATTGAGTACGGCGCTCATGGCTCCGAAGCAGGAGGTGCGGATCGCCCTTGGCGACAGGAATGTAATGAGTGTTGATATTCCTGTGTACGACTATAAGACGAAAAGCGCAAATTCAAATGACATCTATTCGTATGGATTTGCATTTACATCTGGAGAGCTGGACGATGCAGTGAAGTCCCTTTCGGATATACTTCCTGATATGCTGAGATTGGCGGAGGTGGAGAAGTCTTGCCAGATGCTCGCAGCGGAGATAGAGAAGACCAGAAGGCGTGTAAATGCTCTTGAGCATGTTATCATCCCGGAGACTCGGGAGGGAATAAAGTATATAAGCATGAAGCTTGATGAGAATGAGCGAAGCACCCAGGTCAGACTTATGAAGGTCAAGGACATGATGCTGGAGGAGGCTCATCACTACAAAGAGCATCAGTTCGAGCATGCGCAGTAGACAGAATGATATTTAAACTTATAGGACAAAAGTTTTGATAAAAACCGCCCACACCTCAGATAAATAAAGGGGTGTGGGCGGTTTGATCTTCTTGTGGACGGGAAATGAAAATAATCTGTATTTCCAGTTTGCGGGAAGCAAGACTGTTGCAAGAGTATCAAAGTATGAGATAAGCCAGATAGGCGACAAGGTTTCGTTCGTATTCATGCCACATAAGCTGCACTTCTTTGACAGTACAACCGAAAAAACAATCTAATCAAACAGAAGGAGGTCACAGTATGTATACATGCCAGAAGGCAGATGAATATATAGAAAAGAACAGAGTAGACAGAGCAGACAAGCCGGAGTTCCATCTTACAACTCCGGTGGGCTGGTTAAACGACCCTAATGGATTTTCCATATATGGAGGAAAGGCACATTTGTTTTATCAGTTCCATCCATACAGCACGGAGTGGGGACCTATGCACTGGGGACATTCCACCTCAGATGATTTTATAAGATGGGAGGAGCTTCCAACAGCACTGGCACCTGACTCGGATTATGATGCATTTGGCTGCTTTTCAGGAACTGCAATAGAGAATGACGGGAAGCATGTATTGTTCTATACAGGAGTAGTTGAGGAAAAACTGGCTGGTGGAACTAAGAATGTTATACAAAACCAGTGTATGGCTGTAGGCGATGGAATTAGTTATGAAAAAATATCCAGCAATCCTGTTGTTGATGGGAAGATCATGCCGGAGGAATGCAGCCGTGCTGATTTCAGAGATCCGAAGGTCTGGAAGGATGCGGACGGTAGGTACTATATGCTGGCTGGAAACCGGACATATGATGGAATCCCTCAGGTTGTACTGTTCTCTTCAGATGATATGTACAACTGGAAATTTGAATCAGTATTTGCAAAGGATGAAACAGGCAGATTTGGCGCAGTGTGGGAGTGCCCAGACTATTTTGAGATGGATGGACATAAGGTGCTTATAGTATCCCCACAGGACATGTCAGCAGATGGAGAGTTTCACAATGGAAATAACGTGGTATTCTTCACAGGCGATGTGGATGAAGAGAAACATATTTTCAAGTATGAAAAAGCGGTATCTGTGGACAGTGGATTTGATTTTTATGCACCACAGACTATAAGAACACCTGATGGACGAAGAGCGATGATTGGCTGGATGCAGTCTTGGGACAGCGTAAATACGCTGCCACGTGGACAGAAGTGGGCATGTATGATGTCAGTTCCAAGAGAACTAATGATCTCTGACGGCAAGCTGATTCAGACTCCGGTCAGAGAGCTTTGTGAATACAGGCAGAACAAGCTGGTAGTTAATGATACTTTGCGTGGTGAGAAGACATATGAAGGCATTAACGGCAGAGTTATCGATATGACAGTTGATATAAAGAAAGCTGAATGCGGACATTTTACAATGCACTTGGCAAAGAATGAGATTCATGAAACCAATGTCAGCTATACCACGGGAACACAAATGCTTGAGATAGACAGAACATTTGCGGGATGGATACGTGATACAAACTGTGTGCGCAAGGTCAAAATCAAGAATGGCAATGGACTTTCAAAAATGAGAATAGTGATGGATTGGAATTCCATAGAGATATTTGTAAATGATGGAGAACAAGTGCTGTCTACAGTTATATATACACCGCGCAATGCTCAGGATATTGTATTTGAAACTGACGGATGTGTGGAACTTGAGGTGGAGAAATACGATCTGAACATATAGGTCATATGCTCTGATTGACACAGAGGGTGATCGAATACCAGCTTGCAAAGATTAGAAAAACATCTGATTTTGCAGACTGGTATTTTGTTTATTTATCCAGCAAATATGCTGACTACATGTAAATGCGCAATGTCATAAATTTAAGCGTATTGAAAAAAAGTTAAGCTCTGTTATTCAATGCAGTTATGTTATACTTATAGTGAAAACACTGCTGAAAAGTGTGGTAGTGCATAAGTGCGGGGGCCTAAAAACGACTACTGTACTTATTAGGACTAAAACATCAGTAAATGTTGGGAAAACAAAGGAGAAATTGCATGAAAGTTCATAATTATAAAATAAAAAATAACTTTGAGCAGGCAGAGGGTGCAACTTGTGAAACGTGCAGAAAAATAACATTGAACGGAATAGGTCTGCTTTCCGGAGCACAGCTTAAGTATATAGCGTTCATTTCAATGCTCATAGATCATACGAATAAGACATTGCTGTATCCGTATCTGGATGGTGGAATAATATCGGCTGTAAGTGATGTATTTGATGTCCTGGGGCGGATAGCTTTCCCGATATTCATATATATGTTGGTGGAAGGATATTTTCATACGAGAAACAAGTGGAAGTATCTTGGAATGCTGCTTATATTTGGCGTGATATCTGAGATCCCTTATGACATGTTCTCCAGTGGCGTATTCTTTGAATGGAATGCAAATAATATTATGTTTACATTGGCGATGGTGCTGGCAATGATATGGATCATTGATGTGCTGAGGAAAAAAATGGAGAAGCTTCCCAAGGCAGTATGGTTTATAGCAACGATACCGATAGTTGCCATAGTGTGTCTTATATCGATGAATCTTGCGGTTGATTATGACTACCATGCCATACTTATAGGATATTTCCTGTATATATTTCATGAAAAGTCCGCAATTGCAATACCGTTCTGCTACCTGGCGATGTTCAAGGAACCGTGGGCACTGTTGGGGTTTGGACTGACTTTGACATACAATGGCAAGCGCGGCAGGCAGAATAAGCTGGTGAATTACCTGTTCTATCCAGTGCATATGCTGATACTCGGTATTATAAGGATGTGTCTTGGGCTGTGATAGATGAGAAGGAGCACGGAGGCGTTATGGAAATTGACAAAGAGCTGATGACAAAGATATATGACCTCAGGCGCAGGCTTCACAGCATTCCTGAGGCTTCGATGCATGAGATGCAGACTAAGGCGGTGCTCATGTCGTTTCTCAGGGAGAATACTGACCTTGAGATCGTGGATAGAGGTGCTTGGTTTTATGCGGTGCTGAAATCTTCTGATGACAGAATATGGGATGAAGAAAGAACACCGATCGCGTTCAGGGCAGACATGGATGCAGTGTGTGGGCAGGATGGAAAGCCGGGACATTACTGCGGGCATGATGGACATAGCAGTATATTATGTGGGGCTGCGGTCTGGCTGTCCCGTGCAATGGAGAAATGCGAAAATACGCATGTGTGTGATAGAAATAACGATTCCGGGGCAATTTGCCAGAATCAGATAATTAACAGGGATGTCTATTTTATCTTTCAGCCCGGAGAGGAGATCGGTGCCGGGGCAAGGCTGTGCAGAGATCTTATAATTGAAAAGAATATAGGTGAGATTTATGGACTTCATAACATACCGGGATATCCAAGAAATCATGTGCTGACGATAGATGGAACATTTGCATGCGCATCAACGGGGCTTGAGATACATATGATAGGGACAGCCAGCCATGCGGCATATCCTGAGGCGGGAAAGAATCCGGGGCCTGCGCTTGCCAGGCTGCTGCTGGAGATAGAGAAGCTTACGGAGGAGTACAACCGCAGCAGGGGATTTGTCAGGATGACGCTCATCGGAATGGATATTGGAAATGCCAATTATGGTGTGGCTGCATCAGAAGGAACGCTGCGTATGACGGTGAGGGCTGAGAGAGAAAAGGTATTTGCCGGGTATGTGGATGAGATAAAGCAGATTGCACAAAATACTGCGGACGATGGGGGCTTCACCCTTGATATACAGGAGATAGAGCGGTTCCCGGCAACGGAAAATCATGCTGTGAATGTGGACAAACTTAGAAAATGTGCTGCTGACCAGAATATTGTGGTTACAGAACTTGCTGAACCGATGAGGTGGTCGGAGGACTTCGGATACTATCTGCAGGAGACAAAGGGAGCATTCTTCGGCGTAGGCGATGGTGAGGATCATGCCCAGCTCCATACGGCGGGATTCGAGTTCCCGGATGAGATCATAGAGACAGCAGTTAAAATGTTTGTGGGGCTGGCGTTGATGTAGTGCATGTAAGAGATAGTAAGTTATTTTATGTTCAAAAATGGGGTAAAGACGTATGAAGATAAAATATGACAGGCGCGTAATGCGTATAATTCTGATTGCTGCGGTGGTGGTATCTATTCCTACACTTGCAGGAATGATCTGTGGTGTGTTTTTTGATGATATTGTCAGTACATTTTGCGATGTTATGATGGTGACCAGCGTTATTACATTTTGCCCTATGGTTGGTTTGTGGCTTGCCTACCTGGACGCATGGCTGTACCTGAGAGAACTGATCAAGGCCGGATATGAGGTTCCAGATGACAGAAGGAAATATAATTGTGTGCTGGAAAATCTGCCGAGAGAACGAGAAGATTATTGCATCGTTGATGGAAGGGACAGGGATAGCGTGATATCAGCATGTATCACGGCTGCATGTGCACTTTGTTTTGCAGTGGTGGTTATAAAGTATTATGTAGGGTGGTGGCGCTGGATCCCCGGAGTGTCGATTCCTGGAATATGCCTGTGTATTGTTGCTGTATTCTGGGTGGCTGGGGCGGTTGTATATTATAGGCAGTCTGACAATAGAAGATATAGAGGAAGGCTTGAACCAGTCGATGACAGAAAGGTAAGAACCTATCTGTTTAAGAAGATAATGACTGTACTTTTGGCTGGCTTTGTATCCGTGATTTTTGATCTGGCTATGTTTTCTGCGGCTGGTTACATGGCCAAAGCGCAGGTGGAGGCGGATGTTGAGAAGGTGAGATACGAGGTCGCTGGTATCAGCGATGTATCTCGTGACGGTCAAGATGGAACATACCAGCCAGGAGAGATAGACACGGACAAGCTGGGCATAGATTTTCGGATGAAAGACGGACATCTTGAATGGCAGTCAGAGCACGGGCAGATGAAGCTTACGTATGTATATACATGGAAATATGGGAAAACGGAAAGAAGGATTATCAGATGATACTGTGGAAACTTCCGAACTCAGGCATAAAAATACTCTTATTGAACAAAATAAATATAGAATGTGTTGCAGAATATTCTGAGGTTTTGCATAGCATGTCCTGAAGAGTGATGGATTATTGTGTGTGGAGGTTCGACATGACAAAAGCGGCAAAGATATATCTGGTGGTTCTCATATGGCTGTCAGCACTGGTGCAGCTGGCGGTACTTCTGATCTAGAATTTATTAGCTATTATCTGAATAGCGATTCGGATTTGACGGATTCAGTAAAATGTGACTGCCTCTTGAGTCATTCCGGCATTGTTCAGAATGAAATAACAGGTAACGACCTGTTTTGTTAAAGAATTAAATGAAAATATATATCATTACCAATGATTATATGTTAGAATAAATCGACTTTGTTTCAAATTGCAGGGATGCAGCCGCGAATATGCGGAATGTTTGGAGACAGGGTCGATTTTTCTGCATAAAATGCAGAATGATCTTCATGGATTTTGGGAAAAATAGGAAGTCTGTTAGCTATTTTACCCTGGATATCGTGCCTTAAAATGTATCTCGACATGGAGAGGCAGGTGGATAGGGCTACTAACCGTGATCCATGCCATCACCCGGTATCATAAAGGGGTTTTTTCTTAACATGTTTTTGATTCCCCGACAGTATGAGGGCAAGATAAAGTTGTGCTCATGCGAGGAGAGCTATCAGATAGGCTTTTCGTTATTTGCTCCCCGGGCTGGTGAGATATACAGCAGTGATACATGGAGCGTGGATTTGTTGTCCGCTGACGGCGGGGCGGTCGCTCTTGTCGTCCATTTGGAATGGCAGATGACAAATGCGCTTTGTTGGGGCACTGTAAGTAAGTGACGGAGTATGTCACGATACTTAAGGAGGAAATAAATGGAAAAAAACAACAATAATTCCAACAATATCATTGAATTGAAAAACATTGTCAAGACCTATGACAATGGATTCACAGCAGTTGACGGTTTTAACCTCGAAGTGAAGAGAGGCGAGTTCGTCACGTTCTTAGGCCCTTCAGGCTGCGGAAAAACCACGACACTTAGAATGATAGCAGGATTCGAGATTCCTACTTCAGGAGAGATATTACTGAATGGACAGGATATCAGCAAGCTTCCACCAAATAAGAGACCTATCAACACGGTCTTTCAGAGGTATGCGCTGTTCCCACATCTGAATATCTTTGACAACATAGCATTTGGCCTCAAGCTCAAGAAGCTTCCTAAGGCAGAGATCGTGAAGAAGGTCAAGAAGGTCCTTGAGATGGTTGACCTTGAGGGCTTTGAGGACAGAAAAGTCGCCACGCTTTCGGGTGGACAGCAGCAGAGAATAGCTATAGCGAGAGCTCTTGTCAATGAGCCGGAGATACTTCTTCTGGATGAGCCTCTTGGCGCACTGGATCTCAAGATGAGAAAAGAGATGCAGATAGAGCTCAAGGGAATGCATGACAGGCTGGGAATCACTTTTATCTATGTAACACATGACCAGGAGGAAGCACTCACCATGTCAGACAAGATAGTTGTCATGAGCGAGGGTGAGATACAGCAGATAGGAACTCCTGAAGATATATATAATGAGCCAAAGAATGCATTTGTTGCGGATTTCATAGGCGAGAGTAACATCTTCAACGGAATTATGACGGGCAAGTTAAAGGTAAGATTCTGTGGTGCAGAATTTGTCTGTCTGGATGACGTGGAGATTGGAACAAAGGTGGACGCCGTAGTAAGACCGGAGGATGTGATGATCACTACACCTGAACAGGGCGCTGTAAAGGGAGTTGTGACATCTGTTGTGTTCAAGGGTGTACACTATGAGATCACCGTTGAGTCCGGAAGGAATGAGATAGTTATTCAGACCACAAAGTCCGCTAAGGTTGGAGACAAGGTTGGCCTCAATGTTGAACCTGATGGAATACACATCATGATATCGGAGACTGCAATCAACAAGATTGAGAGCTCAGTCAATAGAAATTATGCCCTCGGCGTATTTGACGGTAAGGTATCATGCGATCTCACGGAGATCGTTCCGGGTTCAGCCATGAAGGATGGCGTGCTGGTGGATGCAAATGGTGAGACGATAGACCGTGAGAAGATCAAGGTAATAGTATCTATACTTCCAGAGGATATCGACATGAGTGATGACGAGGAAGCTGGTATAATCTGCGGACATATCATCAATCTTATATATAAGGGAGACCACTACAGCTATGTGGTGAGAACTGACAATGAGGAGGACTTTATCGTGGATGACGAGTACCTGTGGAACATGGAGGACAGAGTCAGCCTGATAATTCCAGAGGATAAGATGAAGTTTTCACTTAAGAAATAGATGGAGGGATGAACATGAACGGCTTACGTTTTTCAAGAAAACAGCTGGGCATCCCATACGCATTATTTCTCATATGCTTTGTAGTTGCACCACTGTTTGTAATTATTTATTATGCCTTCACCAACGGCGAGGGCAGGTTTACATTTGACAATCTGACGGGATTCTTTACCAGCCCGAACACCATAGGTACTCTGGCATACAGCTTTTTGCTTGCCATAGTGACTACTCTGGTGTGTCTGCTGCTGGCATATCCGATCGCATATATACTTGCGAGAAGTGAGATGAAAAGGAAATCGGTAATTGTCATGATGTTCGTGCTCCCGATGTGGATCAACTTCACACTGAGGATCACAGCACTCAAGGAGGTACTCACGGTTATAGAGGGCAATCTGGCATTCCACCCGTTTCTCAATTCGGTTATAGGAATGACATATGATTTTCTGCCATTTATGATACTTCCTATATACACAACCATATTGAAGCTTGACGGCAGCCTTATGGAGGCCGCTGTGGATCTTGGGGCAAATAGCTTCCAGACATTTGTCAAGGTTACACTTCCGCTCACCGTTCCGGGAATCGTCAGCGGAATAGTTATGGTATTTTTGCCATCTATGACTAACTATGTTGTGCTTGACATGCTTTACAACAGCACATACATCATGGGTAGTCTGATAGGAAGCTACTTCTCAGCATACAACTGGAACGGCGGTTCCATGATAGCACTCGTCCTTCTTGTGATAATACTTGTATTCACACTTGTGACAAACAAGTACACGGATGACGACGGCGGAAGCAGAGGAGGTGCGTTGTTATAATGAAGAAATGGTCTAAGATTATATTTATATGCATTATGCTTCTTCTCATATATATGCCTATATTGATACTGGCTGTTTACAGCTTTACAACATCGGCAAATATCGGAAGCATTCACGGATGGTCGCTTCACAATTATGTGACTTTGTTCACCAAGGACGAGCTGAGGTCAATGATCGTTGGAACTGTGTTTCTGGCCGCAGGTTCAGCACTGATAGCAACCATACTCGGAACACTCGGTGCCATAGGTGCTTTTTATTCAAAAAAATGGGCTTCAGCATCGATAAATGCCATGAATGAGGTGCCTGTTGTAAATGCAGATGTTGTGACAGGTTTCTCTATATGTATACTGCTCATAGTTGCATTTGGCATGAGCAAGGACAGCTATGTTCCACTTGTCATCGGCCATGTGGTTTTGTCGGCACCTTTCGTATATCTGTCAGTGGTGCCAAAGCTCAAGCAGATGGACAGCAGTCTGTATGAGGCTGCGTTAGATCTGGGAGCTACACCTTTCCAGGGACTCACAAAGGTAGTGATACCTCAGATACTTCCGGGTATTATTTCGGGATTTGCGCTGGCTGTTACACTGTCACTGGATGATTACTTCATCGCGACATACACCAAGCCTGCGACATTTGACACCATAAGTACTTACGTTGTAAATGCGACAAAAGGTTCACAGACGGAAGTTAAGACAGCCCTGTGGGCGCTCTCAACAGTCATATTTGCACTGGTTGTCATAATCGTTGTGGCTATGAATGTGGCCGGAAGAAAGAAAGAGGTGGAGCGATGATAAGACATAGATGTTTTGGACGTTCGATTTCCAGAAAGCTGGCGGCAGCAGTCATGGCTGTTTCATTGCTTGCCGGACAGATGCTGCCGGTAATGGCAGCGGAGGATACAGGAGATGCTGCTTCTGTCAAGAGTGACGGCGCATCTGCTACTGAAAAAGAGGTCACTCTCAGGGTGTGCAGCTGGGAAGAGTACATTGACGAGGGTGGTTGGGATGAAGACGAAGCCCTGGAACTGGACAATGGAACAACTATATTTGGTGAGAATTCCATGGTGGAGGATTTCGAGAACTGGTATTACGAGAATTATGGTGTGAAGGTGAATGTTCAGTATTCGTGCTTCGGCACCAATGAGGATCTCTATAATATGCTGACTCTCGGCGATGTGTATGATCTTGTATGTCCTTCGGAGTACATGATCATGAAGCTTATGTCTGAGAACAAGCTTGAGCCTTTGTCCGATGACTTTTTCGATGAGAACAACGACAAGAATTATTATATAAATGGTGTGTCGCCATACATCAGAGATACATTTGAGACGCATGAGATAAATGGAGAGACTTGGAGCAAATATGCAGCTGGCTTCATGTTTGGAATTACGGGAATTCTGTACAATCCGGAGAAGATGACCGCTGACGAGGCGGGAACATGGACAGTCCTCAACAACCCTAAGTTTGCAAAACAGATCACCATAAAAGACAATGTCAGAGATTCCTACTTTGCCGCAGTCGGAGCACTGCAGAGGGACAAGCTGATGGACACTGAATTCAGGGCTCAGGATGATTACTCAGAGCAGCTCAAGGATATCATGAACGATGTCAGTCCTGAGACTATAGCAAAGTCACAGGATCTTCTTCAGGACATAAAGGATAATGTGTATTCATTTGAGACTGACAGCGGTAAGGCAGACATGATAACAGGAAAGGTTGTTGCGAATTACCAGTGGTCAGGAGATGCAGTTTATGCCATGGATCAGGCTGAGGAGGATGGTGTGAAGCTTGACTTTGCGGTCCCTGAGGAGTGCACAAATCTGTACTTTGACGGATGGGTCATGCTGAAAAATGGAATAGACGGTGACGCTGACAGAAAGCAGGCGGCCGAGGCGTTTATCAACTTTGTGTCAAGACCTGACAATGCAGTCCGCAACATGTATTACATTGGTTATACCTCAGTCATAGCAGGTGGGGATGACGATACGGTATATTCTTATCTGGATTACACTTATGGTGCAGAGGATGACGAGGAGGATGTTGTTGATTATCCACTTGGATATTTCTTCACAGGGGACAACTCAGATCCTGACTACGTTCTCAGAGCTCCTGCGGAACAGGTCAACAGACAGCTTGGGGCTCAGTATCCGTCACAGGACGCCATAGAGAGAAGTGCGGTCATGGAGTATTTCGATGAGGATGCCACCAAGGATATCAACCAGATGTGGATCAACATCAGATGCTACAATATCAAAGATGTGCCGACATGGGCATGGTTTATTGTGGCAGCGGTGATCGGTGCACTGGCCGGAGTGATCGTATATCATAAAAGGTCAAAGAAATTTTATCTTGGAAAATAGAATAATATAAAATAAACGGCTGCCTTGATGGTATGTGGTTTTCGGTAAGAAAGGCCATATGCCATCGAGGCAGCCGTTTTAGTTTATGTGAGCGGCGAGGGAAAGGCTGCGTTGTTTCTGTGGTATTACAGCATCGAATAACCATAGCTGTTGACAATGGCTTCTATCTTCTTGCCGGCCTTACACATAGGGCACTCGTCAACGGAATAAGAAGCATAGTCGTCGATATCCTTCTTGCTGAACAGAGAGTGAACCTCGTGGCCCGCAACCTCGTCTGTAGCTGAGAAGATAGCTGATATTCCTGAGATGCTTCCACCGTAGTATTCAATACATTCGATGCTCTGCTTGATTGTCTTGCCGGTGGTTGCCGATGCAAGGAGAAGGAGAACGTTCTTGTTCTTGATCATTGGCTGAAGGTTATCACGGAATATGAGCTGGCCTGAAGAATGAACCTCAGGTGTCATGATGTATATGGTCTGGTGCTGGTTCATGGACACGATACCGTTCTCTGTGAGGGCATTTGCAAGGTAAGCACCGATAACCTCTGTTCCGTCCATGCAGACGATGGTGTCAACGATCGTTGTTGCAACATACTCTGTAGCCATGGATTTGGCAGCAGCGAGAGCCATCTTTCTTCTGCTTTTGATGGTTGTCATATCGATGTATCTGTTGATGTGGGAATGGTTAGTTGCAAAATGTCCGTCAACTACTTTGATGTCCAGTGCATTGTTATAAGACGATGTGATCTTGGTTGTCATGTTTTCCATAGTTTAAATTCTCCTTTTCTATTATTATGTTGTCTGTAAATAAAACAGTAATTTCCTAGACTATTTCCAGCACGGTGTTGACCAGCAGGTCATCCTGTTTTGGATTCATAAAACAGAATCTTATGTATTTGTTGTCAAGTCCGCCTATATCAGCACAGCTTCGTATATAAAGACCCTTTGGCATGCAGTAATCCACCACATCACCCGCGGAAATAGCATCCCTCAGGATACGGATCAGTATGAAGTTGGCGGCCGGTTTGTACAGCTTGATCGACTTGTGGGTGGACAGTGCCGAGTACACAAGGTTGCGCTCGGTTCTGATGAGCTCTCTTGATTCGGCAATGTATTTTTCGTCGGTGAACATGGCAACCCCGGCGGCCTCCACAAGCTTGCCTATCGCAAATGGCAGTCCGGTGATCTCAAGTGTTTTCTTGAGAACAGGATTCGGTGTGATCATATATGCCAGCCTGAGTCCGGGAACTGAAAAAAATTTCGTTGTGTTTCGCAGCACGATAACATTCTCGTATTCCGATGTGAGAGGAATGGCAGAATTACTCTCCAGATCATCAACAAAATCCATGTATTCCTCGTCAACGACCATGGTTATGTTATTGCCATCGCATATCTTGGCTATAAATTCCAAAGACTCTGCATCGATTATCTGTGATGTTGTACCATTAGGATTCGATATAAATATAATATCGATGTCCTCTGACAACTTCGATATAAAATCTGCGATATCGAGGGTGAAATCCTCCTCCTCAGGTGTGGAGTAGTAGATTATCTCACAGCCGTTCATAGAGAGCAGCTTTTCGTAATTCTGTGCTCCAGGTGTTATCAGGATAGCTTTCTTAGGCGAGGTAAATTCGCACAGTATCTTGACAAATTCATAGGAGCTACCGCCGACGATTATGTCGTCTGTCTTTGCTCCGGAGTATGCGGATATGGCCTCCTTTAATTTCTTTGTGGTGTGATCAGGGTATACTGATAACTGACTCATGTTGTCCGCAATAGCTTTAGTAACAGATTCGGGAACTCCCAGTGGATTCATGTTAAGATCTGCACGAACAGTTTCGACCTGACTGAGGAGATTCTCTGTTTTTAGATTGATAACCCCATTTTTCATAAAAAAACCCCTTTTTCAGTTGTTTTAAGTTATTTTTCTGTATATATTGTTTAAAAAGAGACAATATTTTGTTATAATCTGAATATATGTCTTTTTGTCAATTATACCGATTGGAAGCTTCAAATACAACCACTATGAGTGATTTTTGACAAAAATACAATAGAAATAGATACAGGAGACCAGACGATGAAGGGAATAGTTGAACAGTATGCTCGTGGTGAGTTTAAGGTTGACAGACCAGCGGTAGCCATATCAGTCAGCAAGATAGAATTGAATATCGAGGCGGGAACTGTGTATGATGGAGAGTTTACAGTGGATTCTTCAAACAGTTGTGCAGTGAAACTGATGGTATACGACAGCCGCTATATACTGGATTTCAAGAGTCACACATTTGTGGGCAGGAAGAACAGAGTCAGCTATTCATTTGACGCCCGAGGAATCGAGCAAGGCAAATCCTTCAAGGGTCATATAAATATAATCACTGATGGGGGAGAGTTTATCATCCCTTATCATATAGCTATAGTCGCTCCATATATTCAGGTCGAGGGTAAGAAGCTCGAGGATCTGTTCCAGTTTGCAGCATATGCAGAGGAGAACTGGGAGGATGCCATAAGGATATTCGGAAGCGAGGATTTTGTACGCACTTTTATAGGCAGGGATGAAAAGCTTCAGAGGGTGTATGACACACTGGGAATGTCACTGTCCATAGGACAGGCCATGGAGGAATTCCTTGTGTATACACACAAGAAGAGGGCACTCACACTGTCCGTGGCTCAGAACGATCTGCTGGTTGAGATGCCATCCGAATTGGTCAGGGCATCGGTTACGATCACCAAGAACACCTGGGGTTACACGAATACCAAGATAGCATCGGACTGCGATTTCCTCATACCGGAGACCAGCGTGCTGAAGTGGAACAGCTTCGATGGCAACACATTTGACCTCAGTTTCCTCATAGATCCGCAGAAGATCCACGACGGGGAGTCATCGGGTTACATTTATATATGGAACACTTATCAGAATATGAGAATACAGGTGAGCATCAGAAAGCCTGAGGTCATCAAGATGACTCCAAAGAGCAGGCAGACGAGATTCACCATCAAGAGGGCGGAGGAGACTCTGATCCGTGCATATATTGACTTCAGAACGGACAAGATCGATCTGAAGAAGTACATAGCGGAGACCAGAGATGCCCTGAACACCCTTATAAAATACAGACCGGAGTATGGCATGTACAGGCTGGGACTGCTCCATATGCAGATCCTGGAGGGACACACGGAATTTGTCGAGCAGGAATTTCTGAGAATAGATGCGGATGCCAATTTCACAAGCATGGAGGACATGGAGAAGTGTTATCTCAGTTACCTGAAGTCGCTTCTGCGCAGGGAGAAGTTCATCATAGACAGAACTGCTGCCATGGTCAGAGAAAGATTTGAGGCAAATGACAAGAACAGGCTGTTCTATTTCTGGATACTGTTATTTGTGGATGTGAATTATACAGAGGACAAATGGGTTCTCTACGAGGATATACAGAAGCTGTTTAACTCAGGTGTAAACAGTCCGGTAATATACTTTGAGATATGCGACATGTTCAACAAGCAGCCTCTCATGATGAAGAAGATCGCACCGCTTGAGATCGCAGCCCTCAGATGGGGCATGAGAAATGAATTTGTTTCAGAGGATGTCATCGTGGAGTTTGTCAAGACTGCTTCGAGACAGAAGGATTTTGACGAGCAGGCATTTAAGATGCTTGAGCAGATATACGATATGAGGCATGACAGGACGACTCTGGATGCCATTTGTGGAATACTGATCAAGAATAAGATGTACGATCCGTGTTATCACAGATATTACAGTGACGCATCGGACAAGGATCTCAAGTATGTTGGCCTGAATGAATGCTTTATCAGGAGCATGGACAAAAACCACTACGATGAGATACCGGAGGCTATACTCAGATATTTCAGTTACAAGAACGTTTTGACGGACGAGGAGCTGGCATATATATATGCAAATGTCATCATGAACAAGGAGAACCAGAAGTCGGTGTACAGGGATTTTGTCCCTGCCATTGAGCGTTTCATGGAGAAGATGATACTTCAGGGAAATGTGAGCGATGACCTGACAGTCATATACGATGAATTCCTTGATCCTGATACGGTGAAACCGGAATTTGCCACAAAGCTCATCAACATAATATTCAAGAGAAAGTTCGTGTGTGATAATGAGAATATAACACACATACTGGTATCCCACAGTGAGCTTGGCGGAGAGGTCAAGGTTCCGGTGGTTAATGGTGAGGCATATGTAGAGATAATATCGCCGTCTGCCATAGTCACACTTCTGGATGACAACGGCGGCAGATATGTGAGCACCGTACAGTACAGAATGGAGAGAATCGTAGACGAGAGGAGCTATCTGGACATTTGTCACGAGTACAGTCCAAGGGATTACAGATACCTGTTGTTCCTCTACAACGATATAGATATATTTACACACAGGGATGCAAAGGAGATAAATCTTGCCAGAGATATCGCACTCTGCCCTGAGGTGAGCTACAGGGTGAGACAGGAAGCGCTTACCCATATGGTTGAGTATTATCATGAGAATTTCGATGCGGACATTCTCGGAAAATATTTGTCCAAGATAGATCTGGATTACGTGGATCCTTCATATGCTTCCAGGATAAATACATATTATATAGCTCTGGATATGTATGAGAATGCATTTGAGGGAATGTACAGATTTGGCTATGTGGATGTGGATATAGATGAGCTGATCAAGATAGCCGAGTTTGGAATCGATGACAAGAGATACGATGAGAGCAGGCTGCTCATATCCATATGCGTGTATATATACAGGAGAGGGTACGCCGGACAGAAGATACTGTCATATCTCATCAATAATTACAACGGATCACTCGAGGAGATGGCAAATCTCTTCAAGTCGGTCAATTCAAATTACAGAAATATTGATATGCTGTCTGAGAACATACTCGCACAGATGATGTTCGCGGACGGATATATAGAGTCCATATACGATATATTTGAGGTGTACTATCGCGGCCGCAGCCGAGGCATGGTGGTGAAAGCTTTCCTCAGATATTGCGCGCACCAGTATTTTATAAAGGATCAGAAGATCCCTTCATATATAATGGAGGATCTGTACAAGGAGATCGCCAAGGGCAATATAAAGGACGAGATATCCAGAATGAGCCTGCTGTATTATTTTAGCAACCGAAGTGGACGATACACTGAGGAGCAGCAGGAATGGATCAAGGCAAATGTAAAACAGTTTATAGAATACAGCAAGATACTTCCGTTCTTCAGAAAATTTGAGTCGATCGTAAAGCTGCCAGGGGATATGAGATTCAAGACATATGTCATATTCAAGGGTGAAAGCGGAAAGCAGGTATGGGTCAGCTACAGCTTTGGACAGGAGAGCAGCAGTATGGCAAACTACAAATCCGAGAGGATGAATGAGATAATTCCGGGAGTGTATGTTAAGGAAGTTGTCGTATTCCACGGAGAGTCGCTTGTCTACTCCATCGATGGAGTGGTTGGAACTTCAGTCGTGGTTGAGAGCGACATACTCAAAAATGAGACATTCCATAAGGATGGAAGCAGCAGCTTTGAACTTATCAATAGCATGCTGGTTAGCCAGGAGACAAGAAATGACCATGAGCTCATACAGGCAATGGACACATATCTGTACAACAGCCATTTCTTCGACGCCAATTTGATGTTGCTTTAACTTTTTGATTTTTCACAAGGAGGGGCATAATTTATGTCTGACACACAGTTATATCTGGGTCTGGATCTTGGCCCGGAATATACACAGCTTAGTTATTATAATGTTGACACGCGGGAGCCGGAATCGGTGTACCACAAGGAGGCGAGGGATACATATATGCTCCCTAACATCATGTTCTACAGCGCGTACAACAAAAAGTCGGATGACGGACAGAGTGAAGCTTACAAGTTCATAGATCTGGCGGGCTGGTGTGCAGGGGCGAAGGCTTCAGCCTGCAGGTTCGAGGAAAATGGAACGGTTGTGGATCAGGTGTATGAGCGTACCCTGAGAAATGAGAATATAGAAGTTGCGGGGCGTAATTATAAGGCGGGAGATCTTCTTGTGAAGATGATGATACTGCATATAAGACAGTTTACCGAGCAGTTTGAGGGTTTTGTGATAAAGAAACTGACAGTCACAGTGGCTGACACAGATCCGCGCATCATAGCTGCAGTCAGAGGACTTAAGTCGGCACTCCGTCTGACCCATGACCAGTTTAATATAGTGAGCCATCTGGACAGTGGCCTGTGCTATATATTTGCACAGCCTGAGCCGCTCAGGAATAACAGCGTGGGACTGTTTGATTTCGGCAGGAGCGGGCTGGATTTTTACAGGATAGATATGACAAGGAAATATCCTTTGATAGTGACCGTTGAGCATGTGAACTTCCATGACAGGATGAACATGAAAAGATTTGGAAAATACCATGAGGATATGGATGAGGCATTTGCGGATATAGTTAAGGAATGTATGTCACAGGTGTTTATATCCTCTGTATTCCTCACGGGAATAGGATTTGCTGACAACTGGATGAAGCAGTCGGCGGCGGTTCTGTGTCAGGGCAGAAGGGTATTTGTTGGACAGAATATATATACAAAGGGTGCATGTTACAGATCGCTTGGCGGTGTGTACACGGAGGCGCTCAGCAGATATTTTATAGATACGGAGCAGACGGTCAAGACAAATATCGGAATAAATCTCATGGATGAGAAGAAGACGTTCTGGCCGATAGCATACGGCGGGCTTGAGTGGTTCAACACCCGCGGAAGCATAGAGGTATTCCTCGACAACACAAGAAGGATACAGATCGTATACCAGGATATACTGACTGAGGAAGAATGGCGGGAGACTGTGGAGATATACGGACTTCCGGCGAGACCAAAGAAGACGACAAAGCTGTCGATATCCGTGGAGTATTATGGTGCGGATAAGGGCGCGATAGTCATCCGTGATCTTGGATTTGGAAGTTTGTATCCTACCACAAATAAGATATACAGAAAAGAATTTGACATAGGAGCCATCAGGAGAAAGCATGCGGAGAAGCTTGAGGCGGCGCGAAGGGAAGAGGAGCTCAGGATACGCATGGGTGACACCGAGGAACTGAGAGGCGAAGATCCGGCGGTGGAGCATGGTAATGCAAAGACGGTGGAAGCCGAGCCGGAGGTACATGAAGAGCCTGTGGTATATTACGGAACAGCGTCACCTGTGGAGCCGGAGACTGTGGAAGAGCCGGATGATTTCGGAACGGAAGCAGAGGATGTTGTGGAAGAGATTGACGACGATGCGGGGGATATGACGGAGGCTGAAGAGTTAGAAGATGATGCGGTCTCTGATCCTGAGAACATTTCAGATGAAATTGATGATGACGAAACGGAATCAGTGGATGCTGCATATGAGGTAGATGATGACGAAACGGAATCAGTGGATGCTGCATATGAGGTAGATGATGACGAATCAGAATCAGATGACATTACAGACGATGCAGATGACAGCGAGATTGAGATCGACGAGTCAGAGCCGGACGATGAAGAAACCATAGATGAAGAGGATCTGGATGACGAAGATTCCGATGAGTATGAGCAGAGTGCGTTCAGCATCCCGTCATACCTCAGAGGACAGCATTTTGATCCGGGAGAGTGATACACATATGAGTGGAATTATTATTTGTAAGACAAAGACAGCGGACAATCCGTACACATTCCTCAATACGAAGATAACCATATATTCATATGAGGAGCTGTGCTACTACATATTCAACAATATGGTGCTCATAGGTAAAGACGACCTTGCGGACAGACTCAGCAACTGGCTGAGAACGGCCATAGACATGGAGGATCTTGCAGACAAGATAGACGCGCTCAATGCCAAGAATGCGTATATCCAGGATATCATGGTGGAGATACTTACATTTGGTGAGTTCTACAGCAAGGATGAAGTGAAGGAATTCATGGACGAGTGCAAGAGGATCAGGACTCTCAAGCCGTATGAGCTGGACAAGAAGAGAGCTGACAGCTACATGATGTACAAGCATTACATCAAGGCTGACGCCATATACGATGACATCATAGAGTACAAGGAGTCACATGGTGAGTACGATGAGTTCCTTGGAAATATATATCACAACAAAGGCGTTGCGCTGGCGGGCAATCTTCAGCTTGAGGAGGCAAAGGATGCTTTCATCAGAGCATTTGCGCTGAATAAGAACAATGAGTCATTGATAGAATACTTCTGTGTAATGGCGGTGACGGTGGACACGGCGACACTCCAGAGGGAGATAAGAAAGCGCGGTATGCCGGCCGGATTCCTGGACGATCTGATGAACGAGATCGCTGATTCAAAGGAGGATGTACATGAGATGTCCATATACAACAAAGTCCAGAAGGCTGTGTACAACAGAATGCACGGCGACATAGAGGACTATGACAGGCGTATGAATTCCATCCTGAGTGCACTCAAGGATCAGTTCAGAAACCAGATAGGATGACTTTGTGCTTGACGTACAGCCAGCCTATGTTGTACTATCACAATGAATAAAGAAGATATATGCAAATGCTGTGACGAAGAGGAGTAGCATGTGGAGTCAGACAGAGAGAATGGTTCGTGGGCTGTGAGACCGTTCCTGACAGAGACTTGTGAAGGTAGCTTCTGAGCTGCATGGCTGAAAGATCATGATAAGGATAGGCCATGCCGGGGCGTTCCCGTTATAGGATAAGATGAGATACAAAACAAGGTGGTAACGCGAATATTTACTCGCCCTTCTGACAGAATGTCCGGAGAGCGGGTTTTTTTGTGAAAAATTTTGTAAAAGTATATATCAACATGTAAGAGATCAGGAAGAATAGAAAGGAAGAATGAGATGAAAGAGTTAGAGAAGACATATGATCCTTCCCAGATAGAGGACAGACTCTACAGAAAGTGGGAGGAGAAGAAGTATTTCCACGCAGAGGTTGACAGGAGCAAGAAGCCATTTACGATCGTAATGCCACCTCCAAATGTAACAGGACAGCTCCACATGGGACATGCCTTGGACAATACAATGCAGGATATACTTATCAGATTCAAGAGAATGCAGGGCTACTCAGCACTGTGGCAGCCTGGTACAGACCACGCAGCCATCGCAACCGAGGTTAAGGTTACAGAGAAGCTGAAGGAGCAGGGAATAGATAAGAAAGAGATCGGCCGTGAGGAGTTCTTAAAGCATGCATGGGCATGGAAGGAAGAGTACGGCAACCGTATCGTGAGCCAGCTCAAGAAGATGGGTTCATCCGCTGACTGGGACAGAGAGAGATTCACCATGGACGAGGGATGTTCCAAGGCAGTCAAGGAAGTATTTGTAAGACTGTACGAGAAGGGCTACATCTACAAGGGCTCAAGGATCATCAACTGGTGTCCTGTATGTAAGACTTCCATATCAGATGCTGAGGTTATACATGAGGAGCAGGACGGATTCTTCTGGCATATCAACTATCCTGTAGTTGGAGAGCCTGGAAGATTTGTGGAGATAGCAACCACAAGACCGGAGACACTTCTCGGAGATACAGCCGTTGCAGTAAATCCTGACGATGAGAGATACACAGATATAGTAGGAAAGATGCTGGAGCTGCCACTTACAGACAGACAGATCCCGGTTATCGCAGATCCATATGTTGACAAGGAGTTTGGAACAGGATGTGTAAAGATCACACCTGCACATGACCCTAACGACTTCGAGGTTGGAAAGCGTCACAATCTTGAGGAGATAAATATACTGAACGATGATGCAACCATAAATGAGCTCGGAGGCAAGTATGCAGGCATGGACCGCTACGAGGCAAGAAAGCAGATGGTGGCAGACCTTGACGCACTGGGACTTCTCGTAAAGGTAGTTCCACACAGCCACAACGTAGGAACACATGACAGATGTAAGACAACTGTAGAGCCTATGATCAAGCCTCAGTGGTTCGTCCGCATGAAGGAGATGGGACAGGCAGCACTTGACATCATCAAGACCGATGAGCTCTCATTTGTGCCTGAGCAGTTCGACAAGACATACATCCACTGGCTTGAGAATATCCGTGACTGGTGTATATCAAGACAGCTCTGGTGGGGACACAGAATCCCTGCATGGTACTGTGACGAGTGCGGCGAGACCATCGTCAGCCGTGAGACACCTACAGTATGTCCAAAGTGCGGATGCACACATCTCACACAGGATGAGGATACGCTCGATACATGGTTCTCATCTGCACTGTGGCCATTTTCAACACTTGGCTGGCCGGATAAGACACCTGAGTATGAATACTTCTATCCTACAAGCGTGCTTGTAACCGGATACGACATCATATTCTTCTGGGTAATCCGTATGGTATTCTCAGCACTTGAGCAGACAGGCAAGAGCCCGTTCAAGCATGTGCTGATCCACGGACTTGTAAGAGACGACCAGGGACGTAAGATGAGTAAGTCACTTGGAAATGGTATTGACCCGCTTGAGGTTATAGATAAGTACGGTGCAGACGCCCTTCGTCTGACACTTATAACAGGAAATGCTCCTGGAAACGACATGCGTTTCTACTGGGAGAGAGTTGAGAATTCCAGAAACTTTGCAAATAAGATCTGGAACGCAACACGTTTCATCATGATGAACATGGAGAAGGCAGATTTCACAAATGTGAAGCTGTCAGACCTGACAATAGCTGACCGCTGGATCCTGTCCAAGGTCAACACACTTGCAAAAGAGATGACAGACAACATGGAGAAGTTCGAGCTTGGTATCGCTGTATCCAAGGTATACGACTTCATTTGGGAGGAGTTCTGTGACTGGTATATCGAGATGGTTAAGCCTCGTCTCTACAACGATGAGGATGAGACAAAGGCAGCAGCACTCTGGACACTTAAGACAGTTCTGATCCAGGCACTTAAGCTTCTTCATCCATACATGCCATTCATCACAGAGGAGATCTTCTGCAACATTCAGGACGAGGAGGAGTCGATCATGATCTCCAAGTGGCCTGAGTACACAGACGAGTGGAACTTTGAGGCTGACGAGGCCGCTGTTGACACTATCAAGGCAGCAGTCCGTGCCATCAGAAACCTTCGTACAGGAATGAACGTACCACCTAGCAGAAAGGCAAAGGTATATGTCGTATCTGCAAAGGAGGACGTGAGACATATATTTGAGTCATCAAAGAGCTTCTTTGCCACACTGGGTTATGCCAGCGAGGTACACGTTCAGGAGGACAAGACAGGAATCGATGAGAATGCAGTATCAACACTGATCCACGATGCCGCTGTATACATTCCTCTTGAGGAGCTTGTGGATATCGACAAGGAGATCGAGCGACTTGAGAAGGAGGCTGCTAAGCTTGCCGGAGAGATCAAGCGTGCATCAGGAATGCTTGCAAATCCAAAGTTCGTTGACAAGGCCCCAGCCGCAAAGGTTGAGGAGGAGAAGGCAAAGCTTGCCAAGTACACTGAGATGTCTGAGCAGGTTGCCGAGCGTCTTGCACAGCTTAAGAAGTAATTATAAGGTCCCGACAGACGGAATTGGCTTTTCGCCTGCCGGGATCTTCGTTTTTATTGTGTCGATGAGACATTTCCTTCATATCATATAACAGAAGAGGTTTTTCTGTCGGTATGAAGGAGGTGGAGAAATGGGATTCACAAGTATTCCCATACGCAACATCATACGTGAAGCTGTTGCAAGGGGCGGCATAATAGTGGATGTCAGGGATCGCGATGAATTTCTGGAGGGACACATCCCCATGGCGGTAAATATTCCATTTGAGTTGATAGAAGCGGGGGAGTATACTCTTCCCAAAAGCAAATATCTGCTGGTATACTGTGCTCATGGGGTGAGCAGCATGAAGGCTGCGCTCATCATGAGCGAGGATGGATACAGAGTTATCAACACGGTGGGAGGCCTGGCGCAGTACAGAGGCCCGCTCACAAGACAGCGATAGAACAAATATACAACCCACAGAAAGGGCAGGAAATGAGTAGAGTAGAACTTATAGCTCCATGTCATTTTGGACTGGAGTCGGTACTGAAAAAAGAAATACTTGATCTTGGATACGAGATAGTCCAGGTGGAGGACGGAAGGATCACATTTGCCGGAGACGAGAGTGCGATTGCAAGGGCAAATATTTTTATAAGGACAGCCGAGCGTATCATGCTCAAATGTGGCAGCTTCAAGGCCGCCACATTTGACGAGCTGTTCGAGGGAACAAAGGCCATCGCCTGGGAGAAGTATCTGACAAGGGATGCAAAATTCTGGGTGTCCAAGGCGACATCAAACAAGAGTGCACTCTTCAGTCCATCGGATATACAGTCCATAGTCAAGAAGGCTATGGTTGAGAGATTGAAGCAGACATACAGAGTGTCATGGTTCACGGAGGATGGCGCAAGCTATCCGGTGAGAGTATTTATATTCAAGGATATAGTGACCATAGCACTTGACACGTCAGGTGTGTCACTTCACAAGAGGGGATACAGAAAGCTGGTTGGAAAGGCTCCTATATCGGAGACGCTGGCGTCCGCACTGATCATGCTCACGCCGTGGCACAGGGACAGAGTCCTTGTAGATCCGTTCTGCGGAAGTGGAACATTTCCGATAGAGGCTGCCATGATAGGCGCACACATCGCACCGGGAATGGACAGGGAGTTCACGGCCCAGGAGTGGTCCAAGATCTGTGACAAGAAGATATGGTACAATGCGGTGGATGAGGCTCATGATCTCATAGACCACGATGTGAAGATGAACATACAGGGATATGATCTGGATGGCGATATGGTGAAGTGTGCCATGGAGAATGCCAGGGCAGCAGGAGTGGAGCAGCACATCCATTTTCAGCAGAGGGATGTGAAGGATCTGAGAAATCCGAAGAAGTATGGATTTATAATCACAAATCCACCTTACGGAGAGAGACTTGAGGAGAAGGAGGCTCTGCCTGAGCTGTACAGGACCATCGGCGAGAGCTATAGGAATCTTGATGACTGGTCAATGTTCCTCATCACATCGTATACGGATGCGGAGAAGTATATCGGCAGAAAGGCCGACAGAAACCGCAAGATATACAACGGAATGATAAAATCATATTTCTATCAGTTTATGGGACCGAAGCCGCCTAAACGAAGGAGAGAAGAAGCTTGAAGAAATTTGTATATATAATTCTGATCCTTGCCATAGGTGCTCTGGCGTATTACGGAACAAAGGAGCCGTCGGGACGTCTGGAGAAGAACGAGGAGGATCAACACGCAGTTTCCGGCATGTCTGAGAAGCTTGCGGGCGATTACAATGAAGCGGGACTCACACTGTATGTAAATGGCAGTGAGGTGGAAGAGGACGAGTACAAGCCGTATGTAAGCAATAATCTTCACCTTATGATGCCGCTGAAGATGCTCAAGGATAAGATGAAGTGTACATACATAGAGTATGTGAATGGCAGTATCGTGATCAAGAGGAATGAAGGAGTCGCCAGACTGGTGCTTGATTCCCAGGATGCAGAGCTGGACGGCAAGGACGTGAAGATCGCGGATGCGCCTATAAAGAAGGATGACGAGACATTTGTCCCTATAGAGTATATAGCGGACACGCTTGACTATACATGTGAGTACAATTATGACACAGGCCGTGTATCCCTGCAGAAGGTCGGTGAGGACAGTAAGCTGCCGGCCGCCTACGACATGAGAAAAGAGGGCAGGGTCACAGAGGTCAGAGACCAGGGAGACTCGGGAACATGCTGGGCATTTGCGTCGCTGGCTGCGCTTGAGACAACTCTTATGCCGGATGAAAAGCTGCAGTTCTCTGTGGATAACATGACCATGAACAACGGATTTGGCGTTGAACAGTTTGAGGGTGGCCAGTACAGGATGAGTATTGCATATCTTGCATCCTGGAAGGGACCGGTTCTCGAGAAGGATGATCCGTACGGGGATGACAAGACGAACTCCAAGCTTAAGGCCGTGAAGCATTTGCAGGAGGCGGAGATAATTGACGACAAGAATCTGAAGGCTGTGAAAGAGGCAGTGTACACCAAGGGCGGTGTGGAGACTGCGATATACAGCGATATGATAGATGCCGACAGCAGCTCGGAGTATTACAACGAGGAGACTCATGCGTACTATTATGATGGTTCAGAGGGAATCAACCACGATGTGGTAATAGTAGGATGGGATGACAATTACAGCAAGAACAACTTTAACAAGGCGCCGAAGAAAGATGGTGCTTTTATCTGTAAGAACAGTTGGGGAACCGAATTTGGCGAGGATGGATATTTCTATATATCCTACTATGATGCGCATATTTGCGAGACCAGTGTTGTGTACACCAGACTTGAGGGTGCAGACAACTACGATAAGATATACCAGTCGGACAAGCTGGGCTGGGTCGGAGTCCTTGGATTTGACCAGGAGGATGCCTACTTTGCAAATGTTTACACGGCAGGCAAGAGCGAGGAGCTCAAGGCTGTGTCATTCTATGCTACTGATGCAAAGACGACATATGAAGTATATGTGGCTACAAATTTTGAGGACACTGACGATCTGGCAAATAAGAAGCTTGTCGCGTCAGGCGAGATGGAGTACGCAGGATACTACACGGTCAACCTGGATGATGTGGTCAAGCTCCCGGATGAAAAGAAATTTGCGGTCATAGTACATATAACCACGCCGGGCAGCAAATACCCGATAGCCATAGAGTATGATGCGGATTCCATGACCGACAGCTTTGACATCTCCGATGGAGAAGGCTATATAAGTCTGTATGGAAATCAGTGGTACAGTGCGGAAAAAGAGAGAAAATGTAACGTCTGCCTCAAGGCATTTACGGATAAGACAGAATAAACAGGAAGTGTATGTAAGCTGTGGGAAAGGAGAACTATTATGGACAAGCTGATATTTGCAACGGGAAATGAAGGAAAGATGAAGGAGGTCCGCATGATACTTGCTGACCTCGGATTTGAGATACAGTCCATGAAGGAGGCTGGGATCGATATAGACATAGTGGAGGACGGACAGACATTTGAGGAGAATGCTCTGATCAAGGCGAGAGCCATCAGCAAGGAGAGCGGATGCCTGGTGCTTGCGGATGACTCAGGACTTGAGGTCGATTACATGGACAAGGCGCCTGGAATATACAGCGCAAGATTTCTTGGTGAGGACACGTCATACCGCATCAAGAACCAGTACATAATAGACAAGCTGGCCGGGGTTCCAGATCCTGAGAGGACAGCAAGATTCGTGTGCGCTATAGCAGCAGTGTTCCCGGATGGAAGCGAGTACACAGAGCGGGGAACCATAGAGGGAATCATAGGCTACGAGGAGCGCGGCGAGAACGGTTTCGGGTATGACCCTATATTTTACCTTCCAGAGCTGGGCAAGACCACTGCGGAGCTTGATCCTGAGGAGAAGAACAAGATCAGTCACAGGGGAAATGCACTGAGACTGATGAAGAACGTCATCAGAGCGCACAGGGAGAGTAAGTGAGAATCAGGAATAAATCAGTTAATGATCAGTGGGATCGATGGATTCTCGTTAGGAGGAATAGATGAAAGTACTGATAATAAGTGACACTCATGGCAAGAGTAGCTGCTTAAAACAGATACACGATATAGTTGGCGACGTGGACATGCTGATACATCTCGGAGATGTTGAGGGAGATGAAAAGCTGATACATGACCTGTTTGACTGTGAGATTCACATGGTGAGGGGCAACTGCGATTACAACCCGGAGCTCCCGATATATGATGAGTTCAACATCGGAGACAAGAAGGCATTTATAACCCATGGACACAGGTACAGTGTGAACAGCGGAATCTCCTATCTGGAGGAACTCATAGATCTGGAGGGATATGACTTCGTGATGTATGGACATACACACCGCCGTGACCTGACGTGCTACAAGGATTCATACATTGTCAATCCGGGAAGTCTGGCTCTGCCGAGAGACAACCGGATTGGAACGTATATGCTGCTTGATTTTGACCAGCACGGAACGCCGTTTTTTGCGCAGAATGAGCTGCCGAGGGTAGAGTCGAATGTGTCAAGTTTTAGAAGAAAATTTGACATGTAGCATCAGCCCTGCCGAAGGCAGCTTTAAATGGCTGATGTTCCATACCGGAGGAGAAGAAGAGGAAGAAGTTTTTTGAGGATCTGTGGGGATAGGGCAGACCGTTCCAGAAAAATAAATAAGGATTGGAAATAGAATGAAGAAACACGATATAGTTGAAGGTGTGATAGACACATATGAGTTCCCGAACAAGGGAAGCTTTCATATGGATGACAGAAAAGTAACAGTTAAGGGTGCGATAAAAGGCCAGAAGGTGAGCTGCCGCATAACGAAGCTGAAGAAGGGCAAGGCCGACGGCAGACTCCTTGAGGTTTTGGAGAAGTCGGAACTTGAGGATGCTTCGCCGGTTTGTTCGCATTTTGGAATGTGCGGTGGCTGCAGCTACCAGACGCTCAGCTATGAGAATCAGCTGAAGGTGAAGGAGGAGCTTGTCAAAGGGCTTCTTGACGGTGTGATCGATGGTGAGGCTCATCCTTATGAGTGGCAGGGGATAATTGCATCTCCTGTGACAAAGGGATACAGGAACAAGATGGAGTTCTCATTTGGCGATGAGTACAAGGACGGCCCGCTGGCGCTTGGACTTCACAAGAAGAACAGCACATACGACATCGTTCAGATGGATGACTGTTATATAGTGAATGATGATCTGAACAAGATAGTGAAATATACTGTCCAGTTCTGCAAGGAGGCGGGACTCCCATATTACAAAAAGATGCAGCACGAGGGGCTTCTGCGCCATCTGGTTATCAGACGTTCGGCGACAAATGGCGATCTGCTGGTGAATCTGGTGACAACCACCCAGAATCTGGCGGCTCTCGACCTTGATGCATACGTGAAGGGGCTGCTGGAGCTGCCACTTGAGGGCAAGATCGCGGGAATTCTCCACACGGAAAATGACTCCATGGCGGATGCAGTCATCAGCGACAGGACAAATCTGCTCTACGGAACAGAGTATATATATGAGACTGTCCTTGGACTTCAGTTCAAGATATCACCGTTCTCTTTCTTCCAGACAAATACCAAGAGCGCGGAGAGACTCTATGACAAGGCGCGCTCTTATGTGGGTGATACAAAGGATGCCGTCATATTCGACCTCTACAGCGGAACCGGAACGATAGCCCAGCTTCTTGCGCCTGTTGCAAAGAAGGTCATCGGCGTGGAGATAGTTGAGGAAGCCGTGGATGCCGCCCGTGTGAATGCGGAGCTTAACGGCCTTGACAACTGTGAGTTCATCGCCGGAGATGTACTCAGGGTAATAGATGACATAGAGGACAAACCGGATTTCATAGTGCTTGATCCACCTCGTGACGGAATCAATCCGAAGGCCCTGTTGAAGATCATCAACTATGGTGTGAAGGAGCTTGTGTATATAAGCTGCAAGCCAACATCGCTTGCAAGGGATCTGGTGACTTTGCAGGAGCATGGATATTTTGTGACCAAGGCTTGTGCCGTCGATCAGTTTCCGGGTACTGTTCACGTAGAGACGGTAGTACTGCTTTCCCACAAAAAGCCAGACGGACATATCAACGTAAAAGTTGAGTTTGGCGAGGGTGAGGGAAAAGTTCCACTTGATAATATTGCTAAAAGAGCGGAAAGCTATAAGCCCAAAGAACGAGTGACCTACAAAATGATAAAGGAGTACATAGAAGCTAAATACGGCTTCAAAGTACATACCGCATATATCGCAGAGGTAAAGAGAGATTTAGGCTTGCCGATGTACGATGCTCCTAATGCGGTAGAGGAATTGAAACAGCCGAGGAAGCATCCGACAGTGGAGAAAGTGGAAGCGATAAAGGATGCGTTGAAGCATTTTGAAGTGATTTAATGAGGATAGGCGTATCATTAGAAATAGTGGTACGCTTATTTTTGTCCTTTTTCGCAGATTTGTCCTTTCCCCTGCTTTCCAATATAATGAAGCTAAAGAAGTGGAGGTGTGCTTATGAGAGAGAAATTTAATCATCTGTATTTGGATAGCCACGAAAGAAAACTTTTGATACATAGCCTTGTAGAGTTAAAAAATCAACTTATTCAGCAAGACAGATATACGGATTGCATTGACGAGCTTATTTTTAAGGTCACAAATGCACCGACCAAGAGAATGAAAATTGAATATGTCTAAGGCAGATTACAAAGCCGCTTATTCTTATTGATTTTAAGAGTAGGCGGCTTTTTTGCGTTCTCTGGTACTGTTTACATAGCCACCTTGACAAAGTGGCTAAATCTATGCGAAAGGAGGACGCATTTATGTCAAATTGCAAAGTGATTGCTCTGACTAACCAGAAAGGCGGTGTCGGAAAAACAACAACAGCGGTCAATCTGGGCGTAAGTCTGGTGCAGCAGGGTAAAAAAGTCCTGTTGATTGATGCCGATGCACAGGCAAATCTCACGATGGCTTTGGGTTATAACAGACCAGACGATATTCCCATAACGCTCTCTACTGTGATGCAGAACATCATAGACGATACAACGCTTGATGTTTCACAGGGTATTATCCACCACAGAGAGGGCGTTGACCTGCTTCCGTCAAACATTGAGCTGTCGGGCTTTGAGGTAAGGCTAATCAATGCAATGAGCCGTGAGCGTGTGCTGAAAACCTATGTCAATGAGGTTAAAAAGAATTACGATTATGTGCTTATTGATTGTATGCCGAGCTTAGGTATGATAACCATCAATGCTCTGGCGGCGGCTGACAGCGTGATTATCCCTACACAGCCCCACTATCTCTCGGCTAAAGGTCTGGAGCTTTTACTTCGCTCCGTATCAATGGTCAAGCGGCAAATCAACCCCAAGCTGCGGATAGACGGTATCTTAATGACTATGGTAATACCCCGTACCAACATTTCTAAGGAAATTACGGCAACGGTCAAAAGTGCATACGGTAAGAAAATCAAGGTATTTGATACCGAGATACCACATTCTATCCGTGCGGTGGAAGCTACCGCAGAAGGCAAAAGTATTTTTGCTTACGACAAAAGCGGCAAGGTTGCCGCAGCCTATGAGCAGTTAGGAAAGGAGGTGGCAGAGATTGGCGAGAAGCAGAGAAACCAAAATCGAGCTGACCGCATACGATGACCTTTTTCAGACGGACGAAAGCCGTGAGGAAGCAAAGCTAAGCAAGATACGGGATATTCCCATATCGGAGATTGACGAGTTTCCAGACCACCCGTTCAAGGTTTTGATGGACGAAGATATGGAACAACTTGTTGAGAGTATCAAGCGAAACGGTGTAATGACCCCTGCGACAGTTCGCTTAAAAGAGGACGGACGGTATGAGCTTATCAGCGGTCACAGGCGAAAAAAGGCTTGTGAACTTGCGGGGCTTGAAACGCTGAAATGCGAGGTTAAAGAGCTTACCCGTGACGAAGCCATTATTGTGATGGTGGAAAGTAATCTCCAACGCTCCGTTATTCTACCAAGTGAAAAAGCCTTTGCGTATAAAATGCGGTTGGAAGCTATGAAACGACAAGGTGAAAGAAGTGATTTAACTTCGTCCCCAATGGGGACAAAGTTGAGGAGTGATGCTGAACTTGCCGAAAAGGTTGGAGAAAGCCGCAATCAAATTCAGAGGTATATCCGTCTAACGGAGCTTGTTCCCGAAATCCTGCAAATGGTAGATGAAAGGCAGATTGCTTTTCGTCCTGCGGTTGAGGTTTCTTATCTGACCGAGGAACAGCAATACACCCTGCTTGAAGCAATGGAGTACAACGATGCTACCCCGTCATTGGCACAGGCTATCAAAATGAAGAAGTATAACCAAGACGGCAAGCTTACTTCCGAGGTTATCCAGTCCATTATGGAGGAAGAAAAGCCCAACCAGAAGGAAAAACCTGCTTTCCGTGACGAGAGGATAACCAAGCTCATTCCCAAGACTGTTCCCAGAGGGCAGGAAACGGATTTTGTTGTCAAGGCGTTGGAGTTTTATAACCGACACTTGCAGCGGAA